>JANQFG010000015.1 GCA_028277985.1 bacterium | reverse complement strand
CTGGGAGAACATCCACAGGATGTGGATCGCCGAGAGCCACGTGCGTCACCTTCTGTTCCGTGAGGAAACCAGGTGGCCGGGCTACTACTATCGCTCCGATTTCAAGAAGATGGACGAAGACAACTGGCACTGCTTTGTCAACTCCGTCTGGGATCCGGCGACCGGCGAGTGGAGCATGAAGAAGGTTCCGATCATCAACCTGCCTGTCGAGTAAAGTTAGTTGAGTATCTCGCCTCCAGGCACTCCCCTCGAAGGGGGTGCCTGGAGGTCTCCTTTTTGCTTCCTGTGACCCAGACAAAGCGGTGGAAGCTTCTAGCGCCCCTCGTTCCGGCGAGAAGGGTGCGAGCCACGGTTGAGAACGTGTAGCGGAGAACCGGAACCCCATAGCGTAGGAGCAAATCAGGATGGGAGACGAAAACATCACGGCCGCGGGGCAAGAGTGCATTCTTGTTGTCGGCGGTGGAATCAGCGGTATCACGACAGCCCTGGAAGCGGCGGAGGTTGGCAAAGAGGTCATCCTCGTTGAAAAGGCCCCCTATCTGGGCGGGCGCGTCGCGCGAACCTATCAATACTTTCCCAAGCTTTGCCCCCCTACTTGCGGACTGGAAATCAATTTCCGCAGAATCAAGGACAACCCGAGAATTCATGTTTTGACCCTGTCGGAAGTCGAGGCTGTCAGCGGAGAGCCGGGAGCCTACGAAGTGACCATCCGTCAGAGTCCAAGATACGTGAACGAGAAGTGTACGGCTTGCGGCGACTGCGCCGAGGCCTGCTCGCTCATGATTCCCAATGACTTCAACCTCGATATGGATCAGAGGAAGGCCGCCTATCTTCCGTTTTCCATGGCCTTCCCGATGCGGTATGTGCTCGATCCGCAGATTCTGGGTACCGAGGATGCAGATAAATGCAAGGCCGCCTGTAAGTACGATGCCATCGACCTGGACATGCAGCCCCAGACCTCTACGGTCAAGGTGGCAGCCATCGTCGTGGCGACCGGATGGAGGCCTTACGACGCAAAGAAGCTCGACACCCTCGGCTTCGGTCGATTCCCGAACGTGATCACGAACGTGATGATGGAGCGGCTCGGCTCTGTGAACGGACCGACGGAAGGGAAGATCCTGCGCCCCTCCGACAAGAAACCGGTGGAGAGCGTCATCTTCGCACAGTGTGCGGGCTCCCGCGACGAGAATCATCTTGCCTACTGCTCGGGCGTCTGCTGCCTCGCCTCGATGAAGGAGGCCTCTTTTGTCCTGGAGCAGAACCCGGATGCGAAAATCAAGATCTTCTACATCGACATTCGTGCCCTGGGCAAGCTCGAGGATTTCTACAACAAGTTCAAGGACGACGAGCGAATCGAGTTCATCAAGGGCAAGGTGGCCAAGATCGAGGAAGACGCAGCCACACAGGATCCGATCGTGGAGGTGGAAGACACGCTGTCGGGCGAGAAGATCCGCGCCCAGGCCGACCTGGTCGTGCTCGCCACCGGCATGGAGCCTTCCACGGCTGCGGAAAGGCTGCCCATGGACGTTGCCTATGACGAATTCGGTTTCGTGGTTTCTGACGGGTCCCAAAAGGGAATCTACGCTGCTGGATGTGCCAAGCGACCTGTTGATGTGGCCTGCGCGCTGCAGGATGCAACCGGTGCCGCACTGAAGGCCATTCAGTGTCTGAGGAGGTAAAACCTGATGGACAAGAAGATCGGGGTATACATCTGCAGCGGATGCGGGATCGGTGATTCGATCGATGTGGAAGCGCTGGCCAACGTTGCCACCTCGGAAAGCAGTGTGCCGGTTTGCAAGGACCACGCGTTTCTTTGTGGGCCCGAAGGTGCGGAGTTGATCCGCCAGGATATCGCCCAGGAAGGCGTGAACACCGTGGTCATCGCCGCCTGCTCGCGCAGAGCCAAAACAGATGTTTTTTCGTACGACCCTTCGCAAGTGATGCTGGAAAGGGTGAACATCAGGGAGCATGTGTCCTGGTGCCAGCCCGCCAAGGAAGAAGATACGCAGATGATGGCCGAGGACTATCTCCGTATGAGCCTTGCGAAGGCGGAGAAGATGGAAGTCCCGGAGCCCCACGGCGAAGAGATCGACAAGACGATCCTCGTGGTGGGCGGTGGCCTCACCGGGTTGACGGCCGCCAACGAGGCGGCTGCGGCCGGCTACGACGTTGTGCTCGTGGAGAAAGAGTTGGAGCTGGGCGGATACCTGAACAAGGTGCACAAGACCCTGCCGAAGAAGCCTCCCTACCTGGAGATGGAAGAGTCCGACATCGGGGCCCTTGCCCAGGAAGTGGAGGGAAATGACAAGATCAAGGTTTTCAAGGGCTCCCTGATCGAAAGCACTGCGGGCGCGCCGGGAATGTTCGATGTGACCATCAGGACGAACGGTTCGTCCGAGACGGTCCGCGCCGGTGCGATCGTCGAAGCCGCAGGCTTCCAGAAGTACGACGCAAGCAAGCTCGGAGACCTGGGCTACGGCATCAGCACGAACGTGGTGACCCACCTCGAGGTGGAGGAAATGTCCAGGGTCGGCAAGCTCCAGAGGCCTTCGGACGGCAACGCACTCAAGAGCGTGGCCTTCATCCAGTGCGCCGGTTCCCGCGACCCGGACCATCTTCCTTACTGCTCCGCGGTCTGCTGCATGACCTCCCTCAAGCAGGCGAAGTACATCCGGGAAACGGATCCGGAGGCGAAGGTCTACATCATCTACAAGGACATGCGTACCCCCGGCCAGAATGAGAACTATTACAAGCAGGTCCAGCAGGACGAGGGCATCTTCCTGACCAAAGGCGAAGTCGCGTCCGTCCAGGAGGACGGGGACAAGGGGCTTCGGATCGAAGTGGATAATTCCCTGCTGGGAGAGAAGATCGAGATCAAGGCGGATTTGGTTGTTCTCGCCACCGGAATGGTGCCGGCCACGGCCATCGGCGAAGAGGTCGACCTCTCGAGTGAGGAGGAGGAGAAGAAGGCCGGAGAAGAGGAAGAGCCTCCCGCGGACCAGATCATCAAGTCGGACATCCTGAACCTGACCTACCGACAGGGGCCCGAGTTGCCTGCACTCAAGTACGGTTTCCCGGATTCCCACTACGTCTGTTTCCCTTACGAGAGCCGGCGGACGGGTATCTACCCCGCAGGATGCGTGCGCCAGCCCATGGACGGCCTGATGGCCGCCGACGATGCGACCGGTGCGGCCCTGAAGGCGATCCAGTGCGTGGAGATGGCCTCCAGGGGCGAGGCGGTTCACCCGCGTGCCGGAGATATCACCTATCCAGACCTCTTCCTGCAGCGCTGCACCCAGTGTAAACGCTGTACCGAGGAGTGTCCGTTCGGAACGTACGACGAGGACGAGAAGGGCACGCCGAAGCCGAATCCTACGCGCTGCCGGCGTTGCGGTATCTGCATGGGGTCCTGCCCGGAGCGGATCATCAGCTTCAAGGACTTCTCCATCGACATCGTCGGGTCCATGGTCAAGGCGATCGAGGTGCCGGAGGAAGACGAAGAGAAGCCGCGCGTGGTCTGCTTCATCTGCGAGAACGATGCGTATCCCGCTCTCGATCTTGCCGGGATCAACCACCTGGAGTACTCCCCTTACGTGAGGTTCATTCCGCTGCGCTGCCTGGGAGACATCAACCTTGTCTGGATCGCGGACTCGCTTTCCAAGGGTATCGACGGCATCTTCCTCATCGGGTGCAAGTACGGGGACGACTATCAGTGCCACTTCATGAAAGGCTCCGAGCTGGCCAGCTACCGCATGGGCAAGATCCAGGAGACCCTGGACCGCCTCGTGCTCGAGTCGGAGCGCATCAAGGTCCACCAGCTCGCGATCAACGAATACGGCCAAATCCCGGAACTGCTCGGCGAGTTCATGGAGAAACTGGAAGAGGTCGGTCCGAATCCTTACAAGGGCTGGTAGGAGGATGAGTCGATGACACAGCCGAACCGTATTGAACCGGATCTGGAATTCGTACGTGATGTGATCGGATCCGGAGGAGACACCCTCAAGAAGTGCTTTCAATGCGCCACATGCTCCGTGGTCTGTCAGCTCGCCCCGGCCGATGAGCCCTTTCCCCGGAAAGAGATGATCCAGGCCCAGTGGGGACTCAAGGACAAGCTCGTAAGTGACCCGGACATCTGGCTCTGCCACAACTGCAATGACTGTTCTACCTACTGCCCTCGGGGGGCGAAGCCGGGCGACGTTATGAATGCCCTGCGGAAGAAGTCGATCGAGCACTACGCCTTCCCACAGGCGATCGCCAAACGAGTGGGCGACCCGAAGTCACTGCCCCTGCTGATTGCCATTCCCGCCATCCTCATCGCGGTCATCATCGGCCTGACGAACCGCTGGTGGCACGGCGAGGCGGTATACATGGATGGTGACAAGGCAATCAACTTGGATCAGGTCATCAAGTCCTGGGAGATGATTCCCATATGGGCCGTGGATGTCCTCTTCATCCTGACCGGACTCTTCGCAGTGACGGTCTTTGCGAAAGGTTTGTTGAGATTCTGGGGGGATTTGGACGCCGGAAGGACGCGGACCATAGGTGTCGTCCAGGCGGCCATTGATGTTGTGAAGGACCTTGCAATACACAGCAACTTCAAGGAGTGCAGCACCAACCAGGACCGCTATCTGGGGCATATGGGTGTGTTCTACGGCTTCGTTGCCTTGTTCGCAACGACGAGCTGCATCGTGGTCGGGTTCTATTTCATCGATCTGATTCTGGGCATTCATGTCGCAAAGACGCCTTGGGCCCAATGGAACCCGGTGAAGATCATGGGGAACCTTGGAGCCATTGCCCTGCTCGCAGGATGCTTTCTCCTCATCCGGAGCCGTCTGAACCAGGATGAGAGCGAGTCCGCGAGCTCCTATTACGACTGGTTCCTGCTGGGTCTGGTGGTCGTCGTGGGAGCCACCGGTTTCCTCGCCGAAATCGTCCGCCTGATGGGAATCGGTTTCTTGTACTACCTGCTTTACTACGTCCATCTCGTGTCGGTGTGGATGCTGTTCGCCTATACGCCCTTTTCGAAGCTCGCCCACCTTGTCTACAGGACGGCGGCCTTGATCCATAACCGGGCTTGCGGAAGGGAGCTGCTGGCAAAGGTCCCTGCCGTCTCGGTCAAGGAGGGACAGCAGGCGGAAGCGAGCTAGGCCTACGATCGGAAAGCGTTGACGTTGTCCGGATCGCCTCGTCCTGTGAAACACAGGGCGTTGCTGGAAATAAATGGGATGCTGTGGATAGAAGGGTAGCCCAGTTACTCAACTGCGAGAAAGGAACACCGCATCGGAGAAGAGAGGAGGTGAAGGCCAGGCTCGTAAGAGGTGTTCTCTCATAGGGAAACGTAAGAAGCTTTCGACTGTAGAAGAAAGCTATTTGATGGGTGGTTTTGAGAAATCTTAAATCGGCAAGGAGGACAAAGGAATGGCATTGAAACACAAAACCCCCCTGCTCGATGAGCTGGAATCGGGGCCGTGGCCGAGCTTTGTAACCGACATGAAGCATATGGCCAAGAAGAAGCCCGCCTGCGATGACCTTCTCGGGGTCATGGAGCTCTCTTTCGAGGAGAAAGAGGGGCACTGGAAGCACGGCGGAATCGTGGGTGTGATGGGATACGGCGGAGGCGTGATCGGACGGTACTGTGACCGGCCGGATCTCTTCCCGGAAGTCGCACATTTCCACACGATGCGGATCAACCAGCCGACGGGGAAGTACTACACGTCGGAGATTCTCCGCAAGGTTTGTGACATCTGGGAGAAGTACGGAAGCGGCATGACCAACATGCACGGGTCCACCGGGGACATCATCCTCCTCGGGACCACCACGGACAACCTGGAGCCCTGTTTCCAGGCCCTGGCCAAGGAATGCGACATGGACATCGGCGGGTCCGGTTCCGCACTGCGTACCCCCGCGGCCTGTCTCGGCAAGAGCCGGTGTGAGTGGGCCTGCATCGACACCCAGGACCTGATCCGTGATCTCACCATGACCTATCAGGACGAGATCCACAGGCCTGCGTGGCCCTACAAGTTCAAGTTCAAGTCCTCGGGCTGCCCGAATGACTGTGTTGCCTCCGTGGCGCGGGCCGACTGCTCCATCGTCGGGACCTGGAGGGACGACATCCGGATCGACCAGGCAGCTGTTGCGGCCTACGCTGGCGGCGAGTTCACCCCGAACGGCGGCGCGCACGGGACCGAGAAGCGAGCGGTGGACATGCAGGCGGAAGTCATCGATCTCTGCCCGACCAGGTGCATGGCATGGGATGGCAAGAAACTGGAGATCTTCACCGAGAATTGTGTCCGCTGCATGCACTGCATCAATGTGATGCCGCGCGCTCTCTGGCCGGGGCAGGACACCGGTGCTACCATCCTCGTCGGGGCCAAGGCGCCGATCCTGGAAGGAGCGCAGCTTTCGAGTGTGATCGTTCCCTTCATGAAGATGGAACCGCCCTACGATGAGTTCAAGGAATTCGCCGAGAAGATGTGGGACTGGTGGGACGAGAACGGAAGAAACCGGGAGCGGATCGGTGAGCTGATCCAGCGGCTCGGTATGCGGTCGTTCCTCGAGGCCCTCGAGCTCGACCCGGATCCAAGGATGATCAACACGCCGCGGTACAACCCGTACATCTTCTTCAAGGAGGATGAGGTGGAAGGTGGATGGACGCGGGATGTTGCTGAATACCGTAAGCGACACCAGGCCTAGGGAGGATACAAGAAAATGGCAGATCAAGAACGAATCACTGATATTGGGCCCCCGGATTTCAAGAACTTCATGCCGCCCGTTATCACAGAGAACTTCGGCAAATGGAAGTATCACGAGATCCTCGAGCCTGGCGTGCTCGTCCACGTTGCCGAATCCGGAGCCGAGGTTTACACCGTCCGTGTCGGTGGCTGCCGAATCATGAGCGTGGACCACATCCGCGAGATCTGTGAAATCGCGGACAAGTACTGCGACGGCCACCTGCGCTTCACCACGCGGAACAACATCGAGTTTCTGCTCAGCGACAAATCGAAGGTCGAGCCCCTGAAGAAGGATCTCGCTAGCCGCGGCAACAAGTTCCCGATCGGCGGAACCGGTGCCGGAATCACGAACATCGTCCACACCCAGGGATGGCTCCACTGCCACACCCCGGCCATCGACGCCTCCGGCATCGTGAAGGCCGTGATGGACGAACTGTACGACGACTTCACCTCCATGCGGCTCCCGGCCCAGGTGCGCATTTCCCTGGCTTGCTGCCTGAACATGTGCGGCGCGGTCCATTGCTCGGACATTTCCATCCTGGGAATCCATCGCAAGCCGCCCCTGATCGAGCACGAGCGCGTGGATGCCGTGTGCGAGATTCCTCTGGCCATCTCTGCCTGCCCCACGGCCGCGATCAAGCCGAAGAAGGTCAAGGTGGGCGACAAAGAGGTGAAGAGCGTTGAGGTGAACGATCCGCGCTGCATGTTCTGCGGGAACTGCTACACCATGTGTGCGGCCATGCCGTTGGCGGACGCCGAGGGTGACGGAATTGCCCTGTGGGTCGGAGGCAAGGTCTCCAACTCCAGGACACCGCCCTCCTTCTCCAAGCTGGCTGTGCCCTTCCTGCCGAATGAGCCCCCGCGCTGGCCCTCGACCGTCAAGGCGGTCAAGCAGATGGTCGAAGCTTATGCCGCAGGCGGCAAGAAGTACGAGCGGGTCGGGGAGTGGATCGAGCGGATCGGTTGGGAGCGATTCTTCGAGGTTACTGGGATCGAGTTCAAACATCAGCATATCGATGACTATCGGCTCGCCATGACCACGTGGAGGACGACCACGCAGTTCAAGTTCTAGCAGTCCACCTCTCGAGCGGTCGTTGGTGTACCCGTTCCAGTTGAAGTTGTGTTCGAATCGTTGCAGAGGGAGGCCCATATAGGGCCGCCCTTTGTACTCTTGGCAGGCTGACGAGAAACGACCATCTGCGGCGCTTGTTGCGAGCGAAGCGTGGCAATCTCCACGCTTCAATCGCTGCGGCGTACCAAGGCCCAAGTGTTTTCACATGGACCCCCGCCTTCGCGGGGGCAAGTACCATGCGCCTTGCATATGGTCATTTTTCGTCAGCCTGTAGGAGATCTTTTTAGCACGCAATAGACAAAGGCGCATTGTCAAGATAGCCATCTTCAAGCTCTGCTCAGGTACAATGCTAACGAAGGGCAATTCGCCATGCGCTGCAGAGTGAAGTGCAAGCCCTGGACGGTGCCTGGCACCTAGAGAAGGAGACTGCCAGTGGCAAAAGGCAAAGAAGATGAGACCTTTGAGCAGCTCAAACGGCAGTTGCTCGTTCGCCCGGACTCGGCCCCACTGCACTACAACATGGGCCTGGCCCACGGAAGGCGCAAGGAGTGGGATGAGGCGATTGGCGAGTTCAAGACCGCTCTCGAGCTCAATCCCGGCCTTCTGGAGGCAAGGATCAACCTCGGTGGGATCTACATGCGGAAGGGCAATATCGAGGCGGCGATCGAGGAGAACAGGAAGGTTCTCGAGATCGATCCGAGGCAGATCAATGCCTACAGCAATCTGGGATTCCTCCTGGTTCAGCAGGGCAAGATCGACGAAGGGATCGAGGTGTACCGGAAGGCCCTCGCGATCCACAAGAACGTTCCCCAGGTCTATGCCAACCTGGGACATGCCTACCTGCTGAAGGGTGACCTGGACCAGGCGATCGAGGCGAACGAAGAGGCCCTCAAGGTTTCCGCCGAGTTCGGACCGGCCCACAACAATCTGGCCCTTCTCCATGCCCGAAAGGGCGATCGAGAAACCGCTCGCAGGCACCTCGATGCGGCAGAGCGGTCCGGTTTTCCCGTGATCCCGGAGCTACGAAAAGAGCTGCTCTCGGATGAAGAGAAGTAGGTGCCGAGATGGGCAAGAATCCAGGAACAGAACCGATTCAGGAGAAAGGGACCTACGTAAAGATCCGCTATAGCCTGAGCACCGCCGAAGGGGAGTATATCAAGGGAGATCCTCGGGAGGGGCTCGCCATCCTCGAGTTCTTTACAGGGTACAACCAGCTCCTTCCGGCTCTCGAGAAGCGACTCGTGGGTTCGAGGGAAGGCGAAAAGATGCAGCCCAGGTTCTCTTCCGAGGAGGCCTTCGGGCCCTACCTGCCGGAGGAGGTCAAGGTAAAGGGATATGACGAATTCCCGGAGGGAAGGCAGCTGGAAGAAGGGAAGTGGGCGGTTGCCCGGGACGACAGGACCGGTGCCGCTTACGGGTACTTCGTGAAAAAGAAGGAAGCGGAGAGGATCTTGCTGGACTTCAACCATCCCCTTGCCGGCAAGGAGTTGGTATACGATCTGGAGATCCTGGAAGTCCGACCCGCCACAGAAGATGAACAGGCCCTGCTTCGGCCTTGCGAGGGGCCGCAAGAAGAGCCCTGAAAGAGAAGGGGGCAGGGGTAAGGCACAAAAAAAGGAAGGAGATGACTCCTTCCTTTTTCTTTCGTGGGAACGATGAAACAGGGGTGCAAAGGCCCCGTTATCTAGGTATTACTGGATCTTCGCGTCCACGTCTTCTTCCGCGAGCTGGATCATGGTCGTGCTGCCCGTGGAGAAATACATGAGCGTTCCTTCGGAGATCATCTCATTGATGACCTTCTTGAACTCCCGGTTCGACATCCCCTCGGGGGCGACCTTTCTGAGGTCGTTCATGTAAAATTTGGTCTTCGTCTTCGCTTTGCTCGCGAAGTAGTCAAGGACTGCTTGCTTTACCTCTGCACTCATTCTCGCTCTCCTTTTCTGACGTCCGGCATCCGGATTCGGGGGCATTGTGCGGCAACAAAGAACATCATCAAATACTCAGTTTAGCAGAATAGATCTTTGCCTCGAAAAAGTCAATCGGAACCGCCGTCAGAAAGCCATTCTCGGAGTCGGGAAACATTTTCGTTGATCTTCAATATACGATAGAATACAGGGAAGTAGGTGCCTTCGAGATCGAGATATGGGGAATGCCGATGACCTCGGAAGAGGAGAGGAAGAAGAAAGAACTATTCGAGAGCATGTCGCCTCGTAGGCAGCAGCGGATCCTCAAGAAGGGATACGACAAATGGGATCCCTTCCTTGCCCCGAAGGAGCCCCCGTTCTTCAGCCAGGAGGAGAGGATCAGGGTTCAAGAGGCAGCCCTGCGACTCGATGAGTTCCTCCTGCACAAGAGCAGGGAGGAAGGACAGGATGGGCCCCTTCATTCCGCATATGTTCAGGGGGCGAGGGAGATCTGTTTTGGGCTGTCCAAGGGGGAAGAGCGGTTTCAGGGCATGCAGGATTTCTGTCTCTGGCTGAAGAAGATCGGTGAGGAGTCCTCGGGCGAAGAGTAGACCGCCGCAGTGAAATCACTCTGTTTCGGTTTCCTTTTCCCTCTCATCCACCTCAACCTTCCCTTGCAGGGCCTCCAACTCCTTCTCCAGAGCCTCGATCGCCTTCGGGTTCTTCAATTCCCGGTACAGGGCGAGGGCCTGTTCATGACAGCGGACGGCCCTCGAGATGTCTCCTCGCCGTTTGCAGATATCCCCCATGTTTGCCCATGTCATGGCTTCCCGGTCCGGGATCGAGAGCTTCTGCCAGCACTCGAGAGCCTCCTGGAAGTACGCCAGGGCCTGTTCCTCTCTGGCGATGAGGCGGTGCATCTTCGCGAGCCGATCGAGCAAGGACGCTGTACCCGCGAGATCTCCATGTTCTCTGCAGGGCCCCAGGGCCTGCTCGTAATAGGGGATCGCGGCATCCGGTTCTCTCCTCGCCCAGCAGGTGTCGCCCATGAGAAGAGCTGCCCTGACTTGACCCTTGATGTCCTGTTGCTCCATGTAGAACCTGAGGGCACGGCCGGCCAGTGTCTCAGCCGGTTCGGGATCGGCCCTCTCCAGATGGAGCTCGGCAAGGGACAGGGCCACAACCGCTTCTCCCTCCGGGTTTTCGTGCTCTCTGCACAATTCGAGGGATTCCTCCAGCAGGGGCAGGGCAACCTCCCACTTTCCTTTTTCCCGGTAGATATCGCCGAGCTTGTAGGCAAGGTTGGCGACCTGTCTGCCCTCTCCCTCTTCCCGCGCCTGCTGAAGCAGCTCCTTCATCTCTTTGATTGAGGCCATGGGGCATCCTTCGGTTGTTGGATCCGCGCTGGAAGTTGTTTGCCCAGTGGGCTAAAATGGCTATTGGGTATTAGGTGTTAGGTGTCAGCCCACCCCTCGCACCACAGGCGTGGGAGAGCAGGTCAGCGGCTGAGTGTTCAGAATACCGGAATGGGAGACGGAAAGCACCCCAAGCGCAGGCCATACGGAATGTGTCCGGCGCAGCGCCGATCGATTTCAGATCAGAAGAACCATGGCCCAAAAAGACCCAACATATGATCCGAAACAGAGCCTCCAAGAAATCCGGGCGATTCTGCTCAAGAAGGGCCTCCTGGAGCCTGGAGAGGAACTGGCGGAGCAGATGCTCGAAGATCTGGTGCATTACGCCTATTTCACGAGCTGCATCCCGAAAGGGGACGTGCGGAGGCTCCTGGGCCTTACGGCAAAGGAGGCGAAAGAGCGTATCCGGGTCTGGAAGAAGTGGCAGGATGGAAACCGCAGTTGCCAACTGCATCTGAACCCCTTCTACGAGGAGTGGCCTGCCGAAGGGGATGAATGACAGAGAAATCCCTCCCTTCCCGGGCGTTGCATGAACCTCTCTCTCCGGGCAGCCCTTTGAAAAGAACCGTCCGAATTGCTATAATTACAGGTTAAGTTTGTCCGAATGAAACCGCCTTGATTTTCCGGGCCCCCGAGGCCGGAAGGGAGGCGTTTGACAAGGGGAGGATACGGTTTGCCTATATACGAGTTCGTCTGCGAGCAGTGCCGAGGACTGACCGAACTGCTGGTAAGGAATATGAAGGATGAGGTCGAGATGAAATGCTCGGACTGCGGCTCTACCGAGCTTCAGCGGGTCTTGAGTCGCGTCAATTCTGTCGTTGCCGACGGTGCCGGGCAGGGACCGGGCTCGACAACCGATTCTTCCGTGGAGCAAAGATCGTGTACTTCCGGGAGTTGTTCCACGATTACCCTTCCGGGACATACTCGTTCCTAGTGCCCTGTCCAAGAAATACCCAGGCACGGACCGAAGCGACATCCACTCGAAACAGACGGAGAGTCGTTGGATACCAGAGGCCGGCGGCAGAGGTGCCTCCCTGCCTCTCTGCGGGAGCCGCCCGCGACCCTCGCGAAGAACGCAATCCGAACCAGACAGCAAAAAGAAGGAGCGAACCATGAAGACTCCTGAAGATGAGTCCAGGCCACAACCGGAAGAGCTCCTGGAGAAGGACAGCAAGATACGTTTCCAGTGCAGACCCGGGCTTCCCTGCTTCACCGAGTGCTGCAGGGATGTGAACATTTTTCTGACCCCCTACGATATCCTCCGGATGAAGAACCGGCTCGGAATTCCCTCCCACGAGTTTCTGGAAAAATACACGAAGACCCTGCTGCCGCCCGGTGGAGGAATCCCGGTCATCCAGCTCGTCATGAAGGAGGACGACAGGCGTTGCCCCTTCGTGAACGATGAGGGATGCACGATCTATGAGGATCGTCCCTGGTCGTGCCGCATGTATCCTCTCGACTGGATGGGGGATCAGGGGGGGTACTACTTCCTCGTGGGCGAAGACAAGTGCAAGGGTCGCGGCGAGCCGAATGAATGGCCCCTCCTCGAGTGGTTGAAGACCCAGGAAGTAGGCCCCTTCGAGGAGATGGATCTGAGGTTTCAGATGGTCACCCGTTACCCCAGGCTGGCAGAGGCCGGGGTGGATGATCAACGGGTCCAGCACATGTTTCGGATGGCCTGCTACGATCTGGACACGTTCCGGCGGTTCGTTTTCGAGACGAAGTTCCTCGAGGTGTTCGAGGTGGAGAAGGAAGTGGTCGAGCAGGCCAAGAAGGACGATGTGGCCCTTCTGGAGCTCGCATTCCGCTGGATACGTTTCGGCCTGGTTTGCGGGGATGTATTGCCCATCCGGGAAGAGGTGGCCGAAAGCAAGCGCAAGGAGATGGGGGTGGCCTCCGGCGACCAGGGAGAGAAAGAAGGATAGGCGAGCATGGGACAGACATCACGGCCAGGAGAGAAACCCGACGAGATGCTCGAGCCCCTTCCGAAGGGCCAGACCTACAGGTTTGCCTGCCACCCGGGGGTGAGGTGCTTCACGGACTGCTGCAGGGACCTGCACCTGGTACTGACGCCGTACGACGTGCTGCGGCTGAGAAAGGGGCTGGCCGTGGATTCCACGGCCTTCCTCGATCAATACACCCTCCAGGAGAAGGATCCGACCTGGAAGATCCCTGTTGTCAGGTTGGAGATGCAGGATAACTCCGGGCGCACGTGCCCGTTCGTGAGCCCGAAGGGGTGCAGCATCTACGAGGACCGGCCCGGGGCGTGTAGGGCCTATCCGCTCGGCAGGGCTGTTCGCCGAGCGCCTTCAAGCTCTGATCCCGGCAGGGTCGAGGAGGAGCATTTCCTCGTACGGGAGCCTCATTGCTTCGGTTTCGAAGAGGGGGAAGAGTGGGCGGCCGAGGCGTGGATGGATGACCAAGGCCTGGGCACCTACAACGAAATGAACGATTTGTGGATGGACTTCCTGTCCCGGTACAGGCCCGGGAGTCGAGAGGATCTCGACCCGGCCAAATGGAAGATGTTCTTCATGGCCTGTTACAGCCTGGACCGTTTTCGCGAATTCGTATTCGGAACGCGATTCCTGACGCTTTTTGAGATCTCGGAGGAAGAGCAGGAGGAAATGCGGCGGAGCGACGAGGCCCTGCTCCGATTCGCCTATACCTGGCTCGCCTATTCGCTCTTCGGTGATCCGGTCTTGAAATTGCGCGAAACCCAGCAGGCCTAGCTTCTCGTCCCCGATGATGCAGCAGACCTGTGCATTTCCCCCTCCGGGCTAGTCTATGATGCCCGGTTTCATGTGATCCGGTGTTGCTACGGGCAGGGGGCCGACGGCCCCGGTTTCCGGATTGATGCTGTGACGGTAGGAGGATTTCTGGCCGTACTTCTCGTCCATCCAGGCCCAGCCACGGACGTAGTAGCCGCATTCGTCGTTGAAACAAACATATTTTATTTCCCCGCCCCAGTTGGATTCTTCCGGGGCCTGCCATTTCCGCATCTTCTGGTCGCAGTGGGGGCACAGATACTCCTGCTCGGTCATCGGTCCTTTCTCCTTCTTTCAGCCCTGAGGCGTGTAGAGTTATCTTTTTTGCTGCTAAATTGATAGTTTAACAGAGTCATCCAAGGGAGTCAAAAGCTCCCCAAGAATCCGTCCGGATCCCCTGCATGTTGCCCTGCCTCTCCGCCCCTGTTGTTGACAAGAATCGAAAGGATATGTTAAAAAGGACGATTGAAAATGAATGAGTCGTCATTCAATAGTGGGATAACCCTACAGAGCGGTGGTCTGGCAAGGTTCCGCTCTGAGCAGCGTATGTAACGAAAAGCCGCCTGGTTGCCGGCGATGCCTCCGTGCATAGGGTCGCGGGGAAGATTGCGGTCCGACTGGCACGGAAGAGAGTTCCGTTCCCTCCCGGTGGTAACCCGACAAAGACGGCATTAAGAATCTCCTGGTTCCGAAGAATGCAGAATCCGTTTCCGCGTATCCTTATCGGGGCGTTCCGAGGTGGAGCAGGCAAGACTCTGGTCAGCCTGGGTCTTCTGGCTTCCTGGCGATCGAAGGGCAAAGGCCTGTCGGTCTTCAAGAAGGGGCCCGACTACATCGATGCCTCATGGCTTTCCTTTGCGGCCGGGGCTCCCTGCTACAACCTCGATACCTACCTGATGGGGGAAGAAGGTGCCCTCAGGTCCTTCGAGGCGAGGGCGGCCGGAACCGACGTTGCCGTGGTTGAGGGAAATCGAGGCCTTTTCGACGGGATGGATGTGGATGGGCAGCACAGTTCGGCCGTATTGGCCAAGTTGCTCGGGCTGTCTGTCTTCCTTGTGGTGGATTGCACCAAGTCAACCCGAACGGTGGCAGCCCTGATCAAAGGCTGCCAGGTCCTGGACGAGGATGTCTCGATTCAGGGGGTCATCCTGAACAGGGTCGGTACCCAGCGCCACGAGAGTATCGTGCGGTCGAGCATCGAGAAGTACTGCGACATTCCCGTGGTCGGTGCCATCCCGCGGGCAAAGGAGATCCAGTTCCACGAGCGGCATCTCGGGCTGCTGCCTACCCAGGAGCACGGGGCGGTTCAGGAGACGCTGGGTGCGATCCAGGATCTGATCGAGGCCCACGTGGACATGGACTCGGTCTTGGAAGTGGCGGAGAGGGATTGCGCGGCGGTGTCGGTTCAGGATTCCGAGCAGGATGAAGCACAGGAGCATCCTCGAGAATCCGCCCCTCGATTCTCCGGAGTTCGGGTGGGTGTGGTCAGGGACAAGGCCTTTCATTTCTACTATCCGGAGAACATCGAGGCCTTGCGGGACAGGGGTGCCGAGGTTGTTGACGTGGAAGCATCGGAAGATCCGGTCTTGCCGGATCTGGACGCGTTGTACATAGGGGGAGGGTTTCCTGAGACGCAGGCGAAGGCGCTCTCGGAGAACCAGTCCTTCAGGCGATCGTTGCACGAAGCGGTCGAGAGCGGGATGCCGGTTTACGCCGAATGCGGGGGGGCCATCTATCTCGGCAGGGGCCTGGAATGGCAGGGCCACCTCTATCCGCTCGTCGATGTGTTTCCGATTGTGTACCGGTTTCACGAGAGGCCTCAGGGACACGGCTATACGCTGCTCCGGGTCGAGGAGGAGAACCCTCTCTTTCCGAAAGGGAGCCGGCTGAAAGGGCACGAATTCCACTATGCCGGGATGCAGGACTGGGAGGATGAGGCGCTGCGGTTTGCGTGCCGGGTGGAGCGCGGCTTCGGTTTCGATGGGTCCCGGGAGGGCCTTTGCTACAAGAATGCCTATGCGACCTTCTCCCATCTTCATGCACTGGGGGAATCGCACTGGGCGGATTCTTTTCTGAATCGAGCAGCCACGGGGACTGCTGTATCATAGAGGCAAGGAACAATCATCACAAGCAGGCAAAACCTTATCGCGTAGGAGGTAAAAGAAATGCCAACGCAAACACTGGGCGGAAAAGAAATCGAAGTCGATGAGGATGGATTCATTCAGTCGCCGGAAGACTGGAGCGAGGCAGTGGCCGCGGACCTGGCCAAGACCGAAGGTGTCGACGAGATGGGTGACGATCACTGGAAGCTGGTGAACTACATCCGCGACTACTACCAGAAGTTTGGTATCGCCCCGATGGTCCGGAAGGTTTGCAAGGAATCAGGCTTCAAGCTCAAATACATCTATGAGCTTTTCCCATCTGGTCCTGCAAAGGGCGCATGTAAGGTAGCCGGTCTGCCCAAACCTACCGGGTGCGTTTAGTTCCTTACGCCGCTCGAGGCGTGGGAAACGAGCCATCAGGGTGCGTTCAAGATGTCGAGGCCTGTCGGCCTTCGGGACCGGCAGACCTCGACACGGCTGTTTCCGGTTTTACCCGGAGTGGGTCGGGGGCGAACCTTGAGCCCCTCCACGCATCCTTGGCGGCCGTGACAGAAAGGAAGTCGTCGGCCCCGTGATGTTGCGCGACTTGTTGGCCGGAAAAAGGTCCAGCATCGTTGGGAAATGGTTCGATCGTCTCCTCGAATCATATCCGGAGGACACGTCGAGATTCCTGAAGAAGGAGAAGGATCCTTTCGCCAACCCGGTGAGAAGCACCATCCTTCAAGGAATCGAAGGGGTGTATGACGAGCTCCTGAAGGACCGGGAGAGCCCCGAAGCACTGAACGAGTTTCTGGACAAGGTGATTCGGATCCGGTCGATCCAGGACTTTTCCCCTTCCCAGGCGCTCGCCTTTGTGTTCTCCCTGAAAGAGGTGATCCGTGATGTGCTGGGCAAGGAGATCCGGGATCATCACCTCTATGAACAATTGTTGCCCCTCGAAAAACGTATAGACGCTCTGGCCCTTCGTGCCTTTGACGTCTACATGGGCTGCCGTGAGGAGATCTACGAACTCCGGGTCAGCGAGGTAAAACGGCAACGGGAACAAGCTCTGAGGCTGCTGGAACGAACGGATCTTGTTTACCAGAAAAGAAAGAAGAACGAGGAAACCCCTTCGAGGGATTCGTAATAGGAAACCGATAGGAAATCCGTTTTCATCCTAAGCGAGGTGTCGGCAGATGAATGCCTTGTATGCTCTCTTCGCGGTTGTCGCCCTGGTGCTGCTCGCCTTCCTGGGCGTGTCGGCGGCAGGTCTTGAGGTCGTGTTCGGGGTGATCGTCCCGTACGCGGCGGTCTCGGTGTTCCTCATCGGGATTGTCTACAGGATGCTGAAATGGGCCACCGTTCCGGTGCCCTTCCGCATCACAACGGTCTGCGGCCAGCAGAAGTCGCTTCCGTGGATCAAGTCCAGCCCTCTCGAGAGCCCCCCGAACGGCCTCTACACGGCTGTGAGAATGGCGCTGGAGATCCTCACGTTCCGTTCGCTCTTTAGGAACACGAGCGTTTCCCTGGTGGGTGACGAGAAATCGACCGGGGGCAAGCGTATCGTCTATAGCGCAAACTTCTTTCTCTGGCTGGGTGCGATCGCGTTTCACTATTGTTTTCTGGTGATCCTTCTGCGCCATTTCCGCTTCTTCACCGAGCCGGTCGTGTTCTTCGTGCCCTGGATACAGGTCCTGGACGGGTTCTTCCAGGTGGGCGCGCCGGTCGTGTATCTGACGACCCTGATCATCCTGGCGGCCCTGGGTTATCTTCTCTTTCGGAGATTCGCGAACCCGCAAGTTCGCTACATCTCTCTGGCGGCCGACTACTTTCCCCTCTTCCTTCTGCTCGGGGTAGTCATCTCAGGGATCCTGATGCGCCATTTTCTCAAGATCGACGTGGTGAAGGCGAAGGAGCTGACCATGGGGCTGATCGGGTTCAATCCGGTCGTTCCGGACGGGATCGGTGCCCTTTTCTATGTCCATCTTTTCCTGGTCAGCGTACTCGTGATCTACTTCCCCTTCAGCAAGCTGATGCACCTGGGCGGCGTCTTCCTAAGCCCGACCCGAAACCTGTCAAACGACAGCCGCGAGCGCAGGCACGTCAATCCCTGGAACTACCCTGTCGATGTTCACACCTACGAGCATTGGGAGGAGGAGTTCAAGGACAAATTGATAGCGGCCGACATTCCACTAGACAAGGGGTAGAAAGATGTCATCAGAAGAACTCGATATCAAGCCCGAGGATCTGCTGAAGTTCGACTACGATCCGCCCAAGAAGGACTGGATGGATCCTTCTGTGGCTTTCCGGAAGGGCACCTACTGCTATAGCTGCTCCCCGAAGCATCTTGAATATCTTGGGATGGCCAACCCGCGAGACTGGCAGCCCCACGATAAGGACTGGAAACTGCCGGAGAACTGGAAGGAAATCGTCTTCGAGGGAATGAGGGACCGGCTGAGCAAGTACAGGTCGTTTCAGCTCTTCATGGACATATGCGTGCGATGCGGTGCCTGCGCAGACAAATGCCATTTCTTCATCGGGTCCGGGGACCCGAAGAACATGCCGGTGCTCAGGGCGGAGCTCGTGCGATCGGTCTACCGTAACGATTTCACCGCTGCGGGGAAGATCCTGGGAAAACTGGCCGGGGGACGAGAGCTCACAGAAGAAGTGATCAAGGAATGGTTCTACTATTTCTATCAGTGCACCGAGTGCCGAAGGTGTTCGGTCTTCTGCCCCTACGGGATCGACACGGCGGAAATCACGATGATGGCTCGGGAGCTTCTCAATCTCCTCGGGATCAATATCACCTGGGCCCTCGAGCCGGCCTCCAATTGTCAGCGAACCGGAAATCACCTGGGGATTCAGCCCCACACCTTCAAGGACTCCCTCGAGTTCTTCCAGGACGAGGTCGAGGACATCACCGGGATCAAGGTGGATCTTCCGATCTGCAAGAAAGGGGCCGACATCCTCTTCGTTACACCGTCGGGTGATTACTTTGCCGATCCCGGAACGTTCTCGCTCATGGGCTACCTGATGCTCTTCCACGAGATCGGCCTCGACTATACCTGGAGCCCTTACGCCTCCGAGGGTGGGAACTTCGGGCTCTTCAACTCCAGCGAGCTGATGAAGCAGCTGAACGCGAAGATCTACGCGGAAGCGAAGCGATTGGGCGTGAAGTGGATCCTGGGGGGCGAATGCGGCCACATGTGGCGTGTGGTTCATCAGTACATGGATACCATGAACGGCCCTGCCGACTTCCTGGAAGAGCCGGTCTCTCCGATCACGGGGACCAAGTTCGAGAACGCGAAGAGCACGAAGATGGTCCACATCACGGAGTTCACGTCCGACCTGATCAAGAACAACAAGCTGAACCTCGACCCGAGCCGCAACGACAACTTACGGGTGACCTTTCACGATTCCTGCAACCCGTCGAGGGCGATGGGGCTCCTGGAGGAGCCACGGTACGTTCTCAGGAACGTGGTCAATCACTTCTACGACATGCCGGAAAACACGATCCGGGAACAGACCTACTGTTGTTCCGGTGGCGCGGGATTGGGCACGGACGAGAACATGGAGATGCGGATGCGCGGCGGATTCCCGAGAGGCAATGCCCTCCGTCACGTGCAGGAGAAGCACGGCGTCAACCGGCTCGCATGCGTCTGTGCCATCGACCGGGCAACGCTGATTCCTCTGGCGGACTACTGGGCCCCCGGGGTGGAAGTGACGGGCGTTCACGAACTGCTCGGGAACGCGCTGGTCATGAAGGGTGAGAGGGAACGGGAACTCAATATGCGTGGTGATCCCCTGAACGAAACGGAGGGTGACGAGGATGTATGATGGAGGAAAAATCGTAGCCGGACTCGTACTCTTCCTTGCGGTCGTCACCTCCCCGATCTGGTACAACGTGGTGACCGGGAAGGCGGAATACAAACCGGAGCCGAAGATCGTCAGCCAGGAGAAGGAGTGTGTGGCCTCGAAGGAATGGATGTCGGCCATGCACATGACCTTGCTCAACGATTGGAGGGACTCGTATGTCCGGGAAGGCAATCGGGTGTATGTGGCGGAGAACGGCAAGACCTACAAAATGAGTCTTCAGAATACGTGCATGCAGTGCCACCCGAACAAGGCGGAATTCTGCGACAGGTGCCACAACTATACGAGTGTGAATCCCTACTGCTGGGACTGCCACGTTGAGCCGAAGGAGAAAAAGTAATGGGCGTGAATCGAAGAGATTTCTTGAAGATCACCGGGCTGGGGACCCTGGCCGGGGTCGGCGGCAAGGCAGCCGCGGATCTGGTCTTCAAGGGTCAGGTCGAGGCCCAGGAAGCCCGGCCGAACGAAGGAGCCCTTGTCGGGAAACGCTGGGCCATGGTGGTCGACACGAAGAAATGCATCGAGAAGATCGGCAAGGACGGATGCAAGGATTGCACGATTGCGTGCCATGCGACCCACAACGTTCCTGATCTCGGAAACCCGAAGGACGAGATCAAGTGGATCTGGCAGGACGCTTTCGAGCACGTTTGCCCGAACCAGCACCATCCGTTCGTGTCCGAGAGCCTCCATGGGAAACCGTTCCTCGCGTTGTGCAACCACTGTGACAACCCGCCCTGTGTGCGGGTGTGCCCCACGAAGGCCACCTTCCGGCGGGACGATGGGATCATTTTGATGGACTTCCATCGCTGCATCGGCTGCCGGTTCTGTATGGCGGGTTGCCCTTACGGTTCGAGGAGTTTCAACTGGCGGGACCCCCGGCCCTTCGTCCAGAACCAGCGGGACGATTACCCCACCCGTATGCGAGGGGTGGTGGAAAAGTGCAATTTCTGCGCGGAAAGGCTGGCCGAGGGCAAACAGCCGGCATGCGTCGAGGCCTGCAAGGTGAAGGCCCTGATATTCGGAGACCTGGAGGATCCTCACTCCCATGTGAGGGAGGCCCTTCACGAACACTACAGCCTCCGGCGGAAACCAGAGCTGGGAACCAAGCCACAGATCTATTATCTCGTGTGAGGGAGCCATGATTGACAAGGCACTGATTGGTGGTCGGAAATACTATGCGTTGATCGCGGTCCTGCTCGGTGTGATCGGCGTGGGCGTCCTTTTCTACCTCTGGCAGTTCTTCTACGGCCTGGGGATCACGGGGCTGAGCCGGGACGTGAGTTGGGGCCTCTACATCGCCCAGTTCACATTTCTCGTCGGTGTGGCCGCCTCCGCGGTGATGGTGGTCCTTCCGTATTATCTGCACAACTACAAGGTCTTCGGGAAGATAACGGTCCTGGGCGAGTTCCTGGCGATCGCCTCCGTGGCCATGTGCATGCTGTTCATCTTCGTCGACATGGGGCAGCCTCTGAGAGTCCTGAACGTGATCCTTCATCCAACGCCGAATTCGGTCATGTTCTGGGATTTCATGGTCCTCACGGGCTATCTGCTCCTGAACCTGGTGATCGGATGGATCTCGCTGGACTGCGAGCGGAAGGGCGTGGCACCGCCCAAGTGGATCAAGCCCTTCATCTACCTTTCCATTCCCTGGGCTGTGAGCATTCACACGGTTACGGCCTTCCTGTATGCCGGTCTTCCGGGGCGGCACCTGTGGCTGACCGCAATCCTGGCGGCACGATTTATTGCATCCGCCTTTGCATCCGGGCCTTCCTTGCTCATCATCCTGTGCCTGATCGTGAGAAAGACGACGCGCTTCGATCCGGGCAAAGAGGCGATCCAGACCCTGGCCAAGATCGTGGCTTACGCGATGACCATCAACGTCTTCTTCCTGGGTCTGGAGTTCTTCACAGCCTTCTACAGCGGGATCCCGGGGCACCAGCACTCTCTGGTGTACCTGTATGCCGGATATGAGGGGCACGGTGGCTTGATCCCCTGGATGTGGACATCCACCGCGCTCGCGGCGGTCGCTCTCCTCTTGCTCATCAATCCAGGAACACGGAAGAACGAGAACATACTCGCCTTTGCGGTTGTGGCGGTCTTCTTCTCCACATGGATCGACAAGGGCATGGGGTTGGTGGTGGGTGGGTTCATCCCGAATCCACTGGAGCACGTTGTGGAATATACGCCTTCGCTGCCCGAAGTCATGATCACTCTCGGCGTATGGGGGATCGGGTTCCTGATTCTGACGATCCTCTTCAAGATCGCCGTCTCGGTGAAAGAGCAAACCGCGCTGTAGGCGGGATAGACTTTTTGTAGGAAACGGTTGTTGTTCACTGCCTTGAGAAAGGCGAACTTACTCACACAGGAGAAACCGATATGTACGAGCTCACGATCGACAAAGAGAAGTGCACCGGATGTGGGGAGTGTGTCGATATATGCCCCGCAGAAGTCCTTGAACTCAAGGACGAGAAGGCCGAAGTTGTGAACATCGATGAGTGCCTGGGCTGCGAGAGCTGCGTCGAAACGTGCCCGGAGTCGGCCATCACGCTGACCGAGACTTGATGAGCCCGCACGCATATTGCGCGAAGTTTCCGGCAATATGCGGGCTGGGGTGCACGGACGATCGGTTTTCGTCTGTGTGCCCCTTCAGTCAGGTTTCCGCCCGGCCCGTTCCCATCCCTCTTCGATTCTTGTGAGAAGACGATCGTCTCCTGCAAGGAACCTCCTCACCCCCTCGGAGTGAAGGAGCCTTTCCAGGATGCGCCTTCGTGCGTCCTGTGACGGTACGGTCTCCTTCATGCGGCTACGAATGGCTGCGATCCTCTCCACGAGAAGACCGTATCGTTCGGGGATGGCCCCCTCGAGTTCTCGTCGGAGCCATCGGGCAAAGGCAGGGCATTTCCCTCCGGTCGAGATCGCTACCTGGAGGTCGCCGCGCTCGATTCGGGAGGGAATATAGATGTTGCAGAGATCGGGTTGGTCGACCACGTTGATCAACCGGCCTGTATCCTGGGCGTCCGCGAAAACCTTGCGGTTCACACCTGCGTCGTCGGTTGCAGAAATCACGAGAAAGTAGCTGGCAGCCTCGCCGTCACTGTAGGCGCGCACTTCAACCCGGCTTTCATGCTGTTCGAGCCATTCCAGGAAGGCAGGCGAGAATTCGGGGGCGACAACGGTCAGCAGGCAACCCGATCCGACAAGGCCCCGGGCCTTTCGAAAGGCCACCTCTCCCCCTCCTACCAGCAGAACGGGCTTGCCTTTTAGGTCGAGGGAGACCGGGTAGGTGGATTCGTTTGAAGGCTTCATGAATCCTTCTTGCCCGTGAGGCGTTCCCGGAGTCGAACCACTTCCCCGATCACGATGATCCCGGGCGGATTCAGTCCGGCCTCTTCTGTCTTCTCTACGATGTCCTCTAGGGTGGCAATCAGGACCTGTTGCTCCGGATAGGTGCCCCAGGTAATGATGCATATAGGCGTGGTGGGGGGGCGACCGTGATGGATGAGTTCCTGGACGATCTTCTTGAGATTCGTCATGCCCATCAGGATGACCAGCGTGCTGTCGTTGGGAGCGATCAGGTCGTAGCGAAGCTGGGTGAGATCCTTGGAAAAGGTTTCGTGACCCGTGATGATCGAGGCCATGGAAGAGAATTCCCTGTGGGTGATCGGGATCCCGGCGTAGGCAGGCACGGCGGTCGCTGAGGTAACGCCGGGGACGACTTCCCATTCGATTCCTTCCTCCACGAGATAGAGCACCTCTTCTGCTCCTCTTCCGAAGACAAAGGGATCCCCTCCCTTCAGGCGGACCACGTTCTTGCCCTCTCGGGCCTTCTGGACCATCAGGGCGTTGATGTCGTCTTGTGGGACCGTGTGATGGTCGCATTTCTTGCCGACGTAGAGTTTCTCCGCCTCCTGCGGGATCTCGGAGAGGATTTCGGGGTGAACCAGGCGGTCGTAGATCACTACGTCGGCCATCTGCAGCAGCCTGAATCCCTTGAGTGTGATGAGACCTGGATCGCCGGGGCCGGCGCCCACGAGATATACTTTTCCTTGTTCGGTTCCCACTGGAAGATGCTCCCTTCGTTGGTACGGTCTTAATACATTAGCGTAGCAAATGGAGGTGTGCTAATCAATTGGGTACCATCACCTGTTCCGTTTCGCCTTTCTTGGCCTCCGTGTTCCGGCAACGAAATCCCTCGTCCCACAGCCACGAGACTTGGGCGCAAGGCGCGAAGTCCCTCTGTATGCACGCGGGGACTCGGGAAGCCTCCACGAGTCGCCCTGCAAAAGCCGAAACGGAACAGGTGATGGTACCCAATGCCCCTTGCACCTCATCCGGCTTGATCGGAGTTGCATAAGGAGCCTGAGTTTCCCGCGAGAGTGACGAAGGCCTCTCTCGTTGTTCCAGTGGGCTCCTGCCAGAAAGACCACCCCTCCCCGTTCGTGACACATTCCGAAGACGTTGCAGCGGGGCGGGGCCCCATGAATCCTTGCGATCCTGACGAGAACTGCCATTGACGCATACAATCATGGTCCTCGCCTTAGTGTATTGCATTTGGCGATGGGGGGTGGGGTGGTCCGGAGCCGAACCCTGGTTTTGTATGCGTCTGTGGAAAAGCCTTCCTGTGGAGAATCCTCAGCGAGGGAGTTCCCGGGCAGGGGGGAGGGGGAAGATAAGGTCCGGGAATTTGTGATTCCGGAAGCCGACGGCTTCCCGTTGGATGATGTAGACATAGCGGGCGGTCTCGGCCTTTGTCCGGGCGGCCCTATACTGCTCGATCGCTTCTTCGCGGGTGGATGGAGTTTGGTCGTCCGCGTGTAGATCCAGCAGATCCTCTGCCGCGCGAAGCTGCCGGAGGGCCTTCTCGAGCTTCTCGCCGGCCCTGGCCAGTGCGCCTGCTGCCTCTTTGATCAGCTCGATATCGGCCGGGGAGAGTTCACTCGTTTTCCTCGCTAACAAGAACATCGATACGACCTCACGGGCCTCTCATGTGCAGCCTTTCTGTGGACTCCGGTATTCCAAATCGATTTGGAATACCGGAGTCCACAGATTCCCCGCCACTCTGATCAACCGCTGACAGTCTGCTATGATCCTGTCTTGTCGGGCTCGAAGCGGAAACCCCGCCCCGCCTGAGGTGCCATTGTGCAACTTGGGACAACCATACATTTTGAAGGTTTTGGTCGGTGGGATCAAGGCGGTGCGACCTTGTCCGGACGGGTGTGATTCGAAGATGCGTGAAGGCATGCACGCAAGAGAGGTTGCCATGCCGGGCGTCTTTCTTTCTCCGGACCCGTATGCTACTTTTCTGGGTTGAAGAGAAAGGGGATCGGCTCCTTCTCTTCGGTGGTAGGGTGGCGCCCGTTAGAGGATCACCGAGGGCCCTCCCGCGGCTACCGTTCTCTTTGAGACATCGAGTGCGAAGTGCTATCCCTGTTCCGGGGCGGTCTTCGCAGGGCGACTTTGCTCGCACAATACTTCAGCAGAAGCCTTCGTGCGCTAAACTGGAGAGTAGACACGGGGGGGCGACGTCGCCCAAGAAGAGCGACACGGAACAGGGATAGCACTTCAATTGCGTCCGAATATGGGTAGCAGGGAGGCACTCGGAAGACGATGGCATCTATTGTAGACTCTATTTCCGACCCGATTCTGGAGATCCTCGCCGAGATGGTGGACGGTGCGATTTCGGATCCGAAGAACCTTCGGGTCAATCCAACGAAGGACCCGAAGTTTGGTGACTATCAGTTCAATGGGGCCATGAGCCTTGCGAAGAAACTGGGACGTGCCCCAAGGGACCTCGCCCAGAACCTGGCTGCAAAACTGGAGACGATGCCCTGGCTGGAAAAGGTGGAGGTAGCGGGCCCGGGCTTCGTGAATCTCCGGCTGTCGAGTGCCTGGCTGTCCGAACGTGTTGGCGAGGCCTTTCAGGACGAAAGGCTGGGAGTGGAAAGCCCGGGCAAGGGCCATGCCGTGGTGGTCGATTTCTCGAGCCCGAATGTGGCCAAACCGATGCACATCGGCCACGTCCGGTCCACGATCCTTGGCTTTGCCCTGGACAGGATCCACCGATTTCTCGGTTTCGACGTCGTGGCGGACAACCATATCGGGGATTGGGGAACCCAGTTCGGCATCTTGCTCGTCGCCTACCGCCAGCTCGGAGATCCCGAGGCCTTTGACAAGGATCCGATCGAGGAGCTCGAGAGGGTCTACGTGGAAGGGTACCAGCGGGCCCAGCAGGATCCTTCTTTGATGGAGCAGGCGCGGAACGAACTGGTTCGTCTCCAGCAAGGAGATCGTGAGAACCACGAGCTCTGGGAGAGATTCGTACAGGCATCACTCAGGGAGTTCGACAAGATCTATGAACGGCTCGGGATTTCGTTCGATGTCACTCTTGGCGAAAGCTTCTACAACGATCGCCTCCCGGAGCTCGTGGCAGACCTGGAAGCAAAGGGTCTCGCGACTCGAAGCGATGGCGCCCTGGTGGTATTCCTCGAAGAAGAAGATCTGCCTCCCTTGATCATCCAGAAGAGCGACGGTGGCTTCAATTACGCAACCACCGATATCGCCGCCATGCTGTATCGCATCGAGCGTTGGAACCCCTCGAAAATCCTCTACGTCACGGATGAGGGACAGCAGCTTCATTTTCGCCAGCTCTTCGCCGTTGCCCGTCGGATCGGCATCGAGGTGGAACTGGAGCACATATGGTTCGGGATCATGCGTCTTCCGGAAGGCAAGTTCTCGACCCGCGAGGGGAACGTGATTCGCCTCGACACTTTCATGGACGAGGCGGAACGCAGGGCCTACGAAGTCGCGGACAGGTTGAACCCGGGTCTGGACAAACCGGTGAAGACGGAGATCGCCCGGAAGGTCGGACTGGGGGCCCTCCGGTATGCGGACATGAGCCAGAACCGCCAATCAGCCATCGAGTTCCGCTGGGAAAAGGCACTGTCTCTGGAAGGCAACTCGGCTCCGTACCTCCAGTACACCTACGCTAGGATCCAGAGCGTGTTCAGGAAATACCGAGAGGAACACGATGGGGGGGATCTTCAAGGGGTACCCGTGCTCCTGGAAGAGGAATTGGAGCGGCAAGTCGCTAAGATGATTCTGGAATTCCCTGAGCACCTTTACCGATCGGCCGCCTCCTTTCGACCGAACCAGCTGACCGACTACCTTTTCGATCTTGCCTCGTTGTACAACCGGTTCTACCAGAACGTCCCTTTTCTCAAGGCCCCCGACGGAATCCGAGAGAGCCGGCTGGTCCTGTGCGAGTTGACAGGCAGGGTCATCCGGACCGGCCTGGAGCTTCTCGGAATCGAGGTGCCGGATCAAATGTAGGGTGTGATTGCCTATCGCGTCTTGATTGACTTGGCCTCCGTCGCCCCCCCGTTTCTACAAAGTCGGCCTGCATCAATCCAGCCGCGATAGGCAATCACACAGGTTGCCCCCACGCAACACCTCCCCTGGAGAGTTGCGCTTGAAGCCCCTAGGGGTTCGTCTGCGGGGACTCGGGAAGCCTCCACGAGTCACCCTGCGAAAACCGAAACGGAACAAGGGGATCGCACCAGATGCCCCACCCCGCCCGTGAGCATGCCCGTGCCCGATTTGCGAGGCAGCGCAGCATTCGGTGGTTGGAACGAATCATGGACTTGTGTCACCTGGCTATTAGGTATTAGCCCTCCCAACCGCCCTCCTGCATATGCTTCCATAAGGGCCGTGGAGGGGAGCTAATGCCTGATACCTAACAGCTGATAGCTGGTGTCCAACCACAAGGCCAGACAGTCCATGCCCTTGCCCGAATTCGAGGACGAGGACGACGACGAGCACGAGTAAGGAGCAGGGGTCTCGACCCCCTCAGTTGCCCATTGCCCTAACCAAGAACAGGCTGAGACCTTCCCAGTAGGTGATGACGAGCACGGATCCGATCAGCATCGAGATGAAGGGCAGGCAGGCCAAGGTGATCCTGAGGATTCCCTTGTCGAAACGATAGCTGGAAATGAACAGTCCCATGCCCAGGGGGGGCGTGAGGTAGCCGATCTGCATGTTCGCCAGGAAGATGATGCCCAGGTGGACCATGTTGATCCCGTATTCCTGTGCGATCGGGGTGATCAGCGGTACAACGACGACGAGAGCGGAGAAGATGTCCAGGAGCATCCCGAGGCCGAAGAGGAAGAGATTGAGCAGGATCAGGAACAGGAGTTTGGTGCTGACGAACTTCTGAATGAAGTCGAAGATCATCGAAGGCACATCCACATCAATGAAGTAGTTCGTGGAGGCCATGGCTGCGGCCATGATGATCAGTATTCCGCCGACCATTACCATGCTTTCCCGGATGACCTGCTTCAACTGGGAGAAAGAAATCTCCCTGTAGATCAACACCTCCACGATCAAGGCCCAGAAGGCTGTGACCGCAGCTGCCTCACTCACCGCAAGAACACCCCAGTAGATCCCTCCAAGGACGATGAGCGGAAGAGGAGCTTCCCATTTCGCCTCCCACAGGGCCTCCCCCATCGCTTTCCATCGAAGGGGAGATCGTTCGATCCCTGTCCTGGATGCTACCACGACACTGAAAGTGCTCAGGACGATGACCATCAGGATCCCAGGAAGCGCCCCTGCAATGAACATGTCGAAGATGGGCGTCTCGGTGATCACGCCGTAGACGATCAGCGGAACGCTCGGAGCGAAGAGCAGGCCCAGGCTCCCGCCGGTCGTTACGAGCCCGAGAGAGAAATTCTCACTGTACTTGTCCTGCAACAGGGCAGGAAAGAGAAGGGCGCCGAGGGCCACGATGGTGACCCCTGATGCCCCGGTGAAAGCGGTGAACAGGGAACAGACGACTACGGATACGACGGCCAGACCGCCCGGCATCCAGCCGAAGAAGGCCCTTGAGAATTTGACCAGTCGCTTCGGGGCATTGCTCTCACCCAGAAGGTAGCCGGCAAAGGTGAACAGGGGGATTGTGATCAGTACGAAGTTGCTCGAGAGCCGAAAGAGGTCGGTCCCCACCACGGACACGCTGGTTCCGTCCATGTGCCAACCCCACAGAGCGGCCGCGGCAAATACGCAGAAGACCGGGGTCCCGAGAAAGAGACACACGAGGATCGCGGCGATGACCAGCAGGCTGATCATGAGGTTTCACCCTTCAGAGTATTCCGCAACGAGAGGAAGCTGAAGCGAACGAAGCGGAGCGTCATCACCCCGAATGCGACCGGCAGGGTCAGCAGGGAAGCCCAGTGGGGGAGTCCGGGCATGATGTTGCCGAGCAAAGGGTCCTGAAATTCCCTCTGGAACACGAGAAAGGTTGAATAGGTGAGCAGTCCGCAGACAACCGCGGCGAAGGTGTCGCATAGAAGCCCGGCGGCAGACTTGATCCGGCCCCGAGGCAGGAAACGCGAGACCGCATCGACAGTGATGTGGTTGTGGTCTCGGGTCGCCACCATCGCCCCTGCCAGGGCGACCCAGAGAAGCATCTGACGCACCAGAGGCTCGATCCAGATCAGGCCGATCCCGAAGAAATTGCGGAGCACGATCTGGAGAAAGGCCAGAAAGACCATGCCCACGAGAATCAGAACCAGGATGCCGTCTTCTATTTTCGCAAAGAACGCGAAGGGGTCCCTTGGCTTTTCCCCCACTTCTGTTGCCCCTCCCAAGGATTCGCCTCTCTTTTCGTGCTCCTGTCCGCTCCTTGTCCCCTACTGTCTCGAACCTCGATACTCTTGCAGTATCTCTTCCATGCGCTGCAGGGTCTCCGGCTTAAACTCTTTGCCGCCCAGGTCTTTCTTGACGTCCACCATCGCCCCCTCGAGATCCCGGACATGGGCGGCCGAGGGAGTCACAAACTGTATACCCTGCTTCGTCAGGGTTTTTCTTGATTCTGCGTTGTTCTTTCGAATGTCCACCCTCAGTTGTTGGAAGGTCCGCTCAATGATGGCCCGGACTTCTTCCCTGTACTCCGTGGGGATCTTGTCGTAGGCCTCTTTGGTGATCATCAGCATGCCGTATATGTAGAGGAGCGGGACATCGGTGATGTACTTGATGCGCGTATGCCATTGGAGAGCGATGGCGCCCACGAAGGAGTTGCCAACGGTGTCGATCTGACCGGTTTGAAGGGCAACCATGACGTCCGAGATCGTCATCGGGATCGGGGGAACCCCCATCGCCTCGAAGCCGGCTTGCCCGATCGGATCGCCCTGGGGGATCCAGACCTTCTTTCCGGGGAGGTCTGCCCGGCTGGCGATCGGGTCCACGGACATGAGATAGCCGAAGCCCACCTCCATCCACCCGAGCACCAAGTATCCGCGCTTCGCCAGCTCTTTCTCGAAATAGGGGCGCATACGCTCGAAGACGTAGTCGATCTCGTCATAGTCCTTGAAGAAGAAGGGGATGCTCATGATCTGGAGGTCGTTCACCACGGAAGAAGCTTCCCCGGCCGTGAACTCACCGCCCTGAAGTTCGCCGCTCTTCATCTTGAGGAGCAGGTCTCGGCCCGTGCCCTTGACCCCACCGTAATAGATCTTCAGGCGCACCTTTCCGTCCGTCTTCTCTTCGATCTCCTTGGCCATCTCCTTGACGAGTTTTGCCGATTTGAAGTTCTCCGGCGTCTTGGTGGCGATCTTGATGCGTACGGCAAGGGCAGGGTCGGCAGCGAATACTGCCGCGAGGACCAGCAGAATGGGCCCGAGCACGGTTATGGTTCTTTTCATCTTCTTGGCTCCTAAAGGTTCATGCAGACAACAACCGGAAGGGATCCTGGTGGTCCGGATCGGCTGCGGACTCCCCGTGGCGACCGACTCAGTCGAAGTACTCCTCTGCACGGGCATCATCGATCAGGTTGCGTGCCTGCTCTTTTGCCAGGGTGTTGACGAGTGTGAGCTCGGGAACCGCGTCCGCAGGCGATTCCAGGACGGTATTCAGAAGATCGAAGAAGAGCTCTCCTTCGTACATGAGTTTTGCGTAGCTGTTCGCGTACATAACGTGTGTGGTGAGGAGCCGCCCCTGGCCGAGCTCGATCGCTTTCTCGAAGTGCCTGCGGGCCTCCTCCGGCTTTCCGCCCAGTGAGGGTGGCCGGACGGTCAGCAGAACGCCCATGATGGTGTGAGAGGCTCCGTAATAAAAGGTTTCGTCCAGCGCAATCGATCGTTCGATCAGGGCACGCACCTTGGGAAGGTCTGCTATCGCATCCATGGAGTCGGAGCGGGCCTGTATCCAAGCCGCCCAGGCTGTAGCCGTATAGAAGACATACGGGACATCCTTCTTCCTGAAGGAGTCCAGACAGGTGACGAACTCCGGATAGGGTTCATCCTTCACCCTGGAAAACTGTTTCCTGTGCAGGCTCAGGGATCGAAAAGCATAGTCCTTCGCCTTTCGGGTGAGCCGCTTGTTTCTGTCGGGATGCTCGGATCCGACAAAGGCCGCAGTGTAGGCGGAGTACGCCTGAGCACCCGCAAGCAAGATGTCCTTGTTCTCGGGGCTGTGTTCGATCAAACCGTCGAGGATGAGGAGGAAGGCGGGTGTGCCCTGTTCGGCGATGACCAGATCTTCCTGTTGCATGAACGAACGTGTGAGATCGTCGAAGATGGGGCTAGTGAAGTGTCCGATCACCTTTCCGCAACCGGCGGTCAGGACCGTCAGAATGAAGCCGCAGAGCAGGGAGAGTCTGAGTCGTGAAGACGAGGTCATATCAAGAAAGCGCTTAGATTCCAATGAGTTAATGTCTAAACCGACCCTGATAGCAGAATCCCGGCGGGAAGTCAAAACAGCGAAGACTCGGTTAGTGGCTGTCTTGGAAATCTTCCGCGTGCCGCGATGCCTCATCATGAGGGTGAGATTACGCGGGGAGGCTGTGGGATTCAAGGAGCCGGAACGCCCGGTCTACCATTTGAAGTTCAGGCCGAGCCAGGTCGTGAAGTCCCAGAGAGGGATTTCATTGACCACGGTTTGGAAGGCGTGGGTGTAGATCATCTTCACATTGAGGTAGACGTCCCGAGACAGGTGAGAGATCCACTCCGTGTTGCAGGTCGAACTGCCGGTCACCTCGACATCCTTGAGTTGAATCGGCATTTCCCCTTCGTGCATGAAGTAGGGCCCCAGGCCCACCCCGACGGACTGGGAAAGCCTGTGGGTCTCATAGATGTTGTACTTCACCGAGAAGGACAAAGGGAAGGTGTTCATGCTGCGCGTCTCGCTTGCCACCGGGGCTTCGTCACCGAAACGTAGTTTGTAGCCACTGTGGATGCCCAGAGAGAACCCGGTAGGGTAAGACCACTCCACCGAGACCGAGGCCGGAACGCCGGGATCGTACAGAGACTCGAAATCGGACGTCTCGATCATCTCGTAGGCGGTAGCGGTGCCGGGAGCGAGGATCATGAGGCAGAGGAGAAGAGCCGCCCGGCCGATCGGAACCGGCCGGAGGTGTTTCCAGCGCCTGTTTTTCTGTTCTTCCGTCTTCAGAAGCATGGAGTCACCCCGATTGTGATTTCCACAGCTTTGCTCAGACCCGGAAAACGAAGCAAATTTTGCGCCAGAAAAAGATGAAACGACGGTCTTGGAGAAAAACAGATCAATTTCAAATGGTTACGCTATTTCTTGGCCTGCCGCAGCCTTGACCGGGTGTTCGAAGAATGACACTCTGTTACGAAAAAAGTATCCGGACCCCCTGTGCAGGCGACAGGATTGTCTTCTCCCCTTGACTTTGGCATAATGAGTGCCTGAATCGGCAAAAGAGTCCAATTCTATTCATAGAGACAAAAAAGTCAATAGATATCCCCGGCCGTTGCGGCAGCAAATAACTGACTCCAGGTGCCACGTCCAGCATCGGCATGTTTCTCAATAGCCCTGTGCAGGTTCCCCTGGTCCCCAGGGAGCACATGCATGCCCCCCATCCGCAAGGATCATGGACTTTTTCCCCTAGGGCTGCATCCCCTCTCGGGCCGCAGTCGCACGCGATTCACCCAGGTGGGCAATCGGTGGGGGGTAAGATCCCGGCAAGGGTCTATGAGAAGCCCCTAGAGAAAGCAAGAATGGAATGAAGATCTGGCATAGGCTCAAGAATAGCGGATACCGTTTCCGGGTGTATCTGTTCGCCGGGTTGCTGGTATTTCTCGTCGTGACAAGCCTCGCGTTCACATTTGGGGTGAGCTGGTACTCGAAGCGCCTCTTTGCCCTGATCGTGGAGAAGGATTTCAAGGCGCGGGAGACGGAACGTACCCTGGTCGATCTGCTGGTCTCCATGGACCGGAACCGAAAAAAGTATTTCCTCCTCGAAAAACCGGAATACGGGCGCATGTTTCGTGAGGATTCCCGATCCTTCCGCAAACAGCTGTCCCGGCTCGAAGAGCTCGGCTTGTCCGAGGAGGAAGTGCCCACCTTCATGGAACTCAGAGAGAAGTTTGAAGACTATTTACAGAGGGACCCTTTTGTAGCCGGGGAGGAACCGTCGGCCATCGAGAGTGTGTCGGATCTGCCGCTGGAGGAGGTCCGCCATTTGCTCGGCCATCTTCTCGAGCTCAACCAGGAGCGTATGGACCTGCGCATTACCCAGATGAATCTGCTGGAGCACAGGGCTTTTCAGCTCGTGTTCCTCGGGGCGGTCATCTCTCTGATGGCCGCAACCCTGCTCTCCTTCCTGCTGATCCGATCGATCACCCGGCCCATCGATCTGTTGCGGAAGGGGACGCACGAGATCGCGGAAGGAAAATTCATGCACCGGGTGGATCTCGCCACCAAGGGCGAGCTCGGGGACCTCGCCGATTCGTTCAACGAGATGGCGTATCAACTGAAGAAGCTGGATGATATGAAGGCGGATTTCATGGCCCTTGTTTCCCATGAGCTCAAGACACCCCTGACCTCCATGAAGGAGGCGGTGGGCCTCATGCTGGAAGGGGCGGTCGGGCCGATCAGCCCGAAACAAAAAAGGCTCCTCCTCATCAATGCGGCCGGCATCGAGAAGCTGACCGGCTTCGTGGAGGACATCCTGAACCTGACGACCATGGAAGGGGGGCTGACACCACTGTACACTACCCGGTTCGACATGCAGAGCCTCCTGCAGAGAAAGCTCGACACCTTTCGTCTTCTTGCCGACAAGAAGCAGGTCCGCCTCTCGGCCTCCTACACGCCCGACCCTCTGCCGCCTGTTATTGCGGATGCAGAGCGCCTCGAGCAGGTTCTGACCAACCTGCTGAGCAACGCGATCTTCCACACTCCCCAGGGAGGAGAAGTGACGTTCAGTGTCGAGAGCACCCCGGCCAAATCGCTTCCGGACCGGGTCAGGGAGGGGCTGAAGGTCGAAGCATCGAAACAGTGGCTCAAGATCGGGATCTTCGACACGGGAGAGGGCATTCCTAAAGAAGAATGGAACCGGGTGTTTGACAAGTTCTATCAGATCAAGAAGAGTTCCAACCAGGGGAGCGGGCTGGGGCTGACGATTGCGAGGCACATCGTCGAGGCCCATGGAGGATGCATTTGGGTGGAGGACTCTTCTACAGGAGGAGCCGCCTTTGTCTTCGTGCTCCCCCAGTTGGAGGTGACGAAGGAGAAGAGCGCACGCGACGAAGTGAGTGGTGGCAGACTTCAACTACAGAATCCCTAGGGGGTTGCTTTGGACAAGAGAAGAGAGACGTTCGGAGGCAGGAGAGTTCTTGCCGCTTGGAGGCGAATCGGCTTTGCCCTGTCGGGCTGGATACTCCTCCTGGCGGTTTCCTGCCTGGGGCCGTTCGAAGAGGTCCGGGTCGAAGAGCCGGATCTCGAGACGCGGAACGACCAGGAAGCCGTATCCTTTCGTGAGGCGGAGTTCCGTTTCGCCATGACGAAGCTCGAGAACGGAGATTTCGAGGGTGCCCGCGAAACCTTGTCCGGGATCGCAGAGCGCGAAGACAACCAGGAGGTAGCACCGGAAATCGCGTTTGCCCTCGGTGTGATCAAGCTCCTGGACATGGAGAATCTCGGAAGGATGCGCAAATGCAGGGATTACTTCCAGGCGTATGCGGACCAGAACCCGGGCGGACCCTATCGGGAGAACGCGGAGAGAATCGTCCAGATCCTTACCAGTCACATCCGGCGGGCACAGAAGGAGCAAAAGCGGATCAAGGATCTGACCCTGCAGGTGAGCGAACAGGAAAAGGTTATCCAGACCCTCCAGTACAAGATCGAGAAACTGGAAGAAATTCATCGGGAGACGGAACAGAAGAGACATCTTCTCGACGGGGAGTAGGGGAAGCCCCGGGAGAGCGCCGCGAACAGAGGTGAAACGCCATGGCGAACATACTGGTCGTCGACGACGACACGAACATCCTGGAGGTCATCCGTACCCGGCTCGAGGCGAACGATTACTACGTGGAGATCCAGTCCGATCCGCGCGATGCGCTGGAGTGCGTGAAGGAGAAGGAGTTCGACGTGATCGTGAGCGACATTCGGATGCCTCACATGGATGGAATGGAATTCCTGCAGCGTGTCCAGAGGCTCAGGTGGGATGTGCCCGTGATCATGCTCACGGCGTACGGCACGATTCAGAGCGCCGTGGACGCCATGAAACTCGGAGCCTTCCATTACCTGACAAAGCCCTTCGAGGGCAAGCACCTCCTCACGGAGATCGAGGATGCCCTGGCGGAGAGGGGCCGAAGGCAGGAGCCGGCCGCCGGCCAGATCGGGAAATACTTCCCGGGTGTGTACGGGGTCAGCCCGAACATGAAGGCCCTCTACCCGCTGCTGGAGAGAATCATCGAGAGCGACTCCACCGTCCTCATCCAGGGTGAGAGCGGAACAGGCAAGGAACTGGTCGCCCAGATGATTCACTACAACGGAAGGCGAAGAGACAGGCGTTTCGTGGTCATGGATTGCGGGGCAACGCCCGGCTCCCTGATCGAGAGCGAGCTGTTCGGTCATACGAAAGGTTCTTTCACGAACGCCACGGAAACCCGGATGGGTCTCTTTGAAATGGCCCACGAGGGGACGCTCTTCCTCGATGAGATCAGCAGCCTCCCTCTGGACCTGCAGACCAGACTGTTGCGGGTACTGCAGTCGGGACAGATCAAGCGGGTCGGGGACAGTGTCATGAAGAAGGTCGATGTCCGGGTCGTGGGTGCCACGAATCTGGACTTGAAAGAGCAGGTCCAGAAAGGCGAGTTCCGTCTGGATCTCTACTACCGGCTCGCGGTGCTGAAGATCGATCTTCCGCCCCTGAGGGAGAGGAAGGAAGACATTCCTCTGCTGGCCGACTACTTCCTCCAGACCTTTGCCCACAAGATGAGGAAGGATCCCTTGACCTGGGGAGAAGGCGTGATCGAAGCCCTCACAGAGTCGGATTGGATCGGCAACGTTCGCGAGTTGAAGAACATCATCGAAGCGGCCGTGGTTCTCTCACAGGGGGGGTCGCTGACGCTGGAAGATCTCGAATGGGCCGGGTTCTCGCAGGAGGAAGCCCACCAGGGCCTGTTGCCCGGGCTGTCCGGGCTCAAGCCGGCTCAACTCTCGTTGCCGGAATATCTCGAACGGCAGGAGAGAGAGCTGATCCTGACGGCGCTGCAGGAGAACAACTGGGTCCAGAAGGATGCGGCCGAACAACTGGGGATCAGTCCCCGGGTCCTTTGCTACAAGCTCAAGAAGCTGAAGATCGAGACGTCGACTAACGCGTGATCCTCGATCGTCCTCGTCCTCCCCCTCGATACGGAGGAACGTGCCCCTTATCCCTACCGGCGAGACAGGATGGATGAACTCGTTTGCCTGAAGAAGGCGCTGCGTACGCTCGAGGACGAGGAAGAAGGACGAGGACGACCACGGTGCGCAAGGACTCCAACACGGAACAGGGATCGAACAATCACCAGCGAATGACCGTCGCCCCCCAGGTGAAGCCGGCGCCAAAAGCGACCAGAACGATGTAGTCCCCCTCACCAAAGGCGCCTTGTTCGAGGGCCTCCCCCATGGCGATCGGAATCGATCCGGCCGTGGTGTTTCCGTACTTGTTTATGTTGCTGAAGAACTTCTCTTCCGGCACCTCCAACTTCGCTGCGCTGAACTGGTTGATGCGGAGGTTCGCCTGGTGCGGGATGAAGAGTTTGATCTGGTCGAGAGAGAGTCCGTTGAAGGCCAGGGCCTCTTCGACCACCTCGGGCATCTTCGTGACCGCCATCCGGAAGACCTCTCTGCCTCGCATCTTCGGCCATATGTGGCCTTCCTCGATCGTCTCCGGCGTGATGTAAGGCTTCTTGCTGATGTCCCAGACTTCGAGCTTCAGGGCGTCCGCGTATCGTCCGTCCGCGTGAAGGTGAGAAGAGAGTATGCCCCGCTCCGGGTCGTCCGATGGCCCCACGATCACTGCGCCCGCGCCGTCCCCGAAGAGAACGGTCACGTCCCTTCCTTCTTTCGTGTAGCTGAGGGCACTGGAATGGACTTCAGAGCCGACCACGAGGATCCTTTTATGCATCCCGATTCGGACAAAGGCGTCTGCTACGGAGAGGCTGTACACGAATCCGCTGCACTGGTTTCGCACGTCGAGGCAACCCACTTCCGGCACACCGAGTTTCGCCTGGAGATAGCAGGCCGTTCCCGGGAAGTGGTGGTCCGGGCTCAACGTGGCGAGGATGATGAAGTCCAGCTCTTCCGCCTTCATCTTCGCGTTCTCGAGGGCCCTCTGGGTTGCCTCGAGAGCGAGGTCTGAGCAGTAGACCCCCTCGTCGGCGTAGCGCCTCTCGACGATTCCTGACCGTTGCTGGATCCACTCGTCACTTGTTTCGAACAATTTCTCGAGATCGAAGTTCGTCACACGGCGTTCCGGGAGGAATCGCCCTATCCCGAGAATCCTGGACCTTGTCATCGTATGCTTTCCTCCATTGTCTCTTCCTGGTGCCCGCTACGGCGTTTCCACCGGCGGGATTTCTTCCACAGAGATGGACGTCTGTACGGATCCGGACAGGGCGAGCTTCTCGAGCAACGAAACCGTCTTCTCCGTGGGGAAGAGGATACGGAAAAGTCGGCGGTGGATCCGATCCTTGTCGGGGAAGGCCTGACTCTCGGGCAGCCGTTGGACAGGTAAGGGCATCGGCCCTTGGACCTTCGCGCCGGTTCCATCGATCTTGCGATAGACCTTCTGTGTTTCCTTGTCCAGAAGCTTCGGGTCCTCGGCTTCCAGATAGAGCAGGATTCTGCTTTCCCACCGGTCAGATGAGGGCGGAGAGCCGGCCCTTTTTCGGCTCTTTTTGGTCGGGCTCGTTGAATCGGTCCGCCGGATTCGTTTTCCCATTGCGAAGAATGCTTTCGTAAGGTTTCCTGGCCGAAAATTGTAGAGAGTCCAGGGCAAGATTGCAAGGCAACCATTGGGGCTCCATCCGCCTTCGCGGGGGACGACCGCTTTGGCCGTGACACGCATGGATTCTTATATCTTGCGTCAGTGGCTTCGGCGTGATTTCGCCCCAATGGTTGGGGCGCAACCATTGGGGCTCCACGGTTTGATTGCCGGTTGAGACCGTGGTACATTCGGCTCGATAGGGACGGATGCAAATGCCCAGAAGGGGAGAGGGGATGTACAAATCGAATCGACATCCGGATATCTGCCGTTTGAACCGTCCGGCCGCGGCCGGGGTTCTGTCCATAAAGGAGAGGCCGGGGAGCCCTTTGCGGGCTCGGAAGATCCTCCTTCCGACGTTCCTGTGTCTCCTTGTGATGGGGATCGGCTGCTCTCGAGCCAGGGTCCAGTACGAGGAGATCTATCGAGATGACAAGATGCACATCCGACTTGCCGAGAGACAGGACAAGTCGGGTGAGACCGAGCCGCGAAGCTACGATCATCCGTGGAACGTTCACGCGGAGGTTTTGGATGACATGCTGGAATCGGTCCTGTACAAGAAGGGGAAGGTGGTCCTCGGAGGCGGGAAATCGAAAGAGGCTTTCCCTGCCTTTCAGAGGCGAGCCCTCCTCAAGCACATCCAGGGCGCTTTTGCGAGAGCCGGCGTTGACCAGGCCGTGGACTTCTCGTTTGTGCACACCCAGAGTTCCTTGAAAGTCTTTCGACGCACATTCCTGACCGACGGGATCATGTTTCGGAAGGAGGGCAGATTGAACATCGCCTTCCGGAATCTTGCATTCGAAGAGGATGGCGGCGCAGAAGAGTCCGACTACGAGCCGAACAGGGCCGATCCCACGGAATCGCCCATGCGAACGAGCTGGACCCTTGTCGCAGGCGACGGGCAGTCTCTTGTGGAAAGGGCGGGCTCGGGCGTCCTCGGTTCGAGTACCTACACCAACTGGATCCGGCTGGATCTTTCCTGGCCATGGGGCATCGAAGACGAGGCGATCATCAAGAGGACGATGCCGGACCTGTCGGACGATCTCGACTCCGCGGTGGGTGCCGGCTTCACGCTACCCGATCCGGAGACACCAACCAGGGCAGAGGTCGAGGAGCGACTCCAGTTCCTGGAGGAACTCCGCCGTGATGGAATGATCGCGGAAAGGACCTACGTAGAGAAGAAACGGGAGCTGGATCGCCTGCTCGAAAGCCTTCCGCAGTAAGAAGGAAGCATCGTGCGAGGCATTCGGACAGGCACGGGCAGCTTGTGCAAGAGATATTCGACCTCCACGCCCGGCACTCGGAGACAGGGCGGTTCAACCTCCGGGAGATTGAACAGTTCCTGATGGACTGGCTGATCATGCATGTTCTCCTGGAGGACAGAAAGATCCGAGAGTTTCTGGAAGCATCCAAAACCAATTGATTTAAATGGACTTTTCTGGTTGTACGACTTTCCCCTTGACCCGCACTAACGGAGCGTGTTAATTGTAATATACCTCTAATAGAGGGCACTCTAACCAATGGGTTGCGTGCGGGTCGCGAAGACCCTTCGACCCTTCCGGAGCCGAACGATCCATGTCTCTGCGCGAAGCCATGCTGGGCCTGCTCGACGACGGGCCCATGACCGGGTATGACATCAAACAGTTCTTCCGGAACGTGATCCGGCATTTCTGGAGCGTGAGCGACGGTCAGCTCTATCCGACCCTGAAGAAGATGCACGAAGATGGTCTGATCAGCCTGGAGGTGGTTGAACAGAAGGGCACGGCCAACAAGCATCTCTATTCGATTACCGAAAAAGGGCGCGAGCGATTCGGCCAGTGGCTCTGCGAGCCGGTGACCAAGTTCGAGGAGTTGAAAGAGCCCTTTGTTCTCAAGGTCTTCTTCTTCAACAAGCTTTCACGCGAGCAGGTCCTCGAGCATCTGCATACCCAACGGGATCTTCACTCCCGCATCCTGGAAGAGATCCGGGGGGTCCGCGACACGTATGAAGAATCCGTGAGCCCCTATCAGCGACTGATCGGGTACGCGGGGATTCTGTATGTGGAGGTACGTCTTCTCTGGCTCGCTCGTATGATCGAGTTGGTGGAACAGGGGCAGATCGAAACGCAGCCGGGCCTCTACAGCGACGAGATGGTCGAAGTAGGAAAGCGGTTTTTTGAAGAGGTCTTCTCTCAGGAGCCGTCCAGGGAATTCCAGGATTGGCTCGACAAGGCGAGACTTCAACTCCCCTTCCCGTTGTGGAGCGTAGAGGGCGACAAAGCGGCTACGAACGTCGGTAAGACCGTTTCCGGGTCAGGGGAGAGGAAGCGTCAGGGAGAGAACAGTAGGGCTTCCCGAAAGGGCCGCAGGGGGAAGGGATGAGCATGGAGCGAGCCGACAGGGGCGTTCTGGTGGATTCTAAGTTCTTCTCCAGGAGGGAGGACGGCACGATCGAGGTGGTGGGCAGCCGCTGCAGGCAGTGCGGCCGGGTCTTTTTCCCGAGCAAGAGGGCCTGCATGGACTGCATGCTGTGGGACGAGATGGAGCAGGTGCCGTTGAGCCGGAGGGGAAAGCTGGTGAGCTATTCGGTCTCACACGACCCCCTGCGGGGATTTCCGATCCCTTACGCCTTCGGTTACGTCATGCTCCCCGAAGGAATCATGCTCTATTCACTGTTCACGGATTGCGAGCCCTTTGAGGAGAGGCTGAAGACCGGCATGGACATGGAGATGGTGATCGATCGTATGATGACGGACCGGTACGAGAACGACATCATATGTTACAAGTTCAGGCCGCTAGACGACTAAAGGTGAAAGGTAAAAGGTCAAAGGTATAAGGAGAAAGCCAAAAGGAACTACGCTTGATAAGGTGTTTCGACCCTTGGAGGACCTTTGCGATCCGAGGACGATTCATCGATGCTTCTTTCACCTTATACCTTTTACCTTTCACCTTGGGGGTGGCGGAGCATAGCAGGGATCTTCTCTCGACAAGCTTTGAATGGGAGCTAGGGGGATGCGGGAAATATACATCGTCGGCATTGGAATGACTCGGTTCGGGAAATTACCGGAGCTGGGGGTTCGTGAACTGGCCGAGGAGGCGGTGTTCGGTGCACTCAAGGATGCCGGAGCGAAACCTGCCGACATCGAGATCGCCTACTGCGGTACCGAGGCCATGTCTCCCGATACACCGATGCTGCCCGGACAGATTGCCCTCGAACAGGCGGGCATCACCGGCATCCCGATCACGAACGTCGCGAATGCCTGCGGCAGCGGTTCGAACGCGGTTCGGGAAGCATGGCTCGCCCTTCAGTCCGGGCTCTACGAGGTGGCGTTGGCTATCGGCGTGGAGAAGCTGACCTCGCCGAGCCCGGACCAGTTTCAGATGCTCTCCCGCCTTGGAGGGGCCGACCTGATGCTGGAGGGGTCGATGGGGTTTTTCCCTCCAGGTGTGTTCTCCATGGCCGCCCTCCGGCACATGGAACAGTACGGCACCACGAGGGAACAGATCGCACAGGTGGCGGTGAAGAACAACTACCACGGCAGCTTGAATCCGAAAGCCCAGTACCAGAAACAGGTGACCCTCGAGCAGGTGCTGAATTCCAGGCCTGTCTCGTATCCGCTGAATGTCCTCGACTGTTGCCCCATCAGTGACGGCTGCGCGGTCGTCGTGTTGTGCGGTGCTGATGTAGCGAAGCGTTTTTCGGGTAGGCCGGTGCGTGTTCGCGCCGCGGCGCAAAGATCGGGCACATACAAGGACGATGCGAATCTTCGCGCGGACACCACCCAGCGCGCTGCGCGGGAAGCATACGAGATGGCCGGTCTCGGGCCGGGAGACATCGACCTTGCCGAGGTGCACGATTGTTTCACCTTTGCAGAGATCCAGCACTACGAAGACCTCGGGTTCTGCAAGATGGGGGAGGGGGGCCGATTCGTAGAGGAAGGCGGAGCGAACATCGGCGGACAGGTGGCCGTCAACCCGAGTGGAGGGCTCCTGGCCAAGGGACATCCCCTTGGGGCCACGGGGCCTGGCCAGATCTGTGAAATCGTACAACAGTTGAGAGGGGAGTGCGGGGACAGGCAGGTGCCGAATGCGAGGATCGGCTTGACCCATAACGGTGGCGGGTTTCGTCATGGCGATACCGGGATCGTCACCTGTTTCGTTCTGGAGAAGATCTCCTGACGCACCGTAGTCTCAGGAGAAGGGAAGAGAGACCAAGGAAAGAAGGAAAGGTTTTTGCGGGAAGGAGGTGCATGGAGAGATGGAGCTGGCCGTAGAGAGTCTTAAGTGCATCGGCTGTAGGATCTGCGAATATGCGTGCAACTACCATCACGACACGGACTGTTCCGCGATCGGAGCGAGCCTCATGCTGCACCGCGCCGAAAAGAGAGATTACTTCGGCATGATGGTGAAGAGGGAGAAGGATCTCCTCCTGGCCCGGCCCGAGGGCCCGGAAGTCGTTCCTCCGGGGGAACAGGTCGAAGGGGCCGGGGCGAGCAGCAAGCCGATTCTGATGCGCGCGCCCTGTGACCTGTGTGAAGACGAGGACGAGCCCTTTTGCGTGAAGGCCTGTCCGACCGGTTGCCTCACCATGGTGGAATCCTGAGACGCTCGAGAGGGAGATGTGAATCATGGACCTTGAGAATGCCTATATGGGAAGAATTCTCCTCGTGGACCTGAACGAGGGGACCTGCGAAGAAGAGGAGCTCACCGAGGAGATGGTCACCGAGCACATCGGTGGGGCCGCGATCAACCTGGCTCTCTACAAGCAGCATGCCGATCGGAACCCGATCATCTTCGGCACGGGTCTGCTCACCGGTACGTTTGTGCCGAGCAGCTGTGCAGGAGTGATGACCGGCAAGAGCCCGCTCACCGGCCGAGTGTGCCACGTGCCCCTGTCCTGGCAGACAGCGGTGGAGCTGAAGTACAGCGGCTACGACTTTGTGGTCCTTCTCGGCGAATCCGAGAAGCCGGTCCGACTCTGGCTCCATGACGAGCTTGCGGAGGTGGCCGACGCAGAGGATGTCTGGGGCAAGGATGTGTGGGAGACGACGGACAAGCTCCGTTTCGAGCATGGAGACGACTATGTTCAACTCATCGGGATCGGCCCCGCGGCAGAGAAGGGGTGCAAGATCTCGCAGGTGTCGGAAAGCGCCTGGGGGAGCCGCGATGTCTTCGGCATGGGGCTGGCCATGGGCGAACGAAAGCTCAAGGCGATCGCCATGCGCGGCCTGGGAAGCCTCGAGGTGACGGACGAGCTGTTCGAGGATTGTCTGGAGGTTCAGCGCGAACTTAGGAAGGGTGCGATCTTCGAGAAACAGGGGCTCGTGGCCCTGCTGGAGTCCCTGGGCGTGGACGCCTCCGACCTTTCGCCGATCCAACAGAAAGTGCACAGGCATTCCGCCTCATTCAATTGTGCTTATGCGGCCAATACCTTTCTGATGATCGATGAGCCTGCCGATTTACTCGAGGAGTCGAAGAAGGACGAGCCTGGTATCCTCCTGACCGACCCGGCGGGCGTGATCTCGCTGCTCTTCCTGAAGGAAGGTTTGCCGGTTGTGCTCCGCGAAATCAATCGTCTGGGCCTGGATCCGGTTGCGTGCGGGGCTTTGCTCGAAAAGGAAGGAGTGACCGGGGCGGAGGATGCGGTCAAGAGGGTGCAGTCCCTCGCCGACCAGGGGGTGGATCTGGGAGAGGCGGGAGTGGAAAACGTACAGGGAGCGGCTCCTTGGCCCCTTTCCGACGCGCTCGAAGCGCGTTTGATCCAGGCTGTATCCGTTTTCAGTCATGCTGTGCCGCTGAGCCCTCTGGGTGGAGGATGGGAGGATGCATCCGTGGGTGATGACCCGGCGGAAAGGGCCCAGTGGTGGCTCGATCGAATGGCGGTCTCCTCGATCCTCGGGATCTGTCCGATTGCCGCCCTGCTTCAGCCCACGTTCACCATCGAGAAGATGGCCGAGCTGGGAGCAAAGACGGTCGACTGGGAGGACCTGACGGCGGAAGCTCTCCTTGAGCAGGCACGAAAGCTTGTTCGAGAGACACATGCCCAGGAAGGGGCAACCGACACTGTTCCGTCATCCTGGGCCTCAGCCGATCTGGACGGCGCTCTGGAGAAACTGAAGCAGAGTTGGGACGGTTGAGTTAGGGAGAGGGATTCTCAAAGAAAGGTCTTCTGCAACCGGGATGGGCATGGAACGGCATTCGGACAGCTTGCGCGTGGGGGTCTATGTGGGGGAGGGTGCGTCCCACTCCTGGACCTGGTTCGTTGACCTGATGGAGATGTACGGATACGGCTGTGTCCGCTTGATTCAGGAGGATGATTTTCCCTCGCTTGCTCCGGAACAGGACGTGCTTCTCGTTTCCGGAGGAGATACCTTCGCCGTGGCCCGTGCCCTTGAACCTCCGGGAGCTCGGGCCCTGCAGGACTTCCTGGATCGGGGAGGGCTGTACATAGGGTCCTGTGCCGGGGCCTATCTACCCCTGAATTCTTCCAAGGCGCCGTTGAGTACTTTCAATTTCGTCAAGTGCAGGATCAATAACCTGACCCGCGACCTTCCTCCGGTGCACCAGATGCCCTTGAAGTTTTCGACCCGCTACGGCTGCGACTATATCTACCATCCCGTCAGGGAGGATGTGCGCGTCCGCATGGAGGGAGACTTCCCGGTCTGGGGAGGTAGGGAGATCAGCGTGCCTCTGTACGGAGGGCCGCCTCTGAACCTGTCACAGGATATCGTTCCGAAGGCCTTCTACACCGGGTTCACCGACAGGACCCGGTTCCTGACCGACAGGGAGATCGCAGAGACGGTCTATGTGGGCAAGGTCGCCGCCTGTGAGAAGCTCTTCGGCAAGGGACGCATGGTGCTTCTCGGGCCTCATTTCGAGCACCCCTGGTTTCCGGAAGGAAACGACATCATCCATCAATGGATCCAGTCGCACGTCCACCCTGACAAACAGGCCGTAGAAACAGAGATGGGCAGGAAGAAACAGAAGAGGAAAGGCCGGCAAATGGGTGAAGAGATCCTTTCCCCGCGGTTGCACAAAGACCTGAAGCGGGAGATCAGCAACATGCGGATCCGCGCCAACGCCATGGCGCGCCAGAGCGTTCACTGGCGGATCGGGGCGAAGATCTACGAGCCGGAGAAGATCCTGCACTTCGTGGAAGCGATCTGGAAGAGGCTCACAGGTCGCGGTACCCCTTCCTCCGGGAGTGTTGCCGAGAGCTTGCAGGAAGTGCTCGTCGATCAGGCAATAGAATGCAACGCATTGCTGAAAACGCTCGGATCGAAGATCGATTCAGGGGAGGACAGCGAGGCCCTTGCGGGGGAGATGTTCACCTCCTTGAGATCACTGGTCGTTGCGTTTCTGGGGATCTACTTTGGGTATGCTGAAAGCCAATAGGATACGAGAGGGCGTAAGTGGCTGATAAGACGCTTCGCTGGACCATGGTCATTGACACGAATCGCTGCATCGGATGCCAGAGTTGTTCGGTGGCCTGCAAGCGGGAGAACGATGTTCCCCTCGGCGTCTTTCGCACATGGGTCAAGTCCGTGGAGAAGGGCCGGTTCCCTCACGTGCGGCGCGGCCACATTCCGATCAACTGCAACCAGTGTGAAGATCCGGTCTGCGTTTCGGTCTGCCCCGTGAAGGCTACGTATCAACGCGAGGACGGTATCGTTCTGGTGGATCCGCATCGCTGCATCGGATGTCAGTACTGCAAGGCGGCGTGTCCCTACGAGGTCCGATACCTGCACCCCCAGAAGAAGATCATCTCGAAGTGCACCTTTTGCCATCATCGGCTCGATGCAGCCCAGCTGCCCGCTTGTGTCGAGGCGTGCCCCACCGGGGCTCGCATCATCGGCAACGGCAAGGACCCGAAGGGCGAGATCGTCCGTATCCTTGCCGGGCGGCCTCTCCAGGTCCTGCTGGGTGAGCATGCGACCGGGCCGCAGGTCTTCTATATCGGGCTGGATGAGGAGATGGCGGAAACCCGTGGGCGGAGGGTCCCATGAAGCCCATGATCCTGTACAACGTGCCTCACGAGGCCTCCTTCGGGGCCATGATCGCCCTATATATCTTCTTCACAGGGTTGAGTGCGGGATCCTTCTTCCTGTCGACCCTTTCTTATGGTTTCGGGAGGGTCCAGTACCGTGCCCTTTCGAGGCCGGCCATCATCACGGCTACACTGATGCTCGTCGTGGCCCCCTTGTTCCTGCTCCTTCACGTGGGCAAGCCCCTCAGGTCGTGGCACCTGTTCCTCTTCGTGAATCCGGGATCTCCCATCACATGGGGCTCCTTTCTTCTGACTACGTACCCCTTGTTCTGTCTGATCTATATGGCATGCATCTTTCAGGACAGGGAGAAGGCTGCGAAGAGGTGGGGGCTGGTCGGCATCCCCTTTGCCGTTTCGGTACACGCCTATACCGGCTTCATTCTTGCCTTCTGCCCGGCCCGGCCTCTCTGGCACAGCTCCATGATCCCAGTGCTGTTTCTCGTGTCAGCGGTCGTTTCCGGTACGGCTCTGATGATCCTGGTCTTTGCCGCCCTGTGCAGGTGGCGCGGCGAATCCCTCGAACCTTCCGGTGAATCAGGGAGCCTTCTGCTGTCACTCGGCAGGATTCTGGGATGGCTCCTGGTCCTGGACCTTCTGTTGACCGGAATCGATCTGCTGGTCGCTTCGGTTGGCGGAGGGGAAGACAGGTTCGGGGTGGGCGTGCTTCTCACTGGGGAGCTTGCGCCGTATTTTGTGGGTATCGAAGTCATCCTGGGAAAGCTGATTCCCCTGTTCATTCTGTTCCACCCGCGGCTTCAGAAGTTGGGGCCGCTGCTTATCGCGAGTTTCCTGATCGTTCTGGGCATCCTCTTCATGAGGCTGGACCTGGTTCACGTGGGAGAGATATTGCCTCTCCTGTAATGAAGGATTGAGAGGAAAGATGTCAGGCCTATCCAGAAGGACACTTCTGAAAGGGGGAGTCGCGGGGCTCTCTTCGGTGATGCTCGGCCCCGACTTCTTCTGGCAATGCTTCGCTTCGGAGCCTGCCCCGGGCAGGAACCACGTGTCCCTCTTCACCGGCAGGGTGACGCCGGGAACCCCGACGACCTGTGGGCTCTGTCCGGCGGGTTGTGGGATGCTCGCCTTTCTGGAAGAAGGGCGGCTGGTCGGACTCGCCGGCAACCCTGACCATCCTTACAACCAAGGCGCTCTGTGCGTGTTCGGCTCTGCCGCGCTCCAGCGGGTTCACGGGCCCTGCAGGATACGGAAGCCCTTGCGAAGGATAGGGAAAAGAGGGGAGGGGTGCTGGGAAGAGGTCTCCTGGGAAGAGGCACTCAAGATCGCAGCAGAATCAACGAGCGGACTCTCAGAGTCGCGTGAGCCAGGAGCCCACGGCTTGGCGATCTGCGTCCGGAACCGGGAAGCCACTCCGCTCGTGGACCGGTTCCTGTCGGTTCATCCGCAAGGTCTGCTGGCCCTGGCGGACGGCCACGAGATCTCCGTGGAGACCGCGGCACGCAGATACTTCGGGCGACGTTTCGAAGGACATGCCGACCTCGCCGACGCAGACCGAATCCTGAACTTCGGAGCCAACCCCCTTGGAAGCATCCGGCGTCTGGTGGGAACGTCCCGTTTGTGGGCAGAGGGCCGAGACAAAGGTGCTGCGTGGATCACGCTGGATCCACGGCTCTCCGATACGGCGGCCGCCAGTCATACGTGGATCCCGCTACGACCCGGGTCGGACGGGGTGTTCGCCTTGTCGCTGGCGCATCAGATCGTGAAGAACGGGTGGGAAGACCGGTCCTTCCTTGAAGCAGAGACAGACATCGATCGTGACGCCCTGGCAGAGGCGCTGGCTCCCTGGACACCCGAGAAGGCCGGGTCTTTGTGTCAGGTCCCTGCGGAGCGAATTCGGTGGACCGCCGAAACGTTTGCAGCAGCGGACAGGCCGGTTGCGATCTCCGGAAGCGGAGTCACTGCAAGACAGGGAGGCCTGGAGGATGCCCAGGCGATTCTCCTTCTCAACCTGCTGGTCGGCGGAACGGGCCGTGGGGATGGACTCGGTGCTTCCGGGAGGATGGAATGGCGACAGCCCGATCCGTTGCCCCTCAGGACACGGGAGGCGTCTGTTCGGAGGGGAACCCTGTTCTGGGATCTGCAAAGGCGAAACGAGAGGATCGGCTGTCTTTTGAGTCATGACGCCAACCCGGCGGTGACGGATCCGGACCCGGCCGGGACCGTCAGGACCCTGAGCGACGAGAACAAGGTTTCCTTTCACATAGCACTGTCGAGTGGTTGGAACGAGACCGCCCGGCTCGCAGATCTTGTGTTGCCTGCATCGACATTTCTCGAGTCCTGGGCGCTTCACCGGTCCTGCGCGGAAGCGGGCCCTGCACCATGGGTCGGCCTGCAACAGCCGGTTTGCTCCAAGGCGGTGGAAAGCCTTTCCCTCGACGAGCTTTTGCTCGAGATTGCAGGCGGGCTTGGAGGGAAGTGGGCCGAGGCCTTCTCCTTCCGGGATGTGGAGGACTTTTACCGTCGTCTACTGACGAGGAGCTTCTCGAAGGGGACCTCGGTGGGCGCGTTTCGAAAGGCGAAGAAGCAGGGTTTCCTCATGGTCCAGGGAAGCCGGAAGACCAACAGGAACGAAGAGAAGGTTCGTGTGAGGGCCGTGGTATCCGAAAGCGTGCCTCGTGTTGCCGAGAGGTTCGGCGAGACACAAGGGGGTGGGACCCTTTCGGATCAGAAGACCCTCCTCATTTACGCTTCGCCTACACGAGGCGGAACGGACCAACCTTGCGACTGGGTAGATGAGATCGACCATGCGGAACCGTTGATGGTCCACCCGAAGGCTGCAGAAGGCCTCGGTCTGAGTGAAGGCGACTGGGTCGCGGTCATTGGGCCTGCCGGTGAGATTCGAACACGGGTGAGGCTTACCGAGGGAATACATCCGGAGGCCGTGGCCATGGCGGTGTCGGCGTGGGACAGGGGATCAGAGGTGCCTTGCCCGGACAAGAGCGACCCGAATCGGAAATCCCGTGAACCGATGCGCTGGTGGGCAAAGGAGTCCTACGGCGCCAACGCTCGGAGGGTCGTTCCTTGGCCGGAGGATCCCCATCGGGAGGCCCCAGGGTGGATGGATACGAGGGTGGCTCTGAAGGGGTTGGAAAAGAAGGCAAAGGGTTGAGAAGGCCGGACGAGGCAGAACCGAACCGGGAAACAGGTCGAAGGAAGCCATGACAGCGAGCAAGGACTCAGTCGAGCAACAGAACGCTGCCGAAGAAATCGGCGAGGCTCTCGATCGGGCCGCGCAGAGACGAAGACGATTCCTGGTGTTCTGTTTTCTTGTCGCGGCCGCGCTGTTGGGGGTCAATTTCCTTTACGGAACGGTTCTTTTCACGCGAGAAAATCGAGACTACTGCCTGGAGTGCCATCGTTTTTCCGGGCCGGCTCTGATGTGGGAGGCCTCGGAGCGGCACGCCGCAGGGGTCACGTGCAAACAGTGTCACGGGCTATTGCCGGGACAGAAGGGTCGTTGCGGAGCCTTTTCCGCCCATGCCGAGACGGTCAATCCGAACTGCATGGGCTGTCACGGCAGCGTGCTGCAGGGGCGGCCGATCGACAAGGTCGTAACGGTTCGAATCCCGGCGGCCCCGGGTAGCCGGTCGGAACCCAGAGTCTACAGATGGAAACTCGAACAGCTCATGTTCGATTGGCACCTGAAGAAACGGATCTGCCTTTGTACCGACTGCCACAGGAACGTTTCTCATGAGCAACAGTCCAAGGAATTCGGTCATGGACCGAAGATGGCCTACTGTCAGGCATGTCACTACCATGCAGTCAAAGACGACTACGTGCAGGTAACTCCGCTGCCCATGTTGGAAGTCACGGAAGGCGAAAGGACAGGGGCGAAAGGCGAAAGGGAAGGATCTTAGGGGTCAGGGATCAGGGATCGGGGGTCAGGCGCCTCCACCCCGCTGCCATGGGAGTACGGATTCGAGGACGATGAAGATGAAGCCAGAACAAAGATCGGATCTTGCGAGCGTTAGCGACGCAATCTCCCGCCCTCGATTGCATACAAACACGGAGCTGAGGGGTTGCTTGGGTCACTACCGCTCCCTCGCGATGTCCACCGTAGTCTGCGTCCTCGTTTGGATGGCTCCCTGCGAAGCTGCCGCTGTTGACCGGAGCACGCTCGAGGTGCCGGAGGTAGAGGGCGCCGAAGCCTTTCGGGTGCCGGAGAAGAACCTGACAATCGCAGAAATCGCTCCCCGACTCTACCACCGAAAGGGTGAAGACCTCGTACGGGCCACGGGAAAGGACTGCCGGGAGTGTCACGTTTCGAGCGGGTACCCCCAGGACGATTTCTTTGGCTGGGAGTACAGGAAGAAATGGACGGTCCACTGGTGGATGTTCTCTGTGTCGATGCTCGTCATGCTTCCGGGGATCTTCAGCACGGTCCTGCTGTGGCGGAGAGGTAGGAGCCCGTCGCTCCATCACCCCGTTCACTGGCCTTCCGTAGTCCGAGCGACGCTGAAGGACGTACTCTTCGGCGATCGGGTGCGACGGCAGAGCGGGTTGCGATGGGCCGTCTTCCAGCTGATCTCCATCGCCTTTCTGGCTCTGGCCCTCGTGTTCGGCCTGATCGTGGTGCAGCGGTTCCTGCTGCCCCTCGTGGGGGTGACGGCAGACCGGGCGGCGCTCTTTCTGGACTTCAGCGCCGACTTCCTAGGAGGGTGTATCTTCGTTGGTATCCTGTTGGCCATCTACAGGCGAATTGCGGGAAGGGGAGGCCACTTCAAGACCGAGGCGGAAGACATTGTCGTTCTCTTGCTGCTCCTCGGAATCGTGGCGACCGGCTTCTTCCTGGAGTTCTGTCGTCTGGCCGTGGTGGATCCGCAACCGAAGATCTGGGCCTCTTTTCTGGGTGCCGCCGGGGCCTCTGTCCTTCGGAATCTGGATTTCCCGTGGACGAGCATCCGTTTCTACGTTTGGATTCTTCACGCAGCGCTGGTGTTCGCCTTCTTCGCCTACTTCCCCTTTAGCAAGCTTTTTCACATTGTGACCTCCCCTGTTTCGATCGTTGCGACCGCTTCCGAGGCTCACTACAAACAACGTCAATGAGCCGGCTCGCATCTAAGAGAGACCCCAAAGGGGGGGATGGGACGACATAGAGAAGCGCTTGAAAGGCTGACATGGACGACAAAGAGCGGGAAGAAGAAATAGAAGAGTCTCCGTCGGACTCCGATGCCGGGGAGAGGCAGGAGACGGCAGAGGCCTCAGAGGCGCCCGAATCGGAAGATCAGGCGGCGGTGGAGGAGCCCGAGACCTGCAAGAGGATCCGCGTTCAGAACCTGAGCCCCCGCCAACTCCTCGAGTTGGATACCTGCACCCGTTGCAGCGAGTGCGTCCAGTGGTGTCCGGTTTATGCCCAGGATGAGAAAGATGATCTTACGCCCCGTGCCAAGGCGAAGGCGTTCCGGAAGATCATGAGGGCCCAGGACGGGATCCTCTCCATGCTGGTGCCCCCGGATTCCTGGCTCGCGCGAAAGCTCAACCTCAAGAGCCGGCAGGAAAAGCGCATCGAACGTTTCGTGCAGGGCCTGTACGAGTGCAGTACATGCGGCCAGTGCCACTACGTGTGTCCCTCCTACATCGACACGGTCGAGCTCTGGGAAGGCATCCGCAAGTCGATCGTCAGCGCGGGCTACGGACCGCTGGAAAACCAGGCGGCTTTGACGAGCAGCGTAAAGTCCTATGACAACCCTTGGCTGCAGCCCAGGAGCGTGCGGGACAAGTGGGCCAAACGTGCCAAGAAGCAGAAGCAGATCCCGAAGGTTCCGAAGAACATTTCGAAGGAAAAGGCGGAGGTTCTCTACTTTGTCGGTTGCACGGCCTCATTCGACGTGAACATCAAAGAAGTGGCCGTGAACACGGTGAAGCTGCTCAACGCCTGCGATGTGGATTTCGGGATGCTCGGGGTAAAGGAGAAATGCTGCGGGAGCGTCCTGCTCCGCGTGGGCGACCCGGAGTACGAGAGGCTGGCGAAAGAAAACATCGAGACCTTCAACGGGCTGGGGATCAAGACACTGGTGACGAGCTGCTCCGGCTGCTACAAGACGATCAGTCAGGATTATCCGAAGGTCGGGGAGATGAATTTCGAGATCCTTCACATGGTCCAGTTCATCGACCGGCTGATCCAGGAGGGCAAGATCGAGTTCAAGCGAGAAGTCCCGATGAAGGTGACCTATCACGACCCCTGCCATCTGGGGCGCGCCGCCGGAATCTACGATGCTCCGCGAAGGATTCTCAAGTCCGTTCCCGGGGTCGAGTTCGTGGAGATCGAGAGGCATCACGAGAACTCTCGTTGTTGCGGCGCCGGAGGAGGGCTCAAGGCCGGATTTCCGGAGGTGCAGCAGAAGATGTCACAGGCGCGGGTTCGAGACGCTGTGGCCACCGGGGCGACCGATTTCGTTACCGCCTGCCCTTTCTGCTACCAGGGTTTGCTCGTGGGGATTACAGCAGAAGAAGCCCCGCTCCAGATGCGGGATATCACGGAGATTCTGACGAGAGCCCTCGGCGTTGCCGACGATGAAGAGGAAGAGAAAGGATCGGGGACTGAAGGCTGATCTCTCGAGACTGAAAACCACGAGACTTCGAGCCGCAAGAGAATTGAAAAGGGGCTTGGGCTTCCTGTACTATGGACGTGTCTGGTTCGGCGCCTCGCACTGACGCGGGGTGAACAGCCCCTTTCAGATTCTTGATGGAGGTTCGAAGATGGCGGACAGAAAGAAGCCTCCCGTTGACCAAGCCGATGCGCCCTCGGATCTTTCGCTGGGCAAGTTGTTTGACGCCTATGTTCCGGAAACCGTCAAGAAGGCCCTGTTCACCGGGGCGGGAATGCTGTTCATGACAGAGGAAGGGGTTCGTAAGGCCGTCTCCGAGTTCAACCTCCCGAGGGAGGCTGTGAACTATCTGATCAAGCAGAGCGAGAAGGGCAAGGCCGAGTTCTTTGCCAACCTGCAGAAGGAACTCCATTGGTTCCTCTCGAGGATCGATACCGCCCAGGTCGTGAAGAGCGTGCTGGATGATCTTTCGCTCGACGTGCAGGCCACCATCACGCTCCGCACGAAGAACCAGGCCGGGAAACCCTCTGCTGAACAGAGCCGCAAGAAAGCACCCGCCCGAAAGAAGAAGAAGGCCAAGGGCTGAGGGCGACCGCATGGTCCCTGTATCCAGATTCGTCATCATGGTGTCCGAAGCCCCCTATACCTCTCTTAAGCCCTACACCGCGTTACGTTATGCCGCCTCCGCACGCAAGAGGGGGCTGGAAACGAGGGTCATCTTCTTCGCCGACGGGATCTTCTGCGTGAAGCGGGGCGTGGGAAGGGGCAGCCAGACGGTGGGCGATTTCGAGGAAAAAGTCCGGGGGCTGATCGAGGAAGGGATCCTGGTGCAGGCCTGCTCCGCGCCGATGCGCCTGTATGCCCTGACCGAACAGGACTTGATCGAAGGTGTGACCGTCGCCGAGGATGTGATCGATCACACGTTGGATGAGCAGACAAAGGTGATATGGCTCTAGTCCGAATCGAAGAGATAAAGACCGAGTTGCAGTCCTTTGGGGTTCGGTTAGCCGCTCCCTCTGGAGAGGGCGGCCGTGTTCGCCAAGGGGGCGCAGGGCCGGCTGAGGGCGTGACCCTCCTTCTCGACGGAAGCCCCGCGTCGGTTCCTGCCTCTTCGGAGTTCGTAGCCGACTCACCCTTTCTTCTAGACCGAACGGGTGATCATTTGCGCGTGTTTCGTGGTGACGAGCTCGTCGGTTTACCGGTAGCGTTGCTTCCCGAACCTACCTTCTACCGCAAGACAACCGCCGAGGGCGTACCCTATCGGAAGATCGCCCTCATGCACGGTGTCGACTGCCTCGCTTCGACCATACTCCAGACCTGTTGCCATTGGGGCACGGAGTCGGCCTGCCAGTTCTGTGGCGTTGGACTCTCGTGGAAGAACGGAAGAACGGAACGGAAAAAGGATCCGGGCCTGCTCGCGGAGGTTGCAAAGGAGGCGATGAAGGCAGGGGCGAAACACGTCACGCTCACGGCAGGGACCACGAAGAGTCGTCAAACGGAATGGCAGCTCTTTCTGGAAACGGCGAAATCCATTTCTGTAGCTACTGATCTACCCGTACACGTACAGATGATGCCCCCCATCTCGGTTCGACAGATGGAACTGCTGCGAGAAAACGGGGTAGCCACCATTGGGATTCATCTCGAGTCCTTTGAGCCGGCCGTATTGAAGGAGGTTGCGCCTTGCAAGGCAGCCATCCCCCTCGAGGAGTATTTGGAGGCCTGGCAGGGGGCCGTTCGGGTCTTTGGGAGGAATCAGGTGAGTTCCTTCCTGCTGATGGGGTTGGGGGAAAGTCCCCGGAGCCTTCTCGCAGGATGTGAGCAACTGGCTTCGATCGGGGTCTATCCCTATCTGGTGCCCTTCCGGCCGATTCCGGGAACGCCGCTGTCTCACCGCAAGCCAATGCGACCAGAGCGTGCGATGGAGATCTACCGTGAAGCGGCCCGGATCCTGGAGGCCCATGGCCTTCACTGGAGCGCTGTCCGTGCCGGGTGCGTGCGCTGTCGTGGATGCTCCGCCCTTCCGGAATACCAGGATGCCCTGTCAGCCAGGACGGAAGGGAGGAAGGGCCGGGAAACTCCCGTCCTCGAGGTGATCCATGAGGGTCCTCTCCTTGAAGCCTCGTACGAGATTCGTAACGAAGTCTTTGTCAGAGAACAGGCCATGTTTCAAGCGACGGATCGCGACGAGCTGGATCCCCTCTCCTTGCACATCGTGGCGATGATGGGCGGAGAATGCGTTGGGACCGTCCGGATTACACCTCTCGGAAACGGGGACTGGCAGGGCAGCCGGCTTGCCGTCCGGAGTCCCTACCGGGGAAAGGTCGGATCTCTACTGGTAAAGAAGGCGGAAGAGGAGGTGAGGCGTCGTGGGGGGAGGCGTTTTCGCGCATACATCCAGTCTTCGAAGGTGGAGTTCTTCGAACGGTGTGAGTGGAGACCTGTGCAGGAGATTCCGGATTTCCACGGAAGGCCCCATGTATTGATGCTGGCAGCCGGACCCGGCTGGGAACGGGACCGATCGATACGTCTTGCCGGAGATGCGGCCCCGATGGATGAGCCGGGGCATTTCAACGGGATGGGGTCTGCCGGATGAACCTCTCCACGCTTTCGAGTGAGCTCAGAGGGTTTGCCGGCATCCAGCGAAAGTGGGCGGTCGGGGAGTGCCTGAGAGCGATGGACGGGGCCTGGGACTTCGGGAACGTGGTTCTGGGGCCAGGCGACGATGCAGCCGTGCTGCAGGCAGAAGACGGAGGCTATCTGCTCTTCGCCGCTGACGGAATCCTTCCCTCCCTCGTCGAGCAAGACCCGGTAAGGGCAGGCAGGGCGGCCGTGCTGGTGAACGTGAACGACATCTACGCCATGGGAGGCAGGCCCCTGGCCCTGGTGAACGTTCTTGCCGGCGCGGACGAACAGCAGGTGGCGTCGATTGCACAGGGGATTCGGGAGGAGTGCGGGCGGCTCAATGTACCCATGGTAGGCGGGCACATCTCACCCGAGGGTATGACGCCTTTTCTGGCGGCGAGTGTCCTTGGAAAGGCGAAGGCCCTGCTTGCGGATCGGGACGCAGGGCCGGATCAGGAGATCCTCCTTGCGATGGATCTTCGGGGAGAGCAGTGGGGCGAGTCGATGCTGAACTGGGATTCCCACGTTCACAAGGATTCGCAGACCCTGTGTGCGGACCTGGAAATCCTGTGTGGCCTGGCCGAGGACGGACTTTGTGTAGCTGCGAAGGACGTGAGTAATGCGGGCATCCTCGGGAGCCTGGCCATGCTCCTCGAGCGCGCCGGGGTCGGGGCCCGGGTCGATCTCACCCGCCTGGAGGTGCCCGGCCCATTCGACCTCCTGGACTGGCTCAAGGTGTTCCCGAGCTACGGCTTTCTCCTGGTCTGCGATCAAAAGAACAGCAAGGACACCCTCCGGAGGTTCGAAGAGCGAGGGATATGGGCCGAGAGGATCGGCGCAACGAACAGCGGGCAGACCCTCTGCATCACCCGGGATGATGACGAGGAGGTGCTGTTCGATTTTTCCCGGCGTGGAATTCTGAACCTTGGCCCGGAGCTCCCAGGGGGCCCTTGAACTCCCCCCCCTTGCACCCTCGAGAGTTTTCCTTTAGCCTTTTGCCGTTGACCTTTTGCTTCCGGGACGAATCGAACCTATGGAAGCTCGTCCCTCGTCGGCAACCCAGAAAGAAGAGGGTCCATGAACACGAACATCTTCGCGATTCCGGTTCCCCCCTGGGCACAGAAGGAGCTGGAACGGGTTCACGACTACGTGAGGGAATCCCTGCCGGAAACCCTGCAGTCCTTCTGGGACAGCGACGGATTCGGGCTTTCAGGATTCGATCGCAAGCCTTTGAGACCTTATCTCGTCCTGCTGGTTGCCCGACATTACGGGTGTACGGGCGAGCGGCCCCTGCGTCTGGCCGCCAGCATCCACATGATTCACATGGCTTCCCTTCTGCATGACCGCCTCGGTTATGTCCGACAGGCCCCCGGAGCAGGAGAAGACACGGATCAGGCACACCATCACCGCGAAGCCCTGGATATTCTTCTCGGGGATTTCTTTTTTTCAAAGGCCTCCCGGTTCATCGTTGAAGACGGAGAGACCCGGATCATCCGGGAGCATATCCAGACCTCCCTGGAGAGTGCCGAGGCGCAAGCGAAGCTCGTGACCCTGGAGAAGGAGCTCGACAGTGTCGAGCCTGCGAGGTGCTTCGAGGTCGTGGCGGACAAGGTGTCTCTGCTGCTCTCGTTGAGCCTTCGTGTGGGTGCCATCCTCGGAGAGGCGGGCAATGAGGCGGAGGAGAGCCTGGGCGAATGCGGTCTTCTCTTGGGGAGGATGGTAAGGATCCTGGAAGATCTTTCGATCTGGGAGCGCATCTCAACGGAGGGCTCCCCGCTCTCGCCGGATGCGAAATACAGCTACCCCATGATCCTGCTCTGGGAGAAGGAAGGAAGAGGGGCGTGGGAGGAGGCGGCGAGGCGACTCCTTTCGCCAGGGGCGTCGGATCTGGAGGTCCTGCGGGCAATGCTCGATGGGAAAGGGTATTTGACCGCATCACGGAAGACCGCATGTACCTATTCCGACCAGGCCTGGGGCCGGTTGAGCGGATTCGCCGAGACCGAGGAACTCAGGCTGCTCGAATCGGTGGTCCGTTTCCCTTTTGACGGTGAGGGGCTACCGGACGAGGAGGTCTCTCCTTGAGGGCGATGGTGCTGGCAGCCGGCCGGGGAGAGCGTCTTCGTCCCTTGACCGAGACGTTGCCCAAGCCGATGATCCCGGTGGCGGGCAAGCCTCTGATCTCTTACACGCTGACCTACCTGAAGAACTGCGGTGTCGATGAAGTCGTCGTGAACCTCCATCACCTGGGAGACGCTATCCGGGATTACGTGGGCGATGGCGGTCAATGGGGGCTTCGCATCTTCTACTCCTGGGAGAGAAAGCTGCTGGGCACGGGCGGGGGGATCCAGAAGGCGGCTCCGCACCTTTTTGGGGAGACCTTCGTGGTCATGAACGCGGACATCCTGATGGAGCTGGACCTTCATGATGTGCTCCGATTCCATCGGGAAAACCACGCGGCCGTAACCATGGTCCTTCGCCGTGACCCGGAAGTGGAGCGGTTCGGTGCGATCGAAACGGACGGGTACGGCCTCGTGAGACAGGTCCTGGGCAAGCTTGCCGTCCCTTCGGGCCCATGGAACCGCCTGATGTTCACCGGGGTCCATGTGCTCGAACCGGAAGTCTTCTCTTACATGCAGAACCGGCAGAACGCCTTCAGCATCATCGATGTGTATCTGGACATGCTCCGGGCCGGCGAGCGAATCATGGGCTACGAAACCAAGGGGTTCTGGACGGACCTGGGCACCCGGGCTCGATACGAGGACATGCAGAGGATGCTGGACCGACGTAGCATTTCGATCGACTCCCTGGTTCGGGGATGCAACCCGGACGTAGACTGAACAGGTATTCCCACTCGAACCTGCACGAGAGCAGAATTGCGTAACGATCCGGATAGAACCGCCTGGAAGAAGATCATTGTCTTCCGAACCGACAGGCTCGGGGATCTGGTGCTCTCCTTTCCGGTGGTAGAAGCCATCAAGGCAGCCCTCCCGGCGGCGCGAGTCGATCTTTTGGTAAACCCCTACACCGTGCCTATCGCGGGCCTGCAGAGGAACGTGTCCGAAGTGATCGCTCACGCAAACCCCGGCCTTCGAGGGTTGCCGGCCCTCACACGATTCTTGCGTTCTCAACGATACGATCTCGCGGTCCATCTGTTTCCGATTCCCACTCTCGCTCTCGCCACGTTTTTTGCCGGGGTGCCCGTCCGCGTGGGAACGGTCTACCGATATTTCTCGCCCCTGTTCAACCGGAGAATTCGACTCCACAGAAAGGAGTCGGGCCTGCACGAGATGGAGTTGAATCTGAAGCTCCTGGAAGGGATCGGCATTCCTGCCGACCGGGCCACTGCCGGGCTGGAGATCCCGGAGCAGATTCTTCAGAGGATGGTCGAAAGGCTTGCCTCAGAGGGGATCGGAGCGTCCGGGGATCCGTTCGTTGTGATTCACCCGGGCTCCGGGGACTCCTCGCTCAACTGGCCGCCGGAGCACTTCGGGGCCCTTGGCAAGGGAATCCTGAATCGGGGGATCCCGGTGGTCCTCACGGGAAGCGATCAGGATCGTGCCGCAGTGGATCGCGCCAGGGCCTGCATGGATGGAGGAGGAACGGATCTGTGTGGAGAGTTCGACCTGATCGAGCTGGCGGCCTTGCTTTCCACGGCCTCCCTGGTTGTTTCCAACTCCACGGGTCCTCTTCATCTGGCAGATGCGCTCGGAACGAAGGTGATCGGGATCTACAGCCCGTACGTATCCGCGGCGCCGCACCGCTGGGGGCCTCACGGGCAGCCGGAGAACGTCTTCGTTCCGGATGCAGAACTCTGCCCGAAATGTACGTGGGAGAAGTGCGAACGGTACAACTGTCTGTCCACGATCCGGCCCGAGACCGTCCTGGCGCGGGCGATCGAGCTCCTGCCGTATCGTCCGTGAAAATGGGCCAAGAAGAACGAGAACTGCGCCTTCCCCCTATTCGTCCCGCTTGTCTTGCTTCTCACCTAGAATGAGCACGGTCCTCCCGATAAGGACATCGGAGCGGGAGAGCATCTTCCGCACTTCTTCGGGCAGCAGACTCTTTCGTCCGATTCTGAACAGGGGGCTGAAGAGACGATGGAAGGGGCCTCCGTAAATGTCCACGGCACCCACGTCGCGGATGAGATAGCCCATCCGCAGCATGGCATGGCTCAGCACAAGCGGACCCATCAGGTTGATATGACTCCGGTCTTCGGGATAGTAGTTCCCGTAGAAGCCCCGAAAGAGGAGACGCCGGCGCTGTCTCATATCGATCGTGTTCGGGATGCTGATGGCTACTCTACCGCCGGGCCTTAGCACGCGATAGAATTCGCGGAGCGCCAGCCATGGATTCTCCACGTGCTCGAGCCCCTCGCAGCAGGCCAGGGCATCGAACGCATTGTCGTCGAAAGGCAGTTGTCTGTGCAAATCCGCCCGGGTCACGTTGAAATCGGACGGACCCTGCCACACGTCAGGCGTGAGATCGGCCGGAGTTACGCGCCACCTGTCCTGCGCAGCACGCACAGACAGATACCCTGTGCCGCAGGGCAGATCGAGCAGATGCCCCCGTTCAGGCATTGCCCTGTTGAGCATTGCGAGGGCCCGGTCGAGTGCTCTCCACGTCCCCGTTCTTGGCAGGGCAAGCTCAACCATGCGCTCGGGACTCGTCGTCGGTGGGACGGGGTTCAGGTTCGACGTAGAGGGCACGAGAAGGCACATCCGGTTCGGAGGTTAAGGGTGAACTGCCGGCTCCAGGGCAGAGAGATATTAAAACAGCGCTGAGGATTGCGTCAAGGTCTGCCGACCACTCCCGGCCGGCCGGTTTGACACTCCGCGATGGCCGCTTCTATACTTCGCCTGACGCTGAAACAACGACCCCAGGCGGTCAGAGCCGCTTCTGGAAGGACCATGCACGTCGCACTCGATGCTTCGAATCTAGCGAAAGAGGCACCCACCGGTGTGGCGATCTACGGGATCAACCTCATCCGACAGATCGCGTCCCTCGACAAAGAGAGCCAATACACTCTCTGCTATCGGCTGTCCCGGTGGAAAGACAGGCGCTTCTTCTTCAAGGTCGGCCAGCAAAACTTCCGAACGAAGATCATCCAGGAACCGCTGGACTTCCTCTTCACGAGAAAGGTCGACCTTTTTCATGGCCTCGATGCCCGCATGTATAATTCCCGAAGGATGAAGAATGTAGTCACGATCCACGACATCCCGCAGCACAGCAATCAGTACTCGGGCACCCGTCATCCGGAAAAGAAGATTCGCCGCTATGCGGACATCATGGCCCGTGCGGACCGGATCATCGCGGATTCGGAATACACAAAAGCGGATATCCTGAACTTCTACTCCATTCCGGAAGAGAGAATCGATGTCGTACCCTTGGGCGTCGAGGGTCCCGGCCGCGTCATATCGGAGGAGGAGATCCAGACGACCTTGTCGCGGTATGGGATCCGGAAGCCCTATCTTCTCCATGTCGGTCGGATCGAGGGAAAGAAGAATCTGTCCCGCACATTGGAGGCCTTTTCCAGGGTCAGGAAACAGTTGACCCCGCCGGTCCAGATCGTCCTGGCAGGGACCCCCGGGCCGGGAGGAGAAGAGGTGTTCGAAGCGATCGAGAAGCTCGGCTTGAGTGATGATGTCCATTCCACAGGGTATGTGAGGCAGGAGGACCTGCAGCCTCTCTACGCGGGTGCCCTCGTCTTCCTGTTTCCAAGCCTGTACGAAGGTTTCGGCATGCCGATTCTTGAAGCGATGGCATGCGGAACCCCTGTACTCTCTTCAACGGTGACTTCCCTTCCCGAGGTCGCGGGTGATGCGGCACTCCTTGTGGACCCCCTGGATGTCGAATCGATCGCCGATGGGATTCTCCGATTGGTGGAGGAGCCCGCGCTCCGGGAGCAGTGCATCCGCAAGGGGCTCGATCGGGTCAAGGAGTTCACCTGGGAGAGGACGGCCCGGGAGACCCTGGCTGTATACAGGAGAACGCTGGCGGAAGGGTGAAGGGTGCCGGTCTCTGCGGACTGAACCTCACGACAGGGGAGGTGCTGTCATGGGTATGGAACGAACCTTTCGGAATGTGCGCAAAATACTGGATTTCAAGAGAACCTGGCACAAGATGACCATGCCGAGAAAGCACAAGAAGATATTCGGGTACTTCAACGGCGAGGGGCTCTATCGCGATGTGGTCGGGCGGTTCCCCTCGGGCAGCCGATTTGTCGAGATTGGCTGTTTTCAAGGCAGATCCACGTGCTTTATGGCGCAACTGATCAAGCGATCGAGGAAGAGCATCTATTTTGAAGCAGTGGACACGTTCGAAGGCAGCGACGGCCTCGAAGAAATATATGCCGACCAGGATCTGTACGGCATGTTCATTCGCAACATGAAAGAGGCAGGCGTGTTGGATCTTCTGAACGTCAGAAGACTTACCTCTGTAGAGGCGGCGAAATCACACGACGACGAATCTCTCGATTTTGTCTATCTGGACGCCAGTCATGACTTCGACTCGGTCGTGCGAGATATCGAGGCATGGCTGCCCAAGGTGAAGCAGGGAGGTATTCTGGCAGGTGATGACTACCATCCCTCTTGGCAAGGGGTCATCGATGCAGTCAAGAACAAGTTCGCAGATGAGGACATAGAGGTAGTCGGTGGCTCACAGTGGGTCTATGAGAAGAAAGGGCAGGTGGAAGAGAAGCGGGCTTGAACCGATTCCGACTTCACAAGGACTTCAGTGGACCCCAGTCCCGTTTGCGTATCGCGTAGCGGACCTTCCTGGGCCAGATTCCAAGGTACATTCGATGGAACAATCGGAGACGTTCCCCCATCGGCCACGGAGGGCGCGGTGACCCGCGTGGGACGTACCAGGAATTGCCGTGCAGCTTTCGAACGAGCACGTAACCCTTGCGCTTCAGGAAAAGGTGCTTGGAGAGGAAGACGCACTTGTCCTCCATGAGAATCAACCCGGGTCTCCATCGGTCGAAATCGAAGCCTTGAAGGACCTCAAGCTCGGCGCCCTCCACGTCCAGAGAGAGCAGATCGATCCGATCGATTTTGTGTTCCTCGAGGAGATGGGTCAGAGTGTTGGCCCGGACCCGGATCGTGCGGTGGTCGTCGTAGTGGAAGTCATCCGGATTCTTCTCCAGGGAGGCGTGCGTGGGAACGTCGCCATCGGGCAGGACCGGGATGAATAGCTCCACTTCGCCCGTCCTGTCAGGTCTCGTGCAGGCGCACTCGCAGACCGTGGCGTGAGGACGCAATTCCCTGGCCCTTGCCGCCAGATCCGGGATCGGCTCGACCAGGAGGCAGGCCCAGCCTAGGCTCTGCTCCAAGTGCAACGATTGAGAGGTCGGGGCGACCGGATCGTTGGCGCCGACCTCGACACAGAATCCGCCTCTCTTCTCTCCGAAGTAGGCGCGGACCTCCGCCTTTTCTAACGCCTCGAGATCCGGTTCGGGGTGCGCGGTGGCTGGTGAATCGTTCATATCGGCCTCAGTCTCCTTCCTCCGTGGCCTGTGACCCTTGAGGATGGTGGAATCAAAGAGCCTCCATTCCCGTGATCTTTCTGCTCACAGGTCGGTCGGTCGGCAGGTTCCTGATCCATGGGAGGACCCTCTTGAGTGCGCGAGCCCTCAGGGTCGGCTTATGCACCTTGTCCAGTATGCCACCCCAGGTGGCGGAGATTTCCTCGAAGAGAGGCTGCGGGAAGTCGAGTCCGCGAAAAGCGAAATGGGATCGGAACCGTTCGTGTCCCGCGTCGGCGATCCGTTGGGCCTCGTCGCTGTGGGTCAGATAGTATTCGAGTTTTTCCTGCATATCGGACAAATCTGCCTTGAGCTCGACGTAGTGCACCCCCGCCTCCAGCCCTCCTCTAGCGAAGTGAAGGCCCGACAGCGTCTGGGTCACGACCAGGTTTCGGCGCGACAGCCCCTCGAAGAAGCGGTAAGTGAGGGGACAATAGCCCCACAGGCAAAGGCAGATCGAGGTCGCGTCCAACCTCTGGAAATGCTCTCGCGTTGACAGCCTGGGGACGAGGAGATCCTCGGGGGTTGGGTGATCCGGGCCTCCGTCGACGAATCCCCCTTCGAAGGGGAGGTCTTTGTCCAGCAGGGTGCGAAGGGCTTTCTCTCGGCTGTTTCCTCCGTCCGGGAGGTTCTTACCCCCTGTGCGAACACCGTAAAAGACGACTCTCTGCTCTCTTTCACGAAGCGAACTTCCGGAACGGGGGGAGAAAGGCCTCAGGATGGGATTGATGTAGCCACATCGATCACGAAACGTCTCGGGTATGGCAGAGGCGTCCGTGCGCCAATGGGCAGCAAGGAAGAGGTTCGCCCGCGAAAGGAGATCGTTCGGAATCTTCTGAAAGGGGAAGTCCATCCTGTCGTCCGTTCGAAACAAGACGAGATGCCCTTCGAAATCGTGCAGGCGGTCCTTCAGGTGCTCGGCGAACGGGAACTGGACCTCCACATCGTGGAACCAGATATCGCAGCCTGCAGGTGGCGGCTTCCATCTCCTCGACTTGCTGACGGTGTGCCAGTTCCTGATCAGTGCTCCCCAGAGGTACCGGGTCCGATCGAAGCTTTGCCGCCCGTCACCTGTGAAATGGATTCTCATTGAGGCACGCCTCAGGGTCTCGCCCGTTTTCCCCGGCGATCTATGTAGACGGTCCTGCAGTAGTCGAAGAATCGTTCGGTTTGTTTGTTGTATTCGTACCGTTCGATCGTATCTTGCCTTGCTTTCTTGCCGAGCCTGTGGCGAAGGGCTTCGTCCTCTGCCAGGAGCCTTATGGATTTTGCCATCGCATCGCTGTCACCCGGAGGCACGAGCATCCCGTTCGTGTCGTGGCGAATGATCTCGGGTACGCCTTCAGCGTCTGTACCGATGACCGGAATGCCTGCGGCCATAGCTTCGATCACGACCAGCCCGAAGGTCTCGCCGCGGGAGGGGAGGAGAGACAGATCAAAGGCGTTCATCAAGGAGGGGATTTCGGTTGTGAACGGGAGGAAGAGAACCGATTCTTCCATCTTCAGGCCAGCGGCTCGTGTCTTCAGGTGGTCGAGGTAGTCTTTCGTCTGGGGCGCGCCGCAAATGACGAGGACGGCGTTGGGGAGGCTCGCCTTTGCAAAGGCCTCGATCGCAACATCCTGCCCTTTCGCCCGTTCGATTCTGCCTACCAGCCCGATCAGGAACCGGTCTTCCGGGAGACCGAACTGTCTGCGGTTCTCCGTCCTGCGGTGCTTCGCTGGATCGAAGGCATCCACCTCGATTCCGTACGGGATCACCCGAATCTTCTCCGTCGGCAGGAGGGTCCTGTCAGCCAGACTGTCTTTCAGTCTTTGTGTCAGCACCACGGCTCCGTCCAGATTGCGGTAGACCCAGTTGTGAAAAGGATCCTTCTTTTTTCTGCTGCTGTGCAATTGCTGGTAATAGATGATTGCGGGTTGGGCCCGGGAGAGCTTCCCGGCAAGGATGGCGAGACTCAAATGGTTTGATTCTCCGACGATGCAGACATCCGATCCGGCCCTTCCCAGTATCTTGCCGAGTCTGTAGGCAGCGATGAGATCAACGTAATCCCTTCGTACTTCGACCGATTCGACGGGAACGCCCAACGACCGGGCATACCGCTCGGGTCGCCGGCCAGGTCTCCCCACGAACAAGGAAGAGTCGCCGTTGCGGATCGCGTCGGCGGCACGCTTGACCATCTGTATCTCGAGCCCGCCGAACGCGCTGGAAGGCAGGAAGAGGGTGTAATGAGTCTTCTTCGGCGCCGTCATCGAATCCCGGCCTAGCTTGAGAGATTAGCCGTCAAGGGATGGTGCAGTTCCTTGCAATACCATCCAGAAGTTGTGCGATCCTTGCTTCCCAGGTGTTCTTCCTGGCGTAGTCGGCCCTGCGGGTGACGAGAGTTTCGTCCTTTTCCGAGACGGCCTTCCGGATCATATCCACGAATTCCGATGCTGTCCTTGACATGTAGATGCGATCCCCCAGCTCCAGCAGTTCCGGCATGTAGGTTGAGACGATGGGTTTCCCGAGGGCGAGATACTCGTACAGTTTGACGGGCTTGGTTACATCTGCAATCGAACCCGATCGAAACGGATTCAAACAGACATCCAGGCCCTGAATCGTCCCTGGAATCTGTTCGAAGGGGAGAAAGCCGAGGTGATGCACGTTTTTCTCGGCGAGAAGCTCTTCGACCGGGATGCCCGCATGGATCTTTCCCACCAGAACGAAGGAGTATTCAGGCAGGCTGCGGGCGGCGTGAAGCATGAGATCGCTGTCGATGAAGTCTGCCAACTGTCCGATGAACCCTATGCGAGGCCCAGAGATGTCGGTGAGTATGCCTGGAATTCTGTCCTTTTGTGCCTTGAAGTACTCTACATCGACGGCATTCGGAATGACGACCACTTCCTTGTCCCCGGCCATATCCCGCATGTGTTCGGCAAGGGGATCCGTCGGCGTGATAATGAATTCGCTTCGGTCTACGAGGGCCCGTTCCATTTGGCTGAAGCGTTCCGGATCCTGACTTCCGCGGAGAACGGATAGATCATCCACACAGTCGTAGCAGAAGTGGTCGAAATGGACTCCCCGGACCAGCGGCTCCCAGAAAGGAGTCGTGGCCAGACAGAAGAGCTTCTTCTGTGAATGCTCTCGAATCCTGGCGAAATGAGCCTTGAGCCATCGATTGATAAGAGCTTCCGAACGGCGGCGACCAAAAGAGAGACGGATGCCGAGAAGGGAGATCTTCTTGGGTACCGGGAGGACATTCGCGCCCGAAGGGAGGGTCACGTATCCGGCCGGGATCGAAAGCCAGGGGCGCGAATCGTTGAGGGTGATGGTCTTCTCAAGGATGGAATCGCGGCTCGAAGGCTTCTCCACATAGACCGCCTCGAAGCCCTGGCGGCAGAGTTCTTCCACCATCGAGTGTTTCCGAGCATGAGTGTCCCGGTAGGTAAGGGCGGCAAGAACGAAGAAGGAGACATTCTCCTTCAGGTAGGCCAGGGTGTCGGTGTGCGGGGAATCTACCCGGCGTGCGCTCATTGCCCATGTCCTTTGTCGGCTAGGATTTGAACGATACTCTGAGAAGCATTGCCGCTACCGTAGAACGACTCAGTTCTAGCCGGGCGAGGGAACGAACCACTCCATTCCCGGAGAGCCTCCTCGATTGCCAGCTTGCCAAGCTGCGGAGAGACGCAACGATTCCATCCGGCCTTGACGAGTTCCACCCATTCCGTTTCGTCTCGGAGGGTGACACAGGGGACCTGGTAGAAATAGGCTTCCTTCTGCACGCCCCCGGAATCCGTGGCGATCACGCGGGCGTTCTTCTCCAGGGCGATCATGTCCAGATAACCCGCCGGTTCGGTGATGCAAAGCGCTTGTTCCAGCATGGGAAGCAGATCGGTCTTGGCCAAGCTGGCGCGGGTCCTTGGGTGCAGAGGCAGCACGATGGCGGTTTCCTGAGCCATGGCGACGAACGCTTCTGCGATCGCCTTCAGCCGTGATACATCATCTGTGTTTTCCGCCCTGTGTATGGTCGCCAGTATGTATCCCTTCGGTTCCAAGCAGAGTCTTGCCAGAATGCTGCTTCCCTGGTCCGCCTCTCTTCCGTAGTGGATCGCGGCGTCGTACATCACGTCGCCCGTCAGGTAGATGCGCTCGCTGGGGACTCCTTCTGCAACGAGATTCTCGACAGCGGTCGGAGTGGGGGCGAAAAGATAGGTTGAGAGGTGGTCGCTAACGATCCGGTTGATCTCTTCGGGCATACGTCGGTTATAGGAGCGAAGGCCTGCCTCCACATGACCGACCGGAAGAGGCAACTTGACCGCCGCGAGTGTCGCGGCCAGGGTTGAGTTCGTGTCCCCGTAGACGAGAACGGTATCCGGGCGGACGTCCAGCATGACCTGTTCGAGTTTCTCGAGCATTTTGCCGGTCTGCAGACCATGGGTGCCTGAACCGACACCCAGGTTGTGTGCAGGGGAAGGGATTCGGAGGTCTTCGAAGAAGGCCCTGGACAGGTTGTCATCATAGTGCTGTCCCGTGTGCACCATCGTCTCAGACATGGCTCCAGAACAGGCGATGGCTCGAGAGACGATCGCTGCCTTGATGAATTGGGGACGAGCTCCGACAACGGTGAGTATCTTCTTCATGGTCATTCCTGACGGCAGATCGCAGTCGCGGGTTCCTACCCGAATGGGGTTGAATTATAGAACAGGCACATAACGCTGGCAAGGTTGTCAGGATCCGCGAAGGAAGAATAGGGCTGGACCGGCCGGCCGGGTTCAATCGATGAAGACCTCACCGATGGTAGGACTCGGTGGGGTCAATAAATGTCCTCAACCAGAGTTCCAGGTTCAGGATGCGCCAGAGGGCCTCGCTCCGGTTCTTTATTCCTGCCAGGTGCCGGTCGAGATCCTTCCGAGCCATGTCGGGATCCACATGAGGTCGGCTTCTAAAGGATTCCGAGGCGAGAATGTCCTCTGCAAACCTGCGCAACCCGTTCCTGAACCAGGTGTCTTCCGGGGTGGAAAAACCCACCTTGTCCTTCCGCATCCTTACCTCCTCGGGCAGGATCCCTGTCATCGATTCTCGAAGGATCCACTTGGTCAAACCGTCCCGGATCTTCATCTCGGCGGGTAAGCGGAAACAGAGTTCCACCAAGCGGTAATCCATGAAGGGCAGCCTGGTTTCGATCGAGTGGGCCATCGAATTCCTGTCTTCGTACCGGAGGAGGTTTGTGAGACTGTTGGAGAAGTCCCTGTCGAGGATCCGAACGAGGGGGTTCCTTATGGAGGCGTCCACCGGCACATCGAATCGATCGGAACGAAAAAGGCGAGAGGTCGCCCTTCGAAATCGTGGAGAAAGGGATTCCCGGATCGACCGTCGGATCAGCCTCGTTGCCGATTCACCCGACTGGGTGAAAGCACGCAATTCCCTCCTGTATGCAGCCCAACTCCCTTGCCGCAACAGTTGTGCCAGGAAGGGGTGGCGGTAGTCCGTGTATCCGGCCAGCAGCTCATCTCCCCCCTGCCCATCCAGGGTGACCTTCACGTCCTGTTGCCTGGCCAGTCGGAAGACGCACCACTGTGCGTAAATGCTGGTCGTGCCGAAGGGCTCCTCCTGGTGCCAGATGAGACGCGTGACTTCCTCGAGGAGATCATCAACCGATGGGAACGTGAAGTGAGCCTCCGTCTCGGCGGAATCAGTGACACGTTGAATGTACTGCCCCTCATCGTGCCTCGCGTCCTCATACCGGGCAGAAAAGGTCTTTTGAATGTCGCTGCCCGGCAGTTTGATCCCTTCTTCCCGCATGAGCCTATCCAGACTGCAGACGATGGAAGAGGAGTCCATTCCTCCGGACAGACAGGTGCCCAGCGGGACGTCGCTGATCAATCTCCTCTTGACCGAGTCCCGGAAAATCTGGCCGAACTCCGCAATTGCTTCTCGATCATCAGAACGAATCGTCTCCGTAGGAACACGGTAGTACTGCCGGATGAGATGGGCGCCGCTCTTGAGATCGATTTGCAGGAAGTGGCCGGGGAGAAGCTCCTGAACCTCCCGGAAGAATGTTCGATGGTTGTAGTTCGTCAGGTGAACGGTCAAATAGGCCTGCAAGGCCTCTTCGTCGGGACGAGGACGGACGAGCCCCCGAGTCAACAACCCCTTGATCTCCGACGAGAACAGGAGGGTCTTACCGTCTAAGAAATAGTAGAAGGGTTTGATGCCGAACCGGTCTCTGGAGAGGAAGAGCTTCCCTTGACGCCGGTCGAGGAGGCAAAAGGCCCACATTCCGTTGAATCGGTCGAGACAGCTTTCTCCCCATTCCTCGTATGCATGGACGATGACCTCTGTATCTGTATTTGATGCGAAAGTGTGCCCCCGGCGGGACAGCTCCTGCTTCAGGTCAGGGTAGTTGTAGATTTCCCCGTTGTGAACGACCCAGACAGAGCCGTCTTCATTGCATAGAGGTTGATGGCCCGCCGGTGACAGATCCAGGATGCTCAACCTGCGGTTTGCCAAACCGATATGAAGCCCGGAGGAAGGGGCCAGGGTGTCGACGCTCTGTTTTGGGCAAAAAGGGAGCTGGGATTCGTAGACGGCCGTCGGAGTGTCCGGCCCGCCTGCGAGGATCATCCCACCTTCTCTGTTCAGGGGGGCAAAGAGATAACCCTCGTCGTCCGGCCCCCTGTGCCTCTGGGTGGAGGCCATCTGGTGGAGAGTCTGTGGATCGACAGGCTCTTTGTTCAGATTGATGATGCCGCAGATTCCACACATGTATTGTCAACCTGTTCTAGCCTGTGTGTTGCACGAAAGGCACTCATTTCCAACCATGTAGCGACGAAGTCTCGTGCAATACGCGTTATGTGATTTTGACCGTTCTCTTCGACCAGGCACGGAAGCGTCTCAATCGACGCAAACGCCATCGCCGAAACTGCCGTCTTGCTGCCAGACGTTCACGCGTTGTCACAACGCGGCTCGTTTCGAGGCCGTCCAACCCATATCCGAGGCTTTCCTGGAGTTCGAAGGGTGTCAGGGGTTCGGAATTCGCTCCTTCGTAAGGAAGGAGCTTGCGACCCGCCTTCGTGAGGCGCATCTGCGCAAACATGCTCTTCACATCGTCCGTGAGCGAGTCGACGTACTGTCCGACGCTGACCTTCGTTACCGGGCCTTGCTGGTGGCTGCGCCAGGACGGAAGCTTTTCGACGGACGGGGCCTCGACGTCGAGAAGGCTGTCCGTATAGGTCTCTCCCAGGAATTCACATACCCGGGCCAACGTTTCTGCAGGGTTCTCCACCAGGTCTTCGTACCTCACGACCAGGAAGTTGTCCCAATCAGCGTACTGCAGGCCCGCCATCGTGGCATAGTACCACTGGCCCACCGTCATGAAGGCGTCAGGGGTTCGGCGGTAGTAAGAAACCATCGAATCACGGGCGTCCCTTACGATCTGAATGAATTGGGCGTCCGGGAAGAGGTCCCGGATCTGGCGGAAGCAATAGATGTTCGGTGGCGTCTTTTCCAGCCATCGAGGCCGCCCCCAGAAACGGCAATTGTGTGAGAAGAATCCCTTGATCATTTCCGGGAAAGAGCTGCAGGACAGGCAGAATTCACGCAACTCCTCCCTTGTCCATGGATACTGATCCAGGTGGAAAAACAAATCCGCGCCGCCTCCAAAATAGACCTCCGGATAGCCCCGGTCGAGCCAACGGCCGATGTTCTTCCGAAACGATTCCGGGGATTCCACATATAGCCCGGGTTTGTCCAGGAATGTGATTTCGCCCGCCCCGCCGATGTTCGGGTGCCGTTGCAGCAAGACACTCAAAAGGCTGCTTCCGGTGCTCGGAGCGTTTCCCAATATGATCGGACGGCCCATGTCGATTTCCATTCGTCGGGCCCGTCAACCCTTCAACGCGGCTGCGACTTCCTTGGCGATCATCTCGACCTGCCCGGCTGTCAGATAGGGATGCATCGGCAGGCTCAAGATGCGCCTGGATGCGGACTCGGATTCAGGGAAATCCCCCTGCTTGTACCCCAGGCCCGCGTAAGCGGTCTGGAGATGAAGGGGTTTCGGATAGTACACGGCCGTGGGGATGCCCTTTGCCTTCAAGGCGGCCTGGATATCTTCCCTCCGGTCCGTGAGGATGCTGTACTGCGCCCAGGCGGACCGCAATCCCTCTGGGACACAGGGCGTCTGCAACCCTGTGAGGCGTGAGAGGCGCTCCGTGTACCCGGCTGCCACGCGATTCCTTGCCATGATCTCTTCCGGAAGAATCTCCAGCTTCGGCAGGAGCAGTGCGGCCTGCAGGGTGTCCATCCGCGCATTCAGGCCGATTCTGTCGTTGTCGTACTTGTCTTTGCCCTTGCCGTGAATCCGAAGGGAGATCATCCGGTCCGCCAGACCTACATCCTGCGTCAAGACGGCTCCGCCGTCTCCGTAGCAGCCGAGCGGCTTGGCAGGGAAGAAAGACGTGCAGCCGATGTCCCCCAGGGACCCGGCTCGCCTCCCATGGTACTCCGCACCGAAGGACTGCGCGGCGTCTTCGATGACGAAGAGCCGTTCTTCGGCGGCGATGGTGTAGATCCGCTGGTAGTCCGATGGAATCCCGAACAGGTCCACCGGCATGATGCCTTTCGGTCTCAGGGTTGGGGCGGAATCGTCGGCACGGGCAGGCAGGGGGTAGATTTCAGGGTCGTTTGCCCTCAAGGCCCGGATCGCTTTTGCCAGGCAATCAGGATCCATGTTGAAGGTCCACGGATCGATGTCCACGAAGACCGGCGCAGCCCCCAACAGGGAGATCACTTCGGCCGTGGAAATAAAGGTGAAGGGCGAGGTGAAGACGGCGTCCCCCGGGCCCACGCCGTATGCCATGAGGGCCAGGAGGAGCGCGTCGGTGCCGCTGGCACAACAGATCGCATGGTCTACACCCGTATACTCCGCCAGCTTCTGCTCCAGTTCTTTGATCTCCGGTCCCATGATGTACTGACCATGCCGCAACACCGTGGAGATACGCTTTTCCACCTTTGTAAGGATTCGACGCTGTTGGCGGGCAAGATCGACAAAGGGGATCTTGCTGTCCACGCCGTCCTTGGAATACTCTCTCGCAACGAAGTCCTTCGGGGCGATCACTCTGACGTCGGTGGCGATGAATCCGGGCTCACGACTCAGGATGGCGACATCCCCTGAAAAGGCATCCGCGGCCCTCAAGGTAAGGGCCCACGTGGGTGCTTCCGTCTCCAGGGCTGCTTCCGCGTCGAAGCCGTGGGAAGTGAGCACGCCTGCCGTTTCGAGGAAGCTTCGCAGGTTCGTCCTGGCCCTTGAAGAGGCGGCGGCATGGGTTAGCCCGATTCCCTGCTCCTCCGCGCCCACCTCGATCGCCTCTCGAAGTCGCTCCAGAAGAAGGGGAAGGCTGGCGGCCACGAGCCAGACCCGACCCTTGTCATGCAATACCCTGTCGATCGCCGCTTTCGCCATCGGGCCGTCGGGCCTGTGATCCGCCAGTGCGTCGACCGCCACGTCCACGTCAAGAATGACATCTCTTTCAATCACCGGTTCGTTCCTCGTCTCGTGCGAGCCCTTTCGCCCCTTCTTCCCGGTATGCTGCTCCGCAGACCGAACAGGCAAGATCCTCCACCAGTTTTTCGCCGCACGCGCACACCCATCCGATCCTCCTGGCCGGGTTGCCGGCCATCAAGGCATGATCGAGCACGTTCTTCGTCACAACGGCACCGGCACCCACGAAGGCATATCGCCCGATCGCAACGCCGCAGACGATCGTCGAATTCGCGCCAAGCGTGGCCCCCTGCCTGACCAGGGTGGGTCTGAGTTCATCCATCCGTTTGATATGCGCCCTCGGGTTGAAGACGTTCGTGAACACCATGCTCGGCCCGCAGAAGACGTCATCCTCCAGGGTTACGCCCTTGTAGACCGATACGTTATTCTGAATCTTGCAGCCCTTGCCAATGACCACATCCGGGCCGATGACGACATTCTGGCCGATGTTGCAGTCTTTGCCGATGACCGATCCATTCAAGATGTGACCGAAGTGCCAGATCTTTGTGCCTGCCCCGATCGACACATTCTCGTCCACCACAGCGGACGGGTGGACGAAGTGCCCCGTGGTAGCCGGGGCGTCGAGCGGAGAGTCCGTCAGGGGAAGCGTCGTCTCTCCTTTGCTGCGTTGATCGTCCAGGGATCTCTGCGCAGCATTGAGGACTCTGAGAACCTGAAGGCCCTCTCTGCCGTCCGTGGTTGGGGTCTGCCCCTTGGCCACACAAGAAAGGAAGTGCTCGCATTCCGAAAGGAGGGGTTCGCTCTCGGGAATCTCCAGCCTTTCCGGATCCGCCTTTGCAGGCACGGGCAGATGGTCCTGCCATCTGATCTCGTGGGGGTAGAGAAGCAGTTTGTCGGACCAGGGACGCGTGTCGTCGAAGACCGCCATTTTTCGGTCCCCCACCACGACCATCTGCTGCACCTTGAAGGGATGGAGCCAGGAGACAAAGATATGGGCTCTCATACCGGAGGCGAATTCCAGATGGGTGGTGGTTACGTCGGCGATCCTGCTGTGCAGGTAATACCCTCCGGTGGCCAGAACCCTGTCCGGCACCTCGCCTGCCAGGGAGAGAATCATGGAAATGTCGTGGGGAGCAAAGGACCAGAGAATGTTTTCCTCCCGACGGATCTTCCCGAGGTTGAGGCGGTGCGAGTAGACGTAGTTGATGCGGCCTAGCTCCCCTTCCTGGGCAAGCCTCTTCAACTCCATGAAAACCGGATGGTATTGCAGAAGATGGCCCACCATGAGGACGCGCACTTTCTCGTCCGACAGGGCGATCAGCTTCTCGGCCTCCTTGTGGTCGAGGGCGAGAGGCTTTTCGACGTACACGTGCTTTCCTGCCAGGAGCGCCTCTTGGGCCAGGGCGAAGTGCGTTTCCGCCGGGGTGGCGATCACCACCGCGTGAATGTCCTCTCGCTCCAGGACGTCCTTGACCGCGATGCACACGCCCACGTCAGGGTACTGCTCTTTGAATTGGGCCAGTACGGTTTCATCCTTGTCGCAGATCAGCCGCAATGCCCCGAGCTTGTGGTGGACACGGACGAGGTTCTTCCCCCAGTAGCCCGTCCCGATCACCGCTACGCCGGGGGGCGGTTCACCCGAGCTCGTATGAGGGGCGGTCAATGCTTTCTCCTTCCGTTCTTGTCATCGTGAAGCTTCGCGCTGTTAATCCGAAGAAGTGGGAGAGGGTTTGCCCGATGCAGAATTGGGTGGGGTGGACTGCGCCCTGTTGATCAGGGACTGAATTCTCTTCCGGTCGTCCGGTCCGATGTCCAGGAACTCGACTCCTGCCCGGAACGAGTACGGGTGATCCTCTGTGTTCCGGTCGTACCAGACCACTCTTCCGGTGAGGGTGAGCGTCTGGTCGCCGTCCGGAATTTCGATCTCGAGATGTGACTGCTCCGGGGTGGTGGGATCCGGGTGGAAGATGTGCAGCGCGCCGCTCTGGACCACGTTGGTCAACAGCCGCATGCCGCTCTGGGATAGATCGTAAATCTGTGCGGAGAGGAAGGTCGAACTCGAGTCCGGACGAGAAGGGAGATAGATACGAAACTTGATGGGCAATTCCAGTCGGTGTCTCTTGAATCGCCGGCGATCAGTCTGCAACCGAGCCTCCCTTCCGCGACCAGCGGAGGTATTCCTCTTTCACCCGCTCCAGCCACTGCCTGGAGGTCGCCTCGCTCTCGAAATGGAGGATGCTCCAGACCTTCTCCTCTCCGCTGATCGGATCCTGATAGACCTTGTGCGGAGGCAGCACCTCGATCTGGCCGCCTCTCTGGTAGATGTACCAGCCCCGGAGATAGACCCCGCTGAACAGGGACACTTCGGCGACTGCAACCAGCTCGGAATCGTTGTCGATCCTGTGAAAACGAATTGCGTCCTGCGACATGGCTCTCTTCTTTGGGGCTGCCCTCAACGGCCACGGAAAGGGGCCAGCAACAGGAATCCCGGCAGCGATTCGGATTCCAGGTCCCAGTCGGTCAACAGCTGCCTTACGGCCGCCTGCACAAGGTATTGTGTGAACCTGCGTCGTTTCCGCTTGAAGGAGACGATATGAGGCTCGTCCGTTATACCCACCATCCTGCCCGCTTCTTTGGCGGCCGTCTCGAGGCCGCCCATCTCGTCCACGAGTCCCAGCTCTTGTGCGCGCTTGCCGGTGAGGATTCTCCCGTCCGCGATCTCCTCCACCTCTTCCTGTTTCATCTTCCTGCTCGTCGAAACGGCCTCCACGAACTGGTCATAGATTTCGTCGGAGACCTCCTGCAGATAACGCTCCTCTCCGGGCGTCATGCTGCGGAAGGGGGAGCCCACGTCCTTGAGCTCACCGCTCTTGATCACCTTGTTGTCCACCCCGATCTTCGACATGAGGTCCCGGAGGTTCCGCATTTGCATGGCAACCCCGATGCTGCCCGTCAGGGTTCCCGGGTTCGCGAAGATCTTGTCCGCTGCGCTCGCGATGTAATATCCCCCCGAGGCGGCAACCGATGCCATGGAGGCAATGACCGGCTTCTGCTCGCGCGCACGATGAATCGCTTCATGGATCTCCTGGGAGGGTGCCACGCTCCCCCCGGGGGAATCGATACGCACCAGAATCGCTTTTACATTGGATATCTTCCGGAATCGTTGAATCTGCTCCGCATAGGGCCTTGCAGACATAACGATGCCCTTGATCTCCACGAGTCCGATGAGTTTCTTGTGGATGCGGAGAACGATCCGCTCGAGCATGCCGGGAGCCCTTTTCCAGGTTACGTTTTGATCATAGCGATAACCCTTTTCTTTTGTCAATCGCCTGTCATTCCAGGAGGTTGCCAGAAAAAATGGCATTGTGGTATCCTGCAGGATCCTCTGCACCCGTGGGAGAACCGAATGAAGGTCGACAAGAAAGAGGTCGAATATGTTGCCATACTGGCCCGAATCGAGCTCAGCGAGGAGGAGAAGGAGCTCTATGCAGGGCAGATGAGCACGATTCTGGGGTTTTTCGATCGTTTGAAGGAGGTGGACACCACAGATGTTCCTCCCACCTCCCATGTCATAGACCTGGTAAACGCGTATCGTGCAGATCAGGTCCGCCCTGGTCCGGGTGTGGAGGCTGTTCTCGAGAACGCGCCTGAGCGATCCGACCGCTTCTTCCGCGTACCCAAAATCCTCGATTAGACCCCGGAGAGCAGCGCGTCCGGGATGCGGCCAAGAGAGGTGGACTGCATGGATCTCCACCAAGAGACGATTCAGAGTCTGCATGCGAAACTCGCACGACGGGAGGTCAGCTCCGAAGAGGTGACCCGCTCTCTTCTGAATAGAATTTCAGAGCTAAATCAAGAACTTAATGCCTATGTGACCGTCATGGAGGAAGAGGCCCTCTCCCAGGCGAGGGAGGCGGATCAGCGGCTGGCAACCGGGGACGGAGCCGGCCCCCTGTGTGGCGTACCACTGGCAATCAAGGACAACATGAACACCCGGGGCATACGTACGACCTGTGCCTCGAAGATACTCGAGAACTTCGTGCCCCCCTTCGACGGGACGGCCATCCGAAAGCTGCGTGAGGCGGGCGCGGTGTTCCTTGGCAAGACGAACATGGATGAGTTCGCCATGGGTTCTTCCACGGAGCACAGCCTTTTCGGCCCGTGCCGCAACCCCCACGATCGCGATCGCGTCACGGGTGGGTCGAGTGGAGGTTCTGCCTGTGCAGTGGCGGCCGACCTCTGTATCGCCGCCACAGGCTCGGATACGGGCGGTTCGATTCGTCAGCCGGCTGCGTACTGCGGGGTCGTGGGGTTGAAGCCGACCTACGGAAGGGTGAGCCGGTTCGGCCTCGTTGCCTTCGCCTCGAGCCTGGATCAAATCGGGCCGATCGCGAAGAATGTCACGGATTGCAGCCTCCTGCTCCAGGCGCTCTGCGGGTACGACCCGTGCGACTCTACGAGCGTGGATTCACCGGTCCCGGATTTCGCCTCCTTCCTGACGGGGGATGTTCGGGGGCTGCGGATCGGGATCCCGAAGGAGTACTTCATCGAGGGGACGGACCCCGAGGTGGAAGAGGCGGTCCGAAAGGGGATCGGTGTGCTCGAGGCGGAAGGCGCGGTGCCGGTGGAGATCTCTCTGCCCCACACGGAATACGGGATTCCGGTCTACTATCTGATCGCAACCGCGGAGGCGAGCTCGAATCTGGCAAGGTATGACGGTGTGAAATACGGGTTTCGGGCCGAGGGTAGCGCAGACACCCTTCGAAAAATGTATCACAGAACCCGCTCGGAGGGGTTCGGAGACGAGGTGAAGCGCCGGATCATGCTGGGTACGTATGCCCTGAGCTCCGGGTACTACGACGCTTACTACCGAAAGGCGCAGCAGGTGCGGACCCTGATCCGACAGGACTTTGTCGAGGCCTTTCGGAATTGCGATGTGATCGTCACCCCCACGGTGCCGAGCCCGGCCTGCCGGATCGGAGAGAAGACCGGGGATCCCCTGCAGATGTACCTGCTGGATATCTTCACCACCACGGTGAACCTGGCGGGCCTGCCCGGCCTGAGCTTGCCGTGCGGAACCACTTCCGAGGGCCTCCCCGTGGGGATGCAAATACTGGGCAACCATTTCGACGAAGGCACGGTCCTGAAGGCGGCCTTCGCCTTTGAGCAGAAAACCCTTTCGACACAGGCTTGAGATGGAATACGAAGCGGTCATCGGGCTTGAGATTCATGCGCAGCTTCTCACCGAGAGCAAGATCTTTTGTGGTTGTTCCACCCGGTTCGGTGCCGAGCCGAACGAGAACACCTGCCCGGTCTGCACCGGCATGCCGGGGGTTCTGCCGGTATTGAACCGGCGGGTCGTGGAGCTTGCCCTGCGAACGGCCGTTGCCTTGCAGGGGGAGATTCCCACGCGGTCCGTGTTTGCCCGCAAGAACTACTTCTATCCGGATCTACCCAAGGGCTACCAGATCTCTCAGTTTGAAGCCCCTCTCTCTGTCGGCGGCCATGTCGACATCGAAAGCGACGGGGAGACCCGCCGTATCCGGCTCACAAGGATCCACCTGGAGGAAGATGCGGGCAAACTCGTCTACGAAGGCACCATGGAGAAGGCGGACGCCGGGTATGTCGATCTGAACCGCACCGGTGTGCCCCTGATCGAAATCGTGACGGAGCCTGACCTGCGAAGCCCCGCAGAGGCTGCCGCCTTTCTTAGGAAACTGCGGAGCATCGTACGCTACCTGGAGGTGTGCGACGGCAACATGGAGCAGGGAAGCCTGCGATGCGATGCGAACGTTTCGATCCGGCCCGCGGGTTCGGAGGGCTTGGGCGTGAAGACCGAGCTCAAGAACATGAACTCCTTCCGGTTCGTGGAGCGTGCCCTGGAATACGAGATCGACCGACAGATCGCGGCGGTCGAGGACGGCGAAAAGATCGTACAGGAAACGCGGTTGTGGGACGAATCGAAGAACGCCACCCTGAGCATGCGGGGCAAAGAAGAGGCCCACGACTACCGGTACTTCCCCGACCCGGACCTCGTGCCGGTGGAGATCGACTCGGCGTGGGTGGAGGAGATCCGGGAGGGTCTGCCCGAGTTGCCCGACGCGAAGGAGCGACGGTACGTGGAGGAGCTGAAACTGCCGGCAGAGGACGCACGAACGCTCACCGCCACGGCCGAACTCGCGGAGTACTTCGAGAAGACCGTGGCCCTGTTTCCGCAGGCAAAGAAGGTGAGCAACTGGGTCCTGACCGAGCTGCTGCGCGAGTTGAACCGGGACAACAAAGAAATCGACGAATGCGCGGTCACTCCGGAACACCTCGCCGGGATGCTCTCCATGATCGAAGACGGCAGCATAAGCGGAAAGATCGGCAAGCAGGTCTTCGAGGAGATGTACCGGACGGGCAAAGAGCCGAAAGGGATCGTGAAAGAAAAGGGCTGGGTCCAGATACAGGATTCCTCGGAGCTTACAGGGGTCATCGAGCAAGTGGTGACGTCCCATCCGGATGAGGTGAGCAAGTTCAGAGCCGGCAAAGAAAAGGTCTTCGGCTTTCTTGTGGGCCAGGTCATGAAGGCGACCCGCGGCCAGGCGAATCCGAAGATGGTGAACGAGCTTCTCAGGAAGAGGCTTGCGTCTGACGACTGAAACGATACAGGAGAACGTGGAAGATGGTCGAGAAGACCTCGCTGATCTGGATGGATGGGAAACTGATTCCCTGGGAGTCCGCAACGGTCCACGTCCTTTCCCATACCATCCACTATGGGCTCGGGGCTTTTGAGGGGATCCGCTGCTACAAGGGTGCAAGCGGCACGTCGGCCGTCTTCCGGCTCAAGGAGCACGTGGACCGATTCTTCGAGTCGGCCCTGATCGGCGGATTCGAGATTCCACACACCCGGGAGGCGATCACCGGGGCGATCCTGGAGACCCTTCGGGAGAACAAGCTCGAGGAGGGGTACATCCGGCCGGTCGTATTCATCGGCGCCGGCGCCATGGGGGTTATGTTCACCGACGAAAACCCGATTCATGTGTGCATCGCCGTGTGGCCCTGGGGTGCCTATCTGGGGGACGAGGGGTTGAAGAACGGCATTCGGATCAGGACTTCCTCCTACAACCGACACCACGTAAACGTCATGATGACCAAGGCGAAGATCTGCGGGAACTACGTCAACTCGATCCTCGCAAAGAAAGAGGCTGTCGAGACCGGCTATGATGAAGCACTCATGCTGGATACGGACGGATACGTGGCCGAGGCGAGCGGTGAGAACATCTTCATCGTCCGGAACGGATCCATCAAGACCACTCCTCTCACCTCCATCCTTCCCGGGATCACCCGGGCTACGGTGATAACTCTCGCGCAGGAGAAAGGGATTCCGGTCCAGGAGCAGCGGTTCACGCGCGATGAGCTCTACACCGCCGAAGAGGCCTTCTTCACGGGAACCGCGGCGGAGATCACACCGATCCGGGAAGCGGACAACCGCACGATCGGAGCCGGGAAGCCTGGACCGATCACCCTCGACCTTCAGAAGAGGTTCTTTGAAGTCGTAAGAGGGGAGAACCCCACCTACAAAGATTGGCTCACCCCGGTCTAGATGACCCTTTCCGGCTCGCTGAAGCGTCGCCCTTCGGGCAGGGGAGGGGCCTTGCGGGGCGGTTGACAAGGGACGAGGAGAACGCTTAGGATGGAGCCTCCTTTTTGTCCGATCCGGTTTGGACGGCTCTTGCATTGTATTCAACAGACAGATTGATGGAAAGGAGCATGAACATGGAAGATGAAATCCGAAAACATTTTCGTGGGATTCGCATCCTTGTCACGCTGGCCCTTCTCGCCGCCTGCATTTCTTTCGCGTACAGTTATGTCCTGTTCAAAGAGGTCAATATTCCGCTCGAGAGGATACGTACCCATGAGCTCAACCTCCTTGAAGGAAAGGTCGACTACCTGATGACCTCCCGCCTGGATGGACGGCTGGATGTCGAGTTGCAGGCCGCGTTGATCACGATGAGGGACGTGGCGTCTCAGACCTCCGGCGAGCTTCAGGCGCAGGCGCAGAAAGCGATGGAGGAGACCAAGGGGCTTCTGCAGATGCTTCGGCAGCAAGAATAGGCCGGACCGGGGAATCGATCCCTTTCTTCAAGTGCTTGTTTACCGCCTCTCCAAAGGGGAGGGCAGGGGGAAAAGGTACCGCCCATGAGTCAGATTCTGCATCAATTCGCCAAGAATGCCACCGAAGAGGTTCGTGCTTCCCTGACGGAGTACAAGGGACACAAGCTTATTGATCTCCGTATCTATTACGAACCGGAGGACGGCGAGGAACGGCGCCCTACGAAGAAGGGCATCACCATCGACGTGGGCCTCTACCCTGAGCTGAAGAAGGCGATGTTGAAGATCGAAAAGGAACTCATCAAGCAGAATCTCGTCGAAGAGGAGGCCCTGGAGGCGATCGCAAACGAGTAGGGTCATGAACACGTAAACATCCCGGTTTCCGTGAACCCCTGCCGGAGCGTACCTCCCGGTCTCGAGAAGACTCCCCCCCGCGGCCCATTCCGATTCCCTTCGATTCCCCTCGTTTTCAGCCCTTTCGGGTGCAGGATGCCCCCGGAGGCCCTGGATTTCTTGAAACCAATCCATTCGAGGGCGGATCCTTAATAGGAAGGTCGAGCCCTTTAGGACAAGAACGAAAGGAGAATGGCAAGATGAGCGACCCGGCAAAGGATGAGAAGGTTCAGCACGTGTCGGATGGAACGTTTGAACAGGATGTGGTTGGCTCGACGGAACCCGTCCTGGTTGACTTCTGGGCACCGTGGTGCGGACCCTGCAAGCGGGTGGCGCCGTTTCTGGAGGAGCTTGCACAGAAGATGGAAGGCAAGCTCAAGGTAGCCAAGATGAACGTAGACGACAACCCGTCGATCCCCGCCCAGCTCGGCATACGAAGCATCCCGACCCTGGTGGTCTACAAAGAGGGCAAGGTGGTCGATACCCGGGTAGGGGCACTGTCGCTGGAGGAGCTCGAGGGTTTCGTAGGCCAGTGGATCTAGAGCCTATGACCTTTACCAGATCAGACTCCGATTTCATCAGCCGGGGGACCCGGTGTGCCGGATGGCTCTACCAGCCTGAAGCCGTCGAGAACCCGCCCGTCGTGATCATGGCTCACGGTTTTGCCGCGGAAAGGACGTTTCGGCTCCCTGCCTATGCCGAGAAGTTCGTGGACAGAGGTCTCGCCGTGTTCCTTTTCGACTACCGCAACTTCGGAGCGAGTGACGGTGAGCCGAGAAACCTGGTGAACCCCTGGCGGCACGTCCAGGACTGGAAGGCCGCCATCGCCCATGTCCGCGGGCTTCCGAATGTCCGTTCGGCGAAGATCGCCTTGTGGGGCTCGTCGTTCAGCGGCGGTCACGTGACTGTCGTAGCCGCGCAGGACCCGGCCATCACGGCTATCGTGTCTCAGGTGCCGTTCGTGGACGGGCTTTCCGCCCTGGACACACTGGGGCCGGCCCAGGCCATGAAGTCCGTCCTGGCCGGGTGCAGGGATCTTGGCAGGATTCTCACGTTCCGTCCGCCCTATTGCGTCCCCGTCGTCGAGGAGCCGGAACGGTTCGGGATCATGAACAAGCCCGACTCCAAGCCCGGATATCTCGGGATCGTGCCGGAGGATTCGACCTGGAAGAACGAATGCCCGGCCAGGATCCTGCTCGCCTTCACGTTCTACCGGCCCCTGTCCTACGCGGGCCGAGTGAAGTGCCCCGCCTTCGTCCTGCTCGCAGAGACGGACACACTGATACCTGCGAAGGCAGTGGAACGATTTGCGGAGAGAATGCCGCGGGCTGAGCTGGTTCGCGTGCCGCTGGGGCATTTCGATGTCTACGTGGGCGAGCCCTTCGAAGAAACAGCGAAGCTAGAGGCCGACTTCCTGGAGCGGCACCTTCTCGGAGAGGAGAAGGAGGTTTAAGCGGTTGTCCCGGGTAGCTTCGCATTCTCTTCGGCCAGGAACCCGATGGCGGACCCGAACTGCTCCCTCTGGTCGCGGGTGAGGGGAAGCCATCTCTTCCGGCGCTGGCGGCTTCGAGCCGCCTCGGCGCGCAGGACGAGGCTGGTCACATGGCGCCCCTCCTGGCTGAAGACGTGCACCCGGTTCCGAGGACCCAGAACCACATAAGTCTTCTCGTGCTTGTCCCAGAGAATCGATTCCTCCGAGGCACCGAACACGTCCTCCCACGCCTTGGAGGTTGGGCGGCTATCGACCCTGTGCCCTTCCGCGTGTGCCGTCCGGCGACCCCGCTGTCGTCCCACCTTTTCCAGCTTGCGGGCCAACCCCTGCAATACGTCTTCCGCGAGCGAGACCGTATCCGGTAGCGCAGCCCCTCGTTTCTTCCTTGCGGGGGTCTTCGAGGAGGGCCGGAGGCTGCTGATCCGGTGACGGGCCGAAGAGATGACATCGGAAATCCGCATCTGATAAGGCCCGTGAATCGCATCCAGGGCCGGCGATCCGTCCGACAGACGGGCCAGGACGTTCAGTTCGAGCCGTGGACTCCCGTCCAGACGTCGGGACTCGACGGCTTGAAGCGTGCAGGCGACGCGTTCCGCCTCGCTTCGGTTTCCTTCCGATGTGCGCATGCGCAGAAATCCGAAGACCACCTGGCCGAGTATGTCGTATGTCTTCGATTGCCTGCCGAAGACATTCAGCTGGTTCTGTTTGAGCATTTCCGGGCCCATGTGCAAGGCCACGAGATCGGTCTGAGACGTGTCGTAGAGCAGATCCACCCGAGGGTGTCTTTGTTCGAGCAGCACCTGGGAAAATTCGGGCCAGACCGGCAAACCGGTGGACGAGTACCCCCCAAACACGCTCGACGGTCTTGGAGGATGGCTGTGGGGGCAAGCCGAGCTCTCGCACCGATAGCAGTACACGCTTCCCTTTTGAAAGGCCTCCGCCCTGGTCGCCATCTCGCGGACGGCGCCCCGGATCTGCTCCTCGATGGAGGGATCGGCACGCAGTCGCCACGGATCCCCTGGATCGATCGACACCTTCAATTCCAGCCCGAAGGGTCTGGCCCGGTTCGGGTGGGCACCGAACATGTCTGCATAGGACTCCCGGACGGCAGAGGCGAGGGTCTCCTCGACCCGATCGAAGTGTGATTTCGGCAGGCCCTTTCCGGCCGGGCGCCTCTTCCTTTTTCGGGGCCGGCGCCTCTTCTTCTTCGACCCGGGCGCTGGTGTTCCGGTGCCGTCTGTCATGAGCCTTCTCCAGGCGGAATAGATCTAAAGAATAACTTGCGATCCCATGGTTCGCAAATCGGGGCGGCCTTTTGGTAGACTGGGAGCCTTGCCCGGAAATACTCGAGCCATGCGGAGGAAGGAGCGGAGCAACGTGAGCGTACCAACGGCATCCGTCCTGCTGATCGGTGACGAGCTTTTGGCCGGAGAAATCCAGGATCGAAACGGCCCCTATTTTGCGGACCAGCTGACCCAGCAGGGGTTCCTGGTGGGGGACATCCGGCTCCTGCCCGACGACGTGGCCAGTATCTCCTCGGCGGTGTCTGAAGCATTACGGCACCGCAGCCTGGTGCTGGTGTGCGGGGGGCTCGGCCCCACATCGGATGATCGGACGACCGAGGCGATCGGCCGGGCCCTGGAAAAGGACCTGATGCTGGACGAAGAACAGTGGGATCGAATCCGAAAGATCTTCTCGCTCCTTCGCGGGGAGGAGCCTCCTCCTGGAAACGAGAAGCAGGCCATGCTTCCAGAAGGTGCGGACCCTTTGCCGAACGAGATGGGAACGGCCCTGGGGTACGTGGCTCGGGAGGGTGAAAGTGCGGTCGCCGTGTTGCCCGGTCCCCCGAAGGAAAACCAGCGAATGTTCGAAATGCAGTTCCTTCCGTGGCTGGAGCGGCACCTGCCGGACCGCTCCGCGTGGGCCACACGGCTCTTTCGCGTGTTCGGCCTCCCGGAGAGTGAAGTGGGGCACCGGTTGAGGGGCCTCGAAGCCGAGTACGCAGGCCTGCGGGTTTCCTTCCGGTTCCACTTTCCTGAGATCCTCGTAAAGCTCCGATGTGAGCGGACCTCCGAAGATCTGCTGCAGGCCGCCTCGTCCGACCTGGAAAGCCTGCTCGCACCGCACCTCTACAGCACCGAAGAGGACCAGCTCCCTGCCATCCTGGGCCGTGAGCTCGAGAAGAGAGGCCTCAAAATCGTGACCGCTGAGAGCTGCACGGGCGGTCTGGCTTCCAAGCTGCTCACCGATGTGCCCGGCTCGAGTGCCTGGCTGGATCGTGGCTTCGTCGTCTACAGCAATCAGGCGAAGCAAGAGTTGTTGGGTGTTCCCGAGGAGTTGCTGCAGCAGCACGGGGCGGTGAGCGAGCCGGTCGCGATCTCGATGCTCGAAGGCGCCCTCGCACGATCGGACGCCCAGGTCGGTCTGGCCATTACGGGAATCTCGGGTCCGGGCGGCGGAACCTTGGGGAGGCCCGTGGGAACGGTTTGGATCGCCTGGGGGGACGGCCGCCGGAACCGGGCAGAGACCTTTCAGTTCTACTGGGATCGTGACTACAACCGCATCCTCAGCGCTTGGACGGCGATGTACCAGGTCTATCGGCTGGTTCTCGAGCAGCAAAGCGGCTGACGATTTGCCTCGCAATGAGCGGAGCGTTTCCGCCCGCCCGGTTGTTCACGATCACGTTGATGCGAGCCTTTTTTTCGACCGCCTGCCCCATCAAATCTACCGTGTCCTCGATCATCCCCGGGGTTGCCATTCCCTCCACCATTCGGTCGAAAGGGTGCGCCTTTGCATACGCCTGCTCGTAGCGGAGACCTCGCGGCGTCAGGAGCCGGATGATCGCCTGTCTACCGGCATTCGTGAAGGTGTTGCCTGACAGGCCGAATTGATTCTTGAGCGAGGGGAGCCAGGTCCAGTGGGACAGGACCTGCCCGATGCCGTGCCCCTTCATGACCGAGAACAGGTCCGGCGTTAGCAGAGACTCTGTTCGGATCTCCATGTGGTACCGGTCGTCCTTGGGAATCGAGCTGAAGAACGTGTCCATTTCCTCGGCCGCCTGCAAAGGGGGTGAGCGGTCCTTCTTGCGTTGGTACTCCTGCTCGAAGATGAAGCCCCGAATGCGCCTTCCCAGGAGCTCTACCGCGGGCAGGTAGAACTGGCGGGTGAAGAGATCGGCGCTCAGGTAGTCCGGGTTCTTGACGAATTCCCCTCGCCTTCTGAGCTTCTGGGCGAAAATGACCTGCGGCACCTTGAGCAGCACGGGATCGTTCTCGCCCAGGTGCTGCTGGTAGTTCCGAAGGACATGGTAATTCTGCGTGGGTTGTGCGTCCTTTTCGAGGAGTGGTCGATAGAACGTGAAATCCAGCTCCAGGACATCGAAGTGTTCGAAGTATTCCTCGACGCTCTCGATGGGAAGCACCCTTTCGGTGAAGGACTGGCCGCCCACCTTGTTCTGCCTCGATCGGATGCGGCCCGAGTATCGATCGGGCGAATAGATCTGTCCGATCCAGCCCGCATATCGATCACTCGCCGTTCCGAGCGAAATGTGCGGGTGCAGGCCTCTAAACGCAAATGTTTCCGGATTGACGCCCTCGTGACGTAGCATCTGTCCTTCCTCTTGATCTGGGGAACGCCTTTCCCTCCGGGCACGGGGCGTCGGGCGGCGGTCTTGGCGCCCTCGCGTCACGGATTTGACATGGATTGCCCTGGTCCGGGCGGCAACTCGGAGAGACTCGGGCCGCCCCGCGGCCCTCGGCTCAATGCCTCGCGGGCTCCGCCTTTTTCCGGGCACCCGTCCGATCCGTCCTCTTTCCCATTGGCATGTCGCTTGCAAAATCCTCTCTGCAGTAGCCAGCCAGCGCGCCTGACAGCCCTCTTCGGAAAGGAGGACGCAACATGCGCAGGGTCAAGAGATTCGTGAGGACCAAGAAGCGGGAAACCGAAGCACTGCTCGCTAAACAGCGCAACGGAGGCCCCAAGGACGAGCCGTTTGCGCACCTCCTGGAGGGAAGACTGGAGGCATTCAGGCTGCTGGTACACTACCTGGATCGCCTGGAAGAAGAGGAGGTGCTGCTGAGTGGCTCCACATCGGCCTTTTCCCCCCAGGGCTGAATTCCACGACGTCGTACAGCCGGATCCTGTGCCGTAAAACCGAAACGGTATGAATCTTTTTCAGACCGATCCTGCCGCCTCCTTTGCTCCTTTCCCCCTCTGACCAGGCCCACCTTGGGGCCCTCAGGCATCAAGATTTTATGTCATAGGCCTTCAGAAGGCTCTTCTGCCTCTGTCTGCTCGCCATGTATTGCATGATCCGTTGATGATCTTCCCGGGAGATGTCCACCACCTTTACCGGCGTCTGGTAACCGCCCTTCGGATGGCCCCGGCTGGGTCTGACCACTTCCGCGACGAGCTGGAGCGGAGGGAAGGGGCTTGTGGGGAGGAAATAGACGACGAGGATGTTTTCCCGGGGATGGTGCGAGATCTCGGTCGGGAAGGAGATTCCGGATTCGCTGATTTCGATCTCTCGAAGGGGAAGGGGCCCCTTTCGATCCGGATCCATCGCCTGGAATGCAATGAAGTAGATCAATTCCTCCTCGAACTTCTGGAGGTGGATCCTCATCTCCATCCCGCCCACCGGGTTGATCCGTTGCCCCTTGTGCCGTGCGATTTCTTTGATCCATGCTGCGAAGTCCAGGGTGCTCTTCGTGTGCGAGGAGTCCTCAGCGATCTGCTCGGCGATTTCCGGGCTTTCAGAATAGACCAAGGGCAATCGGTCCTTGATGCGGACATGCTGCCGGCTTCCCTCGATGGTCGGCAGAACCCGGAAGGTCGTGGGATCGGATGTTCCGTTCTGGGAAGACGAGTGAGGGGGAGGATCCCCGAACATCGCTCCGGCCAGCTCCGTATGCTGCTCCATTGCCTGATACAGGCGGATCAGCTGCAGACGAAGCGTATCGTATCGTTTCGGCGTCACCTCTCCGCCCTCCACATGCCATCACGCATTACGATCCGCGAGGTCTCTTCGGGCCTAGGGGACTGCTTGTGGGCTTCGATCCCGTACTCGGGGTCGTGGGGGAGCTTCACGCCAAACCCGTCGTCCGTCACGAAGGCCTCGGGAAGGATCGTCTGGATTCGTCGAGAACGGGCATGCCGGAAGAGCTCGTTCTGAGTGTCGTACTCGTTCAACTCCTCCAGGGTCTTCAGCGTCGGCGGCATGAGCAGGATCTTCCCTGCCTTCTGCTGCTCCAGTGCGGCGGCGGGCGTGAGCCAAATCGAATTGGTCATCTCGATCGTGTCGTGAAAGGGGATCTGCTCCGGCGGCTTGCTGGCCAGAAAGAACCTTGTCGAGAACCTCTTCGACTCGATCTCGGGCGTGATCCAGTGAGAATAGGGTGTGAGCAGGTCGAGGGCGTAGGAAATGCCTTCCTTCTCGGCCATCTCGCAAAGGGAAACGCTCTGATCATGGATCTGGAGACGATACTGGGCGAATCTTCCGGCCGTCTCCCCTTCCGCCAGGTCGATCGTCTGCCCGGTTCCGTCATAGGCCAGGAGGATCCCGGATTCTTCGAAGGTTTCGCGGAGCGCGGCAAAGTAGAGCCCGAGCGCAGTCGCTTCAGGCAGATCGGGTGCCTGCAGGCCATTTCTGGCATCGGCCGCGGTGAACCCGGTCGTGTAACGGAGCAGATCCGGGTCGCAGTCCCCATCGTCCAGCCTGCCCCCTGGGAACACGAACGCCCCTCCCATGAAATCCTGGCCCCGATGACGGCGCATCAGAAAGACCTGAAACTGCCCCTTGGTCGATTCCCTGGTCAGGATGACGGTTGCCGAATCGAGCGGTTCTCTCATTGAATCCATCCTTTCCTTCCCTTCGCATCAGCCGGAATCCTGCGCAACGACCATTGTAGGCCCTGGGCGGGAACACCTCAAGCGAAGGCCCTTGCGAATTGACCCCCTTCCGCATCTTATTCAATAAAATCAAATAGTTGAACACCTCTTCGAGTCGAAAGGTTGACATGCACCGGAAGAGACTTACACTATAGGATTATAAATTCCGCAAGAACCCGTCCGGTAGAAATATGGTAATTCAAGAATGTTTCAGCGCCATGGAGAGGTCGTGGGTTGCCCAGACCTTTTCCTACGCGGAACGGCTGACCGGGAAGTTCTTCGAAATAGAACCGCAGAAGTGGCTTGCCCGTCGTTACGACGTCAAGACCCTCGTGCAGCTCGAGAATCACGAGGTCAACGAATCGGCTTTCGCCCATCTCTGCAAGTATTCCGCCCCATCACCGCAGGCGGACGACAAAGAGGCCCTGAGGGGTCTGCACTTCTACCGGGTGTGCCTCCAGGACAACCGGATACTGGATGCCATCGAAAGAGGCAGTTCCTATATAAAACTGGCCCCGCTGCTCCTGTACATAGCAACCCACGAGCTCGTCCATATCCTGCGCTTCGAGCGGGGGGAGAGCGATTTTGACATGCCTGTCGAGGAGCGGGGAGAGGAAGAGGGAAGAGTGGACGCCATAACGAGAAACATCCTGAGTCCGAGGGCGGGCCACGAGCTGAATCTGGTTCTCGATTGCTTTGGTGACAGCTATCGCATCGGGGACGCGTCGAACTAGGAGCAGTGCATCCCGGAGGTTCACATGCCGATTTATGAGTACAGGTGCGACAAGTGTGGTGAGGATTTCGAATTGTTCAGGAACATCTCGGATCAGGGAAGCCCCCAGTGCAAGTTCTGCGATGGTCCGGTGAAGAAACTGATCTCCCGCTCGAGCTTTCACCTCAAGGGCACAGGCTGGTACGTGACGGACTACGCCGGAAAGAAACCGAGCGGTCAAGAGGAAGCGAAGGAAGCCTCATCCAGTTCCTCCTCATCCGATACGACCACCAAGAAAGAGAGTTCCGCCCCGAAGGCAAAGACCGAATCCTCTTCCGAATGATCGCACCAGACCTTTACGAACGGATCCTTCCCTAGGGCCTCGCTCGCCGAGAGAGGTCCCCTTGCCGTACATCCGGTGCCGGCCCCGAGCCATCGCGCAGCCTCCTACAAAGAAATTGAGCAGAATAAGGATGTCTTTGTGCCGATTTGGCCGGGAAATCCGATTTTTCTCTTTACAATCGCCGATTCAACATATAGTATAGCAACCGATTCCGCCACTACATATGGAGAAGTGGCAGGAATCGTCTGTTGGCGATGATGCTTCCTCAAGCATCAAGTAAGGGGAGGAAAGCCGAATGGCGACAAAGGCGAAGGTACTCAAATCCAGGGATGTGGCCCACATCCTCGATTGCAGCCCGGATGACGTGATCATGCTGGCCAGAAAAGGCAAGCTTCGGGCCAAAAAAGAGGGGAAATACTGGCTCTACCGCTACGCAGACGTGATGAGGTACCGGAAGAAGACGGCAACTGCGTAGTCGAGTAGTGGCAGGCCCTTCGGGTGCCTATCCCCACACTCCAGTTGTTTTCTCTTCAAGGGGAGAGACCCTCTCGTAAGCGGAACAAGAATGATCCGTTCTTGTTCCATTCCGTTGTTTCTGCCCCAAGAATCCGTCCGAGCGGGCATAGACTTCCTGCCCCGTCCCGCGCTTCTATTCGGCCGTTGTCTGGCCTGCGCGGATCACCCGCAATTTGGCGTCGATGAGCTCTTGATGGCTGAGACGAAGCAGCTTGGAGAGCTTGTGAACCAGGTATCTCTCGTGCTGGTCCAGGGTTCCATCCACGTACACGATCTTCCATAGCATGTGGATGATGCCTAGCTTCTGCTCGTGGGAATGGCTCTGGTTGATGCGTTTGGTGAATTGCCAAAGGTCGATGCTCTGCTCCAACTCCTGGTCCGTGGCCTTGAGGAGCGCGTCGGCGTCGGCAGTGGAGAGCTCATAGTCGTTCTTCAGGGTTGCAAGGATCCGGCTTCGTTCCTCGTCGCTGAACTCACCGTCCGCGCGTGCCATTTCGAGGAAGAGGGCGCATGCAGCTATTTGGGTCTCCTCCAGGTTCGCCTTCTCGTTGTCGGCCGGGTTCTTCGGCTTGCGATCGCCAAAGAACCCGCGCAGCAGATTCGGCAGCTTCACAGGCTGGCTCCTTTTCGGCACTGGTTCATCAACGTCGTTCGGGTACGCCCTCTCTATCTTACACGTGATTCTATTCCCGCAACAGGGGTGGGCGGCCCTCCCGCATCCCTCGCCATGAACTCAATCCACCACCCAAGGGTCCAAATACATTGATGATCTGATTGGCCACAGAAGCAAGAACGAGGACCCTCTGATGATGATGGGCAAGGAGAAGCTTCTCACACCCAGGGACGTAGCAGGCATACTCGGCTGCAGCCCGGACCGGGTGATTCAACTCGCACGAAACGGGCAGATTCGTGTTGCCGACTCGGGCAGGTTCTGGCGATTCCGTCACACCGACATCATGGAGTATAGAGAGCGGGTTTCGGGCTCGTCCGACGATTAGGATGGCCTTGTTCCAGGGGACCCCTCTGTGCTGGCTAGGACGGTATGGATGGTCCGACCTGCCTCCGACGACGCCTGCGCTTCCTGGGGAGGATCGTTCCGAAGATCACGTAGTAGAAGGCCCTGCGAAGCATCTCGAAAAACAGGGCGATCAGAACGAAGGCGGCGGCGCATAGACCCACCCGCTGCGTCCCGCTGTAAACCCGGTACATGGTTACGGGGTCGACCCGGTACTGCTCCACGTATTTCTCGACATATTCAGCCCAGAGGACCGGCTCCTCGATGTACACCTCTTTGCCGACCTGCTCATCGGCCGCTCCCCGGTAGGCGGGGACGTGTTCTTTCAGGACTTTGCCTACCAATTCAAAAGAGGCGGGTGCGATCACCTCTCCTTCCGTCCGGCCCAGGACCAGAAGGATTCCGATGGTCTGTACCGTGAGGAACGCCGCCAGGAAGCACATCCTGAGGAGGCGGTACCATCGCTTCTTGTTCAGCTCGTTCAGGCTTCTCGCGAGTTCCATGTCTGTTTGGGGCGTTCCGGCGTCAGGTGTCCCGGGATTTCCCGGTGTCGCAGAAGAGGTCGAAAAGGCCCTCGAGGTCTTCCTGAAGTGCTCCTGTTCGTGCCCGAGCTCCTTGGACCCCATGTTCGATGTCACTTCTCAGGGAGGCGTAGAGCTTGGCCGGGTCTGCGACCTCTACACCGCTTCTCAGGCGGAAAGGCTCGACGGGCAGGGCTGCAGTATGGAACCAGTCGATCAGTTGAGCGGTCTGCTCATCCCATGAATACATGGCCTGTTCATCGACCGGTGTCTTCGGCATCCCGGGCTCCTGTCGGGCCGTTTCGAACTTATTATAGGGCCTGTTCCGCTATCTTCAAGGCTCTAATTTGACCGAAAGATTGCAGAAAGGGCTTCTGGAAGGTATACAGCATGGGTGTTGTTGGTAAAGGGAAGGGGGTCCGCTACACTGGGGGAGACATGAGCAAGGATGAGACGAGGCAGAAGGCGAAGAAAAAGGCTCCCAAGGTCAGGTCGTATGTGCGACCGACCCGGGTGCATACGCCCAAGCCGAAAAAGAAGCCCAAATACCCGGATGAGGAAGTCGAGGAAGAGCTCACCGAGTCACGCGACAGGTGATCTCCCGCCTCCTCGAGACGAGCTGCACTTCTCATCCGCCTAGCTGTACCAGCAGATCGATGCATTCGGAACTCCTGTGGTGGCGAGGACGTACAGGACCACTCTTTGCTGCAGGCCGAGTGGGGCGTGCCTCGGTAGGCAGCCTGTCGTCGCGGAGAAGATCTTCCGCCTTCTGAGGTCGGCTTCCCATGGCGCGACAGGGATTGCGTTTACAGTGGACCACCTTGACCGAATGTTCATCCCGTTCTTGTTCCCGTTCTTCTGGATTTTCCATTTGCCTGTTCCTTGCGTTCACGGGCCGGATTCAGTTCGCGACCGAATCAATGAGATTCGGTGAGCTGGGCAAAGGGTTCACAAAAGACGGGAGTCCCACAACAAAAAAAGGGATTAGCTCTTGCGGCTAACCCCTTGATCTATTTGGTGCCGAGGGACGGAATCGAACCGCCGACACGCGGATTTTCAAGCCACGCACCATGCTGATAGCGGTGAAGTGTGCAGCATGACGGTGAAGTGTTTTGCACCTATCGGAACAGGGGTTTACGTGTATTCCTACCGACAGGTGATGAAAGGTGATGATAGGGGGGTAAGGGCGATTCTTCTGGGTCCTTGGTCCCCAAGTGGTCCCCAAGTTTGTTGGGGAGATGGTAGAAAAGGAACCCCTTTCCACTATTTCCAGCACATCTGCCTAATCCACTGCTCCACGGATTCCATGGTGAGAATTTGGCCAGTTTCCCCGTTGTTTTATTGGTCAACAAGAAATGCCAAGTATCAGAGAGTCAGCGGAGGCTGGGTATACGGCTAGGGGGCTCGATTTTTTTCTTGACTTTTTATCGCAAAATTGCGATATATTCATTTGAGAGGAGAATTCGACAATACCAAAGAAGAGGCGCGGATGCCGCTCACAGAAGTCATACTTTATCAAGAAGAAGACGGAACCTGTCCCCTGCTGCTGTGGCTTGATGGTATGCCGCCGAAGGTGCAGGACAAATGTTACGTCAGGATCGTACGTCTTGAAGAGATGGGTCACGAACTGCGGCGACCGGAGGGCGACTACCTTCGCGATGACATCTATGAACTAAGGGTGAGCTTCCAGAGAATTCAGTACAGGATGCTCTATTTTTACCATGAAGGGAGGGCTGTTGTGTCACATGGGTTGGTGAAGGAGAGCGAGGTTCCCCCAAAGGAGATTCAACTAGCCATTGAACGTATGCAGAGCTTCACCAAAGATCCTAGTAAGCATACCCATGAGGAGTAACTGTCATGGCGAAAAGAAGGCGGACGACTAAGGCGAGTGAGATCCTCCGTCGTAGGTACATAGCAGAGGACCCAGAGAGGAATGCTTCAGTAGAGGTTGAGCGAGCAAACGCGGATGTTGCTCAAACAATCTGTGAACTCAGGAAGCAAGCAGGGCTTACCCAACAGGAACTAGCGGAACAGGTAGGCACCACCCAGTCAGTAATAAGTCGGCTGGAGGACGCCGACTATGCGGGCCACTCTCTGCAGATGCTCAACCGTATCGCGAAAACACTAAACAGGAGTCTTAGAGTGCACATGGAACCTCAAGACTCCAAGACGGAGATAGTGCGCTATACTTTTCGCGAAGTGGTAAGAGCATTGCGAAAGAGCCGGGGTCTGAGTGTGGGCCAGCTTGCAAAGAAGACAGGCGTCCAAAAGGAAGATATTCTCGCAATGGAGCGGAGTTCTGCTTATAGGCCGGACCCCCTTACACTGCATCAACTAAGCAAGTTCTATAAAGTCCCCCATCGGAGCTTTGCAATCCTTGCAGGGGCTATTAGCGATGCTACACCCAGTATTCGCGAAGAAGCATCGAAGTTTGCGGCGAAGTCGGAATCGTTCTCCATGCTTACTCGTGAGGAGCGTCAGGCGCTTGATGCGTTTGTTGCGTTTTTGAGATCAGACGACAGGGGGGCGGATGAGGGAGCAGACTAGGCAGGAGATCGACTGCGCGGTGCGACGCACTCTTCGAGAGGCCGGGCTCAGGGATCCTCCAATAAAGATAGAAGATATTCTCGAACACCTAGCAATTGACCGCGCCTTCTATGACTTGGAAGACCCGAGCCTTATGCAGCGGTTCATGCATAAGATTAGAATAGGAAAGAGGCGGCTAATTGCAATCAAGGAGAAGATTCGGCTTGCCGCGTTGTGGCTGCCAGACGAAGCCGAAATTTGGGTGGATTCTTCTCTACATGATGCTAAGAAGGAGTGGGCTTCATTCCATGACTCCGCCCACACGATTCTAGAGTGGCATAGGCCCTACTTCCTAGGCGATACCGCACAGACACTCAATCCAGATTTCCAAGAGATGTTGGAGGAGGAAGCTAATTATGGAGCGTCGGGCCTTATGTTTGGGGGCGAGACTTTCACAGCAGAAGCACTAGACACTGATCCCTGCCTAGAAAGTGTGTTTGCCCTCAAAAAGAGGTACAGAAAGTCCATCCTCACAACTCTCAGGCGCTTCGTAGCCTTCAGTCATGACCACCCTATGGCGATGCTGGTGAGCAGCCCTCATTGGGAGCCAAAACCAGCGGACCAGCAGTATCGTTGGAGGCACTTCGTCGGGTCCGATCGGTTCAGGGACGAGTTCTCGTGTGTGGGGGCCGAGATGATTCTTGCAGAGGTGGACGCCAACACAACGATACGAACAGGGGGGCCAGTGGGCAACTTTGTCCTTTGCCTTCCTGACGTAAACGGGGATCAACACGCCTTCTTTGCCGAGTCATTCTATAACAAGTACAACATTCTTACCCTGGTCGTGCATGAGCGAAAGATGACACGAACAGGGGGTGGCTTCTCGTAGGTACGAATATGGCCCTGGAAAAGAAAAGCAGAAAGAAGCCCCCGAAAGTGAGGTCTTATGTGAGGCCAACAAAGGTCCACACCCCCCGGCCTCGGAAGAAACAAAAGTACCCTCTCGCCGAAGTAGAAGAGCTGGTGCGCAATACATTCTCGGGAAGGGAGTAGAAAGACTCCTTGCTCGACGCTGGAGGTATACATGGGTAGCGGGCAACTTGGGGTTCCCACCATTCTCACGCGCTCTTACTTCTCCTCGCATTATCTTTGGGCGGCCAAACATCTTGCAGGGTTGGCAGGGAAGACCGAGGAGGGGCATACAGGATCCCCACGATTCGACATCGGACATCGAGCATACGTAGTCAATAGTATTATGTCTTCCGTGGCCTTCCTAGAGGCTGCCATCAATGAACTATATCAAGACGCTTTTGATGGGCACGAGAGTTACATCGGACTCCTCCCTCCGCAGGTTAGGAGTCTACTCGGTGAGTTTTGGGCAATGATAGAAGGAGACTCACGGCCCACCCTCTCTATTCTTGACAAATTGGAGTTACCCCGGTTACGTGGACAGTTGATGGCTTGGGATTTCAACTGAGTAAGTGAAGCTCCTTTCGTACTGCATGGGGGAGAGATAATCAAGGCGG
>JANQFG010000005.1 GCA_028277985.1 bacterium | reverse complement strand
CAGCGAGCTGGGCGAATACATCAATGTCCTGCCGGCCCAGCAACGTTACGGCGCACACTGGTACAGGGGCACTGCGGACGCGATCTACCAGAACATCTACACCATCGAGAGGGAGGAGCCGGACTACGTCCTGATCCTTGCCGGCGACCATGTCTACAAGATGGACTATTCCAAGATGCTTCAGGCGCACGTCGAGTCGGGTGCGGACGTGACGGTGGGCGTGGTGGACCTTCCCAAGGAGGAAGGCCGGCATTTCGGTGTCCTGGAGCTGGACAAGAGGGACCGGATCATAGGATTCGAAGAGAAGCCGCTCCACCCGAAGACCCTTCCTGACCGGCCGGATTCGATCTGCGCTTCGATGGGCATCTACATATTCAGTCTGAACGCGCTCTACGAGGAGCTGATCCCGGACGCGGGCAAAGAGAGCGAGCACGATTTCGGAAAGAACATCCTGCCGCAGATGCTGGGCAGGAGGGAACTGCTCGCGTATCACTTCGTGGATGAGAATCAGACAGAGGATCTGCCCTACTGGCGGGATATTGGGACCCTTGAAGCCTACTACGAGGCGAACATGGACCTCGTCACGGTGAGTCCCCAGTTCAATCTCTACGACCAGCGATGGCCCGTACGCACGTATCAGCCGCAGCTGCCGCCCGTAAAGATGGTTTTCGCCGATCCAGGGGATGGGGCCCGGCGGGGGGAAGCCCTCGATTCGATCATATCAACGGGCTGCGTCATCAGCGGAGGAAGTGTGGCCCGCTGTGTACTCTCCGCCCAGGTGCGGGTGAACAGCTACGCCTCCGTGGAGGACTCGGTCCTGATGGACGGCGTGGATATCGGCCGGCGTGCCAAGGTAAAGAACGCGATCATCGACAAGTACGTGGACATCCTTCCGGACACGACCATCGGGTACGATCTGGAAGAGGACCGAAAGCGTTTCCACGTCACCAAGAACGGCATCGTGGTGATCCCGAAGGGAAGGATCATCGGTCCGGACGAGGACCGGCCCAGATGGGAAGACCACGCCCGAGCCTCGGCGTTCAAGCCGAAGAGCTGATTATTCGTCGCCGAAGGGAGTCGGATAACTCGCCCCCGGCAGGGCCTCCATCCAGATCCGGCTGGAAAGGTCGGCGAGGATCTGCTTCATCTCCTCCGCGAAATCCGGGCTGACCAGCAGCTCGACCACCCCTTCCTTCGGGTCCGCGGTCCGGACCACCACCAGGCCCTCGTATCCCTCGAGCATGGATTTGAGCAGGACGATCCTCTTCGGATCCACCCGGTAGTACCAGATTTCAATGTCCTGGGTGTCTTCTTGCATGGTGCTTAGCATACGGGCTTTTTGCGTTGGGAACAATTCGTACGAGACCGGTCATCTAACCGTGAACAATCCAACCAAAGGAGAGAACCGCCATGACAGGGGGAGAAGCAATAGCGGCGATGCTGAAGAAGGAAGGCGTGGAAAAGGTCTTCGGGATCATCGACGGCACATACTTCGGCCTGTACCACAATCTCAAGAACCACGGGATCCAGCTCATTTCACCCCGGCACGAAACGAGTGCGGTCCACATGGCGGGCGCCTATTCAAAGCTGACCGGAAAGCTGGGCGTCTGCATTGCGAGCAACGGGCCGGGGGCGGCGAACGCCCTGCCGGGCGTCGCCGTGGAGAATGGCGAAGGCAGCCGCGTGTTGCTCCTTACGAGCCACCGTCGGACCGGAATCACTTATCCGGACCGGGGCGGCACCTACCAGTATTTCAACCAGGTCTCTGTGATCAAGCCTATGTCCAAATGGAGCGGATCGGCCCAGTCGCACGAGCGCATACCGGAACTGCTTCGCCGGGCACTGCGTAAGTGCTGGCACGGAAGACCGGGCGTCGTCCATCTGGACGTGCCGGAGGATTTGATCAACAGCGAGTGTGAGTCGCCCGTCTTCCTCGAACCGCATCAGTACCGGCGCACAACCCCTATCACGCCACCCGCGGACCAGGTCGAGGGGGCCGCGGATATGCTGGTAGCCTGTCGGCAGCCGATGATTCATGCCGGAAGCGGGGTTCTGCACGCCCAGGCCTTTGAAGCCCTGCGGGCAGTGGCTGAGACCCTGCGTGCACCTGTCACGACGAGTTGGGGAGCAAGGGGGGGGCTCCCGGAGACCTCCGACCTGGCAGTCCCCATGATCTACGTTGAGCTGAACAATAGGGTCCGTCGGGCTGCGGACGTTGTTCTGACCCTCGGTTCCCGGCTGGGAGAAACTGACTGGTGGGGCAAGGCGCCCTACTGGCGGAAACCGGGCGAGCAGAAGATGATTCAGGTGGATATAGATGAGGACTGCCTGGGATGCAATAAGCCGGCGGACCTGGCCGTTCTCGCCGACGTCCGGGTATTTCTGGAGGCGTTGGCGATCGAGCTGGAGGGACGCAAGTCGAGCATCCGTGCGGCCGAGCGAGACGAATTCCTCAGCCAGGTCCGGGAAGAGAAGGCGGCCCAAAGGAAAGAACTGGATGCAGCGCTGGAGGAGGACATCGATCCCATGAACCCGGCCCACGTCGGACACATCTGCAGCAAGGTCTTTACGGACGATGCGATCCGTGTGTTCGATGGGGGCAACGCGGCCGTGTGGGGCAACTTCTACAGCGAGGTCCGGGTGCCGAACACACAGCTCGCCACTCATAAGTTCGGCATGCTGGGTGCAGGAGTGGCCCAGGCACTGGGTGCCGCAGCCGCCTTTCCTGAGAGGCAGGTCTACTGCATCATTGGAGACGGTGCGATGGGGTTTCATCCCCAGGAGGTCGAGACCGCCGTACGAAACAGCCTCAAGCCGATCTATCTCGTTCTGTGCGACAGGCAATGGGGCATGGTCAAGATGAGCCAGCAATTTGCACTGTCGCAGACCAAACCTGGATTCGGGCCCGAGGACATCGTGAACGCAGACTTTCACGAGATCCGGTTCGACGAGCTTGCCCGGAGTATGGGCGCCCACGGGGCCAGGGTAAGCCGTGCCGGCGAGCTCGGGCCGGCGATCGAGGAGGCGGTCGCATCGGGGCGGTGCGCGGTCATCCACGTGGATGTGGATCCGGAGAAGCACCTGTGGGCGCCGGGCCTGATGCACTTCAAGGAAATGCACGCCGAGCCGAGTGGGGATTGAATCCCGAGCTCACTCTCGATCCTTGAATCGAGACACCAGCTCCGACACGGTGTCCACGACCCAATCGTAGGGCATCTGGCCGGTGTTGAGCACGATCTGGTAGAGGCTCGGGTCGTCTATATCCGCCTCGAAGAGGCGGGAGGCGAGGGTGGCGCGCTCCCTCTCCCTTGTGCGGATCGTCTTCTCCGCCTCGGATCGGGATGTGTTGTGCTGTTCCATGAGAAAAGAAACACGACTCTCATAGTCGGCAACGAGCAGCACGTGAATCGCCTTCGGATGCCCCTTCAGGATGAACTGGGCGCCCCGGCCGACGATGACGTATCCCCCTTCGTTCGCCATGGCCGTGAAGACGTCGGTCAGGAAGGAGATGTACTTCTGCCGATCATCCTTTTCCGCGGGCGACCCCGGGTGCTTGTAGAAGATCCCTCTGGAGACCAGGGTGGAGATAGCGCTCAGCAGCTTGCTCGACGCTTCCTTCTCCATGGCGTTGAGGAAGCTGGGGGATAGCTTTTCGTTACGGGCCAGCCGGTCGACCACGGAAGCGTCGGCGAGACGAAAGTCGAACCGTTCGCAGAGCCTCTCGCCGAGCGTGTGTCCACCGGCGCCGAAGTGCCTGGATATCGTCACGACAGCCATGGTTCGCTCCCTCCGGGTTCACTAAAATTATGGGGGGGAAAGGATCATGCTGTCAACGAAAAAGGGGTTCAGGCAAGCCTCTTACGAAGCAGATCCCCGGGTTCGGCAGGGGAGGGAAGCCGGACCCATACGTGATCGCTTGCGTGGGCCTCCCGGCAATCCTGCTCGTCCAGGGTCTTCATGTCGGAGAGGGGAAACACAGGGTTCGGGAAGGCGGCGCCCATGTGTTCGAGGGTGTCCCCGATCAGGAGCCTCCCGCGGACGTCGATGCAGACCCAGCCATCTGTTCCGCGGTCCTTGATCACCCCTGCCAGGGTGCTCCTCCGATACGAATGCTCCTCGTCCACACAGATGGTGAGCTCTTCCTTCCCCTTGAGGAAGCCGCTCGTGTACTCCCGGTTGCTCACCTTCAGGATCTCTTCCCAGCAGTCCGGAGGCAGCTCGTAGCCGGCCGGATCTTCCAGGTACCGGTCCATGGCCCACCGGTACGCCTTGATCACGGCCGCGAGGTAATGGATGCCCTTTCGCCGGCCTTCGATCTTGAATCCGTCGATGCCGCTTCGCATCAGCTCTGGGAGCATGCCGAGGAGACAGAGGTCCTTGCTGTTGAGGATGTAGGAGCCCTGCTCGTCTTCCTCGATGGGGAGGTAGGTGCCGGGTCGCTTCTCTTCGACCAGTGCATACCGCCACCGGCACGACTGTGTACACAGACCCTGGTTTGCGTCCCTGTCGGCCAGGTAGAGGCTCAACAGGCATCGCCCGGAATAGGCCATGCACAGGGCGCCGTGGACAAAGATCTCGATTTCGCCTTTGGTTTTCTGCTTGATCTTCCGGATCTCTTCGAGGGAAAGCTCCCTGGCCAGAATGATCCGGCGAACGCCCTGTCCGAACCAGTGACGAGCCGCCAGCTCGTTCGTGATATTTGCCTGCGTGCTGAGGTGGATTGCCACGGAGGGCATGGTTGCCTTGCAGAGGTCGAAGACAGCCGGATCGGACACGATCACCGCGTCGAAACCCATCGGTGAAGCCGCCTCCAGGAAGGAACGCAGGGGGGCGAGGTCCTCGTTTTTCACGAAACTGTTGACCGCAAGGTAGGCGCGCTTCCCATGGTCGTGGACGTAGCGAACCGCCTCATCGAGCTCGGGCAGGGTGAAGTTCTTGGAGAATATACGTAGGCTGAACTGCTTTCCGCTGAGGTAGACTGCATCAGCGCCGAAGTGGAGGGCCGTCTTCAGCCTCTCCATGTCTCCGGCAGGGGCGATCAGCTCGGGCCGGCCTTGTTGCGACGTTCCCATTCCAGGAGAAACCTCTTGTGTTCGATACCGCTGGAATACCCCCCCAGCCCTCCATCGCTCGCGACGACCCTGTGACAAGGGATCAGGAGCGAAACGGGGTTGCTGCCGTTCGCATGTCCCACTGCCCGAGGCCCCTGAGGGATTCCCAGGCGAGCGGCAAGGTCTCCGTAGGTCCGGGTCTTGCCATAAGGGATTTTGCGCAGCATTCTCCAGACCTTCTTCTGAAAGGGGGTTCCAGTGGGCCGAACCGGGGTGTCAAAGGCCCTGAGCGTACCGGAAAAGTATTCTTCCAGCTCCACGAGAAAGCCTGCATTGATCTTTCCCCGGTCCTCGATGTTCGGGTTCTTGTAGTGCCGGGAGAGTCTCTCCAGCAAACGGGCCTTCCCGTCGGACGAAGGCATCTGCAGACAAACGATGCCCTCGTTGTCGGCTGCGAACCAGATCCTTCCCAGGGGGGAGTGATAGGATTCGACAAACAGGGTGGGAGATTTCGTGGTGCCCATGGCGAAGTCTCCTGCCAAACTGGAAGGTCACGATCCTTTTCGATATCATTCTACAAGAAGAAAGCTGCAATACCAACAAAAAGAAGCCTGTTCGCAGGGGCAGGGGAGGCCCGTTTGTTTGCGCTGGAACATGTTCATGTGAATTTCCCCAACTACGTGCTCGTTGAAGACGCGAGTCTGCGGGTCATGCCCGGGGATCGGCTCGCACTGATCGGAGAAAACGGCTCCGGCAAGAGCACCCTGTTGAAGATCGCCGCGGGTGAAATCAAGCCGACAGCAGGGAGAGTGGAGACCGGAAGAGACGTGGTTGTCGGGTATCTGCCCCAGAGCGGCCTCTCCCATCGAGGAAGAGCGCTCTGGGAGGAGGTGATCTCCGCCCTGCCCGAATGGCTCGAGGCCGTAGAGAGGCGCAAACGGCTGCTGGACAAGGTCGCCTCTCTGTCCCCTGATGATCCGGAGCATCAGAGAGCCATGGCCCAGTACGGGGAGCTGGAGACCATGTTTCAACAGTCGGACGGATACGCCCAGGAGAGCAAGCTGAAGCGGATTCTGGAGGGTCTGGGCTTCAAGCCGGAGGATTACGAGCGCCCGGTGGAGGAGTTTTCTGCGGGCTGGCAGATGAGGGTAGGACTGGCAAAGGTCCTGGTCAGGGAACCGGATCTGATGCTGCTGGACGAGCCGACCGATCACCTGGACCTGGACGCGAAGAACTGGCTCGAAGAATACTTGAAGGGTGTGAACACGGGGTTCATCCTCGTCTCCCACGACCGTCATCTGCTCGATGCTCTGGTGAACAGGGTGGCGGAAATTTCTTATACGAAACTTGAACTATACATAGGTAACTATTCAAAATATATAAAAGAAAAGACGGAGAAGGAGGAGCAGCAGGCAGCCGAGTTCGAGGCCCAGCAAGAGAAGCTCAAGCGCATCGAAGATTTTGTGGCCAAGAACCGGGTCAGAAAGGACCGGGCCCGTCAGGCGCAGAGCCGCCTTCGTCAGATGGACAAGATCGAGCGGATCGCCCCCGTGAGGAAGCGCCAGACGGTGCGCTTCCCGATCAGAGTTCCACCGCGCGCGCCCAGGATACTCGTCGAACTGGTGGATGTGACCAAGGCCTTTCCCGGAAGGATCCTGTTCGAGGACGTCAGCCTGAACGTGGAGCGGGGAGAACGAATTGCGGTGGTGGGGCCGAACGGAGCGGGCAAGTCGACCCTGTTGCGGATTCTGGTCGGTTCGGAGAAGGTTCAGGGTGGCGTGCGGATGGCGGAGGATCGTGTTTCGATCGGATACTACGCGCAGGACGAGGGGGCCTGGTTCCGGAAAGGGGACAGCCTGCTCGATGTCATCATGGCCACATCGCCTCAACTCACCCAGGGCGAGGCAAGGTCCCTGTTGGCCCGCTTTCGCTTTCGTGGAGACGATGTCTTCAAGTCTGTGGATGCGTTGAGCGGCGGGGAGAGGGCGCGCCTTGCCATGGCCCGCGTATTTCCGAAACGGCACCATCTGCTCCTGCTGGACGAGCCGACCAACCACCTGGACATCGTCAGTCGTCAGGCCCTTCTGGAGGCCCTGCAGGCCTATGGAGGAACCCTCGTCTTTGTTAGCCACGACCGCTACTTCATCCAGGAGATAGCCACCCGTGTCCTGGAAGTGAAGGACGCAAAGATCCAGAGCTTTCATGGGGCATACGAGGATTTCCTGAGGGCCAAAGAGGACGGTCGGCTGGTCGCTGTCTCCGCGTCTCGGGCCGGCGACACCGCAAAGAGCGAGGTCGATGCAAGGGAGGAAGAGAAGCAAAAGCGCCTTCAGGATAGAGAGCATAGAAAGGCAGAGCAACGCCGGGTCCAGAAGAGAACGAAGCGCATCGCCGAGATCGAAGAAGAGATCGGGGATCTGGAGGCCTCTTTGGAAAGGGTGGAGGGACAGATGCAGGACCCGGGACTGGCTAGAGACCACGTCGCTTTGGAGGATCTCCACCAAGAGGCCGAGAAGATCCGCGCGGGCCTCAGGGAACGGTACGCGACCTGGGAGACCCTGAGCGAAGAAGAGGCCGCAGAATAGGCACAGGTACCCACAGCTACCGGGCTGAGGGACTAGATGTCACTTCCTGCCTCCCACTCCCCTGACCCCCAGAGATCGGGGACAGCCACCTAACTCCCACTTCTAAACTCCCCTCGCCCCAAAACTGGGGACAGCCACTAGTTTGTGCCGAAATGAGTGGCTGTCCCCAATTCTTGAAATGAGTGGCTGTCCCCAATTCTTGAAATGAGTGGCTGTCCCCAATTCTTGGGCAGGGATGGGGACCTAATAACTGACAGCTAGTACCTGAATGCCCGGGGTCGTGACGTTGGGGTCATACCCAGAGGCCTCGGTGGGGATTTGCCTGCAGTACGATCTTGCCCTTGCGGAAGATGCGCACCGTTCGGGTGGAGGAAGAAACCGTGATGGCGATCGCCTCGGTGGATTTTGATATGGCAGCGGCAGCCAGATGCCTCGTTCCCAGGCCTTTCGGCAGTTGCACCCCCTTGGCCGGGGTGTCCAGATACCGGCCCGCGCTCAGGATCACACCATCGTGCCGGATGACGAATGCACCGTCGATCTGCGCGATCTCCTTGATCGTCTCTGCGAGGTCCGGATCGGTGATCCTCCTCTGATCTTCGCTGTACCCCTGAAAAGGGTTGAGGATCAGCGGTCGGGAGGCCTCGAGCACGTTTTGCGCATCGCCCACAACGAAAAGGCTTCCTACAGGGTTCCCCTCCCGTCCCTCCAGGGCGATTTCCATGGCAACGTGGACCGTCGCGCTCAGGACGCTTCCGGGGATGGTCTCGGACAGCCGGGCCAGCTTCTGGAGGGAGACATATTCGGTCTCCTCCTTCAACTGAAGAATACTCAGGGAATCGATCTCCGATCGGGAAACCAGAGGAAACAGGCAGACCAGCTTCTGGCCGCGCTTGATCTTGCCGAGGCGCAGGGCCTCCTGGAGGCAGCGTTCGAGCCACTCGTGAGGGGTGGTGTCGGGCAGGTCCAGGATCAGGGTGTCGATTCCCTTCAGTTTCGGAACGTTCTTGATCTTGCTTCCCAGGCCGAGGAGGATGGGTGGAGAAGGGGGGACGTTTCTCAACGGGTCCCAGTTGATAGCTTTGCGAGTGACGACCACGATTTGGTGAATGCGCTGCGATCGGGCGTACTGAAAGGCCGTCTCCAGCAGGAAGAAACCGCTCGTCTTCTTCGGTTGTGCCTTGGCCATGACTCGAGACAGGTGATCCGTTGAAGGGGGAAGGGGCTGGCGTAGGATTTATGGTACTATGAAACGGGCTGAAACTCCATGGCCAACCTCTGAATCCCATGTAGAATATCTTCTTGGAATGAGGCGGGTATGATCGGCCAGGAACCTGCGGACAACGAGACCAGTATGAGCGGGGTGCCTTTGTCGCCTTGGGAGGCATTGCAGGAGGCGCTCGCCGGTCGGAAGGTTCTTTTCGAGGACGTTTACGATCTCGAAGCTGCAGGCTCTGTCGCCGTGGCCGTGCACAAAGGCGGTGAGTCTTACCGGTTCAGCCTTGTCACCGGCCTGCCCGGACCGCTGCTCCTGCACTGGGGCATATCCCGGCAGGGAAGGCGTGACTGGGCCCTGCCGTCCCCGGAAATGAGGCCTCTCGATACGGTCGAGTTCGACGATGTAGCAGTGCAGACACCCTTTGTGGCCCGTGAGGACGGGCTCGCAGCTCTGGACCTGGACTTTCCTCTCGGCGACTTGCCCCGTGGCGTATGTTTCGTGCTCAACGAACCGGACACAGGTAGGTGGCTCAAGGATGGGGGGCACGATTTCTACGTTCCGATCGATGATCCCCTGTACCGGGACGATGCGCCGGGAGGCGCGAGGCTCGCGGCCCTTGCCGACCCGATCATCTCAGCGGAAACGAGCCCCAACTCCTGGACCCTGATGCACCGGTTCAACCTCTGCCACGATCTTCTGGACAGGGTGCGTGGAGACGTGAACGGGCTTTCGCTCCTCTTTGTGTGGCTCAGGTACTCGGCGATCCGGCAGCTCGACTGGCAGCGCAACTACAACACGAAGCCGAAAGAGCTTGCCCACGCTCTGGACCGACTCACACGGAAACTGGCCGAGAGGTACAACCGTGAGCCCGCCGGCCGGGACCTCATCCGGCTCATGTTCACGAGCCTGGGTCGGGGCGGGCAGGGCCAGAGGATTCGGGACGAGATCCTCGAGATCATGCACCGCCATCATGTCAAGGAGGTCACGGGGCACTTCCTGGAGGAGTGGCACCAGAAGCTGCACAACAACACGACTCCGGACGACATCGTGATCTGCGAGGCCTATCTTGCGTTTCTCAGGAACAATGGGGATCTCGGGCTGTTCTACAGGACTCTGGAGGAAGGTGGCGTCACCCGGCAGCGGCTCGAGAGCTACGAGCGCCCGATCCGAACCGAACCTGACCTCGTGCCCCACATTCGCGAAGGCCTGATACACGATTTCGAGCACTTTCTGGGCACACTCCGGTCCGTGCACAGCGGTGTCGATCTCGAGACGGCTGTGAACGCGTCCAGAGGTCTCCTGGATGGGTCGTTCGATCATCTCCTTTCCTTTGTCCTGGATCACCGGGACGACTACGGTCTCCCCGCGGCGCGTCTGGCAGAGAAGATTCTCGAAGCGCGGGGCCGGATCAAGGAATGTCTGGACCAAGGGCGGGAAGCGCGGGAGCTCTTGTTCCTCGACCTGGCCCTGGAATCGACCCTTCATGTGAGGGTGGAGAAGGCCCTGGAAGAAGAGGCCGATTTGGAGACCCGCGCGGATCTGATCCGGTGGACCCTCGAGAACTTCGTACTCGCCCACCCGACTCCCGAGATCGAGCTGTGTCTCCATCACTGGAGAGTCATCGCTCGGGCTCAAGCCCCGGAGGTGGAATGGGCCCTCGAAGCCGGGGCCCTTGTCGAGCGGTCGACCCGGGGCCTCTCCGCCTTTGGGGAACGACTCGGCGAACTCCTCCAGCCGAAGGCGGACCTCCTCGGCCAGGCTTTCGGGGCCGAAGCCTGGACTGTGGAGCTTTTCAGCGAAGAGGTCGTTCGCGGGACCCTCGCATCGGTGCTCTCGATCCTCCTGCACCAGCTTCAACCCCGTTTGCGCAAGGCTGCAGATCTCGGGGACTGGCAGGTCGTAAGCCCCGGCCTGGGAGGCGGCCGTCTAAAGGTCGTGGAAACCCTCGAGGCGATCCAGGGAAGGCGGTTCGAAAGGCCCGTGGTCATCCTTGCTGACCGGCTCTCAGGCTATGAGGAGATCCCTGAAGGGGTGGAAGCGATCCTGACACCCGATGGGGTCGATGCCCTGTCTCATCTCGCAATACGGGCCAGGAACGGGCACCTTCCTTTTGCAGTATGCTACAAACCGGAGACGATCGAGGGGATTCGATCGCTCGAAGGGACGAGTATCCGTGTGACCGCGATCGGTTCAGGGGATGTGAAGGTCGAAAAAGGGGAAGGCGTTCCGGTACGAGAGTTCAGGGCGAGCCCTCCGGCACCGGCCAGGGTGTTTGAACCTCGGTTCCGTGAATACGTTCTGTCCCTCGAAAGATTCGAAGAGGGCCTGGTGGGCCGGAAATCATTGAATCTCAAATTGCTGGCCGACCAGGTGCCCTCATGGATCTTCGTGCCCCGGTCCGTGGCCATACCCTTCGGCGTCTTCGAGAGGGTGCGAGAGGCCGGATCCAACCGGGAAAAGGCCGGCCATTACGACCGGCTGATCGGGCGGGCCGAGGCGGGCCGGGACGATGCCCTCGAAGAGCTCAAGCAGGTCATTCTGTCCCTGGAACCACCCCAGGGTTTGATGGAAGCCTTGCTTGAAGGTCTCACAAAGGCAGGGGCCCCTCTGCCGGGGGATTCTGACGAGGCGTGGACCTGTATCAAACGCGTATGGGCCTCTATGTGGAATGAGAGGGCCTTTCTGAGCCGCCGGACCAGAGGCATGAATCACAGGGATCTCCGGATGGCCGTACTGGTTCAGGAGGTCGTGGAAGCGGAATACGGCTTCGTGATCCACACGGCCAATCCGCTCTCCGGGAATCGGGATGAGCTCTATGCCGAGGTGGTCCTCGGCCTCGGGGAAAGCCTTGTGAGTAATCATCCGGGGAGTGCGCTTCGAATCGCCAGCTCGAAGCAGGAGCCGGAACCGAGGGTCCTGGCCTACCCGAGCAAGAGTGTCGGTCTCTACGGCAAGGGGCTGATCTTCCGCTCCGACTCGAGTGGGGAGGATCTTGAAGGGTATGCGGGCGCGGGCTTGTATGACAGCTATCTTCTGGATCCACCAGAGGAGGTGCGGCTCGACTATGCGCAGGACTCGCTCCTTCAGGATCGAGCCTTTTTGCGCGAATTCGCGCTCCACTTGACCCGCATCGGCGTAACGATCGAGAATCTATTCGGCACGCCACAGGACATCGAGGGTGCATACACGGGGGGCCGGGCCCACGTGGTTCAGACCCGTCCACAAGTGGGGTTCGCAGATGAGTGAGAGGAAAGTCCGGATCGGCAACCAAACTGCCCCTTGGGCTTCGCGCATTACAGAGCCCTTCGAGTATGCGGTAGAGAACGGCTTCGACGCCTTCGAGTGGTTCCTGGACGCGGGCGGGATGGGCGACGGGTGGGAGGAGGCCGACATCGGACGGGAAGAACGTCAGGAGATCGGCCGGATCGCCCTGGAGCATGACATCCTGCTGTCGGTTCACGCTCCCTGGTGGCTCAATCCCCTCGAGCCCGCGGGCTACGAGCACCTCTTGAAGAGCCTCGAGTTCGCAAAGGATCTGGGCGCAGCAAATCTCAACATGCACATGGCCTCCGAACAAGGCCTCCAGGCCTTTGAGGAGGCTCTGACCCCCTTGCTCCACCGCCTCGCAGACCTACAGATTCGGCTCTCCATCGAGAACGTCCCCCATTCCGAACCAGAGGAGTTCAACGAGTTCTTTGCCAGGCTTGCCGATGCAGGGTACGACGCCGGCACACGGGTGGGTATGTGCCTCGACCTGGGGCATGCCAACCTGTGTCCTGCCACGAACAATGACTATCTCGGATTCATCGATCGGCTGGCCCCCCACGTTCCGATCGTGCATCTGCACCTTCACGAGAACTACGGGGACGACGACACCCACATACCCCTGTTCTCGGGCGCATCCGCAGAAGACCCCTCGGGGATCGAGGGCTTTGTGGATCGAATGAAGAAACGGGGCTTCTCAGGCTGTGGCATCATGGAGGTGTGGCCCGAGCCCCCCTCGGTTCTCATTCAGGTCCGCGACCGTCTCCTCCGCATGTTCAACACCAGAAGGGCCGAATGAGGCCCTGAGAGGCACTTTTTTAAGCCCTGCGGCCCGTGTACGGCATCCAATTTGGGAGGTGCCTTCTGGACATCCATGGGCCCTTTTGAGCCATTCAAGCCTGATCCAGGCGGAAGATACCGGAGACACGCGAAGTGAGAATCGCCTTGTTGTCCTGGGAAACCCTTTACTCGATTCCGGTCGGAGGGGTCGGGGTCCACGTGACCGAGCTTGCGGCCGCCCTGGAGCGGAAGGGTCACGAGGTGCATGTCTACACCCGGATGGGCTACGGACAGGGCGCGTACGACTGCATAGAAGGGGTGCACTATCACCGTTGCCCCTTCGAACTGAACGTGGACTTCGTCGAAGAGATCAACAACATGTGTAGATCCTTTGTGGACCACGTCTACCAGACCGAGGATTTCGTGGGGCCTTTTGACGTAGTGCACGCGCATGACTGGCTCGCCTCGAACGCCCTCATATGGATCAAGGAGGGGCGGGGCCGGAAGGGGATCCTCACGATCCACTCGACCGAATACGGGCGATGCGGAAACATCTTCTGCAGCGGTCGTTCCGAGGCCGTTCGAGAGGGGGAACGAAGAGGGACCTTTTGCGCAGACCGGGTGATCACCGTGTCGCGTGCCCTCAAGGACGAGGTCATGTGGATGTACGAGCTCCCCGACTGGAAGGTATCGGTGGTCTACAACGGTGTGGACCCCCATCACTTCGATGGCTGGATCGATCCGGGCGGCATCCGGGGCGGCTACGACATCGGCCCCATGGATCCCATGGTTCTTTTCGTGGGCCGCATGGTCGAGCAGAAGGGCCCGGATCTACTCGTGGAGGCGATTCCGGCCATTCTCAAGTACTATCCGGAGGCGAGATTCGTCCTTGCCGGTGATGGGGAGATGCGTTTGTACGTGGAGCATCGCGCCAATGAGCTCGGAGTGTGGCATGCAACCCGCTTTGTCGGGTTCAAGAAGGGCTGGGATCTCGTGGACCTTTACAGGGCCTGCGATGTGGTTTGTGTTCCGAGTAGAAACGAGCCTTTCGGGATCGTCGTGCTCGAGGCCTGGAGCGCCGGCAAGCCGGTGGTCGTTTCGAACCACGGGGGGCCGAACGAGTACGTGTGGCACGAGGTGAACGGCCTGAAGGTCTACCCGAACCCGGACTCGATCGCCTGGGGGCTCGGCACTCTGTTCACCAATTTCGAAAGGGCGAGGTGGATGGGCCGAAACGGCAGGATCGCGGTGGAGGAAGCCTTCAATTGGGCTACCGTGGCGGATCAGGTCCTCTCGGTCTACGATCGTTGACAGGGGAGCAGCGACTTGCGCATAGTATCACCTCGTTGTCATGACAGAGCCGGATCGTGGGTCACGATCCATGTCCAGGAAGAACGGAATGAGATGGCCCGAAAGGATGGCATAGGGTTGCAGCCGCCCGGCAGCAGTGGATCGGTCGAGGTGAAGAGGCGTTCCCGTCGGAGCGAGACCCGAGGGAAGGTTGAAGAGCATCTTTCACTCGAGTTGGACGGGACTCTTCCCGCGGCCTACGGAGAAACGAGAATCGTTCTTCTCCCGGTCGATCCTTATCGGGTCCATGTCTACTGGGAAGTCTCGGGTAATGGGATCGACTTCGTGCAGGCCCTGGTCGAGAAGGGGGCCCTTCGGCCTCAGGCCTTGCTGCGGTTCCACGATGTCACGTCCTTGCCCCAGGGGGACGTTCGCCCGGAGGGAAGGTTCGACGTGAAGGTCAACGTGGAAGCGCGAAACTGGTACGTGAACCTATTGAACCCGGAGAGATCCTACGTCGTCGGTCTAGGCTTTCAGGGACGAGACGGCCGATTCCACGAGATCGCAAGATCGAACCGGGCTGATACCCCTCGTGCCTGGCCTTGCGGTGAAGCGGGAGAGCAGAGCCTTCGGGTTGTGGAGGTCGATGGAGTCGTCCATGCGGAGCCTGTCGAGGCACCCGTGGCGGCTCGTGAGGTGGACAGGATTCACGAGGTCCGGCCCTTGCCCGCACCGACTGTACCGCCGGCAAGGCAGAGCTTGCATGAAGAAAGGACGGTTCGTAGCCGAGCGGGGGGGGAACCGATCCGCCCGATGAGTGCAGAGGTGGACGTGGCCACACCGCGGAAATCGCACCCCCTGCCGGTCGATGCAAGCCAGGAGCTGCGGGTGAGGCTGGAGGCGGCCTACGAGCGCAGACGGGAGTTCCCTCCGATAGGGAAGGGCGCTCGGTTTGAAAGGGCTGCCGCAAGGAAGCCTGAAGGAACCGCCCGGGCCGACCTCTCCACGCTGTGTGAGCGCCTTTTTGTTTCCGGCCTTCCCTCGAGCCCACCTTCAACGCCGGGCGAGAAGGAAGATCAAGATGAAGGATGAGGCGGGGTCTCAAGAAGGCTACCTGGCCCTTGTTCTCCACGCCCATCTCCCATATGTGAGGCACCCGGAGTACGAGGACTCCCTCGAAGAGAACTGGCTCTACGAGGCGATCACGGACACCTACATTCCCCTCCTGCTGGTGCTCGACGGGCTCGTGCAGGACGGAGTGGATTTTCGCCTGACCCTTTCACTCACCCCCACGCTTTCATCGATGCTGCTCGACCCTCTGCTCCAGTCACGCTACGAGAGGAGGCTCGAAAATCTGCAGGACCTCTCCGAAAAGGAAATGGAACGTACCCGGTCACAGCCCGCAATGAACACCCTCGCACGAATGTACCACCAGCTCCACGGACGGATTCGCGACGCCTACGTTCATCACTACAGGAAGGATCTGGTCAAGGCATTCGGGCGGCTGCAGGCCCTCGGCAAGCTGGAGATCATTGCCAGTGCCGCCACACATGGCTATCTGCCGGTCCTCTCGATCGACCCCTCTGCTGCCCGGGCCCAGATCCGGGTCGGTGTGGACCACCATCACCGCCTTTTCGGACAACCGCCCAAAGGTTTCTGGTTGCCTGAGTGTGCCTACGCTCCGGGTCTGGACGGCTTACTGGAGGAGCAGGGGATTCGATTCACGATCCTGGAAACCCACGGGATTACCCGGGCCAGTCCGCAGCCGGGCAACGGTGTCTATGCACCGGTCTACTGTCCGTCCGGCGTGGCTGCATTCGGTCGCGACCCGGAATCATCCAAGCAGGTCTGGAGCTCGATCGAGGGTTATCCCGGGGACTACGATTATCGGGAGTTCTACCGGGATATCGGGTACGACCTGGATGTCGACTACATAGGGCCCCATATCCATCGTGACGGCATCCGTATCGACACCGGCTTCAAGTACCACCGGGTGACCGGGAAGGGGGACCAGAAGGATCTCTACGACCCGAAGCGGGCGAGACAAAAGGCGGACCTCCATGCCGAAGACTTTGTTGCCCGTCGGGAGGCCCAGGCCTCCCACATCGCCTCGGTCATGAACCGGAAGCCGGTGATTGTCGCACCCTTTGACGCGGAGCTGTTCGGGCACTGGTGGTTCGAAGGGCCGATATGGCTCGACCGGCTGTTCCGCAGGCTCGCCTCCGGGCGGCGGAAGATCCGCCCCGTCACTCTTTCCCAATACCTGAATGAGTGCCCGACGCACGAGGTTGCCACGCCCTGCATGTCCAGCTGGGGGGACAAGGGTTTCAACGAGGTTTGGCTGAACAGAAGCAACGACTGGATCTATCCGCATCTGCATTGGGCGGCCAGGCAGATGGAGGCCAGGGGAAAGCGCGAGGCCGAGGGCCTGACAAAGCGGGCCTTCGATCAGGCCGGCAGGGAGTTGCTGCTTGCCCAGGCGAGCGATTGGGCCTTCATGATCAACTCCGGGACCATGGTCGAGTATGCCTCTCAGAGAACGAGGGGCCACCTCTCCCGGCTGCAGAAGCTTCTGGCCGATGCGGATGAGGGCACCATCGACGAAGAGTGGCTCTTATCCGTCGAGAGGCAGGACAACATCTTTCCGGACCTCGACTATCGCTCCTTCGCTTGATCGTCTCCGTTTCAAGCCATCCCTGCGAAGCAGTGACGAAGCAACCCCACTCTGCAAACCATGAATGTTGCGAGCGAAGCGAAGCAACCCCCCGGCTTCACGTACGCTGGGGCCCGAAGGAGGTTGCCACGGGCACCTTCGGTGCCCTCGCAACGTCCGGACAAAAAAATAGATCCGTCCCCTTTTTGTCCGCTTTCGCCTGACCCCAAACAAGGATATTGCGAGCGAAGCGAAGCAACCCCCCAGCTTCACCTACGCTGGGGCCCGAAGGAGGTTGCCACGGGCATCTTCGGTGCCCTCGCAACGTCCGGACAAAGAAAATAGATCCGTCCCCTTTTTCTTTCCGTCGAGAGGCAGGACAACATCTTTCCGGACCTGGACTACCGTTCCTTTGCCTGACCCCAAACAAGGATATTGCGAGCGAAGCGAAGCAACCCCCCAGCTTCACGTACGCTGGTGCCCGATGGAGGTTGCCACGGGCACCTTCGGTGCCCTCGCAACGTCCGGACAGAAAAATAGATCCGTCCCCTTTTTCTCTAGTCCTCCGGCACCTCATCCCTATTCGTGATGAGCACGATTCCCTGGCCGGGAGCGAGTTCGTAAGAGAAGGGGTCCGGGATGTAGTCCAGTCGGATTCCTGGCGAGACGTCCACGAGAGGGGCCCCGGCCTGCACCAGATCGTGAATCCGGGGCGTGGAGAATGTCTGGCGGTTATGAATGTCCTTGTTGAGGATCAGCAGGGCTTCCTCCTGTGTCTTAAGGGAACCCTTCCACATGACGAGAACGTTCGGGTTGCCGTTGCTCAGGACTTCCGTAGGGGCCTCCTCCTGAAACACCGGGTGTGCCCGCTTGATGGTATTTGTTTCCCGGATGAAGGGTGTCAGGTCCACGTAGGGCTCCTCCCAGTCCTTCGGCCGGGTCTTGACCACATGCGGTTTTCTGCGTGCCCCATACTCGAAGCCGATGGGCATCATGACCCCGGCGGAGAAAAGGGATGCGAACAGGTACCGTTGCCGCAGCCCGTTCACGTTGCCCTCGAGCTCGTCGCACAGCCGCAGCGTATCGTGGCTCTCCGGGAATCCGATGGAGGGGGCGAGATCCCGGGTGAGGTTGTACTGCTCGAGGAGCCAGTGGCCGTTGAAATCCCACCATTTGGAGCTATTGAAGATGTAGTCGAAGCCTGCGGCGGCGGTCCTTCGAGTCTGCTCGGTCGTGCATCCGAGGGTCTCGGCGGCAAAGACCGTCTCCGGCCGTTTTGACTTCGTCTCACCGATGAGACGTTTCCACAGGCTTGCCGGCACCTGATAGGCCGCATCGCACCGGAATCCCTGGAATCCCAGGTCCAGCAGATGGTCCATGACGCGGCGAAAGAACCGGTACATGCCGTCCTTGTCCCGGGTGTGCCTGTGATCGAACCGCGCAAGGTCCTTCCAGACGATCTTTCGCCCGTTCTCGTTGCACCCGGGGTGGGCGATCTTTCCATCGCTCTGCCAGACGAACCACTCGGGGTGCTTTTTGAGAAGATCAGCATCCACCGAACAATGATTGATCACGAGGTCTATCATCATCCGGAGGCCGGCCTTCTTTGCTGCGCGGACCATATTGCTGACCTGCTCTTCGGCCGTCTGTTTGCTTTCCGGATCCACCAGGAGCGGGTTGTAGCGAAAGTAATCCGCGATGGAGTAGAGACTGCCTGAGGCGCCCGGAAGCTGAATCGGGTTCACGAATACCCAGTTGAACCCCATGTTCGCCGCCCTGCCGAAATGCTCCTTCCACCTGGGGAAGCGTCCTGCCAGCAGTGGAAACAGGTTGTAGACGATCATCTTCTCCATGTTCATGGGGTGGAAACCTCCCGGATGGATCCTCGATTTGCCTTCAGAGGGCGCTTCTTGATCGCGATTCACCTCTTTGGATGCAAGGTTTGTAGAGCACGATTTTTCGAGGCGGCTCAAAGGGTTAAGCCCCTCTCCTCGTTGACAAACCAGGGGGGCGGTGCTAAACAAGGTAGGGACCTGGTTATGCACACGGGCGATTAGCTCAGGGGATAGAGCGTTGGTCTCCGGAACCAAAGGTCGCGCGTTCGAATCGCGCATCGCCCTCCATCAAAAAGAAGGGGTTAGCCGAAAAGGTTAACCCCTTTTCTCATTTCTTACGCATTCCCCGAGATTTCCTGTACAATTATCTATTCTAAATTGATTTGTTAGAAAGAAATACTAAAGTATTGGTTGATTATTATGAACCCTCAATTATTCAAAACAATTGTCTAACAGTCATCACTTTCTTCTTGAAATAACATTAGCATGTATTTTAGAATATGCCGCAACGGTTCGAATATCCGATCGCTCACACGTCCCGTAAGAGGAAGCGACATGAAGAAGACGATCATTGTGGCGGCATTCTCTCTATTGGTTCTCGGCTTGTCCCCTGCCCGGGCATTTGCATGTTCGGTCAACGAAGATTGCGACGACGACAACCCTTGCACGATCGACACCTGCGAGCAGAGCATCTGTGTGAACGATTTCTCTACCACCAACGGGACGACCTGCGACGACCTGGACGAATGCACCATGGACGACACCTGTCTGGATGGGCAGTGCGGTGGTGATCCGATGGATGAAGACCAAGACACCTACGTGAGCGACCTATGCGGAGGGTCTGATTGTGACGATTCGGATCCGGATGTCCACCCGGATGCGGAGGAGGGACCGGACGGCGATCTCACGTGCGAAGACCTTGCGGACAACGACTGTGATGGGGCCTCCGACCTGGAGGATCCCGGGTGTGTGCCATGCGTGGACAACGACCAGGATGGGTTCGGGGCAGAGGCGAGCGAGAATTGTCCTTATCCGCTTCAGGACTGTGACGATATCAATCCGGAAGTGAATCCGGGTGTCGTGGAAGGACCGCCGGCCACGCCGACGTGTGCGGACGGAAGGGACAACGATTGCGACGGTCTCACGGACAAGGACGATGAGTTCTGTTTCGGATCCGTCCTCTGGACGCCCGGGACCGCAGCAGAGGCTTCCATGACCGTGACGCGATCGGCGACAGGGGCTGGCTGGAAGAACCTGACGGCTGCCCTGCTGCTGCCCGTCGGCGTCATTCTATGCCTAAAGGCCGTAAGAAGGAGGAAGTAGGCTTTCGGGCCGAAGCCTCCCCCCCTCTGGGCCATATCTTTCGGGATATGGCCCTTTTTTTTCTCCTTTTTGCATTTTCCGGAAAGTCGGCTATGGTAGTCCGACGACAAGGAGCGAAGCCGAAAGAGGAGGGAGACAGATGAATACAGGAGAATGGTCGACAAGATGGGCCGAGCGTTACCCGCAGGAGCCGTGTGTCAAGTACGGCGATCTGGAGCTTACCAAGTATGAATTCAACATCCGGGTGAACCGCCTGGCCCATGCCTTTCAGGAAGCGGGGGTCAGAAAAGGCGATCGAGTGGCCGTCCTGATGGCGAACAGCCATGTGTTTCTGGAGATCCTGCAATCACTCTGCAAGCTCGGCGCGACCATGGTTCCGCTCAACTTCCGGCTGGCAGGACCCGAACTCGAATTCATCATCAACGATGCCGAACCTGTGATGGTCGTCTACTCGCCCGAGTTCTTGCCCCTGGTGGACGAGCTGCGGGGAAAGGTGCCGAGCGTGAAGCAGTTCATCTGCGAGTTGGAAGGAGGGGCCGAGGCCGACCCGATATACGAGGCGTGGGTCGCCAATCGGTCCGAGGATGAGCCGCAGCCGGACGCCGAAGTCACGTTGGACGATGCCGAGTTCATCATGTACACCTCCGGGACCACGGGCAGACCCAAGGGGGCTGTCGTCCTCCAGGGCAACATCCAGTGGAACTGTATCAACTCCGTGGGTGTTTACTCCATGAGCAGCGAAGACGTGCAAATCGTCTGTGCCCCCATGTTTCACGTGGGTGGATTGGGGGTGTCCGCCATCCCGAGCATGTATCTGGGCTGCAAGATGGTGATCCAGAGGTTCTTCGACCCTTCGGGCATCTTCCGGCTCATCGAGGATGAAAGAGCGACCATCATGTTCGGCATCCCGGTCATGTTCCTGTTCATGACCCAGGTGCCCGAGTTCGAGACCGCAGACCTCTCCAGCCTGCGTTTCTTCCTGGCGGGCGGTTCGCCTTGCCCGCGGCCGCTGATCGAGACCTACATGAAGAAGGGGATTACCTTCAGCCAGGGATACGGGATGACCGAGACGGCCCCGGCCATCACGGTCCTTCGCACCCAGGATGCGCTGCGCAAGCTCGGCTCGTGCGGCAAGCCGGTCTTCCACCTGGACATCCGGATCGAGGACATGGAGGGTAACGCCCTGCCGACGGGCAAGACCGGGGAAGTCGTCGTGAAGGGCCCGAACGTGATCCGGGAGTACTGGAGGAGGCCGGAAGCGACCGCCGAAACGATCGTGGACGGCTGGCTCCACACGGGCGACATGGGCTACTTCGATGAAGAGGGGTATCTGTATTTGATCGACCGCAAGAAGGACATGTACATCAGCGGCGGGGAGAACGTTTACCCGGCCGAGGTCGAGGACGCGATCATGGGCTTCGAGCAGGTGGCTGATGTCGGTGTGATCGGGATTCCAGACGAGAAGTGGGGGGAAGTCGGAATGGCTATCGTGGTCCCGAAGCCGGGGAAGGAGGTCGACGAGGCTCGCCTGATCGAATTCTGCAAAGAGAAGCTTGCCAAGTACAAGGTGCCCAAGAAGGTCGTTCTCACGGAAGAACTGCCTCGCACGGCCACGGGCAAGATCCTGAAGAAGGAGTTGAAGGCCCAATATATACCTTGAGGTGAAAGGTAGAAGGTCAAAGGTCAAAACGGAGGCAAGGGGTCGCCTGATGGAGATTGCGAGCGGAGCCAGCTACAGAGAGTTGAATACCGGAAGGAGGATCGAAATGGCTCAACCCGAAGCCAGGACCCTTAGGATTGCCGCGGTGCAGATGGAATCGGAGAACGGTCGGGTAGAGGCGAATCTGGAGCGGGCCACCCGCTTTGTAGACCAGGCGGCGGAAGAGGGGGCCACGCTGATCATCCTGCCCGAATTCATGCCGACAGGGTACATCTACACGCCTGCCATATGGGAAGGGGCGGAGGGCAAGGAGGGTCCGACCGTCTTGTGGTTGCGTGAGAATGCGAAGAGGCTCGGCGTCTGGCTCGGGACGAGCTTCCTCGAGGCGGAGGGGGAACACTTCTTCAACACCTTCGTGCTCACCGGGCCGGACGGCCGGGAAGCCGGACGCGTGAGGAAGCAGACCTCGGCGCTGTTCGAGGCTTTCTTCGTGAAGGGGGATGCCGGCTCTCATGTCCTGGACACCGACTTCGGAAAGGTCGGGATCGGCATCTGTTACGAGAACCAACTCGCCTACATTCCGAGCATGATGTGCCAGCACTCGGTGGACCTGCTCCTCATGCCCCACTCGGCTCCAACCCCTTCGACCAGCGTCCTGGTCTCCAAGAAGAACGCGGCAGACTTCGACCGCGGTCTCAAGGAGCTTGCCCCTCACTATGCCCGGGTTCTCGGTGTTCCGGCGGTCATGATCAACAAGAGCGGCCCGTGGCAGACATCGGTGCCTGGACTGCCCTTCCTGCAGCAGGATTCCGCCTTCCCGGGGCTCTCGACCATCTGTGATTCGGATGGCACCGTCAAGGCCCAGATGGGCAACGAGGAGGGTCTCATCGTCGAGGATGTGACAATGGACCCTTCGCGAAAGACGGGCCAAATGCCCCAATGCTACGGCCGATGGGCGGTGAAGAACCGGGTCCCGATTCCTGTGCCCCAGGCGATCGAGGCCGTGGGTAAGACGTGGTATGCCCTCAGTTCAGAGCGCAAAAGGCGGGCGCAGGCGATCTCGGCCAACGCATCCAGCTAGCTTTCGGATTCCGGGGTCAGGCCTGACCCCACTCGACCACTCGACTCGGCGGGAGAGAAGCTCGTCTCACGGAGTCACTGGCAGCGTGGATCCCCCTCCTGCAGACTCAGTATCAACTCGTCTGTGATGAAGGGGGGCAGCGGGTCGCATCCATGTTGGCCGCTGTCTCCGCACGTGAAGTCCCACTGGGGTAAGGCCTGTGCGTGACACGTGATGCACGGTGCCGGATGGATCGGGTTCTTGATGTTGACGCCCCTCTCAATGATCTGCGTGCCTCCGGCGCTAACCTGCAGTCGGAAGAACTCCCAGTCGCCGCTGCCCGGGCTCCATCCCGGGGCCCGCTTCACCATCGCCTCGTCCGGCAGGATCTGAATGATGGTTCCCGGCGGGAAGACTCCGCCGGTAGGAGAGCCGGCGACCTGAGTCGCCTCGGGCAGGAAGCCCTTCAGATTGGTGAAGTAGTAGGAGACGCCTGGGGGAGGTTCCGGAATCTGGCTCCAATCCAGGATGCAGGCGAAGTCCTGTGGAGTCATGTCCAGGTCGTCTTCGTCGCACTGCGGCTCATCGATATCTGCCAGGAGATTGCAGTTGTTATCGATGCCGTCCGCGCATGTCGCATCCCCAAAGGGTCCTTCTGCCGCCCCGGGGTTGCGGGCAGGATCGTCGTCGTCACAGTCGAGCGCGGCATTCGCACAGAACGGGGACGCGGGATCTCCAAAACCGTCCCCGTCCGAGTCCATGCAGAGATTGCAGGCCTGGGCCCCGAAGAAGAGCACCCAAGCCAGGGACATGATCGCCAACCGAATCGCAAATCGATCTTCTCTCAGCATGGGATCCTCCTCACAATCTATGATTGTTTTATCAGAGATCCGGCTAAGAGTTGGATGGCGCGCATCCGTCGAATGATTCAATGCCCGCGTTTGTGGGAGGCAGGCCCTTGTGGTTCCGATCCTGCCGACCCCTCTACCTACCGGGCACAGCGGAACCCGACGTCGTTGGCCACACTGACGGGCAATCGGTAGTGGCGGTTGGCCACCCTTTGGTTGCCGGTGGAGTGGCCCCAGGACCCTCCGCGCTGGACCCGCGAGTCCCCTGTCGCAGGACCTGTCGGATCGTCTCTGGGACTGTAGTTGTAGTAGAGGTTGTCATACAGGTCGTACACCCACTCGTAGACATTACCGGCTACGTCGTAGAGGCCGTACCCGTTGGCAGGATAGCTTCCGACCTCGTTCGTGTCGTTGTCCTCCGGATCGCCCGAGTTCAGGTAGTTCGCGTCCGAACCGCTGATCGAGTTCCCCCAGGGATATGTGGCTCCCGACAGCCCGCCTCGGGCCGCGTACTCCCATTCCCCCTCCGTGGGCAGCCGTTTCCCCTCCCACGCGCAGTAATCCACGGCTTGCTGCCAGTTCACATAGAGCACGGGGTAGTTGTCATAGGCGGTCTGCCCATAATAATAGAGCCGTGTTGAACTACGCGTGTGCTGTGGCGCCGTGCAGGAACCCGCCGCCACGCATTCCGCGTACTCGGAATTCGTCACTTCGTACCTGTCCATCTCGAAGGCGGTGATGCACACCGTATGCACAGGACACTCGTCAATAAGGTTGCAGTCGGGGCTATCCGCGCCCATGGAATAACAACCTCCGGGAATCTCGGACATATCGGACTCCACCTTGGTGAATGTCCGAAACGGCGCAACTCCGAAGGTGGAGGTGTCAATATCGTATCCGAGGACCAGCCAGACGGAGGGGATGTCTACTGCAACCATGTCCCACCAATCCGTAGGTATCTCCAGGGAGGTGATCGGGTACCATCCAAGCAGGATCGGATGGTATCCGAACCCTGTGTAATTGAAAATGGAATAGAAGACAAAGAAATCGTAGTCGCCGGTGGTCCATTCGAACGTAGGGGGAGAAGAAACCGCGGCACCGTCGGGTGGGGCAACGAGGTCGATTTGAGCCGGGGCGATTGCTGGGAATAAAAGAACCAGGCAGGCAAGAGTGAGGATGCTCGTCTTCTTGATGCTCATGTCCTTCTCCTATCTCTTTGTGTAGGGTCAGCGCATGTGGCGGAAACACGTCCTCAATTCGTCGACAAAGGCGGCCGGCTGTTCGAAGGCGGCGAAGTGGCCCCCCTTGGCCGGTTTGTTCCAATGGACCAGGCGGGTGAACCTCTTCTCGGCCCAGCGCCGGGAGCAGCCGAAGATCTCCCTGGGGAAGATGCTGATACCTGCGGGAATGTGAATCGGGTCGAACCCGATCTTGTTCAGACTCTCCCAGTAAATCCGTGCCGAGGAGGCCCCGGTGCCGGGGAGCCAGTAGAACATGACGTTGTCGAGAAGCTCGTCACGGGTGAGCACGTTCTCCGGATGACCGTCGCTGTCGGTCCAGGCCCAGAACTTCTCGAGGATCCAGGCGGCCTGCCCGGCAGGAGAATCCGCAAGGCCGTAGCCCAGGGTCTGCGGGCGGGTGCTCTGCTGCTTCGCATACCCGGATTCCCAGTCCTGGTAATGCTGGAGCGCCTCGAGAGCAGCCTGCTCGCTCGGCTCCAGGTTGGTCATGGTCTCCGGGTCGGGCCATACGATGGGCATGTTGGTGTGAATCCCTGCACAGTGCTCAGGATCGGCCAGGGCGATCTCGCACGTAACAAAGGAGCCCCAGTCGCCACCCTGTGCCACGTACCTTTCGTAGCCGAGCCGCGCCATCAATTCGGTCCATGCGCGAGCGATACGTTGAACCTGCCAGCCTGTTTCAGCCGGCTTGTCGGAGAAACCGAAACCGGGCAGGGTAGGGCAAACCACGTGGAAGGCATCCGCTCCGTCGCCTCCGTGGCCCTCCGGATCGACCAGGGGCTCGATCACCTTCAAGAACTCGATGATCGACCCGGGCCAGCCGTGGGTCATCACAAGGGGCAGCGCGTCTTCTCGAGACGAGCGAACGTGCAGGAAATGGATCCCGAGCCCGTCCAGTTCCGTCTTTGAAGGATCGAACCGGTTCACCTTCTCTTCGCATCGCCGCCAGTCATACTCCGATGCCCAGTACTCGACGACTTCTTGCATATAGGCGAGGGGGATCCCTTGTGACCAGTCCTTTGGCGTCTCCTCGTCCGGCCAACGGGTAGCGGCCAGCCGCTGCTTTAGGTCGTCGAGAGCGCTGTCCGGGACTTGGATGGGAGAGGGAACGATCTTGTCCTTCATGGTTTCCTCGCGGATGGCAGGCGCCATTCTAACACTTAGTCATATGATGTGAAAAGACGTTTGATGTGAAAAGATGTTGGATACCAACCCGCGAGAAGTGCGTGGGATGCTTGGGGTGCGGAAAGGGAAGGGAGAGGATGGAATCCGTAGAGGGCGGCACCCTCGCGGAGGGTACCGCCCTTGTCTGCGCTGCAGCAGATCCCGATGGGAGAAGGGCGAAAGGCCCGGGTCTAGCCGAGACCCAGGACCGTGTAGCTCTGCGCCGCCTTCGCAGCCCACCAGATGACGTAACCGAGTACGGTCGCTGTCGATGCGAACAGCGCGATCTCGGCCCATTTCTCTTTGGTCAGGCTCTTGCCTTTCCAGGTGCGCAGCTGTTTCCAATCTACTTGGAATCCGTGGAAACCATGCCTCTGTGCGTGTGTGTTCGCGTTCATGACAGCCTCCTTTCCGGGGCTCCGGCCCCTTATGTAGTGCAGCGTGATTTACTGATGACACGGTGCGTTATTTCTTATCCTACTCTTCATGACGCTGTGTGTCAAGAACAAAATAACCACTTGACGCGACGTGTCAACCCGTGGTGCCGGATTTTTTCATTTTTATTTGGTTCAGGGTTGTTTGCTCTTTGTGTTGAAAGCATCACGTGAAATGAGGTAGAAGACTAGTATCAGGCATGCAACAGGCGCGTAGAAAGGCTACAGGGGCCCGCTGGTGAACGAGCAGACACCGATGATGAGGCAGTACTTGCAGATCAAGGGGCAATACCCTGATTCTATTTTATTTTTCAGGCTCGGTGACTTCTATGAAATGTTCTTCGAGGACGCAGAGATCGCCTCCCGGGAGCTCGACCTGACCCTGACGAGCCGAAACAAGAACTCACCTGACAAGGTCCCCCTCTGCGGTGTTCCGTACCATGCGGCCTCAGGGTACATTTCCAGGCTGATTGCCAAGGGATACAAAGTGGCGATTTGCGACCAGGTGGAGGACCCGCGCCAGGCCAAGGGGATCGTTCGGCGGGAAGTCACCAGGGTGGTCACCCCAGGGTTGGTGCTCGAAGCCGAGAACCTCGAAGCGGACCACAACAACTTCCTACTCGCCCTTGCCCCCCCGGACCCGGCGGAGGGAAGCCGATACGGCCTGGCTTACGTGGATATCTCCACCGGCGATTTTCGGATCGCAGAAACCGATGCGTTTTCCACAGTCGAGGACGAGATTCTCAGGATCGACGCCCGGGAAGTCCTTCTCCCTGAGAACCTGGATCGGGGGAAGATCTTCGAGCCGATCTATGCGGGCAGGAAGCCACCCCTCTGGAATCCCCGGGCTCCTGCGTTCTTCGCGTTCGATTCTGCATGCGCCATTGTCGAGCGGCAGTTCGGAGCGGAGCGTATCCAGCAGATGATCTCGGACGGGTTCCAAAAGGCCCTCTCAGCGGCAGGGGCTCTGCTCGTCTACCTCCAGGAGACGCAGAAGCAGCTACCCGGCCATCTTCACGGGATCACGCCGTACGAGATCCAGGATTATATGATCCTCGACGATTCGGCCCTTCGAAACCTCGAGATCGTGCAGACCTGGATGGATCGCTCGAAGAAGAACAGCCTCCTGGGGGTCCTGGACGCGACCCAGACGGCCATGGGTGCAAGGCTTCTCAGGCGTTGGGTTCAATACCCGCTTCTACAGGCCTCGAGAATCCAGAGAAGGCTGGACGCTGTCGAAGAGCTTGCCGGACGCGAGATCGAGAGGGCCGCCCTTCGGGACACCCTGAAGGAGGTCCAGGACGTGGAGCGGCTGAACAGCAGGATCAGTCTCGGTATTGCCAACCCGCGGGACCTGGTCAGCCTACGCGAGTCCCTGGCCAGGGTGCCGAAGATCCTGGGTCGTCTTGCCGGCCTGAGTGCCGAATCCCTGCAGGATATTGCCCGGCACATCGATCCGATGGAGGATGTGGCAGGCCTCCTGGACCGCGCCCTTCAGGATGAGCCTCCCATGACTGTCCGGGAGGGAGGGATCTTCCGGGAAGGCTACAACGCGGAGCTGGACGAACTGAGATCCGCATCCAGGGACGGAAAGAGATGGATTGCGGCTCTGGAGGCGGGTGAGCGTGAGAGAACCGGGATAGGCTCTCTCAAGGTCCGCTACAACAAGGTCTTCGGCTACTACATCGAGGTCACCAAGGCGAACCTGGCGTCCGTGCCCGAGGACTATGATCGGAAGCAGACCCTGGCCAATGCCGAGCGCTTCACCACCCCTGCCCTGAAAGAGTACGAACAGAAGGTGGTCGGGGCCGAGGACCGTGCGCAGAACCTCGAGTATGACCTCTTTCAGGAGGTCCGCAACCGGGTCGCGGAGCAGTCCCTCAGGGTCCGGACGACCGCGCAGTCAATCGCCGAGCTGGACGTCCTCGCCTGCCTGGCCGAGGTGGCGGTTCGGAACAACTACACGCGGCCCGAGATCTCCATGACGGACGAGCTCGTCGTGTGGGAGGGCAGGCACCCGGTCATCGAGCAGATGTCTCTCGAGGAGCGGTTCGTCCCGAACGACACCTACATGGACGGGAAGAACAACCGGATGGTCATCATTACCGGACCGAACATGGCTGGAAAATCGACCTACATGCGGCAGCTCGCCCTGATCGTGCTGATGGCCCAGATGGGCAGCTTCGTGCCGGCCGCCTCTGCAAGGGTGGGCCTCGTGGACAGGATCTTCACACGCGTGGGCGCAATGGACAACCTGGTTCGGGGGCAGTCCACCTTCATGGTCGAGATGAAAGAGGCGGCCCATATTCTGGAAAAGGCAACGCCTAGAAGCCTGATCCTTCTCGACGAGGTCGGGCGGGGTACATCCACCTTCGACGGGGTCAGCATTGCCTGGGCCATTGCCGAGTTCATCGATCACCAGGTGAATGCCCGGACCCTCTTTGCCACCCACTATCACGAGCTGGCCGAGCTGGCGGGCCTCTATCCGACCATCAAGAACTGCCACGTGTCGGTCAAGGAATGGGGAGAAAACATCCTCTTTCTGCGGAAGGTCACGGAGGGATCCTCGAGCCACAGCTACGGAATCCAGGTAGCACGGCTGGCCGGTGTGCCCGCGAACGTCATCCAAAGAGCGAGGGAGATCCTCGAGAACCTGGAGTCGGGCCAGTGGGACGAGGAGGGTGAGCCCCGGCTGGCCCCTTCCCGCAGGATGCGCCGGCAGCCCGAGGAGAAGCAGCCGTCCCTGTTTCCTGCTGCCCATCCGATCGAAGAGGACATCCTCGGGTTGAATCTTCCGGAGATGACGCCCCTGGAGGCGTTGAACAAACTGCAGGAGCTTCAGGAGCGGCTCCTCAAAAAAGGATGAAGCGTCTTGTCCAAAGATTCGGATAAGGTCAACAGGCTCGTAGACGCCTACCTGGATCACCTGCGCGTGGAGAGAGGCCTCGCACGGAACACTCTGGAAGCGTACAGCAGGGATCTGACCGAGTATCTTCTGTGGGTCGAGAACACCCTCAAGAGGCCTCTGCGAAACGTACAGGAAGAGGATCTGCGCTTCTACATCCTTGGGAAGAAACAGGGGGGTATGTCGGCCCGGTCGATCCGGCGAAAGGTGAGCAGTCTACGGGGCCTGTATCGTTTTCTCCAGAAGGAAGGCTACATGAAGGAGGATCCCACAGCGTTGCTCGATGTCCCGCGTCTGGGGACCCCCCTGCCGAAGGACCTCACGCTCGACGAGGTGGACCGCCTCCTGGCACAGCCCGACCCGGCCGAGCCGCTCGGGCTCAGGAATCAGGCGATGCTCGAGCTTCTCTACGCCACGGGCCTCCGGGTGTCGGAGTTGTTGGCATTGACGCTCAAGGATCTGAACCTGGAGGTGGGCTACGTGGTGGCCTACGGCAAGGGCAAGAAGGAGCGGCTCGTGCCGGTCGGAGAGGTGGCCCTGGAAACGCTCAAGGAGTACCTGACGAGCGTCCGTCCCGGTCTGGCAAAATCCAGGAGGGTCTCCCATGTGTTCCTGAACCGGTCCGGCCGAGGTCTGAGCCGGCAGGGTTTCTGGAAGCTCCTTCACCAATATGCATTGCAGGCAGGCATCTCTTCGCCCGTCACCCCCCATGTTCTCCGACACTCTTTTGCCACGCACCTGTTGGAGCGGGGGGCGGACCTACGATCGGTACAGCTCATGCTCGGACATGCGAGCATCTCGACCACGCAGATCTATACGCATCTGAATCGGGAGAAGCTGAAACAGATCTATCAACGTCACCATCCGCGAGCGAAATGACCGATATGGAAGTAATCACCACACATATCAACGCGGACTTCGATTCCCTGGGATCCATGATCGCCGCAAAGAAGCTATACCCGGAAGCGGTGCTGGTCTTTCCCGGCTCCCAGGAGAAGAGCCTCCGGCGATTCTTTCTGGAGAGCGTGCTCTACACGGTGCCTTTCGAGAAGCTCAAGAGGATCGACCTGGCGAGCGTCACCCGGCTCATCCTTGTGGACATCCGTCAATGGGACCGAATCGGCCGGTTCCAGCAGGTCGTGGACGATCCGGACGTGGAGGTCCATGTTTACGATCATCATCCGCCCACGGACCGCGACATAATGGGCGATGTGGAGGTCTACAAGCCGTATGGCGCCAGTGTCACCCTGATGGTGGAGCTGCTCCAGGAGCGATCGATCGCACTCACGCCGGAAGAGGCCACGATCCTCATGCTCGGGATCTACGAGGATACCGGATCCCTGACCTTCTCCTCCACCACCGTAAACGATCTGAAAGCGGCGGCCCATCTGCTCGAGTGCGGGGCAGACCTGAACGCGGTCTCGAACCTGATCACACCCGAGCTTACCCAGGAGCAGGTCGCGATCCTGAACGAGCTGATTCAGACCCGCAAGGTTTTCGCCGTGCGCGGGGTGGACGTCAACATCGCCGAGGCGAGCGCCGACGGGTACGTGGGAGACCTGGCCGTCCTTGTGCACAAGCTCAAGGACATGGAGAACCTGAACGTGCTCTTCGTGCTCGCCCGCATGGAGAACCGCATCTTCTTCGTGGCGAGAAGCCGGATTTCCGAGGTCGATGTGGGGGCGCTTGCCCGGGAGTTCGGAGGGGGCGGACACCCCACGGCAGCCTCGGCCACGGTCAAGGATCTGACCCTTTTCCAGGTCCGGGAGCGGTTGCTCGTGCTTCTGAACCAGCATCTCGAGCCAAAGGATGAGAAGGAGAAGGTTCGAGATCACATGAGCTATCCGGTGAAGGCCATGACCGTGGACCAAACGATCCTGGAGGCAGCCGAGATCCTCAACCGGTACAACATCAACAGCCTGCCCATCCTGGAGGGAGAGACGGTTCGCGGGATTCTCACGAGACAGATCGTAGAAAAAGCTGCCTACCACGGGCTCAAGGAACAAAAGGTCAGCGAGGTGATGAGCACCGATTTTGTCACCCTGTCCCCGGAGGACCCCTTGCGTAAAGCCCAGGACGTGCTTCTGAAGGGCGGCCAGCGCTTCATCCCGGTGCTGGAGGGGGACAAGCTCTCGGGCCTTCTCTCCCGTACGGACATGCTGCGCAGCATCGCGAGATCTCTGCCCGCCCCGCACAGGGATCCGTCGGCTGAGGATGAGGCTGTCCCGGGCCGGGAGAGGCGGGTGGCGCGGCTGATGCGCGAAAGGATCCCTGCGCAGGCCTTTCAGATGCTCAGGGAGTTTGGGGAGATCGCCGAGTCGATCGGGATTCACGCGTACCTGGTCGGTGGCGTGGTCCGCGATTGCCTGCTGCGAAGGGACAATCTCGACATCGATATCGTTGTCGAGGGAGATGGCCTTCTGTTTGCCCAGAAGCTGTGCGACCGGTACAAGGCGCGCAAACGAAGCCACGAGCGCTTCGGCACCGCTCGGGTCATCTTCCCGGATGGATTCCGGATCGATGTGGCCACCGCCCGGCTCGAGTATTACGACAAGCCCGCATCCCTGCCGAACGTGGAATGGAGCTCGCTCAAGCTCGATCTCTTCCGCAGGGATTTCACGATGAATACACTGGCGGTCCGGCTCGACCCGGAACGGTTCGGCGAGCTGGTGGACTTCTTCGGCGGTGAGAAGGATATCAAGGACAAGGTGGTTCGTGTTATCCAGAACCTGAGCTTTGTCGAAGACCCGACCCGGATCTACCGGGCCCTGCGATTTTCCGAGCGGTTCGAATTCACGCTCGGGCACCAGACGCGCACGCTCATGCAGAGCGCGATCCAGCTCGGCCTGCCCGAACAGCTCGACGGCAGAAGGCTCATGGGAGAGCTCAAACTGATTCTCCATGAGCCCAGGGCCAGAGAAATCCTGGAGAGAATGCAGGAACTCGACCTCCTGCGCGTGATCCACCCGGACCTGGTGCTCAACAAACGGCTCCGGGCGATCCTGGAAAACGCCGGGCAGGTGTCTTCCTGGTTCCGCCTCCTCTACCTGGACATTCCGTGGGAGGAGTGGCTGTTCAACCTTCTCTGCCTGCTTGCGCTCCTGGACGACCAGGCCACCGAGGAGGTCCGGAAACGGCTCGCCGTAGTGGGCAAGCGGCTGACCGGGATCCTGGGTGCGAAGGCAGAGGGTGAAAAGGTGCTCAAGAAGATGGCCGTCGGCGGCAGGGATCTGAAACCGGGCCAGGTCTACCGGTGGCTCCATCCCCTGCCGATCGAGGTCCTGCTCTACCTGATGACCAAGACTTCCCGGGAAAAGACCCGGAAAGCGGTTTCTCTGTACATCACCAAGCTTCGTTCCGTGACGGTCTCCGTGACGGGCGCGGATCTGCAGGAGATGGGGTACAAGCCCGGCCCCAGGTACAAGGAAATCCTCGAAAAGGTGATGGATGCGAAACTCAACGGCCACGTGACGGATCGAACTACAGAGAAAGAGTGGATCATGCGCCACTTTCCCTCTGAGGAAGGGGTCCCCGGGTCTCGTTGACAAGACTCGAGACCATCTGCTACAGGTTCTGGAGGGTCTTTCACAGAGTTTGAACCCATACGGGCGTATTTGAAGGAATCTTCTTCACATGGATTTACAGAAATTGGCGATTGTGGTGCCGCCCCTGCTTCTGGCGATCACCTTCCACGAGGCGATGCACGGATACGCGGCCTACCGGCTGGGCGATCCGACCGCAAAGCTGCAGGGCCGCCTGACCTTGAACCCCTTGGTCCATATTGACCCGGTTGGGTCGGTGCTCATCCCGGCGGTACTCTTCCTGACCAATGCATCTTTCCTTTTCGGCTGGGCGAAGCCGGTGCCGGTGAACTTCTTCCGCCTCCGGAACCCAAAGCAGGACATGGTCTGGGTTGCAGCAGCCGGGCCTCTCACGAATCTGGCACTGGCTGCCGTGAGCGGCATCTTCTATCAGTTGGTCCTGATGATCGCCTCGGTGCTTCCGCCGTCGACCTACATGTTTCTCGGGTTCTTCAAAGGCATGGCCGAGTTCAGCGTTGCCATCAACGTGCTGCTCGCCGTGTTCAACCTTATACCCATACCACCCCTTGACGGGGGCCGGATCCTCGTGGGGCTCCTTCCGAGGGAGCAGGCCATCCTGGTCAGTCGTGTCGAGCCCTACGGCATGTTCCTCGTGGTCGGTTTGATCTTCCTCAATCCCTTCGGCCTGATGAGCCATATCTGGCGATTGATGTCGTTGCTGACGAGGACCCTGCTGGGGATGTAGACGGAATCCGAGAAAAAGAGAGTCCATGGCCTACCAGGTGAAAGTTCAGGACTTTGAAGGTCCTCTCGACCTCTTGCTGCACTTGATACGCAAGAACGAGCTCGACATCTACAACATCCCTGTTGCAGAGATCGCGAACAAGTATCTCGAATATGTGAGCGTCATGGAGTCGCTCAACCTGGACGGCGTGGGCGACTTCCTCGTCATGGCTGCCACCCTGGCCTATCACAAGTCCAAGATGCTCCTGCCTTCGCCGGCAGAGGCGGAGGATGACGAGGAGGATGAATTCGAATCCCTGGAGTCCCTGCGCCTGCGGCTCATCGAGTATCAGCGCTACAAGGAGGTCGGGCAGGCCCTCGGGGAGAGGGAGTTGCTCAACCGGGACGTGTTCAAGGTCCATCTAGGTACAGACGGTTTGGAAATCGAGGAAGAGCCGCCCATCCTGAAGGCGAGCCTGTTCGATCTGTTGGACGCGTTCCAGAAGGTCATCGAGCAGGCCCCGAAGGATACCCTTCACGAGGTCATTCCGGAGCGCATCCGTCTGGTGGACCGTATCGTAGAAGTCCTGGACCTTATTACGGAGAAGGAGTCGATGGCCTTTGAGGAGCTCTTCGATGGAGCGCCCTCCCGTGAGGGGATCATCGTCACCTTCCTGTCGATCCTGGAGCTGGTTCGTCTGCGCCTGATTCGGGCCTATCAGTTCGAGGCCTTTGGTGCCGTACAGGTGAGGGCCTTGTCCGGTGGGGAAGAGCAGAAAGAAAAACTGAAGGAGACCCTGCAAAGCCGTGAATCCTGACGAAAAGAACGAGAACGATCTTTCAAGCGAAACGCACGAGCCGGAAGACGCCGTGGACGAGTCCCTGGAGGTCGGCTTGAGGCCGGAGCAAGAGGAATCGCCTCCCGAGCCTGAAGAGGATGCCGAGCAGGGAGCCGGTTCCGAAGAGACGGCTGAACCTGCCGGCCCGGACGAGGCGGTCAATCTGGACGACTCTGTCGACGGGGCTGAAGCGGTTGGCCTCGACGATGCTGCCGAGCATGACGGAGCCGATGAAGAGCTTGAATCGGAGGTCTCTGACCAGGAGGTTGAACCGGAGAGCCCTGACGAAGAGGTGGAATCGGAGGGCTCTGATCAAGAGGTTGAACCGGAGCCCAAGCCGCAGAAGACGAGAGGCCGGCCCAGTGCGGACGGGAGCAAGTTGAAACCGATCCTGGAGGCGCTGATTTTCGTATCGGAGCAGCCGATCTCGCTGGACAGGATGTGTGCCGTGCTGCCGGATTGCCCGAAGAAGAAGCTCAAAGAGATCCTGGGCGAGCTGGAGCAGGAGTACCAGCAGAGGGAAGGGGCACTTGAGATCGTTCAGGTGGCGCACGGGTACGAGTTCCGTACCCGGTCCGAGTTTGCCCCGTGGCTCGGGCGGCTTCGGCAACAGAAGTTCGCGCGTCTGAGCCGGGCAGCCCTCGAGACGCTCGCGATCGTGGCCTATCGCCAGCCCGTTACGAGGGCCGAGGCGGAACAGATCCGGGGCGTGGACAGCGGCGCTGTTCTGGGCACCCTCCTTGAGAGACGGCTGCTTCGCATCCTGGGGAGAAAAGAGGTCCCGGGCAGGCCGATCCTGTATGGCACCACACAGGATTTTCTTGAGCTGTTCGGTCTCAACAGCCTCAAGGACTTGCCGACCCTGAGGGAAATCAAGGATATGGTCGATACGAGCCAGGAGGAGGCCGAGGGGTCGGACCAGCCGGATGCTCAGGGCGAAGAGGGGGAGGTGGTAGGAGTGGTGGGGGAGGAGGCTGCAGCGTCGGAGGAGGCGGGCACAGAAGTGCCCGAGGAAACCGAGTCCGCCGAGGGCGAGCAGGAAGAAGAGGAAGAATACGAGGACGACGACGAGGACGAAGAAGTCTCCGGCGACGAAGACGAGTGGTCGGACGATGAAGAACCGCTGGACGAGGAAGAAATCACCACGGGAGAACTGGACGAAATCCTGAAGAGCACTCGGACCCGCCTGGAGCTTTACGAAGAGCTGGAAGAGGGGGAAGAGGGGGCGGACCAGATGACGGGGTCGGACCAAGCGGTGGGGTCGGACCAAGCAGTGGAGTCGGTCCAAACAGTGGAATCGGACCAGACAGTACCGGAGGAAGGGGACGAGGCGTTCAAGAAGCCGGGGGAGGGGGGCAACCCTGATGAAGACTGACCCGAGCCCCTCTGAGGAGAGGCTTGCCCGCTTCTTGGCCCGGTCCGGGACCGCCTCCCGTCGGCACGCCGAGGAATTGATCCGGGAGGGCCGCGTAACCCTGAACGGCAAGGCCGTGCGGGAGCCGGGAACTTGTGTGGATCCGGCCAAAGATTCGGTCAGGGTGGACGGCAAACGGGTCAAACCCGCAGCTCCAGTCTACTTCCTTCTTCACAAGCCTAGGAACATGCTCTGCACCATGGAGGACCCTCGTGGACGGCCCTGCGTGGGGGACCTGCTCTCCGGTATCAAGGGTAAGCCGTACCCCGTTGGACGATTGGATTTTGACGCCGAGGGGCTTCTCTTGTGCACGAATGACGGCGAACTCGCCAACCGGGTCATTCATCCCCGGTACAAGGTCAGGAAGGTCTATCACGTCAAGGTCAGGGGCGTTCCGGACAAGAAGGTGATCGACCGCCTCCGGAGCGGGGTGGTTCTGGACGGAAGGAAGACCGCTCCGGCAGGGGTCTCCTTTCTGAAGAGGGGGGACCGCAACTGCTGGCTCCGCATGACCCTGCACGAGGGGAGGAACCGGCAGGTCAAGAAGATGCTCGAGCGGTTCCGCTACCAGGTAGTCAAGCTGAAGAGGGTTGCCCTCGGGCCTCTGGCCTTGGAGGGGCTTCCCAAGGGCGGGTATCGAAGGCTGAGGCCTGATGAAGTGCAGAAACTGCAGGCCTCGGTTGCAGGGGTTGACAAAGGTAAGAAGCGATAATACGATGGTTAGATTGTTCCATATTGTCGCGGGGTAGAGCAGCCAGGTAGCTCGTCGGGCTCATAACCCGGAGGTCGGTGGTTCAAATCCACCCCCCGCTACCAGATTAGAAAAGGGCCCAGCGGACAGCGTTGGGTCCTTTTTCATTTTTCGAATCTGCCCGAAGAAATCCTTGAAAGGAACCATCTGTCCTTTCTCTGAATCGGAACCTTCTGCCTCCGGGGGGGAGTGTTTGGATGTACTGCCCCGAGTGCCGGTTTGAAAACAAGGCGGACGCCGGATTCTGCATGGAATGCGGGGCCAAGTTAGAGACCCCGTGCCCAGACTGCGGCAGGGTATTGCCCTCCACAGCGAAGTTTTGCGACAACTGCGGCTCGGATCTTAGAGAGTCTGACGAACCTTCTCCCATCGACTACTCCCGGCCCAGGGCATACACGCCCCGGTATCTGGCCGACAAGATCCTCACGACCCGTAGCTCCATTGAAGGCGAGAGGAAACTGGTAACGGTCCTTTTTGCCGACGTGGCTAACTACACCTCCATCTCCGAGAAGCTCGACCCTGAGGAAGTCCACCAGATCATGGATGGGTTTTTCAGGATCCTGATGGGCGAGATTCATCGTTACGAAGGGACAATCAATCAGTTCACGGGTGACGGCGTGATGGCACTGTTCGGTGCTCCCGTTGCCCACGAGGACCATGCGCGGCGGGGTTGCCACGCGGCCCTGTCTATCCTGAAGGCAATCGAGGTGTATGGGGAGAAGATCAAGGGGCAGCATGGAGCGGAGTTCGCCCTGCGGATGGGGCTGAACTCCGGCCCGGTCATTGTGGGAAGCATCGGCGATGACCTTCGCATGGACTATACGGCATTGGGAGATACCACGAACCTGGCCCACCGGATGCAGGATATGTCGAATCCCGGATCGGTGCTTGTATCCGGTCATACCCATCGGCTGGCGATGGACTTCTTCGAGTTCGCCTCCATCGGCAAGATCGAACTCCAGGGCAAGGAGGAGCCGCAGGAAGCACACGAACTGATCCGACCCGGCAAGGTCGAGACTCGGTTCGAGGCGGCGGCGGCGAAGGGGCTCACAAGGTTTGTAGGTCGAGAAGAGGAGCTTGAAACGCTCAAGCAGGCTTTCCGGAGGGTTGCATCGGGCTCGGGCGAGGTTATCGAGGTGGTGGGCGAGGCAGGGGTCGGGAAATCAAGGCTCCTGCTCGAACTGAGGGGAATCCTCCCCGAAGGCAAGTATTCGTACCTCGAGGGTCGGTGCTTCCACTACGGCGGTTCGATGCCGTATTTGCCCATTCTGGATGTTCTGAAGGTGTATTTCGAGGTGGAGGAAGAGGATCGAGAGGCGACGATCAAGGAGAAAGTAAGGGATAGACTGCTCCAACTGGACGAGGAGGCAGAAGTCGTCCCTCCTGCCCTCCATGAGGTTTTGTCCCTGAAGGTGGAGGACGAGAGATACCCCCGACTTGTTCCTCAACAGCGCAGGGAGAAGGCATTCGAGACCATACGAGACATTCTCGTCCGCGAGAGCCAACGGAAACCCTTGATCCTGGCCGTGGAGGATCTCCACTGGATTGACAGGACCTCTGACGAGTTTCTCGACTATCTGATCGGCTTCCTTCCGGATGCCAGAATCCTGCTCATCCTGCTCCACCGCCCCGAGTACACCCACATGTGGGGAAGCAAGTCCCAGAATGGGAGGATCGCTCTTGACCAGCTATCCGCTCAGACAAGTGCAGAACTGGTACAGGCGATCCTTGAAGGCGGTGACATGGCCCCTGAGATCGCCGGGCTCGTTCTCGGCAGAGCCGGAGGCAATCCCCTCTTCGTAGAGGAACTGACCCACAGCCTTGTGGAGAACGGCTCCATCCGGCGCAAGGACGACAAGTACGTTCTGGCCCGAAAATCAAACGAGATCGATGTCCCGGATACGATTCAAGGTATCATAGCGGGCCGAATGGACCGGATTGCGGACAACTTGAAACAAATCATCCAGGTCGCCTCTGTCATAGGACGGGAGTTTGCGTACCGCATACTGTTGTCGATCGTGGGTATGAGCGAAGACCTGAGGGGCTCCCTCCTCGATCTTCAAGGCTTGGAGTTCATCTATGAGAAGCAGCTACTCCCTGAACTGGAGTACATCTTCAAGCACGCCCTGACGCAGGAGGTGGCATACAACAGTCTCCTCCTCAAGCGGCGGAAGGATATACACGAACGAATAGGCAGAGCGATGGAAGATCTCTATGCCGAAAGACTTGAGGAGTACTACGAGCTGTTGGCCTACCACTATGTGCGGAGTGAAAACAGAGAGAAGGCCGTGGAGTATCTCGATCTGGCGAACCAGAAGGCGACCAAGGCGTATGCACTGGAGAATGCAAAGGCTTATTACGAGGAAGCGATGAAACTGCTGGATGCACTTCCTCCGACCCCGGAGCATTGCGAAAGAAGGATCTCACTATTGGCAAACCAGTGGATACTGATGCACCTTCTCTTGAAGATCCCCGAGTACTATGCTTGCTTGATGAAGTATGAACCCTCGGCAGCCGCATTGGGCATTACCCGGTTGATGGGAGCCTTCTATTCTCGATTGGCGTGGTGCAGGTTCCTTCTCGGATACGTGGATCAGAGCATCGAGACCTCGACCAGAGCCGCTGAATACTGCGTGGAAGCGGGTGACACCGAAAATGCAGCCCACACGTACATGACGCTGCAGTTAAGCCTTTTATTGAGGGGTGACTACGATCGGGCTCTGGCCAACAAAGATGAGGTCCTCAGCATCATGGAGGAGCGCTTTGACGCCAATACATATTCGTGGACCCTATCCTTTGCAGCGTGGGCCTACGCACATCTTGGTCGTTGGAAGGATGCGAATCAGGCGGGTCAAGCGGCACTTGAGGTTGCTCAGGAGGTAGCGGACCACAGTCTGGTTTCTTACGCAGCATGGGCCCTTGCGTATGCCTGTACGCACAGAGGCGATACGGAACAGGCGATCGAATACGCGACCATGGCCGGCCGGGTCGCACCGACCCCGTTCGATCAGGTGGCGGCACAGGCGGTTCTTGGATGGGCATGGTGTAGATCCGGCCACTCGGAAAAAGGAGTCGAGCTGCTCGAGGAGGTCACCCAAATAGGCCGATTGGCCGGCATTGTGATAGCCGAGCTCGGGTGGCTACCCTTACTCGCCGAAGGGTATTTTCTGAGAGGGCTCACCAAGAAGGCTAAACAGACGACCTTGGAAATTCTGGAAAAGTCAGAGGGCATCGGGTCCAGGTATGTAATAGGCTGGTCTCACCGCCTCCTCGGCGAGATCGCCCTCGAGACCAACCCCGAAGGTGCACCATCCCTCTTCAAACAAGCCGTCTCCGTCTTCCGAGAAATCAGAGCCGAAAACGAGGTGGCCCTCGCCTACTCAGGCATGGGCCGCTACCACAAGCGGAAAGGGAACATGGAGCAGGCCCGGGAGTACCTGACCAAGGCTCTGGAGATCTTCGAGCGGCTAGGGACGCTGATCGAGCCGGACAAGGTGAGGGAGCTACTAGCTGACCTGCCGAGTATAGGGAACACAAAGACGAAGCGAAGCGAATAGTGAAGACCGCCTACCTCGAATAGACGGGCCTGGAACCGGAAATCAAGGAGAGCTATATCTATTCTGGATTTGCCGGAGGCGCTCAAAAGCGTTTTCTGCGCCCAAGCCAAGTGCTGGATGGTTTCAATTCGAAGGCTAACCCAAAAAGGGCGACACTCAACACGCATGCCGCCCCACGAATCTTCAGAGTTGACTTACAATCTCATCTCTTCCTGCGCCAGACCGCCAGTCCGAGGACCGCACCTATCGGAAGAAGGAAGTAAGCCAGATGCTTTGTTAACTCCGAAGAGCTATAAACTGGACTGGTTTGATACGTCGATGCCACTACAGATCCAGCACATGGAGGTATAACCGGATCTTGTGAAACCTCTACATCATCAAGATACTGATAATGTCCGGTATACCAACCCCAAGAATTGAATCTGAAGACTAATTCGGTTACGTTTCCAGGCAAAGACCCAACATCGTATTCCATTTGAAGAAGATCATTTATGAAATAGCTCAGCAATCCGCTAACAGGGTCATAAATGATTTTCTCATTAAACCATTCATCCCAAACAGGCGCTATTCTGTCGCTCATTCTATCTTCATGCCCACAGGCATAATACCCTCCATCTCTGAACAAATAGAATCCGTCGCGTGTGCAGTCATAAGAGAAGTGTATATATCGAACACTAATGGCTTTTTCAGGGGCTTCGAGGGGGCTGATTGTCAAGCCAGCTGAGAATTTGTCATTTGCGTAATGAGCTTTAACCCTTCTTTCGATGGTAATTGGCTCGATAGTATTGAGGATAGCCACCTCCGCATAGAGATTCCCAGGTTCGTCTATTACAGTGTTTTCAACCTTGATTATCCCTTCTTCTTCTACAACCCTGTTCCCCTGATAATACCATTTGCTCGTGTCAATGACATTATCATTGAAGTCATCCTCTAAGAGAATGTCAGCATGAACCGATCCACAGAAGAACAAAGAAAATGCAAGGCACAAATACTTTTTCATGATTTCCCCCTTGTTTGAGAAGATCCAATTCGGCTAAGTCACCATTGATCTAGCAATTCCCTGCTTCTTGTTTGTAGTAAGCTTCCCCCGCAATCAGGCAGCACAGCCCGGTACTCAATGCAAGCATCGACTTTCTCAGCATTCTTTACCCCTTCTTTTGGATTCTCTGAACATGTAGACCACTACAGCCTCTCTCGTGTGCGTGTCCTCGGACGGCCTAGCCCGCGAAAACGGCATGAACAATGAGTAGAGAATGCTGACGACTGCGAAGGCAGAGAAGAGAGAGTGCCCGCCCGTCGACTCCCCATCCGGAGGTAGAGAAATCCGAGGCCTTATCGGGGACGTGACGCTAATTCTTTCGAGTGGTCCCGCGGATTGTGGAGCAGGATTCCTGTACCCCTTCGGGGGCGATTTCCAATTCAAGAATCGTGCCCGGCTCTAGAAAGGTGAAGTCCTGTCTCCGAGAAATAGCTTTAAGCTTCTAGATTTGAATGAGGAAATTCGTTAGAAGATGGGACCTCGAGAGAACGGCTGGGGTGTTTGGTAGCACGCGGGGGTGGAAGCAGCTGTAAAGATCGTGTACAGCGAAGTGTGGCCAAGCTGGGGAATGGACGGAACCTCCCTCTCAACCGTTCAATTATATTTAGCATAATGAAGAGAAGACACTTCCTACACAATTTGTGAACAAGATAGACGGTCATCTAGAAGATAGACGCCTAGGTGTCCGAGTAGTACTGCATTGTTGCGTTCGGCACGACAGCCAGACGTGCTCCAGGCTTCACCTCGTCCTCCAGAAGGGCGAGGGCAATACATGATCATCCGTTTCGGAGAGCGCGCAGCCTCCAACGCTAACAAAGTCATGCCACCGTCCAAGGAGCTTGAGTTTAGGGCCATGCTGGTTTTGGGGGGATGGGTGCTGGGAGCGGGGTCGGACCAGGCTGTGAGTGCTATTTGAGGATCGGGGTCGGACCAAGCTATATGTGCTATTTCTATGAGAAATGGAAGCTCAGACAGGGGAAGAGAGGTACTTAGAGGCCGCCTGAGGTGCTCCAGAATTGACTGTAAGCAAGGGCCCAGACTGCTAGGGCACACACCGCGGTCGGGTGCACTCGAGCACGCACCTCCTGGCATCCAGAACGGTAATCATGCCGTCCCCATCTATATCGCATTCAAGACAGGCGTCGGCCTGCTGATTCCTGTAGCCGAGGAGGATGCCTATGTCATACAGGTCGACGTCAGCCGAGCCGTCCAAATCGCATAGCAGCGGCTCGGGTGGGCCCTCGCAGGTGACCATCACATTGTCGAAATCATTCATCTCACCGTCGCTGACCTCGAGTTCCAGCACATAGGTGCCCGCCACATCCGGCGTGAAGTGTGGGACCGGAGTATCTACGTCCATGAGATCGCTGTTGGTCAGGGAACTGCCGTCGGCGACCGAGACGAAACGCCAGGTGAAGGCCAGTGCCTCGGGCGCATTGTCCGGATCGTCACTGGCGGTGCCGTCGAGGATGACCTCTTCGCCAAGTCCGACTTCCTGATCCTCGCCCGCATTCGCATTCGGGGCCACATTGGGCACCGAGACAGTGATCGTCACGTCGTCCTCACCGCCGTCCTCGCCATCAAAGACCTGCAGAGCCAGCACGTAGGTGCCTCCCACATCGGGCACAAAGCTCGCCTGAGCCTGGTTCGCACCGGCGATGTCGGTATTCTCCAGGCTGCTTTCTGTGGGCAGCTGCACGAATGTCCACGTGTAGCTCAAAGGCTCCGGACCACTGTCAGGGTCATCGCTGCCGCTCCCATCCAGCAGCACCTGCTCACCAACAAACCCCGACTGATCGGGGCCCGCATGGGCGTTGGGCGGGATGTTCGGGGTGGCGGCCGTGATCCGAACGAAATCAGGCTCGCTGTCTGCCTGGCCGTCATTCACAACCAGCCTGAAGTCATAGATGCCGTCCACGTCCGGAATAAAGGATGGGACAGGAGTCGTCCTCTCCTGGATCTGCCCGTCTGTCAGGGCGCTGCCTGCGGGCACTCCTTCCAGACTCCACTCGATCCCCCAGTCGTAGGTGATCATATCCCCGTCCGGGTCGAAGGAATTGCTACCGTCCAGTGTGACCTCTGTGGCGGTCTCCACGTTCCGGTCCACACCCGCGTCCGCTACGGGCGGCTGATTCCATCCGATCACCATGATGCTGATGGTTTCACTGTCCGTCAGGGCTCCGTCCGATACCACGACCTCTATGCCGGGATGGTCACCGGCATCTGAATGCACAGGAGCCAGGCTAAAGAAACCCGTACCGTCACCATTGTCCGTGAAGCCGGCAAAGGCGGGCAGGCCGGTTGCCCAGAGGGTGAGGGTGTCGCCGTCCGGGTCTGTGGCCGATACCGCGATATCCAGTATGTCGCCCTCTTCGAGGAAGAGGTTGCCTATCGGCTGCAGCACGGGTGGCCGGTTGGGTATCGGCACCGTCACGGACAGGCTGTCGCATCCCACTCCTCCATCGTCGTCGGCCACGCACACCACCACAGGATAGGTCCCTGGGTTCACGTAGATGTGTTCCAGATCAAGTGACTTGTTCGGATGGAGGCCCAAGGGCTCAGGACCCGCCCCGTCACCATAATCCACCGTGGCCGTCCAGGTGTCATTGCCGGGGTCTGAGAAATTCCCCGCACCGGTGAAGCTCTCTCCTACCGCTACCGTTGCGTCCGGGCCCGCGGCCACCCCGGGAGGCACGTTGTTGAAAATCACCATCGCCGTATCGGCGTCGGTCAGTCCTCCGGGATCTTCCACAGTGAGAAGGGCAGTCCCGTTGAGATCATCGTCCGAGGATATCTCGACGATCACATCGAAGAAGCTCTCGGATTCGAATTGCCAGTGGTAGCTGAGGCTGTCATCAGCGGGATCGGAGGAGCCGGACCCGTCCAGGGTGATCGTATCGCCTTCATTCGCTGTATACGGACCTCCCGCCACAGCTACAGGAGGCTGGTTCCCCTCCAGGACGGAGATCGTGAAGGTTTCCTTATCAGAGAGGTCCCCGTCAGAGGCGAAGATCTCCACAACGGGATACTCACCCATGTCGCCAAAGGCTGGGGCCAGGGTCAGCGTTCCCAGGCCGCCGCCATGGTCCGTGAAGTCCGCAAAGGCAGGCAGCCCTGCGGCCCAGAGCGTGATCGTGTCTCCGTCCGGGTCGTCCGCGAATATGGCGACATCGAGAGTCTCCCCTTCGGCTATCACCTGATCTCCGACCGGGTCCAGGTCCGGGGATTGGTTCGCCGACCCGCCGAACTCGAAATCGAGGGTAACCGTCGTGTTCGCCTGCACGGTTACGGTCTGGCTGAGGGGCGGGAAGCTATCCGGGATGGCAGTGACCTGCCAGTCACGGTCTGTGTTGCCGGCGCTCAGCGGGGCATCGGGCAGGATGTAGTATCCCTGGGAGTCCGTGGTCGCGGAACCCCCGAACCCACTGCCGATGAAGACGCCGCCCATGGGCTGGCCCGTGTCCAGATTGGTGACCGTTCCCTCAATGGTCCCGGTGTCGGTGGAGGGATGGCCGAACTCTGCGGTAATCGTGGCGCCGCAGAATATCGTCACCGTCTTGCTCTGAGAATAATAGCCTGTAGCATAAACCGAGACAGTTACATCAAGGGGTGAGTTGTCGGTCCCTACCGTAATGTCCTCGACGATGAAGTTGCCGTCCTGGTCCGTGTACTTCCAGCCGATCCCGCTCGATGGGGTAATACTGATGGCCGCTCCCTCGATAGGCTCCTGGGTCGAGGCATCGTACACAAAGCCTACAATGGTTGCGCTCTGGCAGACCTCTATCATGTCGATGTCGACGGTCGTCGTCTGGTCGGCGCTCACGGTTGTCTGTACGAACTTGTCCCAGTAGCCGTCTGCAGAAGCCCGGACACCTACTTGCCTTGGGGTGTTTCCTGTATTCAGGCTGATCGGGCCGCTCTGGTATGAGCCGTCCTCCTGGGAGGGCTCGGCCGCGATAAAGGTAAAGGTGGCACCGGCAATAGGTTCCTGCGTCGCTGCGTTGCGAACCGTTCCGGCAACGTAACCGAACTTCTTTCGCAGCAGCTCAAAGTCCGCTGTTGAGGTCTCCCCGCTGTTCACGGTGATCGGAGGCGAGGAACTGCTCCAGAAATCATTGTGGCTGGCGGTGGCGGAGCCGGTGTTGGAGGTCTGGTCGTCATAACCAAGGAAGATGGTCTCTATCCTGTATGCACCGTCGGTGTCGGCCTGGTCCGATCTGTAAACATTTGGGTTGTAGCTCCGAAAAGCCACCCGAGCGTCGGCCACGGGATCGCCCGTCTCGATATCGGTGACATGTCCCTCAAGTGCGCCGTAGTTCGATACACGCGCTTGCAGGGACAGGTCCTCGATGAGATGATCGCCGCAACGTTCCAGTAGGACGTAGACCTCAAGAGGTGCGTATTCCGAGAGATAAGGGTATTGGAGTGTGATGGTGTACGAAGCGCTTGCGTTGTTGTAGCTCAGCTCGATGTCGGCAAAAGAGAACTCGCCGTTTGCATTGGTGACGGTATCGTAGAATTTGTAGTCCCATACGGTGCGGGTGGCCCTTAGCGTGGCGTTGGCTATGGGTTGGCCCGTGTCGCCGAATATCAGCTTTCCGGATATGGTGCCGGTGCATTTGGGAACCAGGACGAAGTCTGCCACCGTGTTCTTGTCCGCCTCGATCGTTACGGGATTCCAACCCGCCGGGTGCCAGTAACCGTCGGCTGCAACCGAGGGAGAATAGACCACCGGCTCGTTGTTGTAGCCCAATTGAATGGACCCGCCTCCGTAGAAGCCCGCGGCGTCGGTTGAAAAGACAGTGTTGTTGTTGAGGGAAACCGTGGCGCCTTCAATCGGCACGTCCGTGGGCGTTACGGAGCGATTCTCGGTCAGGTCGTTCGGATCGGGTGTGCCTACCCGGACAAAACCGCTGATCGTTCCGTATTTCATAGGAACCAGTTGGATGTCCAGGGTGTTCACTTCTCCGCAGGCGGCCGTGCCTAACCCGTTGGCATACCAATATCCATCTGCCAGTCCCCAGAGCGAGGTCGTTTGGGGGGAGTTGTTGACGCCGAGCGGGAGGCCGGTCATGGTGTAATGGCCGTTGCTGTCGGCGAATATATCGAGAGGGCTTCCTGTATATGACTTGGAGACCCTGGCGTTGGCGATGGGATTGCCCGTAACCGTATCGGTGACCACACCTTCCAGTGTGCCTGTGCAGATCGGGATCAGTCCGAATTCGACCGAGACCGAGCTGCTCGTTGTGTGAGTGATGCCGCCACCCGTGGCCGTCACGTTGAGGTCGAAGTCTCCCGTGTCCGCGTCATCGGTCGCCGTCACGAGAAGGGACGAGGAGGCCGAAGGCGTAAGAGTAGGCGGAGAGAATTGGGCGGTGATTCCATAGGGAAGAGCCGCCACGCTCAAGGTGACGGGAGCAGAAAAGTCGTTGATGGCTGTAACAGTGACAACGAAGTTCGAGCCGCTTCCAGGCGCAAATGTTTGGCTAGATGGTGAAATGAGGACGTTGAAATCCCCGGGAGGTGGAGGAGGTTCCTCGGCTGCTTCTACGAAAACGGGGCGCGTTACCGTGAGTGTATCCCCATACGTGGTAGTCGCCGTGACACTGACATTGAGATTTCCATCCGTGTTGTAGGTGTGGTCATGGTTCGCGCCGGGGCCGAGGAGAACCGGGTCACTCCCGTCACCCACGTTCAGGATGGCGGAGACCAGGCTTCCGGAGGCGTCTCGAGATGCATTCGTAAAGGTTAAGGTCTCTGCTTCCATGGGGCTTGCGTCAGAGATCACGAAGGCGGCAACAGGCGGGTACAAGACAGACGGCGGATCATCCCCACCCCCATACTGCAGAACCCGTACGTTCTCGGGAATGGCAGGAGGGTTGGATACGAAATGATCCCAATCGCGAGCCGCCGCAGAGGCGTATAGAGAAGCCGGGCTTTCACCAGGCAAAGCCCTAGCCAATGGGCAATCGAGTGTCTCCCCGAAGTCGACGGTCCAGTACCAGTCGGCCCCCTGTTCGCGAGCAATACCGACGGCGTTCCACAGGGGATCGAGCATGACCTGATCATGACCTGCGGAAGCCATGAACGCGAATAGCAGAGTGTTGCCGTCGGGCAGGCCGGAAGCCACGTTCTCGCTGACATTGTTCGAGGGGTATCCCTCCTCCTGGGCCCGTTGTTCCGGCGTGCTGCCGTCGGAGCCCATGTGATCGAGGAAGTCGTTGGCCGCCATGTCCGACGCATGACGAACAGCCGCCTTCGTAAGACCAGGGGATGCTTCCACGGGGGGGAGCCCCTTCTGTGCACGATAGGCATTCAAGAGGTCCAGGAAGGCCTTTTCCTCTCCGTCCAGGCTGATCGAGGGATCGCAGGTCGGGGTCGGCGGTGGCGGTGGCGGCGGCGGTGGTGGAGGTGTGCCGGAGCCGAGAATCTGAACCAGGCCGCTGTCGGTATCGCTGGCGCCGTCCTTGTCCGTGACCGTCAGGGTAAGCGGATAGTCGCCCGCGGGCAGGCCACCGATAGAGAATGTGTGGATTCCAGCGGCCCGGGTGTCTTCTATCACTGGAAAGGCGGAATTGGTTGACTCCAGACGAAAAGCGAGGGCCTGTCGGTCGTCTTCTCCGGGGTCGGCCAGGAGCACGGTGATGTCCACCGTTTCGCCTTCATTGGCGAAGGCATCGCCCACCTGGCCCTCAGGCGGAAGATTGGTGACCGTCACGTCCATGGAGGCGACACTGATGGCGCCCGTGGCGTCTACGACTGTCAGATCGACTTGATATGTACCGTTGTCATTGTAGAAGGTTGCGGGATCTTGCTCGACGCTGGTATCGCCGTTACCGAGGTCCCAATCCCAGGAGACGATGGAGTTTCCAGGACTCAAGGACTGGTCGGTGAAGGAGACGAGGGACCCTTCGTCGGCAGGGTTGGGGGTTGCGTCAAACAGCGCCTCCAGGGATGGAGTTTCTTCACAAGAAGGGGGATCCAAAAGGCCGCTTAGTATGAGTGCCTCCAATTCGGCTTCATCGGTGTACGGAATCGCAACAAAGGCATAGCGGATTTTCGAGTTGCCCGGGCCAACCGGCATGGGATACTCATGTTGCCACGATTTACTGGAGCTTGAAGAGGTGAAAACGTAGAGATCGTTATTGGATACACCGTAGTAGGTCGAGTTGCGCCTCCAGAGCCGCGTGCTATGGATCCCATCTTGAACAATATCGAGGGCAGTGAAGTACTCATGGCTTGAGGTGTATTGCCGGTCGACCACCTCACAGTATTCGTATTTTTCGTAGCCGCCCGCGCCATCCGGTTTGAATGTCACAGGTTGGGAGACATCGCCGGAAAACTTCAGCGCTGAACCGTCCCCCCGCGGAATAAACATCAGCTCGGATTGATGCGTGCCGGCCTTCATCGCGCCCGAGCTGTCGGGGACGTCACCGAAGCCTATGCTGTAGTGCGTGAAGGGTGTAACGAATGGAGGCATCCCTTCCATAAAGGCTTCGGTGAATGTCCAGCTTGACTCGTATGGGTACTCAAGTTCTGCGATCTCCTTCAAGCCGTGAAGTCGCAGTCCTTCCGGGACAGTATCCATGAAGACAGTCGACGGGAGCGCGTGGTCCTGGTAGCGTTCGAGCTGATCAAAGGGAATGGCCATGGCAACGGTGCCTGCGAACTGCTGAGTGGGCATCGCGCCGTCAGCAGGTGCTTGCGAGCCGCTGTTCTGCCAATCAAACGTCCCTGATACCATGGAGTCTGTCACGAATTCGTCGAGAAGCATGGCGCTGCCCGCCTGCTCCAGGCTACCTTGCCGCTTCAGCGTCAGATGCGGGGGAGGAAAGCCGGGAAAGGCGTCCGAGGTGGGAAAGGCATCAAACTTGAAATCGTTGACACATTCCTCCCATCCGATTGTGCCGGCGGGCACAATCTCGACAGGGGGTGGTAGTGTGCCTTCCATTCCATAGGTGGCGATTTCGGTCCCGTCTTGATACACCCTGAACTTGGTGATGTTCCCGCCTTCAACAAGATCGCCGAATTCGCTGTGCAGGCGATCCTGGGTGAGTTGGAATTCGTGAATGACGAAGTCATCGCAATCGCCAATGCCCAGCTGGAAGTCAAGCTCATCGACCGAGCCTTCCCATACAGAAACGGCTTGACGATTCGGCATGAGGCCCGATGCTCTGGCGGTCACGTTCCAGGTGCGTTGGACCCCGTTCGGGCTGGTCGGCACATCTTCCAGGGCATAATTCCCCGAGAGGTTGGTAGTCGTGGAGCCGCCGAAGTCGCTACCGATGAACACGCCCGCCAACGGGGCGCCCGTCGCATCGAGAACACTGCCCTCTAATCTTGCCGGGGCTGATGGCGGTTGACCGAATTCGACCAGGAGGGATGCATCGCAGAATACCGTCACGGTCTTGTCTACCGTGAAGTCGGGTGTTGTTGCACGGACGGTTACCTGGATGGGTGAGTTGTTCGCGCCCAAACCGACATCGTCGATGAGGAAGAAGCCGTCGGCGTTGGTAGCCGCACGCGTTCCATCAACGCCGAGCACCTCAACGATTGCTCCTTCCACCGGGTCGTGGGGTGGTGTCAAGGGGTCGAACACCGTGCCCCGAATGGTCGCTTTGCCGCACCGGATGTCTTGCGCTGGGTCTGTCGGATCCATGGGGGGCCAGCGACTGGAACCCTCTTCGCTGAAGTTCAGGATGGTCTGCTGCCAGTTGTAGAATATCTTGACCGGATTCGTGGTCTTCAGACTGACCGTGCCCTGCACTTGTTTGCCGTTCTTGAGGGTCGCCACTGCAGTGATCTCGTAATCCGCCACTTCGGTGCCGGCAGTGAAGACGTTGGTGGCGGTTCCGTCCGGATCCAGACCGACCGTCGAGTACTGGAGAGAGCCGTGGTTAGGTCCGCCGGGAGTTTGCGTAAAGGTGACTACGGCATCCTCGAGAGAGTCTGTTGGGCAGGGCTGGAGAGTAAGGGCAATTGAGGATTCGGCAGCACCGTCGGCCAGCAGGGTTGCGGGGCTGGCGATAAGGTTGAGATTTCGTCTGCACAATTCAAATCGAACATCGACTCCCGGACGAACTGAGAGTATATACGGAGCTGCCTCGATCAGCTCGCTTCCAACCATGGCCGAGGCGTTAATCTCGAGGTAGACGTCTGCCGGAACGGTGTAGACGATGAAATCCCCGACAGGAATCGTGCGTGTAGGCAGAGCCGTGTTCGTGTCCGGACGAATGATCGTGACCGTCACGTCGCCCGCACCCTCACCGAACAAGTCCTGAGCGTGGATTTCCAGATCTGCCGAGAGCAGCAAGCCGGGCAGGTCGGAGGCTGCGTAGCCCTCGGTTTTTTCGAGATCCGGGTCCCATTGGCTCATGAGGACTTCCAGGTCTGTCATCAGGGTCTCGTCGAGCTTGTCGTCCGCTGGGCTGCCATCCGGTTTGAGAGGGACCGTGGCAAGGTCAGAACGCGAGAACACGCCGTCGCCATTGAAGTCGAACCTTGGGAATACGTTCTCCGAGGTGGGGCAGTCGGGGTCGCTGGAACCCTGGTTGACGCATCGATCGAAGTTCAAGTCCTTCTTTGGATGGTCGGGGGGACCGTTGAGTTGAATATCAGCGGAATCGGCAATGTCGATGCACTCTCCTGTGCCCGGAGGGAGCTTCTCGCAAAGCTGAAGCCTCACATCGCGGAAGCGGCGGAAGTCACGCATGTCAATTATGCCGTCAGGGTGCGTGCGGTACCACGTGCCCGTGCTGGGGTCGATGTCGCTGCTCGAGGTCATATCGAGACCCAACTCGACTCCACCCAGATTGTCCGGGTCCGGGGGGCCCAGGACTACGCGCCGGTTGCCGTCCTTGGACATGTCGTTTACGTCCACAAGGGCCTTGGCAGCTCCAGGAAGCGAGAGCATGGTAGCGAAGGCGTCGATACGCGATTCGGCTCCATCTGTCGTGTCGGCCCGTGCCCATCCAAGCAAATGGTCTTTGATCTGATCTATGGTGAGAGAGGGGTCGAAGGCGGACATGTATCCGACAAGGCCCGCGACATGGGGCGTGGCCGAGGATGTGCCGCCTGCCCCCTTTTGGGCATAAAGGTTATCCAGGGCTAATTTGACCAGGTCGTCGGCGGGTGCTGATACGTCGCCCTCAATATTGGAGTAAACCGAGCGGCCCAGGTCGATTCCAATGGCTTCTACGATGATGATAGGGTTGGCAATGGCAGGATTGACCCAGTTCTCGGATGCCCAGGCGAATTCCGCGACGTTGACCGCCTTCAATCTCTCAAAGGTGCAGCCCTCAACATTCACGCCGCTGCCGAGACAAAAAGTGGATTTAGGGAGCCCTGGTGTGGTTTGACCACTGTCGTTGCCGGCGGCCTGGACGATTATGATGCCCTTCTGAGAAGCATACTCTGCGATATTTCGGGTGGCCTTCCCGAGATTCGCCATTTCCTCCAGCCAATCGTCGTCGTTGTTCGGGGTACAGAAATCATTGGCCCCTGCTGTGTTGTCGTCATTGTCACCCGGACCGCAGACCGGAAACACGCCCTGGCTGTCCCACCAGGGTTGATCGCCCGGGACGGCATGAGGAACAGAATGCTTGACACTGAGATTAACAACCTTGATGTCGGAGAGTTCCTCTGCCACCAGCTTGATGATTTCGAGAAGATCCGCGAAGGCATCCGTGCCGCCTTCGAATCCGTATTCGAGAGCAGATACGCGTGCGACAGGGTTGACACCACTCAACCCAAGGGAGCGCCCCTCTTCGACAGAGTCATTGTCGTAGACCGCCGCGATGATACCTGTAACGAGTTGGCCGTGATCACCCGGCTCGCTCGTCGTGCACTTGGGACCATCCGGTGTAGGTTTGCACAGCACGTGTTCAGAGCGTGTTCCAATCATGTCTTCATGTGGTTCGAATCCGCTGTCAACGACGGCTGTGCGTGTAGATTCGACGTGACCCCTTCTCTGGATGGTTTCCCGGAGGTTCCAGGCTTGAGGTAGCCGCGAGGCCTCCAGGTTCCAGTTGCCGGTGTCGCCCAGCGGATCGCCGCTTGCGGTTTCCGTCCTTGCCCATGTCCAGTTGTACGGTGGTTTGCCGGTGGTTTCGTCCGCGGGCCTGGGAAGCTCTTGGAGTTCCATCTCAGAAGAAATGGCAGCGAAATCTACCGCCGGATCCGCGCGAAGGGTGTCGAGTGCAGCTGTGAGGCCAGAGAAGTCCGGCGTGTCCTGGGCCGCTACGAGGAGAATGTCGACCTCAGGCAGACCACCTATGATTGCCACAGTTGCTGCTTGGAGGGCGGCGTTCGCCTGGGTCACCGTTGCCGTATCCGTAAAACCGAGCAAGATGCGGGTTCTGGACGTGAGGAAGCCCCAATCGGGGTGCGGGGACATATCGTCAGCGAGTTGAAGGGGAAAGGTGATGTCGGGTATGTGGTCGTTTGCCAGCGCGTCGTCATCTGCCGAAAGCTCCTCGAGAACGACGTGGAACCTGGCTTCGAAATCCGGATTCGAAGATGAGCGGTAGGTGTGTACTCCGGGAATTGCGAGGGCCACGCTGAAACCGGCTCCGGGTTGCAGGGGGCCGGAATCGAACAGGCCGCCGTCGGCAGTGACGGTTTGGGTGTCACCGGAGTCATTCGTCCAGTGGACTCCCTCACCCGCAAGGATTGTGACGGAGGCGGGCTGAAATCCCGTGTCGGTTATGGATATGTCGAGAGCGCCGGCGGACGTCGAATGGATGAGCAGTCCGAGGCAGACGGTCAGGGCGATGAGCCACGGTGATCTCTTGTTATTCATAAGAATCGCATGAAATCCAAGACAGTCGGGAATTCCCCTCTTGAGAGGGCGGGCAAAGGCACGACGTACGCTAATCTACTGTCATTTTAAAGGTGAGAACAGGATAACGAAAAATGTAATGGGGCGTCAAGGACAAAAACGAATCACATCAAATATCTGATCAAGAAAGTCGGAAAAACCCGGGTCGGACCGAGCTATGTGTTGGATTCCAAACGGGAAACAGAACCTAGAGATGCCAAAAATAATTCTTGGAAGAGAAACCTCCGCTGAGGGAAGGGCAGGACCCATACTTGCCGCATCCCTCCCCACGCTCATCTGCGGTGCATAGCGAATCTGAGAACCAGGTAAACGGGAAGCATGAGAAGGGCCGTGAAACCCGGGTCGGACCAAGCTATGCGAAACCCGGGTTGCGAAAACCGGGTCGGACCAAGCTATGTATTTGATTGCATTAGGAAGCAGGGCTCTGGGAGGTGGATGTCATCGCTTAGAGGCCATTTTTTCCGCCCGCGGATTGACTGTAAACACCGCAGTTCTCCTTGATCATACCTGCTGCCACCCGATCGTCGAACTGTATCTGTCTGCCCCGGGCTCTGGGTCCTAATTCTTTCTTCATCGTTTCCAGGAACGCCGGTCCACCCACAGCCAGGCTATGTGTCCATTTTTCCTCACGGCAGGGTGGACCTTTGTCGAGTGCGTCATCAATCCAATTCCGTCTCATTGCCACCAGAGCCGGCTCATTGCTGATGTCCAACACTCGCATCAACTCCCCGCGGTTGACGATTGAATATCTTTGTCTCCTGGTTATCAACTCGTGATATCCACAGAATGGCCATTGATCGGGGTGAGAGACAACCCCGGCCCGCACCATATTCAAGTCAACATAGATCACAGCATGGACGAAGTGGTGGTTATCTTCAACGGCGGTTGCATGATAGCGGTCTTGCCAAAAGGCGCCGCTTCTGCCCCGTCTCGAGTTGAATGCCTGTGCAACTCTCCCCGCGACGAGTTGCATTGAACGGGAAATGACCCCATCGCCAGTGTCCTTGACAAGAAGATGCACGTGGTTCGAGGTGATCATGTAGTTTAGGACACAAAGGCCGTAACGTTTCCTGGCCTGAAAAAGCCAGTAGAGGTATCGTTTACGATCGGTGTCGTAGTTGAGTAGATACGAATTCTCGTGGCAGCGGTGAGTAAGGTGCCAGAGATAGCCAGGAAGATAATGTCTAAGAGCGCGAGGCATGGTATTTCAGTCCGTGGACGAAATCCGAACAAGTAGAGTCTAGGGTTCACTGTGCAGCAGCAAATGGGGTGCCAATCGCCCTTAGAGGCTGGTTTATCTCACTACAACCCGGATTCTATGGTCAAGGATGGCTCTTATTCAGGTGCTTGAATGTGGAGAATATTTGGCAGACAGTTTGCTCCAACCATCTTCAAGCAGTACTCAAAGAAATTCTTGACAGTACGCATTTGCCGTTTCTACATTACAGACCATGCCGCTGTATAGGGGCGCGCTCAAATCGGCTTGAAAGAACCCAAAAGGAGGAAACGATGAGACTCAACCTGAAAGCGTTCATGTTGACGGTGGGTAGCTTCGGGGCATTGGCCATATTCCTGACCGGCATCGGAAACCTGGCGGTATCAGGGTACGGCACGGATTTCCTCCAGGTCTTCGCTTCCGTGTATCCGGGGTATCAGGCTTCGGGCGCCTTCGGCGATCTGATCGTAGGGACGGTGTACGCCTTTGTGGACGGTGCCGTCAGCGGCTTAATCTTCGCCTTTCTCTACAACGTGTTTCTTGGAAGAGAGAGATCCACTTAGGGAACGGCCGGTTCCTTGTCTTCTGCATCCTTCTTTTCTGGAGACGAGCGGACGTTCCAATCTAGACGGATGCTTCGCTCGGCAGCCCCGAGTCGGGATTGCTTCTAAGGGGTATTTTCGTTTCTCTCTGACACGGTTCTACATAGTATTCGGGCGGTTAGCCTGGTCCGACCCCACTCTCCTTGCCGCATCCCTCCCCACGCTCATCTGCGGTGCATAGCAAATCTGAGAACCAGGTAAACGGGAAGCATGAGAAGGGCCGTGAGTGCAGCAAGGTCCCAAAGACCTCGCGTCCCTGTTGTTCCCGAAACTGAAGCTTCCGATGTGCCCGCGCAGAAAGACGGAGGGTTGCACACCGGATCGGCTGCGCAGTCCGGATCCGCGCAATCCCTCAGGCCGTCACAGTCCTCGTCGGCGCCCTCGTCGCACACTTCCGCCGTCCCCTGGGGGTTGGCCCCCGCACAATCGCAATAGATGTTGTTCGGGTTCATGGGAAAGATGTACTCGTTTGCGTCATTGCAGTCGAGCGGCTCGGGGCAGCCGGTTTCCAGATAGCGGCCGTCCCCGTCGGCGTCGGTGCACGGTTCCGCGAGGAAGATTTCCCAGTCGGCTCCGTCGTCTGTTTGCCAGATTACCTCGTCGTCTTCATTGATGCGGGGGTAATAATCGGCGTTGGCGTTGTTGGTAAAACGGGTTGTGCGCGTTCCGTCGTAGAAGTAGATCTCATAGTCGGCTCCGTCGAATCCTTGCCATGTCGCGTGGCCGTCATCGTTGATCTGCGGGAACATGTCGTAATGCCCATTGATCGTGAGCTGGGTCGTGGTCGTCCCATCAAAGAGAAAGATCTCGTGGTCGGTTCCGTCGAATCCGGACCAGACCACTTGCCCTGCGCCGTTCACCTGTGGGTCCAGGTCGTAGTAGGTGTTGTCCGTGAGCTGTATCGTGGTGGCGCCGTCGAAAAGGAAGATCTCGAAATCCGTTCCGTCATATCCCTGCCAGACTACATGCCCGCCGTCGCCTATTCGGGGTGCCGTGTCATCATAGATCCGATTCGTGAGCTGTGTCGTAGTTGCACCGTCGTGGAGGAAGATCTCATCACCGGCCCCGTCGTACTGGAACCAGACCACATGCCCGCTGCCGTTGATTCCAGGAGCCAGGTCATCATGGTGGTTGGTGGTGAGCTGGGTCGTGGTCGCACCGTCGTAGAGGAAGACCTCATCGCCTGAACCGTCCGACCCGGACCAGACCACGTACCCGGTGGCGTTGATCTGCGGGCCCCCGTCGTCCAGGTCGTTATCCGTGAGCTGGGTCGTGTCCGTTCCGTTGAAAAGGAAGATCTCGTTGTCGGAGCCGTCCCACCCGGACCAGACCACGAGGCCGCTGCCATTCACGTCCGGGTCCTGGTCGTCCACATCGTTGTCCGTGATCTGGGTCGTGCTCGTTCCGTCGTAAAGGAAGATTTCATCGTCGGAGCCGTCCGATCCGAACCAGACCGCATACCCGTTATTGCCGATGCGGGGACCTTGGTCGGCTTGATCGTTGTCGGTCAGTTGGCTGGTTATGTGCTGGGAGTAGGATAACGTTGCGAAAGACACGATGATGGTTGAGGAAACGAGCAGGATGAAGAGCGCGCGACAAGAAAAGGGTTTCATGACCGGGCCTCCTGGGTTCTGGGCGAAGGGTGGGACGCCGTCAACCGAGGCCCAGATTAGTTAGGTTACCGTCGTTATGTCAATACAAATATTCTTAATTTCATTCAATCGTTATATTCAGCTCGTGAGCGGGGTCGGACCAAGTTGCAGCTCGTGAGCGGGGTCGGACCAAGCTGAGCGCCGCCTCTAACGTCTATTCTGGGGGCTTCTCGGACATGTTTCGTTTGGTATTGGCGCACTTGGCTTGGTCCGACCCCAAGGAGGGGTGGGGGAGGGGAGGGTGGGATGTGGGTGATTTGAAAATTGGGTGCGCATGTGGAAACCTCCTAGGAATGAAGAAATATCGGGTGGCAGAATACAGAAGGGTCGAATCGGATGGGCGGGACTTCCTCTTCCTGGTCGCGGACAAGGCGGTCTTCGAGGCGGATCCGGAGACCATCGCCCTGCTGAGGGAGTGGGACTCCGGGCAGGAGTTCACCCGCGAAGAGGCGCTCGCCTCTCTGCACGGCATGCCCCACGATGAGGGTGAGGAACTCTTTGACGCCCTGCTGAAGCGCCGGGCAGTCCTCCCTGCTATAGACCCCCGGGCTTCCGGACCGCAAGGCTTCACTCCGCCCACGGACATTCCGCTCAAGACGCTCATCCTGCACGTGGCCGAGGCCTGCAACCTGCAGTGCAGCTACTGCTATCACGCCGAGAAGGGAGAGCGGGCCCAACCCCCTCGGAAGATGAGCCGGGAAGTAGCGTTCCGGGCGGTCGATTTTCTGTTCGAGAGATCGGGTGGGCTGCAAGATCTGGTGCTCGTCTTCTTCGGGGGCGAGCCTCTGCTCAATTTCGAGATCATCAAAGAAATTGCGGGGTATGCTCGCACGGAAGCAGCCGCCTCGGGCAAGCGTATTAGCTTCGCAATCACTACCAATGGGACCCTGTTAACGCCGGAGATCGTCGACTTTCTCCAGAAGCAGGATGTGTCGATCACGGTCAGTCTGGACGGATCCCCTGAGCTTCACGATCGATACCGCAGGTTTCATGATGATCGCCCCTCCTACGGGGTGATCCTCCCAAGAGTGCAGCACCTGATCGACCGTTCCCGGAAGCGCCCGGTCGCCGCCAGGGTGACGGTAGTGGACGAGCCGGAGAGGGTGCCCGAAACCCTGGATCACCTGCTTGGGCTCGGGTTCGTGGAAGTGGGCTTTGCGCCGGTCACGACGGGTCATCCGGAGTACCGGCTCAGTGAGCAACAGATGGACGAGCTGCTCAAGGTATTCCGGAATCTCTCGGAACGTTTCCTCGAGGCGGTCCAGGAGGAGAGGTTCTTCGGTTTTTCCAACTTGATCGAGATCCTTGTGGCTCTCCACCAGGGCGAGCTGATGAACTACCCCTGCGGCGCCGGCCTGGGCCTCTTCTCTGCGGACCCGGAAGGAAAGCTCTTTCTCTGCCAGCGATTCACCGGCGAAGAGACGTTCTGCATGGGCGACATCTTCAACGGATTCGACACCGAGAAGCTGAGCAGGTTTCGCAGGGATGCGGAAATCAGCAACAAGGAAGAGTGCCGGAGCTGTTGGGCCCGCACGATCTGTACGGGCGGTTGTTACCACGAGGCCTGCGTTCGGGAGGGAAGTCACTTGAAGCCGAATCTCCACTACTGTGATTGGATCAGACGCTGGGGTGAGATCGGCCTGGACGTTTACTGCCGCCTCGCGGCAACGAGCCCGGATGTGCTCGAGATGCTCTGCGCATCAAGAGGCCACCCTGGGTAATGGACCGGGTCGAAAGACTCGGCAAGAGGACGGGACAAGGATTCCCATGGTAGAGCTGGCAGTCCACCTCAGAGAACCGTCTCAGATGGAATCCATCGATGCGTTCGACGGGCAATGGACAGAGTTGTTCCCGGGAGAGTCCCTCGGGGAGACACTCCAGAGCACATCCTTGATGGACGCATGCCGACGCGTTTACGTGGGGGACGAGTTCTGTCTGCATCGGCTGGTGGATGTCGAGACACTGGATGCCTTTACCCGGCTGGCGGAGGCCCGTTCGTGGGCGGTCACTCTTCTTACGCCCCCGGCTACGGATGAAGGCCTGGAGATGTGCGCGCCCCTGTTCGATCGTCTGGATGATCAACGACTCGAGGCCGAAGTCGTGGTGAATGACTGGGGCACACTTCAACTCCTGAGAGCAAGGCATCCGTCCCTGCGTCTCTCGCTCGGGAGACTGCTGAACAAGGGATTCAAGGATCCGCGACTGCCGGACCCAGCTGCCTTCGCGCGTATGTCCGAGGAGGCTGAAGCCCTGCTGAACCGTTCCACCTTTGATTCGCCCCGATTCCAGGGTGAGATGGTTCGTCTCCACGTGAGCCGTTTCGAGCGGGACCTGCTTCCCCACGGAGCCCCCAGGTGGAATGTGCCGCACGGGTTGGCTACTTCGGTCTACGTTCCGTTCGGGTACGTCTCCATGGGCAGGGTTTGCTGGCTTGCCTCCTTCGAACGGAGTCCGGCGACCAAATTCTCTCTTGCTGACACATGCGGTAGATCCTGTCGTGATGCTTCCTTGTGTCTAACCGACGCGAAGAGCAATTTGAAACTCCTGCAGGAAGGCAACGCGATCTTCTACCGGTACCCTGCCTCCCTGCTGTCCTCTTTTCTTACATGGACCAAGGGCCGAGAAGTTCGCTGCGTCTATCAAGGCCTGGCCATAGGAGTCTCATGAAAATCGTCGCACCGGTCAGCTCGCCGCGGGAAGTGGAAATGCTCTTGCATTTCGGAGCAGACGAACTCTACTGCGGCGTGGCTACGCCTGAGTGGGAGGAGCATTTCGGCGGCCGATGGTGGATGAACCGCAGGAGCCCGGTGGGTGCCAACCTGGTTTCCTGGGAGGAGATCCAGGAGGTCGTCGATCTGGCGCGTCCGGCAAGGGTTCCGATCTACATCACCTTGAACGCCCCGTTCTACACGGACGGGGGAATGCACTACCTGCTCAAGCTGGCCGAGCGGCTCTCCGCCGAGCTCGCGGTAGACGGTTTCATCGTGAGTGATCTCAATTTCCTCATGCTTCTGGCCGACTCGGAGCTGCCGGCCCGCGTCCATCTGAGCAGCGTGGGCGCCTGCACCAACACCTGGGCGGTTTGGTTCTACTCGGGCCTCGGGATCGACCGGATCATTCTGCCGAGACAGCTCAGAGGCTCTGAGATCGAAGGGATCGTCAGCAGGAACCCGACCGGCATGGAGTTCGAGGTCTTCGCCGTCAACGACGGGTGCTATTTTGAAGAGGGCTTCTGTCAGACCACGCACGTCCTGGGCGGCCCTTTCTGCCTCACGGAATGGGAGGTCGAGGTGCAGGGAGAGGGGAGGGCGGGCATCTCTCCCGACGAAGTCGAAGAGCACCGGAAGGAGTTGCGCGAGTACCTCTGGTACCAGAACAACTGCGGCTCCTCCTTCCAGCACCATGGTCTGCCGAACGGTCCTTGCAGCCTCTGCTGGTTCGGCCACTTTCGAGACTGGGGCGTGACGTCCGTGAAGGTTATTGGACGGGAGGCCTCCTTCGTCCGTAAGATGGCGAGCCTGCAACTCGTCCGCGCCGTGGTGGACAAGGCGAAGGAAGGCGCCTCCCACGACGAGATCGCCTCCTTTGCCCGTTCCCTCCGGGATACGCCCGAGTATTGCGACAAGGGCTACATGTGCTATTTCCGGGGATCATGAGAAATGCGGGAAAACGCACGACAGCAGATCTCCTACCTTGGAAAGTACCTTCGACCCCACAAGAAGGTGCTGCTCCTCTCTTTTTCACTGAGCGCGGTCAGCACGGCCCTGGGAATGGTCCAGCCGCTGTTTGCAAAGATCCTGATCGACAAGGTGCTCATAGGCAATCGTCCGGATCTTCTCGTCAAGATCCTCGGCGCGGTCATCGCCTTGGTCGCCATCGGGTTCGTCATTCGTGTGGGCAACGGTTACATCTACATGCGATACTCAGCCCGGCTCCTGTTCCGAATGCGGGAGGATCTCTTCGCCCACCTCCACCGGGTGCCGTTGAGCCTTTACTCCAAGCGTAAGGTCGGAGACCTCTACTCCCGGATCGCCTCGGACATGGCCGACATCCAGTCCCTGCTCACCGAGCTGGTGCCGAACCTCCTCTTCAATTCCCTTACCTGTGTGATCACCGCGGGCATCCTGTTCTGGCTCAACTGGCGCATGGCCCTCCTGAGCCTGGGTTTCCTGCCCCTGGCCGTGTACATCCTCCGCGCGATCCGACCCAGACTGCTGGACCTTGCCAGGAAAGTGGCGGAGAGCAACGCGGACATCGCGCACTTCCTGTATGAGTCTCTGACCGGAATCGCATTGATCCGGGCCTTTGGCGCGGAAACGGTCGAGACCGAGAGGCTGGAAGAGAAGCAGTCAGGGGTGCTCAAGCTGCTCTTGCGGTACCAGATTCTCGGCGCCTGGTCCGGGTCGGTCCCCACCCTTTATTCGATCGTCAATACAATCGTGGTCTTTGGCTACGGAGGCTACCTGGTGATCGGTGGAAACCTTACGATCGGGAGCCTGGTCGCCTTCACGATCTATCAGGGGCGGCTGTTCGGTCCCTTGCAGGGCCTGATGGAAGGGTACCTCGGCCTCCAGACATCCAAAGTGGCCCTGCAGCGGGTAAGAGAGATCCTTGACATCCCTCCCGCCTTTAAACAGGGAGGGACCAAGGTTCTGGAAGGGGAAGCTTTCCGCGGCGCCATCACGTTTGAGAACGTTTCGTTTGCATACGAGAGCGAAGAGCCGGTGCTGCGAGGTGTCTCCTTTGAGATTCTTCCGGCGAGTGTTAATGCCGTGGTAGGCCCGAGCGGTGTGGGAAAGACCACGATGTGCCACCTGATCATGAGGCTCTTTGACCCGGATTCCGGCAGGATCACCATGGACCGAACCGACCTGCGCGATCTGGACCCTGATTGGCTCCGCCGCCAGATCGCCCTCGTATCCCAGGATACCTTCCTCTTTCACACCACGATCCTAGAGAACATACGATATTCGAAACCCGGGGCAACCCGGGAGCAGATTCTGGATGCGGCGAAGGCGGCTTGTATCCACGATTTTATCGAATCCCTGCCCGAAGGGTACGAGACCGTTGTCGGGGACCGTGGCGTTCGGCTCTCGGGTGGACAAAAGCAAAGGATCAGCATCGCACGGTCGCTCCTCACCTCTCCCCGGGTGCTGATCCTCGACGAGGCCACTGCTTTTCTGGACCCGTCGATCGAAGAACGGCTGAAGCAGACGCTGCGAGCACTCATGCGGGACACGACAGTGGTCGTGGTCAGTCACCGGGCTTCGGCCATTGAAGGGGCGGACAAGCTGATTTCCCTGGACGCGAGCGGGCTGGTTTATGACGGCCCGTTTGACAAGGCAGCGGAAAACTCGATCGGTCTCTGAGCAAATCGATGGGAATCCGAGTCACCATAGTCGACAGCGGCGTCAATCCATGGCATTCGCATGTGCAGGGTGTGGAAGGCGGACGCTCCTTTCTGCTCGGCGAGTCGGGAGGGGTGGAGGAGAGTGAAGACTACCAGGACGAACTGGGACACGGGACAGCCATCGCGGGGGTCATTCGCGAACGGTCTCCTTCGGCGAGGCTGCAGGCTTTCAAAATCTTTCACCGAGAGCTCTACGCCTCGTCCGCGGTTCTGCTTGCCGCGCTGGAGAGGGCCATCCGGATCGACTCGAAGATCATCCACCTGAGCCTTGGGACGGAACAGCCTGGTGTCAGGGGGGATCTGGCCCGCCTCTGCAAGGAAGCGGACGAACGGGACATCGTGATCGTCGCAGCCGCCAGGGGGCCTGAAGACGATGTCCTTCCGGCGTGCCTGCGGACCGTCATCGGGGTCTACTGGAATTCCTCGTGCGAGCAAGGCTCGGTGGTCCACCACCCGCACATGCCGGTTGAGTTCGGCGCCTATGGGAGGCCCAGGGCCATCCCCGGCCTTCCGCAGGAAATGAACCTGAAGGGGAACAGCTTTGCGGCCGCCCGTGTAACGGCGCTTGCAACCGCCTATCTCAGCGAGCACCCTTCCGCGGACTCTTCGTCGGTCAGAAGCATGCTGGAGGATCTCCAGAGACCACTGTCGCCCTGACCCGCCTGTTCGTTCTGCTTGACAAAATATGAGCGTCATTCCTATGCTGGGGCCGCGAATGCCCTCCTTCTCCTGGTTCCGAACTTCCAAGACCAGCGTGTCCCGCTGAGCGAGCGGATCGTGTGGGGGATTGGATGACCGGGTATACCGAGTTCCTGATTCGCAACCGCACGTTGATTCTCTCCCTCGTGGGTTGCATGACCCTGGGCTGCCTCTTCCTGCTCCCCTCACTGAAGATCAATGACGATTTCGACGAGCTGACCCTGAAAAGCGACCGGGACTTCCAGTTCTTCGAGCGCTTCCTCGATCAATTCGGTTACGACGAGATCCTCGTCGTGGCCTTTGAAACCGAAGACGTCCTCTCCAGGGAGAGCCTGGCGTATATCCAGAGGCTGGAGTCGGTCCTGGAGGAGGCTCCCCATGTCGCCAAGGCGATATCATTGATGAGCGCGCAGGATGTGCGAAGCGACGGCGACTCGATCGAGATCGTGAAACTGATCGAGCGGTTTCCCGATACGAGACAGGAGAGGGACGCCCTGGAGAAACGGATCCGGTCGAATCCGCTCTATTTCGGCATCCTGGCCTCCGAGGACTTCCATGTGGGAGCCGTTCACCTCAAGCTCGACGAATCCATGTCGAACCGGAAGGCGCGGGAGGAACTCGTCGACGAGTTGGAGGAGATCCTCCAGAAAGAGTCTAGGATATCGGGCCGAAGCCTGTATATGGCCGGCAGCCCGCCTGTGGCAGCCTATGTCACGAAACAGACTTTCCGCGACCTGCTCACCTACCTGCCTTTCACGCTGGTACTCGTGGTCGGCTCCATGTTTCTGGTGTTCCGCAACTACTATCTGACCGTCATCCCCTTTGTGGCCGTCCTGCTGAGCGTGATCTGGACGATCGGGCTCCTGACCCTGGTCACAGGGGAGATCAACCTAGTGACCATCCTGATCCCGACCATGATCTTCGTGATCGGCACCTCCGATTGCGTCTATATCCTGGCCAACTACCAGGATAGCGTCTACAAGGCGGTGAGCCGACGGGACGCGATCGTGCGCACGGTCCGGTTGTCCGCGGTTCCGTGCCTCCTGACGAGCCTGACCACCATGGTGGGTTTCGGGTCCATGGTCATCAACGACCTCGTGCCGATCCAGCAGATGGGCGTCTATTCGGCGGTCGGCATCGGGTTCGCATACGTGTTCGGCATCGTCGTGATCCCGATCCTCCTTTCGTATCTACGCCATCTCCACCTGATGGAATTCAGAACCAAGGAAAACCCGATACCCGGAAGGCTCGGTCCGCTGCTAAGGAGGCTGGGAAAGGTCAATATGCAGAGACCGGGGCTCATCCTGGGCGCCTCGATTGTCCTTGTCGCCGTGACCTACGCCGGCACTCGGCAACTCCACGTGGATACGGATGCGGAAAACTGGTTCGGCAAGGCGAGCGCCCTCAAGCAATCCCAGAGGTGGGTAAACGAGCATGTGGCCGGTGCCGGGGTTTTCTACATATCGATCGAGATGGATGAGCCCGATTTGATAACGGATCCATCCGTCCTGCGGGGCCTAGAGGACCTGGAGGAATTTCTGGAGTCCCAACCCCACATAGGGAGGGTGCTCTCGGTTGTGGATGTGATCAAACACCTGAATTTCAAGTTCAATGGTGAAAGGGCCGGGGCTTTCGAGGTGCCGAAGGAGAAGGGGGCTGCGGCGCAGTTGCTCCTGCTCGCATCCTTTTCCGACGACGAGGGGTTCCTGGAGGAGTTCGTGGGCCCGGACCGGCGCAGCACCGTGTTGACCGTCATCTTTGACGCGAGCGATCTTGCCTCTCTGTCCCTGGTCATCGACCAGACCCGGGCCTATCTGAAGAGGGCGTTCCCGTCTGCTCGGGAGGTACACCTGACAGGACGCTCCATCCTGCTCACCAATCTGCAGGAGCCCCTGATCGCGGGGTTGCAGAAGAGTCTTCCCCTCGCCGGTCTCCTGATCTTCCTGATGGTGTCCGTCTCTTTCCGGTCGGTCAAGGTCGGTCTGTTGAGTATGATACCGAACTTCTTCCCCGTGGCCTTCACCTTCGGTGTCATGGGGCTCCTGGGGTTGCCCCTGAACCTGTTCACCACGCCGTTCGCCTGTATAGCCCTCGGATTGGCCGTGGACGACACGATGCACTTCCTGGCACGGTTCCGAATCGAATTCCGACAGGAAGGAGAATACCGGCAGGCGATTCTCAACACCATGGAGAGTGTCGGCAAGGCGCTCATCTATACCTCGATCATCTTCATCGCCGGGTTCCTGATCTTCCTGATCTCCGGGTTTCAGGTAACACGGAATTTCGGTGCCCTGGTCGGCTTCACGGTCTTCGGTGCTCTGGCCGCAGATCTTCTGCTCTTGCCGGTTCTGATTATGACCTTCAAACCCTTCGGCAGGGAAGGATCCGGAGGAACATGAGGGACGTTCAAGAGGTGGAAGGGCCATTGAAGGAGAGGTTCAAACGGCGCTCCTTCGAGTTTCGCTCCGTCGTGGTCACGCTGCTGTGGATCGTTATCGAGGCGGTTCACTTCACCGGCATCGGTATGCCCATGGGCACGGGGATCGCGAGGGTGGAGCTCGACATCTGGGCGCTCAGGTGTCTGTGCTTCGTCGAGATATTCCTCTGGGTCCCCTATTATGCACTGGTTAGGGGGTATCCGCTCCGTGAGCACCGGATCAACCTCCTGACGGTGCTGACAGACGTGATCATTCTGACCGGCTTCATCCATTTTCTCGGAGGCATCCAATCCTCGTTCCTGCCCAGCTTGTATCTGTTGTTGATCCTCTATGCGAGCGGGCTCTTCTCGCGTAAAGAGATCCTCTGGATCCTGGTCGCGTGCTCCCTCTCCTATGTGGCGCTCTTCTGGTTCGAATTCTTCGAGCTGGTCCCGGCAGCCGTGGGGAGAAGGAGCGATCTCGAGCCGGTTCACTATCTCATCCGGCTGTCTCAGGCCCTGGGCGTTCTCTGGGTCGGGGGCTTCATCGCCATTCAGGTCGTCAATGTCCTGAGCGAGAAGAGGACACTCGTACATCTGGGCACTTTCTTTGCCGGTCTCACCCACGAGCTGAGAACGCCGCTTGCCATCATCATGAACGAGGTTGCCCTTCTGCGAAAGCGCGGGCCGAGCGAAGAACTCGATATCATCCGGGGCCAGACAGAGCGATTGTCGAACCTGTTCGACCAGACCCTCTCCTATATCGAGGAACAGAGTCTTGATCTCGCCCCTCTCGATCTGCGGGCTACGGTGGATAAGGCGGCAAGCTACGTGATGAAGAGCCTGGAGAGGCCCCGGGGGAAAGATCTCGGTGTCTCGAAAGAATACTCTCACGATCCCGTGAATGTTCTGGGAGACGACGTACAGCTGCAGCAGGGCTTCATCAATGTGATCAGGAACGCGATCGAAGCGATGGACTACTGCGGAGAGCTGGTCATCAGCGTTGGGATCTACAATGTGTTCTGGGCGCAGGTGGAGATTTCGGATACGGGAGTAGGCATGTCCAGAGAGGCTCGTGCCCGCGCCTTCGAACCCTTCTTCACGACAAAGCGCAGGGGGCGCGGTACCGGACTGGGTCTGCCGATCACACGGAGAATCATCGAGGATCACAGGGGCAGCATCGATATCATGAGCCAGCAGGGGAAGGGAACGACATTTCGCATCAAGATTCCGACGTACACCTGATTCCAGGAGTTCCGCAAAGTCCGCCAACACCCACTACAGGACAAGGACATGGCAAACGAGAAAATCTTGATTATCGAGGACGAAGAGTATCTCGCTGAGTCGATCCGCGATCTCCTGGAGCCTTCGGGCTATGAGATTCATATCGCGCCCGACAGGGAGGAGGGCAGAGAGAAGCTCAATCGGATCAAGCCGGATCTTCTTCTGCTGGATCTGGCCCTGCCTCCGTCATACGCGGTCCGCGACGGGGTCGAGTTCTTCAAGGAGTGCCTCGTTGCAGGAGAGGGGAACAAGATCATCGTGATGACCGGGCAAGGCAAGGTGGACGACGCAATCGAATGCATACGGTTCGGTGCCGAGGATTTTCTACTGAAACCGGTGAATCCGGACGTCCTCGCAATCGTGGTCGAACGTGCGCTCTACAAGCACCTCCTGGAGAGGAAGGTGAGTGAATTGGAGGCGGACGGGAGCGAATCCTTCGGGCCCGAGGGCCTCGTCGGGAGTTCCAGGGCCATGAAGAAGGTTTTCAAGGGGATTCTGTACGCAGCGAGCATCGATGAGAACGTCCTGATCACGGGAGAAACGGGAGCCGGCAAAGGCGTCGTCGCCAGAGCGATTCACCAGCGGAGCGACCGGAGAGACGAGCCTTTTGTCCACGTGAACTGCGCAGCATTGTCCCGAACCATCATCGAAAGCGAGCTCTTCGGTCATGAGAAGGGCGCTTTTACCGGGGCAAAGGATTTCAAGCTCGGCAAGTTCGAGTATGCGGGTGCGGGTACGGTCTTCCTCGACGAGGTGGCCGAGATTCCTGTGGACCTGCAGATCAAGCTTCTTCACGCCGTGGAGGAGAAGACCGTTCATAGGGTGGGTGGCAACACGGAGATCGAACTCGAGTCCCGGGTCATCGCTGCGGCGAACAGGGACCTCTCCGATGCGGTCACGGAAGGCTCCTTCCGTAAGGACCTGTTCTATCGTCTGAACATACTTCCCATTAGGATTCCGCCCCTCCGCGAGCGGAAGGAGGACATTCCGATCCTCGTCTCCTATTTCCTGGAAAAGTACTGCCGGAAACACGGCAAACCGGCCGTTACGCTTCTCCCCTCTGCCCTAGCAAGGCTCGAGGAGCACGATTGGCCCGGAAATGTCAGAGAACTTGAGAATGTGCTGGCTCGGGCCGTGATCTCCACCAAGGCAAGGACCCTGTCCTCGGACGACTTCACGACCTCCCTTCTCGCCCTGGCCCGTGATGGGGCCAGGACGCATAGGATGGTGGGAGTCGAGGACGAGGATCTGGTGGATGCCGTGGAAGAGCAGCTGGCCTCGGAATACCGGAGCGCCCTGTTGAAGGCAAAGGGAAACAAATCTCACGCAGCAAAGCTTCTCGGCCTTCCGGAGAGCACGTTTCGGTACAGGCTGAAGAAGTACCGGAGATTTCTTCGAGGCGTGTAGATCCTCAGGTGCCGGCCATGACGGCCCGCCCTCTAGAGACCGATCGTCTTCAGCGCCTCTTCCGCTTCGAGACACACGTTGATGGAATACGTGTACCCCGGTGTGCCGAAGTATTTTGCCTGTTCGTTGGCGAGGAGCTCAACGGCTTCCGCCATGCGGGTGGGCCGGTCGACCTCGTACAAGGTCATGCTCTGGATGCCCTCTGCCTGACGAGGCAGGACATAAGGACCTCGCATTTTGATGTAATCCGGCAGGGAGCCCCTCTCCATGAAGCGTTTGCCTATCTCTCTTGCACTTTCCGGCGGAAATGACGAGATCGTAAGGATAATCATGTCGCGTCTCCTTTCTGTCCTCCTGAGACTTTTTTGGACCCATTGGAATCGATGAGACAGAACACAAATCCGGCGCTATACGTGCTGGCAGCCCGGCTGTCTCGGCTGGCGGGCGAGATTGCGACGAGACCCGTGGCTTTCCGGCCCAGCCTCACGGCTGGTGTGGCTTTGCCTTACTCTGGGTGCCGTAACCAGGGTCGATCCGTTGTGGTGGTGCATGCGGCCTGCTGGGAAGCGTACGACCGAGGGTGGTTGAACGCGGAGACAGAGATGGTGGTGGAACGATCATAGAAAAAGATATGAAACCCACAACGGTATTCTGAGAATAGGATTTGTTGGATGAGCGTGTCAAGAGTTGTTTCAGAGAGTCGTTCTTCCTGTTCTATTTCCTGCCGAGATGTTTCGGCGGCAGGTATAACGAATGGGGAGGCCCTTGCACACACGTGGAATACCAAATATAATATTGATTATAAGGGTTGAACGGCTTCAAAAGAGACTTTTCGGTTTTCCGAGGCGGGGCCTGACCGAAAAAAGGGGGAAGGATGCTGGATTTTCGAAAGAAAGCGATAGGGGGGGCCGTCAGGCTATTTCACGCTGTCAGGATGGTGGTTGTCGCCTGTGTCTGCCTTCTGATCGGTGTGTCGGCAAGGCACCTGATCGACGCCTACGGACCGGAGATGATCTCGGCCCTCAAGAAGGATCGGCTCAATACGGAGGGGCCCGGCCACCCTGTCCAACAGCAGGACCTCTCCGTTCGTCTCGAACCGGTGGAGCCCCACTGGAACTGAGGCTTCTGCCGTTGATTGCCTCATCTCCTGATGGAGCCCTCTACTTCTCAAAGCAGACCTCCACGAAGAACTTGCCCGCGTCGGTCTCGAAGGGCACGATCATGATGGGACCGTCGGTTCTGTGAAAAATGGAGTGGTCCTTGCCGATCACCGTACTCGGGATGGCCATGTCAAAGGTGTAGCCCTGCTCTACGAGGGCCCTCTTGGTGCCTCCGACCACTATGTTGGTGATTTCCCCCACCACGTCCGCGATGGTTTCGTCCATGCTTGAGATTTCTTCTCCGAGCATCCGGGAAGCGATGGAGAGAATCGCTTCCTCCGTGAAGGAAATCGCGAGGGAGCCCTTCGCCTTTTCTCCTACCATTCCACACACACCGGTCACGTCTCCCATAGCCCGGTCGTCACTCTTCACGAAAGGTGGCTTGGGTGAAGCTTCGGTGCTTGCCATGGTGCCCAGGACGTTGATGACGGCTTCCAGGAATGGGTTGACGAACTCAACGTTCATTTGCTTCCCCTTCTAAAGGTTGGTTATCTGGATTTTCGCTCGGGGGTTTTTGCTTCTCTGGTTCTTCTGAGGGATGGTCCTGCTCCTGTTCTTTCTCGGCTTGAACATTCTGGAATATCTCTTCGACCATTTTCTCGTTCTGCTTTACCTGTTCTTCCAGTGTAGAGACCTGCTGCGGCTCTTCTGCCGGTTGGTCTTCTTGGGCAGTCTGCTCTTCCGGTTGATCTGTACCATCGACCGGCGCTTCCGGCTTCTCGGCCTGTTCCACCGCCTCGGCTGACGTGCCGCTCCCCTCTACCGGTTCTTCCGTTTCCTTGTCCGGTTCCGCCGGCTCTGTCGACTCATCGCTCTGTTCTGTCGGTTCATCCGACGGGTCCTTCTGGTTCAGCTTCTGCGTCAGCTCGGCGAGCTGGTTCGAGAGGTCGTCGTTCGCCTTCTCGAGGGTGTTCACGCAGAGTTCCAGCTCTCGATTCGAGTTTTCCAGATCACCGATGAAAGCTGTCATGAGGTCCATGTTCTTGGTCAGACTCGTGGTCCCCTCTTCGCTGAGAGCTTCTTCCCCCTGCATGTTGAGGATCTGCTCCTTCATCTCCTTGTTGAGATTGACCACATTGGTAACGTTCTTCTGTATTCGGTCGTACGTCTCTCTTGTGACGAGACGATTCTCAGGTGAGGCTGGGTCGAAATCTTGCGAAGACAGAGGCTGCTCCTCCAGAGCACGCATGAAGGAGAGAAGCCTGTCATTCACGGAAACGCGAAACTTGACGGTGAGGGATTCAGACAGGGACTCGACCGCGTTTGTCTCCTCCTTTTGAAGCGCCTCGCTCAGGCTCTTCAGGAGATCCATGTTCAGGTTGTACACTTGGTCGAGGAGCAGGCCCTGTGATTCCGCACCTTCGCCGTCCTCCCCAATGCCCGAATTCTTCTGAATATCTTTGATGTTCTCTTCCAGCATGCGGAGGAAGAGGGATCTCCGGATCATATCCGAGTCCTGAACCGGCTCGGGCACAGGCTCAGACACGGGTTCCGGAGCAGGTGCCGAGACGGGTTCTGCCTTCGCACGGCGGATCACCAGGATCAAAAGAACCGTGAGGACGAGGATCGCTTCCATCATGAGGAGGATGTAGAGGGGATCGACGGTCATGATTTCTTGGCCTCACCGCTCTGGGCTCTTCGTCGCCTCAGGATGAGAGTGACAGACAGGATAAGGGCAAGGACGGCATTGATCGCAAGAAACCTTAGAAGCACGCTCCGCCAATCTGTGCCCGGAGCGCCGTCCTGTAAGGGCATCGCCTCCACATCCGGCAATGCGTGCTCGTTCAGGGGCTGCAAATCTTCGGTTGGGGGCAGCGTATCCTCGAGTTCTTTCTCCGGGACATAGAAGGCGAGGTTCTTCTCTCTCTCGAAGGTGAGCCCGTGGGCTCCAACGTGCAGCATGTGCTCGCCTCGCCTCGTAGGCTTGATCATCGCTGCATAGACGCCGTCCCCAGCCTCCAAATCTCCGTTCGTGCCATCGTCGTAGAGCGGAATCGCAATGCCCTCTTCACCCGAGGGAACGATCTTAGCGGTTATCTTCACGTCTTTTATCGACACTGGCTTGCGTTCCAAGGTCACAGGGCCCTCGTGGAGCCAGACCTCCAGTTTCACTTCCGTGTCGGGCGGCACCAACCCGTCAGGAAAGGCGGTCATGAGCTTGAGATCCGTCAGAATGAAGATCCGGTTCCCCTTGTCCGCGCCGTACTGTATTCGCCAGGACCCGACCAGGGGTTCAGCGATGCTGATCATCTCAAAGGCTCTGGATTGATGCCATCGCACGTTGCGTGGGTGTTTTGCCAGAGTCAGCATGCGCCGATCCGGCATTTCCAGGGCGATGCCGGTATGAGGATCCTCCTTTGTGATGACGATGTCGAGTTCCTTCACCGAACGGTCGACGTAGAATTTCTCCTTCCGAATAGGAAGGGCGTCGGGCGCGAGCATATGATCGTATATGTCCGTGAAGGTGACATGAATATCCTCGTCTTTCAGGGTCAGATAGAAGAAACCGTCCGTGCTGAAGGCGACCCTCTTCAAGAACCGTATGTCCGAAAACTCGGTGAAAGCGATGGAAAAGACGCGAATACCTTCGGTACGCATGGCCGGAAGGCGTTTGTCCTGCAGTCGTTGCGCAAGCTCCCGGTCTCTGGCCGGGTCTCCAAGATCCATCTTGCCGTCCGTCATGACGATCACGGCCCTGCGCTTTCTGGCAGAGGCCTTCAGGATGTCCTCGGAGCACCGAATCGCCTCGTGGAGGTTTGTGTACAATCCGTCCGACTTGATGTGACGGAGTTGGTCGATCAGATAGGAGCGCTCTTCTCTGGCCCCTTTCAAATCCGAAAGGACGCGGCTTGTCGTGTCAAAAGTGACCAGCCCGAGACGGTCATTCTGCCCGAGCAGGTGGATGAACAGCTTCGCCGCTTCTGCCCTGAGATTGTGGGGGTCGGTCTTCTTCATGCTTCCCGAGGTGTCGATGGCCAGAACGATGTCCATCCCCCCTTCGGCTGCAATGGCCTCGAAGGAAGGGCTCGATAGGGCGCCCAGCGCCCAGAAGAGAGCGGCCAAACAAGTTCTTTTCACGGTTCTCCCAGTCTGTCGAAAGGGGCTGTCGATTCCTCCCGGCAAAGAGCAACGAAAGCGAACCGGGTCTGCAATATAATAACTTCGGCGACTGGGAGAAACATCTTTACTGTTGAACTCCTACCGCTTTTCTCGGGAAAAGAAAGAAAAAACTAATGAAAGAAATTCTGTAGCCGATATAAGGAGTTACGAGGTTGATTCGGGAGTGAGACAAGACGGCAAATAATAAAACACGTTTTATACCGTAGCAGAAACTAATCGTATGAAATCAATGAGAAAAGTGGAAACAAGTGCTCCGCCGACACCATGGCTTCAGGTGTTTCGGGGGGTCGCGGGCACTCCACCTGTGTGAGGATCATGGACCAAACGACGTTCAGAGATTTCAAAGAGCTCATCTACGAAAGAAGCGGCATCTCTCTGCAGGCAGGCAAGGAGGCGATGGTGTCCGCCCGGGTGGCGAAGCGGCTTCGTGCCCTCGGTATGCCGGACAGCAGAACCTACCTCCAGTACGTGCGGAGGGACAAGAGCGGGGAAGAACTCGTGCAGCTTCTCAACGTGATTTCCACCAACGTGACGAGCTTCTTCCGGGAACCGGATCATTTCGATTTCTTTTCGGAGGTGATCTCCAAGTGGTCCTCCGAGGGACAGCGGCGATTCCGCTTCTGGTCGGCCGCGTCTTCGACCGGAGAGGAGCCGTACACGATCGCAATGACGTTCCTAGAGGCAGTGAAGGACGCGAAGGTGGACATGAGGATCCTTGCCACCGATATCTCGACCCGAGTGCTGGAAAGATGTGTGGTAGGACAGTACGAGAAGAGGAGTCTGGAGACGGTTCCGAAGGCTCTGAAGGCTCGCTACTTCGACAAAGAAGGCAGGGGAGAGGACGCCGTCTACAGGGCAAAATCGATCCTCAAGGACCGGATCGTATTCAAGAGGCTCAACCTGTCGAAGCCCCCCTTTCCCATGAAGGGGCCTTTGGATGTGGTCTTCTGCCGGAATGTGATGATCTATTTTGACAAGGAGGTCCGCAAGAACCTGCTCGAGGAGATTTCGAGGCTCTTGCGGCCTGGTGGATACCTGATGGTCGGCCATTCGGAAAACCTGGTTGGTCTGTCCATGCACCTGGAAGTTGTCAGACCGTCGATCTACCTGAAACGGTAGGGCAGCAACCTGAGGATGGGGACCGAGGAGAACCTGTAATGAGCCGAAGAGACGAGATTCTTTCCAAGGTTGGCGAGATAGACGCGATGCCGCCCGCTGCGAGGGAGGTGATCGCGCTCTACCAGGATCCGGAAGTCAGTATCCGGGACCTGGCACGTGCCATCGAGCTCGACTCCGGTCTCAGTGCAAACGTGCTGCGCCTCGCGAACTCGGCCTACTTCGGAAGCGCGAAGACCATGAGCACTGTGAAAGATGCGATCATGTGGCTCGGCACCGAGAACACCTTCAAGCTGACCATGACCGCTTTCGCGCGCAGTGTTTCGGAGAAGCCGGTCCGGGGATACGACGTCGAGGCCGGGACATTGTGGAAGCACTCGATCACCGTGGCCTTGGCCGCCAACCGCCTGGCAGAGACGATGAAATTGAAGGCGCCGAAGTCTACTTTCACGTCGGCGATTCTGCACGATGTCGGAAAGACCGTGCTGGGGACATTCGTGGAGGTGGATGCGAACCCGATCATTCAGTTGGCCTACGAGGAAGACTACTCCTTCGAAATGGCGGAGAGAGAGGTTCTCGGAATCGATCATGCGGAGGTAGGGGCCCTGCTCTTCGAGCAGTGGAGCCTCCCGGCTCATATCGTCGATGTGGTTCGTTGGCATCATCAGCCCGAGAATTTCGAAGGGGATTCCCTCGAGGTAGACCTCATACATGTTGCGGACATTCTGAGTATTTCTACTGGGACCGGAACAGAGGTGGATGGGCTGAATTATCAGCCATCGGTGAAGATCAGCTCCAGGCTCCCGTTGAACAACAACGTGCTCGATCTGGTTTCTTCCACGATCCTCGCCGAGGTGGAAGAAATGCTGCACGCGTTCAACGGCGGTGGAAAAGAATAACATCATCATGAGGATCGACGCGAACATGACTGCAGAAGAGAGAGAAGTGGAGTTCAAGGAAACGGTGCAGGAGCTTTCCACCGCAATCGTTCTAGTGGACGCAGAAGACCCGAGTAGTTTTCAGGAAGCGTTGAAGATCATCGATGGATTGTTGTCGGATCCTTTCGCACAAGAGAACACCGCAGTGCTGGATCTCTTGTCGGGGATCCAGACAAAGGTGAGCGAATCGATCATTGACAGCGATTCCTTCCCCGAACGGCTCGTCGAGATCGAAGCGGACCTGAAGCGAATCCTCTCCGGGGATCCGATAGAGGCTGAGGAGGTATCGGAAGAGACTTCTCAACAGGAAGGAGAACCGGAAGCGGTTGAAGAGGCGAAGGAGGAGTCTGGCGGTGGCGAAGAGACCAAACCCCTGACGGGGATAGAGGCCGATCGAGACCTCTATGACGACTTCTTGATGGAAGCGGACGAGAGTCTCGAATCGATCGAGGTGAAGATCCTGAGTCTGGAAGAAGATCCCTCGAATCTGGACGTGGTGAACGAGATCTTTCGCCCCTTTCACACGATCAAGGGCGTGTCCGGTTTCTTGAATCTGAACCTGATCAACCGGCTCACCCACGCCGTGGAGGATTTGCTGGACAAGGCGCGGAAGGGTGATATCAAGATAGGCCCGCGGGAGATAGAGGCCACCCTGGAAGCGGTCGACCTCTTGAAGAAGCTTCTCGAAAGTGTGCGGATCAGGTTGGAAGGGGGCACCGCAGAAGACCTGTCCGGCGAGACTGCAGATTTCCTAGCCATGCTGAAGGGAGACGGTGAGGCGTCGGAAGCAGAACCGGAGGAAGCCTCGGAACCAGCAGAAACCGCCGAGCCGGTCGCGACAACAGAAGCCCCCGAGGTGGTGGAGCAGGAAGAAGAGGAGTCAGGGCCGGTCTGCGAGAAGGTTGCGAAACCTCGGACGGCACCGGAGCCGGTTGCGCAGAACTCGAAGCCGAAAGGTGCTGCACCCAAGGCGACCAGCTCTAAGGGCCAGACCACGATCAAGGTGGACATGGAGAAGCTGGATGACCTGGTCAATATGGTAGGGGAACTGGTCATCGCACAGGCGCTCGTCCAGCAGCATCCCGGGATCCAATCGATGAAGGACCGGGTGCTCAGCAAGAGCTTTGGGCTGCTTTCTCGAATTACATCCGAGCTTCGGAACACCACGATGAGTCTGAGGATGGTGCCGCTGCAGCAGACTTTCCGCAAGATGATTCGGCTGGTTCGAGATCTCTCTCGCAAGTCGGGCAAATCGATCAATCTCGTGATGCACGGAGAGGAGACCGAGATCGATCGGAACATGGTGGATGCCGTCTACGAACCGCTGGTGCACCTGGTGCGCAACGCGGTGGATCACGGAATCGACCCCGTCGAAGAGAGGCGAGCGACGGGGAAGTCGGAGACAGGGACCATCACCCTTCACGCCTACCACAAAGGTGGAAATGTCGTCATCGAGATCCGGGATGACGGCCGGGGGCTGAGCAGGGAGAAGATTCTCAAGAAGGCGATCGAACGAGGTATCGTCAGTCCGGATGAAGTGCTCGCCGACCACGAGATCGATCAGCTCATCTTCCGGGCCGGCTTCTCCACGGCCGATACCGTGACGGACGTCTCGGGACGGGGCGTGGGTATGGACATCGTGAGGAAGACCATAGAGGGTTTGCGGGGCAAGATCGAGATTCAGTCGGTTCCGGGGAAGGGCAGCACCTTTATTATGAAACTGCCGATCACGCTGGCGATCATCGACGGGATGATCGTTCGCGTAGGCGAAGAGCGATATGTGCTGCCTACCGTGAACATACGAGAGACCATACGTCCCCGAGAGGAGGACTGTTTCACCCTGGTGGGTAAAGGTGAGATGGTTCGGATCCGGGGGAACCTGCTTCCCGTGATTCGGCTGCACGAGTTGTTCACCGTGCAGACCGAAAGGAGCGAGATCTGGGAAGGGTTGATGGTGGTGGTGGAGATGAACGGCGAGAACCGATGTCTCCTCGTCGATGAAGTGCTGGAAAAACAGGAAGTCGTGATCAAGAGTCTGGGAAAGGGATGGAGTCATCCGGAAGGCGTTGCCGGGGGATCGATCCTGGGAGACGGGCGAGTGTGCCTGATCCTGGATCTGGACGGGATATTCCGGTTGCAGCTCAAGGGTGTTTCAAAAGGGGACATGCAGCTTGCGGCGTGATCTCGAGTCCGGGCGAGGTGATGTGAGAACGGCCCGGGTTTCATCCTAGATCGGACAAAACACTCGATTCGAAGACAGCGGTAGAGCATGAAACAGGATACGATTGGGATTGCTGAAATGTTGGTCACTGCAGACCGACAGTCCTGCCTGGTTACGTACTCCCTGGGAAGCTGCATCGGTTTGGCAATCTACGACCCGGTCGCGAAGGTGGGAGGATTGCTGCACTACATGCTCCCGGATTCCACGATCGACCAGAACAAGGCGAAGAACAAGCCGGCCATGTTCGCGGATACCGGAATCCCGAGGCTTTTCAAGGGTGCCTACGAGTTGGGGCTGGACAAGAAGAGGGCGCGGATCGCCGTGGTGGGAGGGGCTCAGATTCTGGACAAATCCGGCCGATTTAACATAGGAAAGCGGAATTATACCGCCCTGCGCAACATGTTTTGGAAGAACAACGTGCTCATCGATGCGGAGGACGTCGGAGGGACGGTCAGTCGCACCGTCTTTCTGGATATCGGTACCGGGAAGGTATGGATTCGAAACGGAAAACAGGTAGTCAAGACGTTGTTGGAAGGTGTCTGAATTCAAGAAAGAGGAAGAACCATGGGACTGCAGGTGCTAATTGTAGACGATTCGGCCACCATGCGCTCCATCCTCAAAAAGGTGGTCTCCCTGTCCGGCTATGAAGTGGGTGACTATCTGGAGTGTGCGAACGGGGCAGAGGCGTTGGAGGCCCTTGCTCAGAACTGGGTGGACGTGATCCTGCTCGATGTGCACATGCCGGTGATGGACGGAATAACGATGCTCAAGCACCTCAGTGAGGACGAAGTGTGCAGCAAGACACCGGTGATCCTGGTGACCACCGAGGTGAGCCAGGAAGCGATAGGCGAGGCATATCGGCTCGGGGCGAAGGCCCATGTGAAGAAGCCGTTTCAACCGGAGTCGATTCGAGATGTCTTGAAGCAGGTATTGGGAGATGAATATGCGAGAGCAGATGAGCCGGACGCTGAGGGACTCGATTTCTGAAGTCCTGGAAACCATGTTCTTTCTGTGTCCGCAGGTAATCGAAGAAGGTGAAGAAGGGTCGGAGGGTGCAGGTTCCGGCGAAGATTTCCATGTTCAGATTCAGTCTTCGAATGCCACCCCCTATCGGATCGTCCTAGGGGTCCCCGAGGGGCTGGCCAGGAAGATGAGGGAGAACATCATAGATACGGGAGGGGAGGAACCGGCCCGGGCAGACCTGCAGGATATAGCCTGCGAACTCGCCAATATGGTGGCCGGACAGTTTCTCTCCACCCTGGAGAACGACACCCGGAAGCGGCTGTCCATACCGGAAGTCCTCGCAAATTTTACGGCAGAGCCGGACTCCTGGTTGGAGGGACGCTTCGACGTGGAGGGGGAAACCTTGCGGGCCTACTTGCACTGGCAAGAATAGGCTGGGAAAAAAGAGAATGCAGGGAAACTTGAAGACGAAGATCAACGTGCTGGTGGTGGACGACTCGGCGGTTGTGCGGAAGACCCTTACGAAGCAGTTGAGTCGAGCGCGGGATATCGAGGTCGTAGGCACTGCACCGGATCCGTACATCGCCCGGGATAAGATCGTCGCGCTGAAGCCGGATGTGATTACTCTGGACGTGGAAATGCCCCGCATGGACGGCATCACGTTCTTGAAGAAGCTGATGCACTATCATCCGATCCCTGTGATCATCGTGAGCTCACTCACCGCGAAGGGAAGCCGACTGGCGCTGGAGGCGATGGAAGCCGGCGCGGTGGATGTAGTGCCTAAGCCGGGGAACAACTACTCGGCAGAAGATCTCGGCGAAACGCTCATTGAAAAGATCAGGGCCGCATCGGTGAGCAAACAGATGAAGGTGCCCCAGATAGCGAGTGCGGCGAAGGCTCCCCCGGTAGGCGAGACGAATCTTCGATACACAACGGACAAAATCATCGCCATCGGGGCGTCCACCGGAGGCACGGAAGCCCTTCGTGTCGTACTCGAACAGATTCCGGCGGGGTTTCCAGGCATCGTAGTGGTTCAACATATGCCGCCTCAATTCACGACCGCCTTTGCCGATAGATTGAACACCCTGTGCCGGATTCGGGTCAAGGAGGCAGCGGACAACGACCGGGTGCACAGCGGAGTCGCTCTGATTGCGCCGGGTGATTTTCATATGCTGCTCGATAGAAGCGGGGCACACTACGTGGTGCGGTTGAAGAAGGGACCCCGTGTACACTACCAGCGTCCGGCCGTCGATGTTCTCTTCCAGACCGTTGCGAAAAAAGCGGGACTGAATGCCGTTGGCGTCATTTTGACCGGGATGGGTCGGGATGGGGCAAAAGGGCTGCTGGCCATGAAACAGGCCGGAGCGCAGACCATCGCGCAGGATGAGAAAACCTGCGTGGTCTTCGGGATGCCCAAAGAGGCGATTCAACTGGGTGCCGCTGATCAGGTGCTTCCTCTGGACAGGATTGCCACCAAACTCGTGGGAATGGCCTCAGAGACCGAAGGAACCGCCCGAGTCGCATAGACTCAAGGCGCGGGTGGATAGAGAGAGAAGGGCCCGCGTCTTCCCGCCTAGCAGATCACTTCACGGTTAGCCGAATATCTTATCGATCTTGTCGCGCAGGGAATCCGGTGTGAAGGGCTTGACGATGTAGTTGTTGACGCCCGCTTTCACCGCCTCTACGATCTTTTCCTGTTCCGCTTCAGCGGTCACCATCAGGAAAGGGGTGTCCTTCAGGTTCGGGTCGCCTCGGACATTGGTGAGCAGGGTGAGGCCGTCCATGACGGGCATGTTCCAGTCGGAGACGACGAGCTTGATGCCGCCCGCCTTGAGGATATCCAGGGCCTTTTGGCCGTCCTCCGCCTCTTCGATGTTGTTGTACCCCAGCTGACTCAGGACGCCCTTGACAATCCTTCTCATGGTGGAGAAATCGTCTACCACAAGGATTTTCATGTCTTGTTCGACCATGGATGTTTCCCCTGTCGACCGGAAAACGGCTTCATGTTCGGTCTTCGTTTCGGAGTTTGCACAAGGAAATGACGGTGCATGGCTATAGAAGATTTATCGGCATTTGACAGCCAAATCTTTATGCACTTCTGGATCTTCAGAACCAAGAAATTGCCCCGCTTTGATGTTGCGATCGATTGTGGTAACGTAGCGACCATTCTGAATGGTGAGAACGAGGTGCCCCAGCTAAAACTGCCCTGAACCGTACGCGATGTCGGAGGTCGAACGCATGCCGAACTGGAGAGCGAACACCCGTGTCTTCTACGGCTGGTGGATCGTGGGTGCGCTATACTTCGTCGTGTTGAACACCGGAGGAATGGGCTTCTATTGCTTTCCGGTGTTCGTGCAGTCCCTGATAGAAGAGTTCGGGTGGACCATGACCCAGGTATCGGCCGGGGCTGCGCTTTGGGCCATTGTGTACGGCTTCTCCGGGCCGGTGATCGGTCTTCTCATAGGCCGTTTCGGTGTGATGAAGACGATGCTCGGCTCGGCCATCCTATCCAGCCTGACCCTGGTCGGGTATGCCTCTGTTCAGTCCCTGTGGATGCTATACGCGATGCTGTTCGCGGCCGGTTTCGCGGTTGCCGGCACCACCCTTGTTCCGTCGCAGACCGCGATCACGAACTGGTTCAACAAGTACAGGGGCCGGGCCATGTCGTTGATGATGCTCGGCATCGGGAGCGGCGGGTTCTTGTTGCCGCCCCTGAACGAATGGCTGATCCGGTTGCTGGGATGGCGGCAGACCTGGCTGGTTGCCTTTGGGGTCACCGTTTTGGTGGTCATCCCGTTGATTGCAATCTTCGTGCGTACGAGGCCCTCTGAAATGGGGCTATTGCCGGATGGGGAGCCGGCGGACGAAGACTCCATCAGCGGCATGAGCGGCCTGCCCGTCAAGCAGGCCGTGGCGTCGCTGACGTTCTGGCTGGTTTTTGCCACCTACGTCCTGCAACTGCTCGGGTTGTCGGCGATGAACTTTCACTTCGTGCCCTTTCTGATCCAGGAGGCGAAATTCACCCCCCAGCAGGCCGCATCCTTCCTGGGATTCACCGTGCTGTTCAGTATTCCGGGCCGGCTGCTCTTCGGCTGGATGGCGGACCGGATCAGCCCGGCCGTGATTCTGGCAATCGTGGGTGTCCTGTTGGCCGTCGGGGCGAGTGTTCTCGAGGTGGTCTTCATCCGGATGGGGTCGGGAGATGTGAATCTGCTCTGGCTCTATACCGTGCCCTTCGGCCTGGGAATCGCGGGTAATGCGGTGGTGCTGCCCATCCTGGTGGGTCGTTGTTTCGGCGAGCTCAATTTCAGTAAGCTCATGGGCCTCGTGATGAGCGGCTTTGCCATCGGTATCGTGGTGGGGATCCCCGGCGCGGGCAAGATATTCGATACGACCGGAAGCTATGAAGTCGCCTTTCTGGTCTGCATCGGCACTTTTCTTGTTTCCTCCGTGCTGGTGATGACGATTTCGCCCACCCGCCACGTGGCCGACTTCGTTTCCGAATAGCGCCGTCATCCCGGCGAGCCGTCATCCCCGCGAAGGCGGGGATCTCTCTGCACCGCGGGTCGTTCTCCCCCGTAGGATATTGCGAGGGAGTGCCCCCATGGGAGAATGTGAGGGGCCGGAGACGACGAAGTCGGAACGAAGTGAAGATTGCGAGACCCGAATGGGGTCGAAGCAACCCCCAAACCCCTTGGCCCTGTGAGCTTGGGGGTTGCTTCGCTCACGCTCGCAATCTCCGACTTCGCTTGCGCTCGCAATCTTCGACTTCGCTTCGCTCGCAATCTCCAACTCTTGTCGCAATCTCCTTGGGTTTTGATCTCGCGAAGGAGCGCCCCCAGAGGATATTGCGAGGCGCCGGAGGCGACGAAGCAACCCCCCAGCCTCGAAGCGAATTGGCCCACGAATTGCTCCCCCAACGTACAAGGAACCTCACGGTACCCGCGAATGTGCATATCGCGACACACCTTCCGCGCGCAACTGACATGACAGACAGACAGTACTATCTGTACATCATGGCAAACAGGCACAATACGGTCCTGTACACCGGTGTGTCGAATGACCTGTTGAGGCGTGTATGCGAGCACCGGCAAGGGCTTGGAGGGGGATTTTCCAGTTACTATCGGACGAACAAGCTGGTCTATTACGAGGTGTACGAAGACCCGGAGAGCGCGAACCATCGCGAGATGCAACTCAAGGCCGGTTCACGGAGAAAGAAGGAGGCACTTGTCGCATCTGTGAACCCCGGATGGCAAGACCTATACGCGGAGATAGCTGAGGAATGAGCTGGTGGGCTGGGAGGTTGCTTCGCTCACGCTCGCAATCTCCAACTCTTGTCGCAATCTCCAGAAATTCCCTACGCCTTCTCAACCTCGACAGAGACGGCCCGGTCGATGGGCTGAATGCACCAGTTCCACCGGTAGTAATCCAGGTGCCCGTAACCGCCCGCAAGATCCAGCCACTTGATCATCCCGGGAATGGCCGTGTCGTAGCTCTTCCAGTCCTTGAACTGGAAGGGCTCCCATGCGTGGTAGACGATCACCTGGCCCGGAGACGTCCCCTTGCCGGGCCTTGCCGCAGGGCTGATCTTCACGTGGATCTGGAAATCGTCGAAGTCGTTTCGAACCCGAACAAGATCCCCGTCCTTGATGTCGCGCTTCTTGGCGTCCTCCGGGTTCATGAACATGAAGGGCCGGCCCTGATGGGTCCTGAGGAGTTGCTCGTCCGTGATCCAGATCGAGTGCACACTCCAGCGCTGGTGCCCGCTCGTCAGTGTGAGCGGATAGTCCCCGCCCATCTTCGGCGTGGGCTTGTGCACCGGCATCTGCTCCCCCGCCTCGAGGAACCACGGGTGGTCGATGTAGAACTGGAGTCTCCGGTTGTAGGTGGGGTAGGGGAGCTTCTTTGAGCCCGTGTGCCAGGTCAGGGGCACGATCGGCTCGTCCGGCTTGATGTCGGTGGAAAGGTGCATGGTAATGGGGTCGAAGATGGAAAGCCCCACGAACCGTACGATGCCTTCCTTGCGCATCTTAGCGAGATCGGTTCCCCGCGGAAGGTTTCCGAGGGCCACGCTCGTCTCGAGGGCGTCTTCCATGATGTCCTCGAGGTCTTTGCACCCGCCGAGAGACTGGAACTTCTTGAGCCCATCCAGGTTGAGCTCTCTGCCCTTTCGGAGCACGAACTTCGTCTTGCCGCGCCGCTTCGCCTCCTCCTCGATCTTGCCTGCGAGCTCGAGGCAGATCCGCCACTCGTCCATCGCCTCTCCCGGCGGTTCGACCGCTTTCTCGGTCAGGGTCAGCCACGGCACGTGAGGCGTGGGAAACCGGGTGTCGAGCTTCTCGTAGAAGCCCGCACAGGGAAGGACGTAGTCCGAGTAAAGGGCCGTGGTGGACCATCGCGTCTCGAAACCGAAGACCAGTTTGTACTTCTTCCAGAGGCTGGGGAGGATGTTCTTGTTCCACCCCCGGTTCTTTCGTGCCGGGCTCGTCGCGTAGTAGCAATAGGTCCTCGGCTCCTGATCCGGGTAAGGCAGGACCAGGCCGTCCCACCAGCCCTCATCGAGGGCCTCCTTCATGTACTCCGAGAATTCGCGCTTCATGGAGGGGCAGTGCCATTCCCTCTTTTCCCAGGCATCCTTGTAGCCCGAGTGGAAGTAGTAGAGGAAGGCGGGGG
>JANQFG010000272.1 GCA_028277985.1 bacterium | reverse complement strand
TCGTGGAGTCGCTCAACCAGGCAACGGTCTACCGGAATCTCAAGCTTCTTATCGATGACGGGTGGTTGAAACGGATCTCCCATCCATCTCTCGGGGCTTTGTATGAACGCTCCGGAAAGGCTCATCACCACCACTTTCATTGCCGCGAGTGCAACCGTGCCTTTGAGCTTCCCGGCTGCGCCCTGAACGAAGAGAAAGCAGCTCCCGATGGGTTTGTCGTGGAAGACCATGAAGTATTTCTTTTCGGTGTCTGCCCGTCTTGCGCCGGGGTGACTAGTTGACCTTTTCGTTTCGACGTCGACATTTCATATTTGTGAAATCGTAGGAAGGCAGGGGGATGTTCATGTTTCTATCAAGTATCTGTGGCATATGACTCTCAGAATATGTAGCAGTTTATCCAATAGGCGATAAAGAAAATCGCTTCCGCGACTCTCTTTGTCGCCTATTGGATTTAGCTGCATGAAACGATCGTGGGCGGCAAGGAATCCACTCACATCCCTTTGTAGAGAATTCATGAGACCTGGACGGTAATCCCGTGCTCGGAAACACCGTTGTTGCCGTATCCCAGCACATTCCAGACGGCATTCATCGGCTGCTTCCGGCCCTCCGAATCCGTAGCGCGAGAGAGGATCTTGTAGGTTCCTGCTTCTTTGGCCTCCCAGAGGTATTGCCAGTGCCGCCACGCGAATGGCTCGAAAGGCCCTATGAATTCCGCCGGGGTCCATGTACTGCCGTTGTCGACGGAAACCTCTACTTTCTCGATATCGACTTCACCGGCATAGGCCGCCCCGGAAACGGCGATCTGTCCGACCGGAAGGATCTCGTTCATCAGGGGCCGGGTGATGATGGACTTCACTGGGAGGCCGGTAACCACCCGGCCCGACCCGGGATCCTCCCCTTTGCCGAAAACACGGTAGACCTTGTCCATGAAGAACCCTTCGTACGGCTTCTCCAAAACGGTAATCTTCGAGAGCCACTTGACGCAATTAGCGCCCGTCCATCCCAGGGCGAGCGCCCGAAGCGGGTAGCCATGCTCGACGGGAAGGGGCTCGCCGTTCATCTCATAAGCGAGAAGGGTGGACTCCATTGCTTTTTCCACCGGAATGCTCCGGATGAATCTGACGCCCTTTGACCCCAGGGGGATATCGAACCCCTCACAGGCTACATGGCCGGCATTCGGCTTAAGGACGGCCCGGCTGAGGAGGTCCCGGAGCCACACACCGCCCCATACAGCGTTTCCCACACCCCCGATGGTCCAGGGGTTGCCGGACGCTTTTTCCTTCAAGAGGGACCGGCCGTTGCCGGAGCATTCCAGGGTGTTTGAGACAATGGCCTTCGGCATGCGCAGGATCTGATCGAAGTCGAAGCTATGGGGAGTCTCCACGAGGCCCTCTATGACAAGCCGCCATTCGGAAAGGGAGATCGGATCTTCTGGAATCGCCCCCTGGTTGCGACTGAAGAATGCGGTGTTTGCGGTTATCCAGGACCGGAGATGCTCTGTGGGCGTCTCCGCATTCATCGGTCTTTCGCTCATCACCCGTAACTTCTTCTCCACGGTTTTGGCCCTCCTCGATCGGGCTGGAGGAATAGAGAGTTGAATATGACGTCCTCACTTCTCACAGGATATTCTCACAAGAGCCCCTGCGCAATCTTCACGAGCGCTACGCCTCTTTCGGAGCAGGGCCAAGTTTTTCTTCCTCTCATATCGCCATTATGATAGCATGACGGAAAATTCACCAGGTAAGAATCCTTGCTTCAGTCGAGGAGCCTCGACATGAAATCCTACTCCACATCTTCCTTCTCTACATTCGCCCTTCTATATCTATCTGCAGCCGTTCTCCTCTCTTTTCTGTTCTGCTCCTGCGCCCCTTCCAACGTAACAAGGCTCACCGACGACGAGTATGATGACGACTCTCCCCAAATAAACGGGAGCGGGCAGGTCGTCTGGCAGGGATGCGATTCAGGCTGGCCGAGTACTTGTCAGGAGGGAGACTATGAAATCTACTTCTGGGATGGGACCAGCGTGACCAAGATTACGGACAACGACTACATGGATCGCAATCCCCAAATCAATGACAATGGCTGGCTCGTCTGGGAGGCACAGCCCGGCTCGGACTATGAGCATGAGATCTTCCTCTATGACGGTACGTCTACAACTCAACTCACAGACAATACACATGACGACCTTCTTCCTCAGGTAAACAACGACGGCTGGGTGACCTGGCTGGCATGTGAGGGGATCCTGTGCACGGATCTGGAAGAGGCCTATCGCGTATTCCTCTATGACGGATCGAGTACGATCCAATTGACGGACAACGCGTATCACTATCACGGCCTAGAAAAGCATGGTCCCAGGATGAACAACAGAGGAGACGTCGTCTGGCTTGAACATGGCGACCCGTCCACCGAGATCTTCCTCTATGACGGTGCGAACACGACCCAGCTTACCGATAACGATTACGGTGACTACGCCCCCGAGATCAACGACCATGGGCATATAGTCTGGAGGGGTGGAGGCATCTGGATTTACGATGGGGTCAGCGCAGAAAAGATCTCGGAAGACAGCAGTCACGCACAGATCAGCAACAATGGCGAGGTTGTCTGGTCTTCGTTTGAAGCCACCGCGGGTGACGATACGGAGATTTTCCTTTACGACGGCACAACGACTACCCAGCTCACCCACAACAACGATGATGACGCGCTTCCCCACATCAATGCGAGCGGCGAGGTTGCCTGGAGGGGAGGCCGCCTGCTCGTCCAGGGTGACATGGGGGCTCTCTTCCAGCATCAGATCTTTCTCTATGACGGCATGGAGACAACCGAACTTGCAGACTACCTGGCCTATGGAGACGCTGGTTCCTTTCCATCCCGCGCCCCGAAGATAGGTGAAGACGGATCGGTGGTGTGGGGCGGATTCGGCTTTCCAGGCGATGGGTGGGACATCTACGTCGCTGTTCCGTAGCGTTGCTCATCAGCATGAATTAGGCCCCAAGGCCAGGCGGTGCCGCAGGATTTGTGGAACAGTGCCTTCGAATCTGCCTGTCAAAGGTAGATCTTGCTCTTCTTCTGCTTGATGCTCTCTTCGGTGACCTTTTCCATTTCCAGCTTATGTGTCCAGATGTGCTTCATATCGTTTATTTTCAGGGCGTCCTCGGGGCAATTCGCCACACAGGCCAGGCAGGCGATGCATTTCCCCGGCTCCACTTCACCCGCCTCGGCGCTTATCGCGCCCGTGGGACAGGATTCCTCGCAGACCATGCACATGCTGCACGGTTCGCCCTGTCGGGTCGGTAGCTGGGTAAGGGTCTTGAATCGAAAGGTCTCGATGGAATCGAGTACCTCCTCGGCATGTTCGGTCTTCTCCATTTCGCCCAGCGTCCCGTTATCTTCTCCCGTGAACCGGGCATAGGTATTCCTCGCGTATTCCTTCGCAACGGCGAAGTCGGACGCATCCGGCCGATCCTCCACCGCTCTCCAGCCGCCCAGGTTGAAGGTGTGAGCGCCCAGGAACTCTGCTGAAGAGACCACCACGAAGCCCTGTTCTTCCAGTATCTGCTTGGTTGAATGATGTGTCGGCGGCACCTGGAAGCCTCCGTAGGTGAAGAACATGGCGCATTTCTTGCCTTTGCCATCCAGGGTGCGCAGCCACTCCCTCACGACCCTCGGGGCACGCCAGGAGTGGATCGGCGCCCCGATCACGAATGCCTGGTAGGGTTCCATGTCGACCGTCACGGACCGGTCGGAAAGCGGCGTTATGTCCCGTTGCTCCACCTCCGCCCCCAACCGCTCCAACTCTTCGCCGATGACTCCGGCCACCTTGGCCGTATTGCCCGTTGCTGAGAAATAGCAGAGAAGCAACTTCATGGCGCAACCTCCTTGTGGTGAGTGAAATCGCCCATTATTCCTTGTTCATGGTCATGCCGATGACATCGGCCATGGACATGCGCGGCTGGGTCAGTAGACCCTTGATGCCGGTCTTCATGGTCTCCGCCATTTCTTCAGCCGTTGCTCCTTCGGGGGCATCATGGGTCCCTTCCACGAACGCCACTTCGGGGAATTTCTCCCCTAGAAGCTTGAGGTACTTCTTCTTGAAGGGACACAGCACGGTCATGCATGTGGAGAGATGAACCGCTTCCACGCCGGTCGCGACGAGAGAGCGAACCCGTTCGAAGAGTTTCTCCGGCACGACCGCTGTGGGGCAGCCCGCGCAATTGATGATCCCGAACAGCTCGACTCCCTCTTCATCACTATACCGATCAAAGCGGGCAATGCCATCTCGGATTGCCTTCATACACTGGTAGGATGGGCATCCAAGGTCCTGGGTAAGGTTCGAACAGGTCAGGATTGCTACATTGGCCATCGGTTTCTCCTTTCGGAGGCTTCCGGATCAGGAACCCGGAACCTCGATTTCTCCTAGAACGGAACGACACAGGTCCGTAATGTGAATCGCCTGCAGGCCGAATTCCGGAGCCCTGGGGCGCATGTGGTCGAGGCACATCGGGCAGAGGGTGACCAGGAGCTCTGCATCTGCAGCGGCCGCATCCTCGAGATTGAGGCGCAGGAACCGCTCGCCCAGGTTCTGGTCTCGTGCCAGAACCGGAAGCCCGCAACAGAGGGATTCGGCCTTCTCGTATTGGCGCTCGGGTTTTGTGACTCCGATGAGATCGAAGAGCTGATCGATGTACGTGTCCTTCTCTGGCGTGTAGTGGGAGGCGCAGGGTCGCTGGTAGGCCACTTTCTTGCGAAGCGGCTGGAAACTTCCACGAAATGCCTTCATGCGGGTGTAGAGGAATTCGGGCCAGGAGATGGGCCGGAATGGAATGGTCATCCCTTTCTTCGCTGCAATGACAGAGAAGAGGGAGTAGCAGTCGTCGTGGGCGAATGCGACTTCATCGGCCCCTGATGAGGCGATCCTCTCCACCAGAGCGGTGATATGGTCGTCCACCCGGCTGGGCGCACCGAAGTGGTAGTAGCCGAACCGGCAGTAATAGTCCCCTCCCTTCAGAAGGGTTGCTCCTTCGAAGAGTGTGCCCTCGAACAGCTCCGGCATTGCGTCTCCAAACCTGCAAAGGTCAATGACGGGGCCATCCTTGTCTCCAACCACCATGACGGTGGGCTGGGCGACGGCCTGCTTCAGAAGCCCTTTGGCAAAAGGATAGCGGTCCAGCTCGTTCTCTTCCTCCTGTCTCGCCATGATGAGGAAGTAGGGATTCGCCTTCTCCGGGCAGATCTCGTCGCAGCCCATGCAGGAGACGCACTCGGAGATAACCCGGGAAGGCTCCCCGTCCAGCAGTTTTCGGAATTCCCCTGGTGCGTCTGCTTTGTCGATGTCGATGTAGCGGCACCAGGAAAGGCACTCCCCACAAACCGTGCATAGATCTTCCTTGAACATCCGGCCGTCCTCCCCGGCTCTATTCGAAGACGTAGGTCGTACCCACGCTGGTGAGAAAGAACTTGTCCTGCATCGCCTCGGAGAATGCGTTGATCGCTTTCCAGCCGGTGCAATGCATGGGCATGATGTAGTCCGGGTCGATCTTCACCATTGCCTCTACGGTCGGCTCGATGAGTGGCTCGAAGATGGGTCCCGTAAGATGAAACCCGCCCAAAACGGCGTGCACTTCCTCGGTGTCCGTCACCTTTTTCGCATGCTGCACCGTGTTGACGATTCCCGCGTGTGAGCATCCGCCGATCACGACGAGCCCCTTGCCCTTCACCTTGACGGCTAGGCCCTGGTCATCCTTGAAGGGATCCACGGACCAGGCATCGTCCTTCTGGATTTCAGCCCAGGGGAAGCCGGTCTCGAAATCGGTCACCCTTTCCACTTCTCCCAGGGCGAGGATCGTGTCCGCGCAACAGAGTGAAGGTTCACGGATTTTGACGATCCGGACGCCCAGGTCCTGCAGGACGTTCTCATCCAGGCTGGGCATTTCGATCGGGGATTCGGCTCCCGGGATGTTCAGGCGGCGCGGCAGGAAGGCATCCGGATGCAGGATGAGCGCCGTGCCTCGAGGAGCTCTTTCGAGGAGCCCCATGAGCCCACCGAAGTGGTCCAGGTGGCCGTGGCTGAGAAAGACGCCCTCGATCCTGTCGAGATTGACCTGATAGACCTCCATGTTCTTCATCAGCACCTCGGGAGTGAGTGAGGTATCCATCAGCAGGTGGTGCTCTTCCCCATTCGCGTAGACCTTGACCAGCAGGGAGAGCCCGTGCTCGGCCAGCGGCGTCACTTCGGTAGGCATGGGTGGACGCTGCATGACGCCTTCGCTGACAAGGAGAAAGAGGTCCGTGTAGTTGTCCACCAGGACGGTGACTTCAACTCTATCCACTTCCCTGCATTGTACATTCGACATGGTCTTGCCTCCCTTTGCATGGAGTCCTCATGTGCGCAGTATACCCGTCGTCATCTCTCTGACTTGCCGCAGGTCTTCTTGGTTCGGCCTGCCCGTGATGTCGCCCAGCCTGCCGATCTCGTTGAGTGCCTTGTACTTCCCGTGATATTCGCCCGGAATGTGCCATTCCGCGATGACGGTGAACCCCAGATGGTCGAAAAGCTGCATCAGGTACTTTGTGGTCGGGACCGCCTCGTTGATCCCCAGGTGACACCCTCCGTACGTGCAATAGGCGATCGCCATTTTGCCCGGCTTCCTCGGTGCACAGGGCTTGATGTCACCGCTCACCATGTCACTCATCATATGTTTCTTGTGGGATTTCGACAGGAAGTCCATCATCGGTTTTCCGGGAAGCCATTCGTACACACCGGACCCGATGAAAACGAAATCGTGATCAAGAAGATCGACGGTCTCCGGGTCCGTATCCTTCTTGACCCGCAAGGTGTTCACCTCATGCCCAAGATCCGTGACGGCTTGTTCGATGGTTTCGGCCACTCTCTTTGTGTTGTTCGTGGTCGTGAAAAAGAGATTCAGTACCCTCATCTCGTCTTCCTCCTTTCGTATATTTTAAGAGACAATATATATATCATACTATACATTGTCAAGCCGGGTTCTTGCTCCACGACCCTCATGAAAACAGGATCCGCGCCGGAATACATCGCCCGTTTGGGGGACGGGCGCATTTTTTCATGTACTGCTGCCTTATGCCTGTCCGACACCGGTAGACGGCGGAGGTTGCCGCATCCGAACTCAAACCATTGAAAGACCTGGATTTTGTTTGACAGGGAAGGAGGCCTGAACCTACAGTAGCGATAGAGATAGGCAAGGATTCTCAAGATTCGCAGGTGCAGGCCAGGTGTGCCGTTCCGGAAGCAAGACCGAGGGAGGCACGGATGCAAGAGCCGGTCAAGAGGAACATCACTCGCAAATTGGTCCTCAGTTCTTGTCTATTGATTCTGATCTTTCTTCTCTTCGGTATCTACTCGCTGTACGGTATTCGCACGATTTCGGGTCTTACCCGCACGATCTACGATCACCCATTGGTCGTTTCCAACGCAGCCCTCCAGGCGGCTGGGTCCATCACGAAGATGCACCGCAACATGAAGGACCTCGTGCTCTTCGAGACCCCTTCCCGGATCCAACAGTCGATTGCAGCAGTGGACGAGCAGGAACAGCTCGTTTACCAGCATCTCGACATCGTGCGAGACAGGATCCTGGGGGACGAGGGGAAGCGCCTCGAAGTCGGTGCCAGGACTCTGTTCGATCACTGGCGTCCCATTAGGGAAGAGGTGATTGGACTGGTTCGAGAAGGAGACAGAGAAAGCGCTGCCGAAATAACGATCGGGAAAGGTGCCGATCATGTGGCCAGGCTGGAAGCAAGAATGCTCGGTTTGACAGAATATGCGAGAACCAAGGCCACTTCATTCATGGCGGCGACAGAGAGAGCGCATGCAACCTTCAGCTTGTCTGCATTTGTCTTCCTTCTTCTGGGCATAGGTCTGTCAACTCTGGTCACCTTCTTCACTCTGAAGGGAGCCGGATCCACGGAAAGAGAGCTTCGTAAGAGCGAGAATCGACAGCGGGCCATCCTCGACGCTACGCCATTCCCGGTGGCCGTTGTCGATTTGGAGGATGACAGAATCTTCTATTGGAGTCGCAGCGCCTTTGAGCTTTTCGGGCATACCGCTTCCACGACACCCGAGTGGTATGAGATCGCATACCCTGATCCTGAATACCGCGCCGATGTGATCAGAAGATGGAAGCTGGCTCGTGAATCAGCAAGGACATCGACCCGGACGGTCAACATGGGGGAATATCGGGTCCGGTGCAAAGACGGGTCCGAACGCATTTGCGAGCTCTATGCCACCTTCCTGCCGGATAGCCTGATCGTGACTTTCGACGACATCTCCGAACGAAGGAAATCGGAACAGGCACTCAAGGAGAACCACCAGCTGATACTGAAGTCCCAGAGGATGGCCAAGCTGGGTAACTGGAAATGGGATGTGGCAACAGGGAAGGTCGAATGGTCTGAAGAGGTGTATCGCATTTTCGGTCTGGACCCCGAGGATTTCGAGCCCCAGGTGGATTCCATCATGGACCGCTTTCATCCGGAGGACCAGCGTCATCACGAAGAGGCGATGCAGGAGGCCATCAACAACCGAGAGCATTACAGCTACGAATCACGCATCCTGTTGCCGGACCAGAGCATCCGGACGCTGTTTTCCATTACCGAAGGCATCTTTGATGAATACGGGAACCTTACCCACGTGACGGGCGTTGTACAGGATGTTACAGATCTCAAGAAGGCGGAAGAAGAGAAACAGAGGCTGGAAAGCCAACTCAAGCAATCCCAGAAGATGGAATCGATCGGTACCCTGGCCGGCGGCATCGCACATGATTTCAACAACATCCTGGCGTCGATCATCGGTTTCACGGAGCTGGCGCTGGATGATGCGGAGATGGGTACGACCCTTGCAGACAACCTTCAGGAGGTCTTCACCGCCGGACACCGGGCAAAAGAACTGGTGAAACAGATTCTCGCCTTTGCACGGCAATCCGATGAAGAGGTCAAGCCGATTCGGATAGACAGGGTTGCAGAAGAGGTCTTGAGACTCGTCCGATCCTCCATCCCCACCACGATCGAAATCAAGCCGCGGATCGATACGGAGTCCCTCATCATGGGCAACCATACGCAGATCCATCAGGTGCTCATGAATCTTTGCACGAACGCGGCCCACGCCATGGAAGCTACAGGAGGTGTGCTTGATGTGAGCCTGACAGATGTCGCGATCGGCGACGGCCTCGGGCCCGTTGGACTGGGCTTGAGAAAGGGCGACTACATCCGGATAGCCGTGTCGGACACCGGAATAGGGATCGCACCCGATATCATCGACTCTGTTTTTGAACCGTACTTCACCACCAAGGACCCCGGGGAAGGAACGGGAATGGGGCTGGCTGTGGTTCTGGGTATCGTCGAGACCTACGGCGGCAAGATCACGCTGGACACCGGCTTGGGGCAAGGGACTACGTTCACCGTCTATATCCCTACGACGGGAAAGTCTGATGCGCGGGAGCCCTATGAATCGGCCGCTTTGCCATGCGGCAGCGAGAGAATCCTGTTTGTCGACGATGAAGCCGCTCTGGCAAGAATGGGTGAGAGGCTACTGTCAAGCCTCGGATACTCCGTCACGATGCGTACGAGCAGCATCGAGGCCCTTGAGCTCTTTCGGGCGAAACCGGACGATTTTGACCTGGTGATAACAGATATGACCATGCCGAATCTGACCGGCAGCGGATTGTCGGCCGAGCTCATCAAGATCCGGAGTGATATCCCGGTCATCCTGTGTACGGGCTACAGCAAGAGCGTTTCCGAAGCGTCGGCCACGGAAATAGGGATCCGGGCGCTGGCATACAAGCCGATCGTACGAGCTGAGCTTGCGAGGACGGTTCGACAAGTTCTGGATGCTGCCGCAAAAGGCAGCTGAGGGGGGGCGGGCTCAGCTGCCAACCTGTGCCGCCGACTGCCATCCGAGAGCCGGCCGGATTCGGCTGCAGCGCTCGATCTCTCGGCGATGGGTCCGGTTGATCAGGCCAGCGACCAGGGTTTGTTGAAATAGTCTTCGCGAACCTGAGGCGCCTTTGTCTCGGCCCACTTCTCCAGGCCCATCCGTTTGATCAGACAGAGATTGAAGACCTTGGTGTTGTGAGGCAGGACATCTGCCCGGTCGGCATAGGGGTGGAGGTTGTCACAGGGAAACCGGTCGCAATCACAACAGAAATCAATATCCTTCTCCTTGGAGCATTCATAGGCCGCACAACGGTGAGCTTCACCGAAGATGCGTTTCTGCAGGGGGATTTGACCGTCGTGGCTGCGGCATCCCTTGCAGAGCATGATTTCGACTGGAATGTCGAGCTCTTTGGAAAGCTTCTGGACGGACTTCATTGCGTCCGGGTCCTCATGGGCCAGGTAGAAATGACAGTTGAAGCAGTCCAACCCACAGGGGGCGGTCATTTGGAAATAGTCCATGGTTTCCTCTCCTTCTGTGGAATACGCGAATTTGCTGTTCCTTCGTCTTCCCTGGATACTCGAGTGCTTGAATAAAAACATCCCCCATTTGGGCGACATCGACACTTTTCTTGCGGTTTCGTTTTCAATGGAGCCGCTGGAAGAGCCCGACCTGTCCGGAATCGACCAGTTTTTTCAGACCCTGCAGGAACGTATCGGGCGCGGAAGCATCCGAGTGGTTCCGAAAGCTCGCGGCCGCACGCTGGAGAGAGTCCAGTTCTCCGAGATGGTCCAGACAAAGCGCGCCTCCCTTTGTCCGTGGCAAGTATTCTTCGAAAGAGAGGCGTGTCGGGTCCATCACATCGGGTTGGTTTGCACGGGAGGTTAGGCGGTCGCAATGGCAGGGGTTGTCCGGATCGACCAGGCCGCATTTCTCCAGCACGAGGCTCCGGATGCGCTCACGAGCCCGGGATAGTCTTTTTCGAAAGGTGGCCGGGGAAATGTCCAGGATGTACGCCCCCTCGAGGCTTGAAAGATCGAGGACCTCACTCAAGATGTAGGTGATTCGATGGGCTCGGTCCAGGTAGAGCAGCATTCCGTGGAAACAGTTGAGGGTCACTTCCTGCACCATGAGGTTCCGCTCCGGTTCGGGAATCGATTCTTGCCACTCGGCCGTGGACTTCATTTGGACTCGAAGACCGCAGTCTTCAAAAGACAGTGGCTGATTCGCGTTCAGTCGCTTGCGGGTATCAAGCAGATGGTTTACGGCTACACGGTGGACCCAGGTGGTAAACCGGCTTTCCCGGCCGAACGTATCGAGACGGGCAATCACCTTGACCAGGATCTCCTGTGTGGCGTCTTCCGCATCGGCAGGATATGCAAGCATCCGGAGGGCAAGCCCGTAGACACGATCCCGAATCCTGTGAACAACAGACTCGAGTGCGTGCCGGTCACCGTCTTTGGCTTTCTGAACAAGATCTTCTAGGGCGGTCATTCGAGATGGGTCCATGTTTGCTCTCTTTTTGAAGGTTCTGAGTTCCGTGCTATTCGTTGATGAGTAGTTCTCTGTCCTGTTCGATCCACACGGAATGGCTCACGAGGCCGAATGCCTTGAGCGCTGAAGCAAGGTGTTGCCCCAGGGCGCTTGGTTGTGCCTGCGGTTTCGAGGATTCAAACAGGAGATGGACGCTCAAGTCCGTCTCCAATGTCGCGTGGCGGTATACATGGATCGATGCCAGGGTCCTGCTTCGATCGTCTTCAGCCACGGACCTTGGGATCTGCTGCTCGATCGACTCTCTCGGAGTTCCTGCCGAGCGAAGGTTGATGATCTCGATCCGTTTCATAGGACGGTCCTCCGGCCCATTAGGTTACTGCTTGGTGGCTCTCAGTGCGCAGTCCTCGTAAAAGGCCTTGAGTGTATGGGAGCCCGTCACCGGCGCAACGACCTGGGAGGTCATTGCCGTGGTAAGGAACGCAAGCAACTCGCCCTCATGTCTGTTGAAGAATTTGGCTACAGAAACGATGAGCCTGGTCAACCAGAGGGGAACGGAAGTGATTCTGACCCGCTTCCCCTGCGCCTGCAGGGCAAGGGCCGCGATTTCGCGGAAGGTAAGAATCTCGGGGCCACCCACATCGATTTCCTGCCTTTGGCCCTCCATGGCGTCGACGCAGGTGACGGCGAGGTCCGCGCCATGAATGGGGTTGACCTTGTTGTTGCCCGGGCCGACCAGGTAGACGCGGCCCTTGCCGGCCATGTCGAAGAACTCGCCCATGTCCGAGAAATACCCGGTCGGACGAACGATGGCGTAGTTCATGCCGGAGGCTTTCAGAGCTGCGACGAAGTCTTCGTGAGCCTTGACGATGTCCAGGTGCAGCAGGTTGGGTCCGTCGAACACGGACACGTAGATGAATTTCTTCAGGCCTGCCTTCTTGGCGATCTCGAGCAGATTCAGGTTGCCTTGATAGTCGACGTCTCTGAAGGTCATTCCGTCCTTCTGTCTCGTGATGCCGATGGAAGAGAAGACCACATCGATTCCATCACAAATGCTTCGGATCGACTCGGGGTCGGTGATCTCGCCTTTCACGATCTCGTCAAGCTCGCCATTAATATGGTTCAGCTTATAGGGAGTCCTGGCGAGGGCTCGGACGAGATGACCCCGTGACTTGAACTCCCTGGCCACGAAGCCTCCGAGGTATCCGGTCGCCCCGGCTACGAGAACGCGATGTCTGGTCATCGCCATCTGCCTACTCCTTCAATCTGCGGGTTTCTCCGTGTTTGTTTCCTCCCCGTCAGTGCTCGATGCGTGCCAAGATAGAAAAATATAACAATAACAATAGGTTGTGAGGAAATGGTCTTCAAGGACGACTAGCGAATTGTCATTTGTGGCGATTCTCATTGTCATATTTGATGATTTCCGGTATGAATTGTGAAATATGGTAAAAAGAGTCAGGATGTATGATGGGAGGGAACCCACGATGGCTATCGAGAATGATTTCTTCCGGCAGGCCACAATGAGGATATGCGGGCACCTGGAGATCGAGGAGGCCATGTCCTCGTGTATCCGGTACCTGGAACCCGTCATGCCTGCAGACAAGATGTACCTGGAGATCTATGAGGGGGACTTCGGCACCATGCACCTCATTGCAGAGGCGACCGCCGAAGGGGGGAAGAAGCTGGACGATCTGGTTCCCATGACACCGGAGGCGAAGCGCTTCATAGAAACGGAAGCAAACAAATATGAGGAATCCGGTTGGCCGGAAGAGGTCCTGATCGTCAATCGTCCTGATGAGGGTGAAGAAAACGTGATCAGCCGGGTCATGCTCGATCATCTTGGATTGCAGGGCTCTTCCCACCTGCTCATGTATCTGGTCATCGACGGTGTAGCCCTCGGTTCCCTGGTGCTGCTCGCAAGGGGCCCGGACCGGTATACACGGGACCACGCCCGGCTCTTGTCTCTCCTGAAGGAGCCCTTCTATATCGCCATGTCCAATACGCTTCGGCACCGCGAAGTCCTCGAGCTCAAGGACATGCTTGCCGACGATAACCGGTATCTTCAACAGGAGCTTCTGCGGCTTTCTGGGGAGGACATCGTGGGCGCGGACTTTGGCCTGAGGGGTGTGATGGAGATGGCCAGACAGGTGGCCCCGCTCGACAGCCCGGTCCTGTTGCTGGGCGAGACCGGGGTGGGCAAGGATGTCATCGCCAATGCGATTCACTATTCATCCCCCCGCCGGGAGCACCCTTTCATTACGGTCAACAGCGGTGCCATCCCGGAGAATCTTCTGGACAGTGAGCTGTTCGGACACGAGAAGGGGGCCTTCACCGGGGCCATCGCCAAGAAGCGTGGACGCTTCGAGCGGGCCGACAAGGGAACGATCTTTCTGGACGAGATCGGCGAGTTGCCGCCCCAGGCCCAGGTCCGAATGCTTCGCGTCCTCCAGCAGAAGGAGATCGAACGGGTGGGAGGATCGAAGCCGATCCATGTGGACGTTAGAATCATAGCGGCAACGCACCGAAACCTGGAGGAAATGGTCAAGGCGAATCTCTTCAGGGAGGATCTGTGGTTTCGCCTCAACGTGTTCCCGATCATGATTCCGCCTCTGCGGGCCAGAAAGACGGACATCCCCGCGCTGGTCCATCATTTCATCCAGCGCAAGGCCAGGGAGTTGAAGCTGCCGGAACGTCCAACCCTCGCCCAGGGAGTCATGGACCAACTGGTGGCTTACCATTGGCCGGGAAATGTGCGTGAACTGGAGAACGTGGTTGAACGGGCCCTGATTCTGAACAGAGGCGAGCCCATGAAGGTTGCCTTCCATGATACGGCCGGACAGGAAGACGGCCTATCCTTGTCTGAATCCTCTTCCCGCGATCAGGAAGGGCTGCTTCTCGATCAAGTTGTACGCAGGCATATACAGAAAGTGCTGAAGATGTCCAATGGGAAAGTCCATGGATCGGGAGGTGCGGCCGAGTTGATGGGCATCAACCCGAACACCCTTCGGAACCGGATGAACAAACTGGGCATTCCTTACGGGCGAGGAAAGTAGGGGGTTGGTGCCTCTAAGTTGTTGCGTTCCGCTCAGCCCGGGCCTGGGTCGGCGCGGAAGGCCATGGTCCCCACATCCACGACGGCCGACCCGCCGTCGATCACCAGGGCGGCCCCGGTCGTGAAGGACGAATCGCTGCATGCGAGATAGACACAGGCGCCCGCAATTTCTTCGGGGGTGGCCACTCGGCGCAGGGGCACCTCCTCCACGACCTTCTCGAAGGCCCCCTTTCGGTCGGTGCCGATCTGGGATGCGAGCTCATCCATTTCCTCGTCACTCATGGGCGTGTGCACCCAGCCGGGGCAGACTGCATTCGACCGAATCCCCTTGGGTCCGTAGTCGAGCGCAACCTGCTGGGAGAGCATGATGAGCCCTGCTTTGGATACGCAATAGGCAGCCCCCTCCGGGATGCATCGGATGCCGCCCACCGAGGCGATGTTGACGATCGAGCCGCCGCCCGACTCGATCATCTTCGGGATCGAAGCGCGCATCATCAGGAATGCGCCCGTCAGGTTGATATCGAGTGTCTCGCGCCAGCCTTCCGGGTCCAGGTCGGCTACCGCGCCCACCGAGTTGACCCCCGCGTTGTTGACGAGCAGGTCGAAGCGGCCCGGCAGGTCCAGTGCTGCCGAGACCATCCGTTCCGCATCCCCGGGGTCGGTGACGCTGCCCGGACATGCTACGGCGGATCCGGCGGGAAGGGCTTCCACAACTTCGTCGAGCTTCTCGCGGCGGCGCCCGGTGATACACACCTTGGCCCCTTCGGCGACGAATCGTTGCGCAATGGCGGTTCCGATTCCGGTCCCACCCCCTGTGATCAGAGCGACTCTTCCCTCAAGCTTCATCGCGCCCGCCTCCGGTGCCCTCAGTAGGTGGTTACGTTCAGGAGCTCGGCATAGGAGCCCATGGTGAAATTGATGATCTCGTTCGAATCCGTATCCAGCCCGAAGAGCTTTCCGATAGAGCGCATCTCCTCGAGATTGATCATCACAACCGCTTCACAGGGGACCACCCTTTCCCACCAGGTGAACAGATAGACGTCCGGTGCGATCTTGAAGCAATCGCAGTGTTCCGTGTCGGCCAGGCCTTTTTCAGGGCCGCTCAGGCAGTGCCACGTGTACCGGTGATCGTTCAGGTAGACGTGCTCGTAGGCGTGCGTGCTGCTGTAAGTGTATTTGACCCTCTTCCCAACCAGATCCATGGACCGCTCGTGTGGAATGACTTTGTCGTTCGGGGAGGAGGGGTTGACCGCCGTGTGCAAGAACTCTTGTCGAACACGGTAGATTCCTTTCTCCTCCTCGACGAGGGTGCCGACGACCAGCGTCGCCCTTCCCGCGCCGAGATCGAGTGCCATGTTGACGGACTGCCCGGGGCGGCTCTTCCTCAGGTAATCGATGAAATAGATGTCCGGGGCAACCCGGATCGCTTCGTAGGTCTCCTCCCCCGTGGCTCCCTTCTCCGGGCCTTCCAGGGCCTCCCACGCGAGGGTATTCGCATCTCGAAAGTCGTAGCGGACCATCGCGCGGTCGGTCTCGAAAAGGAAGGTGAGTTCTTTTCCGGCGAGTTCTTCCGTCCGGGGTGGTTTGTTCTCGTCGAAGCCGGGTTCCAGGCCGCCGATCGGCAGCCAGTCTTCCGTCTCGTCGATGATACCGGTCTTCATGCGTGTCCTCCTTGTCTCTACAGTGCACCCGAATCAAAGACCGTGCGTCCTGCGAAGAGGGTGCGCAGCACCTCCGTTCCGGGCAGTGCGTCCACGTCACAGGTGAGCGGATTCCGGTCGACCACGATCAGGTCGGCATGACTGCCCGGCCGAAGTGTGCCCACTCCATCCCAGCCGAGCACCCGGGCAGCATCGCGGGTCCACATTGACAGCGCC
>JANQFG010000252.1 GCA_028277985.1 bacterium | reverse complement strand
CCCGTCCCATCGGCAATCGAGAACTGATGGCTCGTGTGGCTTTGATGCTGCGCCTGCGTGACAGCCAGAGCACGTTGCGGCGGGAGAGGGAAGCCCTCGCCTTGGAGCGCTCCCAATTGTTGGCAGTCTTCGAGGGCGTGGAGGATCTCATCTACGTCTCCGAGCCGGGGACGCATGAAATCCTCTATGCCAACCCCGCGGCGCGGAGGACGTGGGGCGAAGACATCGTCGGGCATGGGTGCCCGCCCTGCCTACTGAACAGCGACGCGCACCGCTCCCACGGTTCCAACCCGCCTATACCAGGGCATGATCCCGGCGGTAGGCATGTGCGGGAGTTCCAGGACGGAGAGAATCGCAAGTGGTATCGGTGCACGGACAAGGCGATCCCGTGGTTGGACGGCAGAATGGTTAACCTCAGTCAAGCCGTGGACATCACCGACCAGCGGGAGTCGGCTCAAGACCAGGAGCGTCGGATCAAGGATCTGGCCGATCTTCGAATCGGCATGCTGAACATCATGCAGGACCTGCACGAAGCCAGGAATGAGGCCGAATCCGCCACCCAAGCCAAAAGTGAATTCTTGGCCAACATGAGTCACGAGATCCGAACGCCGCTCAATGCGGTCATCGGCATGGCGCACTTGATGGAACGGACGGGGCTGACTCCGAAGCAGGCGGACTACCTGCGTAAGATGCATGCCTCGGCGCGGCTGCTTCTTGGCATCATCAACGACATTCTCGACTTCTCCAAGATCGAGGCGGACGCCTTGTCGCTCGAGTCCATCGAGTTTCTACTCACTGACGTGCTGCGGGATGTGAGTGATGTAAATGTAGGGCGAGCACGAGACAAGGGGGTGGAGTTGCTCTACGGGTATCCGGAGGATGTGCCCGATAAACTGGTGGGAGATCCCTTGCGTCTCGCGCAGATCATCAACAACCTGGTGAGCAATGCCATCAAGTTCACTGAATCGGGTTCGGTCATTCTCAGTGTGGACTTCGCGGAAGAGACCGATTGCGAAGCGGTGTTTCGATTCAGTGTTCGTGATTCCGGTATCGGCATGACTGATGAACAGCGCAGTAATCTCTTCTCGGCATTCTCCCAGGCCGACACCTCGACCACGCGACGCTTCGGCGGCACGGGCCTGGGGCTCACGATCTGCAACCGACTGGTAGAGATGATGGGAGGCGAGATCACTGTGGAGAGCGAACCAGGCAAGGGAAGTGAATTCACCTTCACGGCCAGATTGGGCTTGGGGCCGAATACGCCCCTTCCGGCACCCGAGGGTATGCGAGCGCTGAAAGGTGTGCGTGTTTTGGCCGTGGATGACAACGTGGCGGTGGCAGAGGTCCTGCGAGATTCATTGCTAAACCGTGTTCAACGCGTTGAGCTGGTCGATTCGGGAGAGAAGGCAATCGAGTTGCTGCAGGAGGCCGAGGAGCCGTTCGACATTGCGATCATCGACTGTGTCATGTCGGAGATGACTGGATTCGAGCTCTGTGAGCGGATCAAGACCATGAAGGCGCCTCATCCACCTCCGCGCGTGATCCTGGCCACGGCGTTCTGTCAAGAGGAACTGCTGCATCCGACCCGGACCGTGCGTCATGACGCCTACTTGCTGAAGCCGTTTTCCGAATCGGACTTGTTTGATGCGATCGTGAATGCCCTTGGGGCGGCGACGACAGTGCGCGCCTTGGCCTATGACCCCACGGAGGGAGTGGCGCCGGCCGGTGAACAACTAAGGGGCGTCCGAGTTCTCTTGGTGGAAGACAATGAGATCAACCAGCAAGTGGCCAAGGAAATGCTGGAGATGATGGGCATGATCGTTGTTGTTGCAGCCAATGGTCAAGAGGCGCTTCAGCGCCTGGACGGACAGACTTTCCAGTTGGTTCTGATGGACATACAGATGCCGGTCATGGACGGCTATGAGGCCACCAGGAGGATTCGGGCCGAGAAGCGTCTCCAGCAGTTGCCCATTCTTGCCATGACCGCCCATGCCCTGAGCGAAGACAGAGAGAAGGCCCTTGAAGCTGGCATGAACGACCATATCGCCAAGCCCTTTAATCCCGATGATCTAAATGAGACCTTGACCCGCTGGATCGAACCGGGGGCGGGTATCGATAAGAGCCGAGGCCCCCGATTGCAGCGCGGACCTTCCATTCCAGCGGTCGCGGGGATTGACACACTGATCGGGCTTCGGCGGGCTTCGGACAACCACGTCCTCTACCTCAGTCTGCTGAGGAAGTTCGCCGCCGGCCACGCAAGTGATTCGATGGCGATTCGATCTGCGCTGGCGGAGCATGACTATGAAGCGGCTCAGCGCCTGGCACACACTCTGAGGAGCGTAGCAGGCAATATCGGCGCGACCGTGTTGCACAAGACTGCAGAGGCTCTTGAATCGTCGATCAAGGCCAAGGCCTTGCAGGTAGCAGACGAACAGCTCGTTGTGCTGGAAGCACAACTCACACCCATCGTGGCTGGTATAGCAGAGGCCCTGCCGACGGAGGCCCCGGCTGCTCGACAGACGGGTCCACCTGCACCTCTGGCAGTCGATGTATTCACGAAACTGCTCGGAGAGCTCAAGACCATGCTCCAGGAAGGGGACTCGGCCGCACCAGGACAACTGCGGCAGCTACGTGAGGTGCCTGGCAGTGGAAGTTTGGCCGAGCACCTGGAAGAACTACAGCGACTGATCGAACAGTATGAATTTGAGGAGGCCATTTCGGTAGCGGTCCGTATCGAGGAGGTCCTCGCTGGTTCGCACGTGGACATCAGAAAGCCGGGCTAGGCATGAACGCTGAGACCCGCAGGACAAGCTTTGCCTTGCGTATTCTCCGCCACACGTGAAGCCTGCGCCACAGGCAGGAAGATTGCTCATGGGTCTCACAGACAAGGGCGAGAAGCGCGGTAGACCTCGCAGCCTCGTTACCCCCCTGGCATTGACGTTCGTTGTAACGGGCGCCTTCGTGACGGCCTATGAGATACTCAAGGAGGCCCTGGCACCCGCGGACCTGACTCGGTGGGGGTCTCACATTGTCTCTATCGTGTTCACTGCCGTGATTGCGACGGTTGTGGCGTGGGTTTTGCTTAGGCGGAGCCATGCAGAGAAGACGAGGCTGGGATCTGAGATTGACAAGAGTGAACGGGAGGCGAGCCAGCTTCTCTCCGAAGTCAGGTTCGTGAGGATCCTGATCGAAACGATACCAAGCCCTGTCTTTTTCAAGAATGCTGAAGGCAGATACCTTGGCTGCAACAAGGCGTTCGAGGAGTTCATCGGGCAGCCGCGAAAGAGGATTGTCGGGAGCACCGTCCACGAAATCGCCCCAAAGGAGTTGGCGGACGAGTACCGCGAGATGGACGAAGCGTTGATATCCCATCCCGGCAAGCAGGTGTATGAAGCCTCCGTCGTAGCGGCCGACGGCAGTCGCCGCCATGTGGTGTTTCACAAGGCCACATACGCCAATGCCAAAGGGCGAGTGAGGGGCATTGTGGGGGTCATTCTCGACATCACGGGCCGAACGCGCGCGGAGGAAGCTCTGCGAGCCAACGAGGAGCACCTCAAGACTCTGATCACGAACCTCCCTGGCGCGGCCTATCGTTGCGCATACGACGAGAATTGGACTATGGCGTACATCAGCGAGGGGGTGCATGCCCTAACTGGCTATCCCGTAGCAGATTTCATCGACAATAGGGTGCGAAGCTTCGCAAGCATCATCCACCCAGATGATCAAGCCCACGTAGCTGATATTGCCGATGCAGCGGTTAGACTCAGGAAGCCATTCACAATTGAGTATCGAATTGTCCGTGCGGACGGTAAGATCCGCTGGGTCCACGAGCAGGGACGAGGGCATTTCAGCCCCTTGGGTAAGCTGCTCTGGCTAAACGGGGTGATCCTCGACGTCACGGAGCGGGTGTTGGCAGAGGATAGGCTCGGGGCTATGGCGGCCTTCGCGGAGATGAACCCAGCCCCCGTTTTCAGACTGGATGAAGCGGGCACGCTGCTCCTGGTCAATCCCTCGGCACGAGATCTCCTTGGCCAGACCAAGCTGCTATCTGGTAACGCTCCGTGGGTGCACGAAGGTCGCAAGCGCGCCGCGGACGGGGAGGAAGGCGTGCAACTTGAGGTCGAGGCAGACGGACACTGTCTGCTCTTCTCTTTTAGGTTGGATCCAAGAACCCGGGAGATCAACGTCTATGGTGCGGACATCACGCGCCTCAAGGCGAGCGAGGAGGAACTTCAGCGAGCGAAGGAGGTCGCGGAAGCCGCAACAAGGGTCAAGAGCGATTTCATCGCGCGCATGAGCCACGAGATCCGCACGCCCCTCAACGCGATTGCCGGCATGGGGCATCTCCTGGAGGAGACTGAGCTCGCGGAGGAACAGCAGCGATTCCTGGAGAAGATCAGGACTGCGACCAGACAACTCACAGGGATCGTAAACCGCATCCTCGACTTCGTGGAAATGGATAAGGGCCGGCTGTGCTTGGACAGGGGGCCTTTCAATCCCGTCAGGATTCTTCAACAGACAATCAGGGACGCTCGGGCCAAGGCGAAAGACAAGAAGTTGGGCCTCGACGTAACCATCAAGTCCCGTATGCCGGCAATGCTGACAGGGGATGGAAATCGATTCGCCGAGGTCGTTTCGGCTTTGCTCGATTATGCCATTCGCATCACAACCTGTGGGAATGTTTCATTGGAGGTCCTTCACGAAGTACACAGCAGTACCAAGGTGCGGCTGAAGTGCAGGGTCCGTGACACCGGTCCGGGCATAGCCGCCGTGGAAATCGAACAAGTTTTCGCAGCACGACGTGGGCAACAGGGAGATTCATCCCTTGAGAAACGAGGGGCCATCGGGCTGGATCTCGCCTACTGTCGAGAGATCGCCCGACACATGGGTGGGGACGTGACCGTGGAGAGCACACCGGGCAAGGGAAGCACCTTCACATTCACCGCGTTGATGGAAGGCAGGCCACAGTCGCGGACCGTGGAAGCGATGGACATGGCAGACGCGTCGGCCACCAAAGCAGCCGAGGCGGTGGGGGAACTCCCAGGGGCCCCGACAGGGACAGACTGGGGGCGGTATCGTATAGAGGTCGAGGGGCTCCTGACATTGCTTGAGGACAGTGATGCGCAGGCTATCGAGGCGATGCGAGAACTGAAGGAGAAGCTCAACACGGGAAATCACCCAGGCGTTCTCGATGACGTGGCGGAGCTCGTGCAACGATACCGGTTTGAAGAAGCAGGGAAGAGGCTACGCGAGGTCGCGTTGCGGGAATAGTGGTGTGCGGGACCTCGGGCGCCAGGTCTTTGGGACAGGATATGGATCAAGAAGCGGCAAGGAAATGCATCCTGATCGTGGATGATACGCCGGAGAACATCGACGTACTCCTGGGAATTCTTGGCGAACAATACAAGATCAGGATTGCTTTGAATGGTGAGAAGGCCTTGGCCCTGGCAACGGTGGAACCGCCGCCGGATCTGATCCTGCTTGACATCATGATGCCTGGCATGAACGGCTATGAAGTATGTCGCAGACTCAAGGGGGATGTGGCCTTGAGCAGCATTCCCGTCATCTTCCTGACCGCGAAGGGCAAGGACGAAGACGAGGCCATGGGATTTGCGCTAGGCGCGGTTGACTACATCACGAAGCCTGTCAGCCCGCCAGTGGTGAAGGCAAGGGTCGAGACGCACTTGGCCCTAGACGATCAGAAATGTCACCTTGAGAGTCTCGTCCGCGAGCGCACGGCACAACTCAAGAAGACGCGGTTGCAGATCATCCGTCGGCTGGGCGTGGCCGCAGAATTCAAGGACAACGAGACCGGCATGCATATCATGCGCATGAGTCACGTGTGCCAACTGCTCGGCAAGGCCCACGGGTTGCGCGACGAACACGCAGAGGTCCTGCTGAACGCCTCCCCCATGCACGACATTGGCAAGATCGGTATTCCAGACGACATCCTCTTGAAGCCAGGAAGACTTGACACCGAAGAATGGCACGTCATGCAGAAACACACGATCAAGGGGGCCCTGATCCTGGGACAGCACAGTTCAGAGCCGCTGAAGACCGCAAGGCTCGTGGCGCTGACTCACCACGAGAAATGGAACGGCGAAGGCTATCCGGAGGGGTTGGCCGGGGACGACATCCCCCTGGCGGGACGCATCGCGGCCATCGCGGATGTATATGACGCGCTCATCAGCAAGCGGCCGTATAAGGACCCGTGGCCGCAGGATAAGGCTGTAGATCTGATCCGTGGCGAGGCGGGCAAGCACTTCGATCCGGACCTCGTAGCTCTGTTCTTGAAACACCTGCCCGAGATCGAGCGGATCAGTGTTCGGTATGCGGACGGAGAGGAATTGCGTCCAGGCCGCCAAGCGGAGTCTGGCGTCAATGAGGAAACCACATGACAGACGAGGCCAAACCAACGATCCTAGTAGTGGACGACACGCCGGCGAACATCGACGTGCTCAACGGCGTTCTGGCCGAGGACTACCGTGTCAAGGTGGCGCTTGGCGGCAAAAGGGCATTGAGTCTGGCCTACGCGGACGTACCGCCCGACCTCATACTGCTCGACATCATGATGCCAGACATCAACGGGTACGAGGTCTGTGAGCGGCTCAAAGAGGATGAGCGATTTCGGGACATCCCTGTAATCTTTGTTACCGCCAAGGGCGAGGTCGAAGACGAAACAAAGGGTTTGTCGTTGGGGGCTGTGGACTACATCGTGAAGCCCGTTAGCCCCCCCATAGTCAAGGCTCGCGTGGCGACCCACCTCACCATTTACCGCCAGCGGCGCGAAGTTAAGGAAGCCCTGGACAAGCTCCGCAAGCTGGAAGAGCTCCGTGACAATCTGGTTCATATGATCGTCCACGATCTCCGATCGGTTCTGAGCGGCGTGAGTGGGTACCTGCAGCTCCTCGAAAGGCGGGTCGCCGCGAGGTTGGAACCGAAGGAACAGGAATACCTAAAGAGATCCCGATCGTCCGCCGACACGCTTAATGAGATGATCAGTGACCTCCTCGACGTGAACCGCCTCGAAGCAGGCGAAATGAAGGTCAAGAAAAAACGCTGCGACCTCAGCGACGTAGCACGCGAAGCCATCAGCCTGGCTGGCACGACGGGCCGGGCGGCGGTGGTGATAGAAGCCGGTCCGGAGGGGCTATTCACTCGCTGCGATCCGGACCTTATGTGCCGGGTAGTAGTCAACATGATCTCCAACGCGCTCAAGTATGCGCCTGACGGGAGCGAAGTGCGGGTCCGCCTTCAGGCGACGGAGGGAGGTCCGAAGATCAGTGTGTCGGACACGGGGCCCGGCATCCCGAGAGAGTTCCACGAACGGATCTTTCTCAAGTTCGGCCAGGTTGAGATGCGGCAGCAGGGACGGAAGTACTCATCCGGTCTGGGGCTCGCCTTCTGCAAGCTCGTCGTTGAAGCGCA
>JANQFG010000201.1 GCA_028277985.1 bacterium | reverse complement strand
GCCGCATCCCGGGCCATCTGACCGTAACGCAGTTGGCCGAGCGGCTCGCCGTGCCACGCCACTGGCTGTACGATCGTCTGCACAATGGCACCATTGATTTGACCGCGGACCCGACCACAGGACTCTATCTCTTCCCCGACAACCCCGGTACGCTGGAGCAACTTCGCCAACTGCGCGAGGGCTCGCTCAACCGTGTGCGTTTTTCACAGGAGCATCAAGATGCCTGATCGAAGTAGCTGCGAATGTCCGCCTCGACCAGGAAGTGATCGCGCCCGCTTCTCAGCTCAGCGCTCAGGTCCCGAACCGCATCCAGGGCACCGACACCGGGCCGATACCCATAGCTGCAGGCCAGGAAGTCCTGCTCGTAGATCGCTTCCAAGATCTTGGCAACCCCCATCTGCAGGACCTTGTCCGCGATGGCCGGTATCCCCAAGGGCCTCAACTTCCCGTTGCGCTTGGGAATGTATCTTCTGAGCACCAGCTTGGCCCGATACCAACCCCCCTTGAGCGCTGCCACCAGCCCTTCTACGTTCGCCTGCAGGTCGGCTTCATACGCCCGTGCATCCACTCGGTCCACACCGTAGGCGGCACGTTTGTTGATCAGCTTCCAACAGGCCAGTAGATAGCCGACGGTCAGCATCACCATGAGGTTTTGGAACCGATGGACCTTGTCCGATGCCGCCTTCTTCGCTAGTCCCAACAGGGAGGTTTGCTTCATGGATCAGCTCGACTTGTCTGGATGAAGTGTCCTTTGTTGGCTACGTCACTTCGCCAGCCCCTTCCCCTTGTACGCGGCTTTCCCACGCTCGGAGTACGATGAGCCGGTCTGACTCCCCATCGACTTCCGGCGCTCCTCCCTCCTCGGTCGGGCACGCTTCCCCGCCAGGCGGGCTGAGGCTTCGGCCTAACTCTGTGTCCGGGTTTCCCCTTGCGTGTCTCACTAGCCGCTTGCCGTCCCTTTGCCTCCGGGAGCCGATGGGGCCTCCCAAGTTCTCAACGCTTCTCTTCTTGCATGCCAGGCGCTCGGACCCCGACAGACCCTCGGGAATCTCACCATGACCGAGCCGTAGGGCGATGTTTGTCTTCTCTGTTGGCTGCCTGGTTTCCCGGCAGTGCCACATGATCTCACCCGTAGCCGGCTCTAACGATTCCTCTGTCTTGGCTTCCAGGACGTTAACACTGTCGCCGTCTGCTCTGATGCCTTTGACGAGGCTGAAATCGCTTCAGGGTGGTGCGGACACCCCTCTGGCCTACAAGATTCTCTGTGTACGCTTCACCGGGCGCATTCCCGATTTTCCGACCGTGGGAAGATGATGGGCCATCAAGGCCGGAGGTCTTGAGGGGGGCGA
>JANQFG010000173.1 GCA_028277985.1 bacterium | reverse complement strand
CCGGGGCAGAACAACACCGCAAATGCCGCTACCAGGATCATCGTGGTGTGTCTCATCCTGCCTCTCCCCTTCCCGGACTGCATTTCGGTGCTCCTCAGGAGGAAGGATCACTATAGGAAACCGCCGAATTCCTTGTCAAACTAAAGGGCCCGAGATCAAAGCAGATTGACACTTGAATTATTATCATATATGATAATGATCATGCAGAATCGAAACATCTCGGAGCAACTCAAGAAACGCCGCCAGGAAAGGGGCTTGTCCCTGTCGCAGCTCGCGCGTAGAGCCAACACCTCTGTGGCAACGCTATCACGATACGAAAACGGCTGGCAGAGGTTTGAGCTCTACACCCTGCGCAAACTGGCCACAGCACTGGGATGTCGTTTGAGGATCAGCCTGGAACCCCTGGACAGGACTTCACCAAGGAAGGCGAGGAGCGCGGGTCTTCGAAAGCTGAATCGTCTCTTCTGGGATCGTAGGCTCCGAAAGCGCGATCTTGACGACTACCCACTCTGGGTGCTGGAGCGTGTCCTGGAGTACGGGTCTTTGGAGGACGTCCGGACTCTGGCGGTGCTAATGGGCCACAAGCGATTTCTTGACAATGTGGCACAGGTTCGGTTCAAATCCGTCAAAGCAGAGAACTTTTGGTATCTCATCCTGCAAAGAGAGGGGATTTCGTGCACGAAAAGGTTCTCCCGACAGGAAGCAAGACCCTCCTGGCCTGGGTAGAAAAGGACGCCGCATCGGTCTTTCAGGGGTGGACCCTGGCCGGCGGCACGGGTCTGGCCCTGTGGCTCGGGCACCGTATCTCCGAGGACTTCGATTTCTTCCGCACGGAGGGAATGGACCCGAATCTGCTGCACGCAACCTTCAAGAAACACGGTGACTACGAAACGCTCCAGGAAGCAGAAAATACCCTGACGGTTCTCACGGAGGGGATCAAGCTATCCTTCTTTCAGATTCCTGACCCTTTCCTGTTCGAGAGAACGCCTTACCGCTTCTTCCGCCTGGCCGACATTCGGGATATCGCCCTGATGAAGCTGATCGCCATTTCAGGAAGAGGGAGTCGGAAGGATTTCGTGGATCTGTATACGATTCTTCGCGGCGGTGAGTTGCTGCAGGATTTCTTTCGACTCCTTCCCGACAAGTATGGTCCCGGCAGGGCGAACGTCTATCACATCCTGAAGAGCCTGACATATTTTGAGGATGCCGAGCGCGAACCTCCCCCTGTGATGCTGGAGCCCTTCGATTGGGAGGAGTGCAAGGCCTTCTTTGTCCGTGAAGCCCACGCCATCGTCTTGCCGGGTTGATCGATCACCACGGGCTCCTATCGAACGGTTCCCCAAGTCCTTGAGGAGAGCAGAACATGCGTAGCGAAACCATGACCGCCGTCGAGCGAGTGGAGTGTGCACTCAACTTGGAGAAACCGGACCGGGTGCCCATCTGGCCGGATGTGACGACTGCCGCGGCTGCGGCGCTTACCGACAAGAAGTTCTGGGAGATCGCTCCTCAGGGCTTTGATGCCCAGCAGGACCTGGAGCTCGAGCTTTTTGACAAGTACGGCGGTTGGGACGCCGTGAACCCGGCGCTGTCCGCGGAAGTGTTCACCCTTGGGGGCAACAGGGTCATCCATCCTACCGAGACGTCGCCGGAAATACAGTTCCTGGAAGGCGAGTACACGAAGTACGAAGACTATGAGATCATCTCGGAGATCGGCTGGTTCGGTTTCGTTGCCGATCATCTGATCTACCGGGTTTCGGATATCGAGACACGGGAGGAATACGATACACTCTACGGAGAGGTGATCAACGGGACCCTTCGAGGCATTTCAGAGTATCAGAAACGAGGCGCCTTCGTCCTCTACCCGCAACCGAACAACCACCCCTTCTTCACCCTCTCCCTTGCCCGCTCGATGGTGAAGTTCACCGAAGACCTTTACTACCGGCCCGAGATGGTGGAAAAGGCCCTCGCAAAGATGACCGAGGAGTTCATCACCTTCGGCCTCGAGCTCTGCCAGGGGGCGAACCTCAAGATGACCAAGGTGGTCGAGGAAAGGGCCGGCGCCTATTTCTATCCCCTGAACATCTTCGAGCGCTTCTGGTGGCCCTACACCCGGCAGATCGTGGACTCCTTCCACTCCGCGGGGATCCTGCTCACCTTCCATATCGACACGTGCTGGGACAAGAACATCCACTTCTTCAAGGAACTGCCCAGGAAATCGATCATGCTCGAGCTGGACGGGACCACGGACATCTTTGCCGCCAAGGAGCAGCTCCGTAACCACCTCTGCATCGCCAGTGATGTTCACCCCACGCTCATGTGCCTGGGGAAGCCCGAAGAGGTTGCCGCCTACTGCAAGAAGGTGATCGATGAAGTCGGCGGAGACGGCGGCCACATCCTCTCCACGGGCTGCGGACTCCCTGCAGCCGCGAGGAAGGAGAACTTCATCGCCATGCTGGAGACGGGCAGGACCTACGAGCTCGCCAAATAGGTTCCTGCATTGTTCATGAGATGTTCGGCCTAGTCGAAGAAGGCACACACATCGTCCAGGTGCCCTGCCGCCACATCGATATCGTCCAAAGTCAGGTTCCCTTCCGCCAGGGAGAGGGATGCGTCGAGTGTGGTCCAATCCGCCGAGGGGAGGCTCCCTTCCGCAATCGCCTGTACGGAAGTAGCACGGCTCTGGTCGATCAGCTCCTGTATCTGCGTCAGGTCTGCTGTGGAGGAGTCGGGACACAAAGCGCTGTTCGCGTCTGCGTTCAATGCGCGAGCCGCTGCCGCGCAGGTCGCATCCCGGATCAGCAGGTCTGCCCGCTCGACCGCAAATTTCCTCACACCGCCCTGGAGGGGATCCACCAGATCACCGAAGATGGCCCTGGTAAAGGCGCGACGGAGAGGGGAGCTTCCGATGTAGAGGGCCCCATCAGGCCCCGTGCTCATTACGGCGATGGTCTCGTCCAGGCTGTCGATGAAATACCTCACCTCGCCCGTTCCGCGATCGAGCATCCCCACCCCCACGGTGAACAACAATGGCGTGTTGTTGATGAGAGCCCCTGCACCCGACTGGAAGGCGATACCATTGGCACCAATGCTGTAGAGGTTCGAGTTGAGGTTCACCTGCCCCAGCCCGGGGGTGTAGACCTCCAGATCCGCACGCCAGCCCTCAACCGCATGCGTCCCCAAGTCGATGACCTGAACGATATCCTGGGCGCCCGACACATACAGCTCACCGTTGTCGGATGCCACACCGACAGACCCTGCCACCTGATCCCCAATCGGGATCGACCAGACGTCGTTGCAGGAACTGTCCAGTGCGATCAGGCTGCCTGACGCGTCCCCCAGATAGATGCGGGTTCCGTCGGCTCGAAGGGAAGGGGTCGAGGCAGATCCGCCCGGAAAGTACCTATGGCAGGCCTCCTGCACCTCATAGCCGCCTCCGTTGTGAACGAGATCCAGGCCGTACAGGGCTCCCACCTCCGAGAAGCCGTCCAGAGTGCCGTCTTCCGCATCCGGAGCGGTAGCCGCCACCCAGAGCCGCCCGGTGTTCGGGTCGATGGAGAAGAAGTTGGCCACCTCCACCTTGTTGCCAAGCAGCATGCCCACGAGGTCGGTCACATCGAACCCCACCGGCAGATTCCCCATCAGTGCCGTGAGCTCTGTAAAGGCGTCCTGGAGGATGGCGTCGGGAAGGGTCGGGATCCCCGGCGGAGATGGCTCGCCGGGAAGCTGGTAGAGCGAACTCAGTATCGAGGTGCCCGAAGCCCTGTCCAGGGCGTAGATGTTCCCGTCCCCCGTGATGCCGACGATCGCGTCCAGGCCGGGGAGATAGTTGACGCCAAAGGCCGTGTCCGAGCCGAAATCTCCTGTGGGGGTGAGTCCGGTAGACACGTCCCAGACGATCGAGCCATTCGTGCGAACCGCGAAGGCCCTGTCGTACAGGCCTACGTATACGATCTCCTCACCCGGGTTGTCAGGGTCTTCCAGCACCATGGGCGTACCACCGCCTCCTCCGGTGCCGCCTCCGGCAACGGACCAGCGCCTGCTCCCATTGGACGGATCGAGCGAAATCAGCACGACATTCTCGGCTGGCAAGAGAGGCGTGAAGTAGAGATTTCCCTGTTTGTCGAACACCGGTCCACCGTAGTTGAACGTTAATGGATCGGCATGCCACGTGCGTTTCAACATGGGCGCGATCGCGATGCTCACCTCATCAGAGTTGAGTGCGTCTGCGTGCAGGTTGTGCCAGTGCGTGCGCGGGCCGAGGACCGGATCGCTGGTCGGCACTGCCCGGCATCCGTCCGGCGCCCACGAAGTCTTGCCCGGGGGATCAAAGGGGATCGGCACGGGTGTCAGCTCACATGCCGAGGCGGCAAACAATGCAAGGGCAATGATCAGGCTCGTCAGGGTTGTGGGGCGATCCATTTTCCACTCCTTTCGTTCCTGGTTGCGGGCTCCGTCGTGGAACGAGCCCTGTAGGTATCATGCGACCTTGTACACCTTGCAGAGCATCGCCCTGAGTTGGTACGTCCCCAGGGCAGGGTCATAGGGAGGGCCGTTGTTGGTCAGGACATTCGCGTTCGATTTCCACACGCCGTATTCCGGCCCCTCCTCTTCGGGGAACCACCACCCGAACTGAACGTTCACAACCTTCGGGTGTATCTGAGTGAGTCTGGCCCGCTGCTGAATCCTTCCCCTCGGCGACTCGATCCAGACCCAGTCGCCGTCCTGAATGTTCAGTTCTGCCGCAGTTTCCGGATGGATTTCCACGACAGGATCCGGATGCCCCTTCCGCAGGGTAGGCACCTGCCGATGCTCTGAACAGAAAAATTGCTGGATCCTTCCGCCGCTCGTGAGGACGAGCGGGAACTCCTCGGCAAGCTCGGGTGCGCTGACCGGGCTTTCAGGGGGCTCTCGATAATGGGGCAAGGGGTCGTACCCAAGTGACGCCAGATAGCCTGAGAAGAGCTCGATCTTCCCGGACCCGGTCAGGAACCCCCTCTGTTCGTATCGCCTGTATTCGGTCTCGGCCGAAACAAATCCCCGCTCGCGGAGCTCCTCAAAGGAGATTCCCTGAGGAGCGAGCTGCTGCGCGTACACGTCCTCGAGCGGTTCGGTTCCGACGGGCAGGTCCAGCCTGCGTGCCAGATCGATGAAGACCTCCTCATCGGGCCTGCACTCCCAGAGGCTCGTCACCTTCTGTTGAGCAAGGGCCACATTGTTCACCACGAAAGGCAAGCCCACCACCTGATCCACCTCGAGCCACGTCGCAGCGGGAAGGACGATGTCGGCAAGCTCGGCTGTTGGGGTCATATAGATGTCCATGACGGACAGGAACTGCACACTTCGAAAACACTCGTATACCTCTTTGCTGTTTCCGTACGTCACGAGCCCGTTGTTGCCGAAGATCAGGAAGGCCTTGATCGGATACGGCTCGCCCGTGCGCATGGCATTGAACAGGGTGGGGATATGGGCTGACGGAAACAGGGAATCCTTGCTGCACAGGACCTTGAACCGATCCGCCCCCATTCTCTTGTCCTGCATTTCCGGAGGCAGATTCTCGAGGAGGAGCGGAACATCATTCACCACATGGTTCCCCAGGATCCATCCCCCGGGAATATCGATGTTGCCCGTGACTGCCGGGAGCAACCCGACGGCTCGTACCGTTTGGAGGCAGTTGGGTGTGTGTTCGAGGCCCACACCCCATTCAAGGGTTGCCGGAGATGTCTGCGCAAACATCCTCGCCGCAGCACGGATCTTCTCGGCAGGAACCCACGTGACCTCTTCGGCCCAATCGGGCGTATACTCCTGAACACGCTCTCTCAACTCTTCGAAACCCACGGTCCATGCCTCGACAAAGGGCCGATCGTAGAGCTCTTCGTTGATGATCACGTTCATCATGCTCAGGGCGAGGGCGTCGTCCGTACCCGGCCTGACTTGCAGCCACAAATCCGCCTTCTTGGACAATTCAGTCGACCGGGGGTCGACAACGATCAGCTTCGTTCCCTTCTTCAGGCATTCCTTGATCTTGAACTGGATCTCGCCGTCCGGTCCCGAAACAGCCGGATTGTGCCCCCATACCAGAACACAGGCCGGGTTCACATCACCGTAATAGTCGCACACGGGGAGGTCCCCGTAGGTCATCACCCCGGTCAGGATCCTCGGGATGAAACACTGCGCGGTACCCGGCTCGCACCAGTTGGGGGTGCCGAGTGCATTCGCGAAGCGCAACACGTGCTGGAAATGGTGTCTGCCCGTGCCCGTACCGAGGGCAACCGACTCGATTCCGTTTTCCTCTCGGATCCGCTTGATCTCGCCTGCGATCGTGTCGAGAGCCTCATCCCATGAAATGCGAGCCCACTTCCCCTCGCCTCTCTCTCCCACCCTCTTCAGGGGGTGTTTGAGCCGCTTCGGATTGTAGAGGTGCTCGATGCTGGAAAGGCCCTTGACGCAGAGCTTCCCTCTGTTCAACGGAGACTCCGGGTCACCCTTGATCTTGACGACCTCTCCGTCCCGCACGTGCACGAGGACCCCGCATCCGCCATGACACATGCGGCAAGCGCTTCTGTAGATCTGTGTCTCCGTCTCTACCATGGCAGCACCTTGTCGGGTCGATGAATCGGATGCATGAAGATCGCTCCTGTGGGGCATCGGTTTTGGTAACTTATGCTTCATTCGAATCGGTGGAACCCTCAAAACGGATGTTTTCGATGCTTTTCAGGGGAATACAGAAGGAGCCGAAAGAGGCCCGGCCCGACAGGTTCGTCTCCCCGTCTACCTCGAGAACGACCCGGCTGCCATCCCGCATCGTGGCCGTTGCGACGCGCTTCGAACCGGTGCCGGCGAAGTCCACTCCTTTCGCGCCAGGGAGATCGAGCTCTACCTGAGCCTCTCCTACCTTACCGGGCAGGCAGGGTCCGCCGTTCACGCTTATGTCCACGAGCCGGGTCTTCACGCCCTTTCGGTCGCAGACTTCTCCGCATCTCGGCCGAGGCCCGTCAGGCTCTCGAATGTCTTCTCCCTGATTCGCCATCCCCTGCCCGAAGACCTCGATCAGGGTGTCCACCCCGTCCTGGACCGAGTACCGGGAGTCCATCATCCGCCAATATCCCAGGCTCTCAGCCAGGCAGAGTTGCAGGAATGCGAAGAGCTTCACATCCACATCGGGACGCACGACTCCGTGTGCGATCGCCCTGCGGAGATCCTTCGCCATAGGCGCAGCGAGGATTGTGAAGGCATCTTTCGCCTTGCCGGCCAGAATGGGATCACGGCTCCCAAGGCAGACACGAAGCATGTTGAGGATACCGCGGAACCCTGGAAAGGCATCCAGAAATGCAGCGCCACGCTTGCGTGTTTTTTCCTCATACCCCTGCTCGCTTCGTATTTCCGCCCATGCCTCTCTGGGAACGATCGTCACGGTCAGACGATCGATACACTCCATGAAGAGCTCTCTCTTGTTCTTGAAGTAGCCGTAGAAGGTCCCCTTCCCAATGTGCATGGCCTCGGTGATGTCGCTGATCGTCGTGTTCTCGTAGCCCCTTTCGGAAAACAACCTGATCGCCGTGTCGAGGATCATCTCCCTATTTCTGCGTCCCTGATCTCTTACACGGCCTTCGCCATCTCTGTTGCTGGAATCTACCTCCGTACGGCTCTCCGCTTCGTTGTCTCGCCCACGCTGGCCCGAGTCTGCGGGCTCTGCTCGTTCCAGCAAATCTTTAATTTCCGCCAGGGGAAGCCCCTCGCTTTCCCGGAGCCCACGAATCTGCCTGAGCCTGTCCAAATGGGTCTCGTCGAACAGGTGCACGTTCAGTCCTGCCTGCCGTGGTCTGTGGAGCAGGCCGATGTTCACATAGTGGTGAATCGTGGATCTCGTCAAGCCCGACTCCCTGGAGAGCTGCGCGATCTTCATTCCCTTGGGTTCGGGAGTCACATCCGTACTCGCCATGAACCGATCCTTCCTGAAGCTTGTTAATTGTACAAAAATACTACCTGGTCGGATTATCTTGAGGCTAACCGAACCGGGTCAGCCTGTCAAGAAAAAAGTGGAAAAAGGGGCAGACCCTTTTCGATGCTGTATAAACATTTTTAATTAATGGTTTTTTCGAGGCCGCAGGATTTCGCTGAGAGGCCCGGCGTAACGACTATTAATTGTATGCCGGTACTATTAAGTCGAAGAGAGTGGTCGGTTAGATTTTCAAAGAGGGGGGAAGGTCCTGCAGGGGAACCTACTGTGATGGGAGCCCGTCCACGAGGTCGGCCCCTCTAGCCGCCGTCCGAACGAGCTCCAAGGATGATTCCAACGAGAAGCAGAATGACGACCAAGGTGAAAGTGGCCGCATTGCCGTCGACACCGAAGAAGGCTACGTTGATGCCATCGGCGTCTGCGAATGCGCCGCCATACATCTTTCGTGTTGCGGCTGCCACCCAGAAGCCACCCACAGCACAGAGCCCCAACACACCTGCCAGGATGGTTCGAGATCCGGCCCAGAGCAGCCACAGCGACAGTATCGCGATCGAACTGAGGATGGACAGGAGCCAGACACCGTGAAATCTGGCGTGAGACGTCCATTCGGGATGGAACACGTGGGTTGTGTTCAGGTCCGCTTGTAAGGGCGCGAATCCATAGATCAGAGTAGCGACAGTGATAAGCAGTCTTGCCGGCACGCTGATTCTCCGATTGGGGGATTGACCCAGGGGGGGCCCGGCCCGGCCCGGTCACACCCATATCTTTCACAAGAAAGGTGTTTCGTCAAATGCGGGAGCGAGCAGAGGACGCCTCAACCCTCGGTCATGGCCGCGATTTCCTTCTTGAGGGCCAGCTTGTCGATCTTGCCGTTGGACAGGAGCGGCAGCAGCGGGCGGACAAAGAAACGTTTCGGAACCTTGAAATTGGCCAGCCTGGTCTTGCACAGTTCACGAAGCTCCTCTTCCTGGGCGTCTTTGCCCGGAATCGTCATGGCGAACGCCCAGCCGACCTCCTGATAAATCTCATCCGGAACACCGATGACCGCGGCGAACAGCACCCCGGGATGCGACTCCAGTACGTCTTCCACCTCGCGGGGGAAGATATTCTCACCCCCCGATTTGTACATCTCCGAGCTGCGCCCCACGATCTGTATGTATCCGCGTTCGTCAAGAGACGCCATGTCGGATGTATAGAACCAACCGTGTTCGTCGATGACCGCCGCCGTGGCCTCAGGGTTTCGGAAGTATCCTTTCATGAGAAATGGGCCGCGGACGGCGATTTCGCCGACCTCGCCGGCGGGCAGCTCGTTCCGTTGCGGATCCACGATCTTGAGCTCGAAGGGCTCGGCGATCTTTCCTGCGGTGTTCATCAGCGTTTCGATGCTCTCACCCTCTTCCGTGTAGGTAATGAAGCCGGCCGTCTCCGTGCTTCCATAGCCGGTCAACATGGTCGCGCCCGTCTTTTCGCATATCTGCGAAAGGATATCGATCATGAGTTTGGGCGCGGCGGCCCCAGCCCATATGAAGGACTCGATACTGCTCATATCCGTTTCCGCGAAGGCGGGCTCCTTGAATTCCATGAGGTACATGACCGGCATCTGGCCCAGCCCCGTCAGCTTTTCCTGCTCGATGGCTCGCAGCGTAGCCACCGGATCGAACTTGTCCATCAGCACGAGCCTGCTCCCCGCGAGGATTGCCCCGAAGCCCAATTCGGTGTCGGACACAGCGTGGTTGATCGGGAAGTGGAGAAGCATGGACGTGTCTTCGCGCATGGAGAATTTTCGGACCTGGACGCCGATATTCGCGATGATGCTCCGGTGTGTGTGAACGACTCCTTTCGGCTTTCCGGTCGATCCGGACGTGTACATCAGAAGAGCCTCATCATCCGGACGGATGTCCGCGATTCGTCCTTCCAGCTCCGCCTGCATATCGAGCCGCGGGTTGCCGGTGAGATCATCGAACGCTTCGGTCCCGTCAAAGGGCTCACCGATCACGAAGACCTTCTTGATACAGTCGAATTCATCGCGGAGCGCCGCCACGATCCCAGGGAGGTCGCCACCGAGGTATTCCCGGAGCGAGATGAGAATCGTGGGCTCGCTGTTGCCGACGATGAAGCGAAGCTCATCCAGCTTGAACTTTGGAGACAGGCCGAGCCAGATCGCACCAACCTTGTTGGCGGCCATGTACGTCGTCAGGAACTCCGGACAGGCCATAGCGAGCAAGGCGACCCGGTCGCCCTTTCTGACGCCCGCTTCGAGAAATGCACGGGCGATGCAATCCACCTGCTCCTTGAACTCGGCCCAGGTGATCTTCCTGTCCTCGAACACCATCGCTTCGGCGTCGGGCCGTTCATGTGCCCACTTTTCCAGGTAGTGCCATGTCAGGTCGAGGTCTTTCCAACTGTGCATGTCGTGCGCCTCCATCCGTTTCGATTCTGTGCCGGGACAAGGAACAGGTTTGGCCGTTCCGTATTATACTTTGCCCGTGGAAATGCGAAAGGGTTTCCTTCGGTCACCCGCTCCCCTTGGTTTTCGACTCTTGGACAGAAAAAAAACGAAAAAGGCGTTGACTTTAAGGAAAATTATTGTTATCTAATAATTATTATCGTTTAGCACGGAAAGGTTTCCCTTGGCAGACCCAAAGAAGAGACTGGAAACCATGATCCAGAAGCTGAGGGATCATGGCTACAAGATCACCCATCAGCGGCTGGCTATCGCCAGAATTCTGGCCGATAGCGAAGGCCATCCCAGTGTTGAAAATATCCATATCCAGTTGAAAGAAGCTTTCCCGACCATGAGTATCGCCACTGTATACCGAAATATCGTGCTGATAAAATCATTGGGTGAAGTCCTCGAGCTGGGGTTCCCGGATGGGAGCAACCGATACGATGGAAACAAGCCTTACTCCCATCCACACGTCATCTGTATCAGGTGCAAGAGAATCGTCGACCCGGACCTGGATAGCCTGGACGAAATGAAGAAAGAGGTCTCACTGGAAACGGGGTTCAAAATCATGAATCACAGGTTGGATTTCTTCGGTGTGTGCAGTGACTGCATGGCCGAGACAGCCTAGGTTCATATATTTTTTTGCCGTCAATTGATAATTGTTATCATGTAATATCTAATTTCTATAACCAGCAGAACAATAGGAGGAAACGTTATGAGCAGAGACAGCAAGTGCCCGGTAACGGGATCCACCGCCCACGGCGGCACGTCGAACCGTGACTGGTGGCCGAACCAGTTGAACCTCAGGATCCTTCATCAGCACTCGGACATGAGCAATCCGATGGGCGAGGTGTTCAACTACGCTGAGGAATTCAAGAAACTCGACCTGGAGTCCTTGAAAAAGGACCTCTATGCATTGATGACCGACTCGCAGGACTGGTGGCCGGCCGATTACGGTCACTACGGGGGGCTCTTCATCCGGATGGCATGGCACAGCGCAGGCACCTACCGTACGGGCGACGGCCGCGGGGGCGGTGGATCCGGCAACCAGCGCTTTGCGCCGATAAACAGCTGGCCGGACAACGTAAACCTTGACAAGGCGCGCCGGCTACTCTGGCCCATCAAAAAGAAATATGGCAACAAGATATCCTGGGCTGATCTTATGATCCTCGCCGGTAACTGCGCGCTTGAGTCGATGGGATTCAAAACCTTCGGCTTCGGAGGCGGGCGCGAAGACATATGGGAGCCGGAGGAGGACATTTACTGGGGGACCGAGACCGAGTGGCTCGGCGACAAGCGTTACTCAGGTGATCGGGATCTCGAGAATCCTCTCGCCGCCGTCCAGATGGGT
>JANQFG010000170.1 GCA_028277985.1 bacterium | reverse complement strand
TTCACCTTCACTGACATGCAAGACGAAACATCCGGCAGAAACCGAGGGGAATTGCATCAAAAACCCTATTTCTTCAACAGCCTGCTAGTGGCAGCATTACGGTCCAGGGGATTAATTTGACTTCTCGAATCGCCTTCAATGTCGAGACAGTAGGAGCCTTCCCTGACTTCAAGACGGTGGATTTGCTTGTCGGGACATGCGTGAAAGGACGAACGCTACATCGAGTCCTCATTCAGAAGACTGCAAGCGTACTGCTCCAAAGGGAATATATCTCGTATGATTCTTCACATGGGTTGGGAATTCTTCTTGATCAGGAACGTCTGCTTGACGCTCATCGCACTGAATAGTCCTAGAGAAACCGTATCTTGACGGGAGCATGCTTGGGGACAGGGGATTCCTCGAGGGCCTCTTTAAGCTTCCTGGCAGAACGCCGATCTCTGACGATGACTTGTACCCTGTCAGCGTGTCTCAAGCCATTCATGATATTCGATACTGCTTGCGTGAGATCATTTGCTCTGCAGCTAATTAGGGATTCAACCTCGACAGCGACTCTTTCATCCCCCTTGTCAACAAGAAGATCAATATTCCTCCATTCCTTGCGCACGAAGAATCCAAGCCTCTCATAGTGTCCCGCCACCTTCTGTACAGTCGAGCGGTGCCAATCACCGCCCAATCTCCTCGCTTCCTCGGTCTCTGCCAAGATTGTCCTTCCTTTGTCCGTTAAGTAAACCTTCGTCTCCACACCCGAGGCTGTCGGCACCCTTTCATCCATCTCTATAAGACCCAACTCCAGAAGCCTGTTTCTCGCTCTTCTGCCTTGCCTGTAGTTCAGTCCCATGGACAAATAGATTTCCTTCAGATTGGGGACTTTGCCTGATGCTGCAATGACCCGCAGCATCTTCCTGTGTATAGTCCCTAGTTTCTTACCGGCTGCCAAAGGTGACAATGCCTCGCTCCTTATCGTTTCCACCAGTCTTTGCCCTTCTGGGGCCTGAGAGATGAAGTCCCCGTTCTGAGCCTTGATCTCCTCAAGGGTAAGCTCTGACTTGTCCAGCGGTTCATGATCGACCCTCACCAGGACCGTTTCAGGGAACCGATCCTTGACCCTGCAAATCGCCCATCCTGTAGGGAGTTTTCCCAGGAATTTCCTGGCATCCGCATCCAGGACCATCGCAGTGCCAACGGAATTGATGTCTTTCGTGTGGCCGAGATTCAGGCACATTACGGTGTTGAGATTCCCTAACACGTGCTGAGAAATACTTCCTGGATTCTGCTCCAGGATCATCACCCCCTGGGAGAACTCGCGACACATCTTGATGAGAAAATCTATCCGGCTCTCTCCCTGGAACTTTTCCGCAGACGACATGACATGGAACTCTTCCATTACCAGCAGATGCCTGAACTGCTCCTTGATCCCTGCCAGCTTCCTATGCCAGTAGATCCTGTTGAGCATGAGACCATTGAACATGGCCTTCTGCGCATCATCGGCCAGGCCGTCCATGAGGATAATCACCTGGGATTTCATCAGCTTCTCGAACGGTATGTTATCGGGCGAGTTCAGGACTCTTCCGAGTATTCCGGTGGAAGCGTTCCACAGGGCTCTCTCCGTGCTTGTGGCCCAGCTCTCCATCTTGTGACCCTTGAGTTTCAGGGCCATGAATTCTTCGTAGACCGCCTTCAGGCTCAGATGATCCTTCCTTCTGGCTGCTTCTATTGCCCTCAGCAGCAGGTTCTTGGCTCCATGCCCCAGGTATTGCGAGGCACAGAAAACTTCCACAACCTCGGCGATCATGGTATCGAGATCCATGCCAGGTAATGGAAGGAACGGATTGAAAGTCAACGGGGCATATGAGGAACCGAGCCTGAGGACTTTCACATGCTTTGCCCAGTCCTTCCTGATGATTGCCTGCCAGGTCCCTTTCGGATCCAGGATGAGGAAGGGTTTACCACTCTCGCAGAGATGCCGGATGATCCGCACGACAGTCGAGGTCTTGCCTGCACCCGTTGCTCCGAATACACCTACGTGCTTTATGAAATCTCTATCCCTGAGTCCGAACCTCAAGACCTTGTTTATCACGCCGTAGTGGCACTGGCCTAGGGGGTAATCGCCCATCAGGACAGAGGAAGATGGGAAGGGATAGAGAACGACCTGGTTTTCCAGGTACTGGGTAGCCAGGTGCTTTATACTGTGCTCGACGAGCTTCTTCAGTGTGGGGTTGAACTTGCCTAACCTGTAAAGGCGGACGTATTTGCTATACTCCCCTCTGCCTATGACCGGCTCAAGCTTCTTCATCAAATCCTCGATTTCTCCAGACATGTCGAAGGGGTTAGAAGAGTTCAAACGGAATGAGTTCTCGATCTGCTTCCATGATGTCCCTGTCCAGTGCCCTCAAGCCCTCCAAGAGCTTGATATCCAGTGAACGCAATTCACGCTTCAAGGCGTCAATCTGAGAACTGTACGCAATCCTCTGGCGGTCAAGCATGGGGTTTGCGTCCCACTGGTTCTTCTTGAACTCATCCAAGAAGAATTGCTTGTGTTTCATCTCCTCGATCACTTGGAGTCTCTGGGTTGCCACAATCTGGATGAACTCATGCCGTCGGTCCATTGTTCTGGTCTTGAATTCCCGTACGGGCTCGATCAGGATTTCGGCCTCATCAGGGGGAGAAGCCTCAGTCCTGGAAGGGCGTCCAGGGCCACCAATTCCTGGAAAGGGCCGGGGGCCTTTGGGTCTGCTTTCCGGGTGGATTCCGATTTCAGTGTCGAGTTCGTGCATCTTCTGTCTTAGGGAAACAAGTCTTTCTCGCGAGTTGATCCTCCGGGGTCTGAACACAAACCTTTTCGTTTCCGGAATCGGATAATCATCGGGAGATTCCTCGTTTTCTGATGTGTTCTTCAGGGGAAGCTCCTGGTTTTCGGAATCACGGCGGGATTCGTCTTGGGGCATGAAGAAAGATAGGAGGACGAGAATAAACTCCCTGGAAGGGGATGATGCTGATTACACCCAAGACGAGGTGCAGGGGTGGACTTCATACTTGAAGCACTGGTGGTCAACCAAGTTGATGGGAGAAAGGAATGATAACATTGAAGCCTTTAGCGAATCTTCCCCGTATAACCTGCATACATGAAACTTGCCCTCTTCACGGGACCCGATCTCTCTGCATAAGAAATAAATTCTTGATCTCCAGATCAAAACGCCTTATGATCCTCTCAGAAAGCACGGACATATTGCGCTGAATCCCCAAGGAGGTACACACTCTCGGCGCCGCGGTTCAATCTAGCGGAGCATTTGCGGCGGCTTCGCAGCGCAAAACTCTTATTTGGTTGGCGGAGGGAGGTATCATGAAACCACGCGCGCTGTTATTTGCTGAAGGCCAATATGAAGCCGCACTTCCGCTGTTTGTCGAAGAACTAGATCGGCTTCGTCAGCAGGAGCCGGGGCATGAACTTATTCGGACGCTCGGGGAGTACGCGATATGCTGCTATGAGCTCGAGCGCCTCGCAGAGGCACGCGCCGCCCTTGAGGAAGCGTTGGCGCTTTGCCGGGAGAAGGGAGAAGAAGCGAATGAGGCAGCAGCGACAACACTACACGAGCTGGCCTTAGTACGATCAGCAGAGGGAGACACTGAGGAGGCAATCGAGATATGCAGACAGTCCCTCCGCATGGAACTGGCCGAGGGTGGAGAAGCAACTGTGCAGATGCATACACTCGCAATTCTGCTCCAGCATATGTCGCGGAACGAAGAAGCACTTCAGATTCTGCAGGTCTCAAGGGATAGTCTAGAGGCAAAGAGAGATGTGGAAGGAGTGGGAAAGTGCCTCAACGAAATGGGCCTTACTCATATGGCGCTGGGGGATGTGGTGAATGCAGTACGATGTATGGTCGATTCGGTCTTGATCAAACACCGCATTGGTTATCATCAAGGAATAGACAACACCTTGAATAACCTTCACGCCTGTCTGGACACGTATCCGGAGATCCTGCGACACGGCGAGGCGAGGAATGCTCTGGAGAGGTTAAGGAGAGCACTGGCATGAATGTTCTGCCTGTTGAGCTGGAAGACCGATTGGTTCATGAGGAGAGCACACGCGCGAACGCGGTGGCGGCTCGCCATGCATTGGAGAACGCTCTATATTTCCAGCTACGCAGCGTATCCAACAGTCTCCTCGCCGACCGGGTGCTGCGCGGGAGTCCTGTAACGTCGGGAGTGTGGTGGCAGTATTTCTTGGCTGAGCAGGAGGTGCCGGCCCGATTTACGCCCGATATCCGACTACCCGCGTTTACGGATTATCGTGGGCAGTTCGAATTAGCGATTGCTTCAGGCCAGATAACACCCCTCGGCCACGAGGATCTCTTGAATCTGGAGCTAAGGGTGCTTGGGGGATTCTGCCCCTTTGCAGACGAGGGAAGGATTAACTGGCAACTCGAACAACTGGGTTCATCTATGCGATTCTTGCTTTTTGGTGCACACAAGCACCGGCGGCAACGTATTCTCTCATTCTTTGGCCAAGAAGTGGACGCCCAACACCGTGACGCCCGGTTCATTCTTGGGACAATCGGTCCAGTCTCAGTCTTCGGGGGTACCACCTTGTTTCTTTTCGACAGAGAACTCGCGGTGTCACCTTGGCTACCGGCGAATGCCAGCGCCTTCGTGGACGGCTCGCGGATAGGAATCCGGCAGTATAGCCTTCGTGCGGAAGTGGAGCAGGTACTTGAACGTCAGCTTGCCCACCGGGAGAAGGGTAACACCGAGGGAAGTGACCGGAATTCTGTGGAACGCCCATTCACTGAGGTGCACGGTGTACTTCAAGGTGCCACGGCTGAGTTGGATGACCCGGCACAGCATTCTGAGGAGATACTCCATCTTCTCACAATGTCCGTTCTGCTACACGAGTCAGCGGATGCGTTTTCCAAAGGGGCACGCGTTTCCAATTCCGCACACGAACTTGTTATTTGGCGGCAGCTGATTCGACTCGATCTCCTGCGGTATGCACGGGAACCGAGGACCTTGTCTGAGTTCGAGACTGTCTTCTCTGAGTTCTTTGGCGAGACTAAGGGAAACGTGTTTCGTGGGATGGGGCCAGCTTTTATCATCCCGACGCCAGAAGACGGCTACACGGTGAGAAAAGAGGTGAACAATCTCTACTCTTGCGGCCTTCTGCGATCCGATGACGGACGATATCAAACCACAATATACGGAGAGGGATGCGAGTGGACACTCTAGCCAAGTTGAGGGTACCTCTCTCTTCGCTGTCCTGCGGTACTTGCCGAGGAGAGAATTCGAGCAGCACCAGAGTCGCTTCATTCCTTCCCACCTCACGAGAGTTGAAGTTGCCGACAGTAGCGACTTGCCCGCCCTCACAGTGCCCCTGGATGTGCGGAAGGTGTCTTGGCAGAAAGATGCCCAGGGGCGCTCCTCGGCTTCCGCAACCGTTACCGTGACTTTTCCGCACCGTCGTGGTTTTCGCAATATGGACCACCCCATTGCTGCCCCACTCCTGTTCCTGAAGAACGCTGGCAGGTGCTGTTAGTGACCGCCGATATGGAGCCATTCCATGATCGCCCTAATGGAGCCACCCTGTGATCGCTGTAATGGGGCCACTTGATGATCGGGTTAATGGATCCACCTCATGATCGCCGTAATGGAGCCACCCTAGGATCGCCCTAATGGAGCCAGTCTGAGCGGCTCGAGGGGTCTCGGACTTCCTTCAACCCATGCTGTATGCTCCTGCAAACCCACAGGCAGGAGGTACAGGGATGAGCAACAGGAGGTTCGAGATGTACCAGTATCGCCAGGTCATTTGTCGTATGCGGTTGGGCGAATCCGACCGCACGATCGCCAGGGCGGGCCTGATGGGCCGCAGGAAGGCGGCTGAGCTCCGAGAGATCGCCCATGAACAGGGCTGGCTCCGGGAGGGGCCCCTTCCGGAAGACACCGAACTGGCAAGCTTTTTCCAACCCAAGAAACAGTTGAACCCTCCGGTCTCCCTGCTCGAGCCCTACGAGGAGCAAGTAAAGAGCTGGTGGGAACAGGGGATCCAGGGCACCACGATCCACCAGGCGCTGGTCCGCAACCACGGATTTGCCGGCAGCTATTCCTCGGTACGCAGGCACCTGCAAAAGCTCGAAAGATCCCATCCCAAGGCCACATGCGTCCTGGAGTTCGAACCAGGGGAAGCCGCCCAGGTCGACTTCGGCACCGGCCCGAAGATCGTTGATGTCTTCAGCGGGGAGGAGATCTCCACGTGGATCTTCGTGATGACCCTGGCCTGGAGTCGGCACTTCTACGCCGAGATCGTCACAAACCAGAAGGTAGAGACCTGGCTCGGCTGCCACCGCCGGGCCTTCGAGTTCTTCGGAGGCGTGCCCCGGAAACTGATTATCGACAACCCCAAGTGCGCGATCACCAAGGCCTGCTTCCGGGATCCTGAGGTCCAGCGCGCCTACGGTGAGTGTGCCGAGGGATATGGCTTCCTCGTCTCCCCCTGTCCGCCGCGGGACCCGAAGAAGAAGGGACGCGTCGAGTCGGGGGTGAAGTACGTCAAGCGGGCCTTCGCCCCTCTCAGGGATTTCCGTTCCGTGAGCGACGCCAACCGGAAGCTCACAGCCTGGAACCTTGGTGAGGCCGGCAACCGCATCCATGGAACCACCAAGCAGAGGCCCCTTACGCTTTTCGCCGAGACCGAGAAGTGCCTGCTCAAACCCCTGCCGGACGTCCCTCCGGAACTGGCCACCTGGGCCAAGGTCAAAGTCCATGGCAACTGTCACGTACAGTTCGAGAAGGCCTTCTACTCGGCTCCCTTCCAACTCGTCCGACGCGAGCTCTGGCTCAAGGCCACGGAGACCAACGTGAAGCTCTTCCGCGACCTCGAGTTGGTGGCCATCCATCCCCGGCTGTAAAGAGGAGGGTTTCGCTCCACCGTGGACGAACATTTTCCCCCGAGGCCATAGCCTACAAGATGCAAGATCCCCAGTGGTACCTGAGACAGGCCGGCCGCATCGGTCCCCACTGCAAAGGGCTTATCGAAATCCTGCTTGCCGACCGGGTGCTCGATGACCTGAGAGCTGCACAAGGCATCATCTCCCTGGGCAAACGGTTCGGGGAAAAACGCCTGGAGGCGGCCTGCAAGCGGGCCCTGGACTACGACAACCCCCGGTATCGAACCACAAGGATCATCCTGCAGAAGGGCCTCGACCAACTGCCCCCTGACCAGGGGTCTGTCCACAAGCTCGGTGAAGCCTACCGGGGCAAAGGCCGTTTCCACAGAGACTCCCGAACCCTGCTGCATTAAGCACGAAGAGGAGAATCCCATATGAACCCCATGCCTGAACTGACGCTCATGCTCAAACAACTCAGGCTCTCCGGCATCCTGGACTCCCTGGAAACCCGGAACCGCCAGGCCATAGAAGAAAAGATGGCCTACACCGACTTCCTGGGACTCATCCTTCAGGATGAGATCGCCCGAAGGAGCCAGAAACGGCTTGCCCTGGCGCTCAGGAGAGCCAACTTCCGCAATCAGAAGACTTTGGAGCAGTTCGATTTCTCCTTTAACCCCTCCATTAACCGCTCCCTGATCACAGATCTGGCCACCTGCCGGTTTATCGAGGAGAAGGTTGCTGTCTTCATCGTCGGCCCATGCGGCACCGGCAAGAGCCACATCGCCCAGGCCCTCGGCCACGCCGCTGTCCGTACCGGCCATGACGTCCTGTTTACCACGCAAGGTAAGATGCTCTCTCAACTCAGCGCCGCACGGGCCATCAACACCTATGACCGGTTCTTCAGAAAACTCGCCTCCGTGGACCTTCTCATCATCGACGACTTCGGCTTGAAGCCCCTTCGCCCCTCCCAGGACGAGGACTTCCATGACATCATCGCCGAGCGGTACGAGCATCGCTCTACCATCGTGACCAGCAACCTGGATCTATCTGAATGGGGCGAGGCGTTCCCAAACCGACTGCTCGGGGCTGCCACCATCGACCGGCTCCGCCACGGAGCCTACAAGGTCATCCTGGAAGGCAAGAGTTATCGCTCTACACGGCCCCCTCCAAAACAACCGAAAAAGGCACTTGTGAAAGGAGGTGAAAAAGGCTAGTTTGGACCATCTCCGAGACCCCTCAAAAGACCACTTTCAAGTGGCTCCATTAACCCGATCTCGGGTGGCTCCATTAGGGCGATCATCAACAGGTGCAGCCAATGTTTGTCCGAGCTGCTACTGGAGGACGAGGCCGTCAAATACTCCGGACGGGGGGGTGGTCTGTCGATGTCGCGACCAGGTTTGTGTGCCCCAAGTGCGCTCAAGAAGAGACCAGGCAGTCTCGAATACCCGTGCCGCCATGGGACGGATTCCAGCAATAGGGTGATCAAGTTATCGTGCGTCCTTCACCCTTCGATACACCCCTGGCTCGATCTCCTCGATCGAAGGTCCTCGGATTCTGCCTTTTTCGAGGCCGTTCATGTACTTCTCTATGATCCGTTCCACGGTCCGCTTCCAGAAACGGACGCCTTCCGTGAGTCTAGGAATCTGGTCGGTTATGTGATCAAGATCCACGGGTTCACTGCCTCGAACTAGCCTAGGGATATATCTCTCGGGATGTCGTGTAACCCTGCGGTATTGCCTGTTATATATAGTCCGAGCAGAGAAGTCGGTCCGAGATCTGTAATCAAGCTCCATTTGCTCGATTAAGCGTTGACGTCTTCTTTTCCAGGACTCTCGACCCCAGGCTCTTCTCTTATCTCGTTCGAAATAGTCGCAGACGGTGTAGGGGTGGACGTCCCACCGTTCGCCTATCTCCTTGTAGATTTGCCATTTCGGTTTTCCAAATGAAGCTTGGCCGTCAAAATACTGTTGCCACTCTCCGAACTGCTTGAGGGTGTATTTTCTTAGGGGCATATGAGAATGTAAACATATGATTTTATTAGTTTTTCTCATTCGCTGGCAGCTTTTATAGCGATGTTTACTCGATTGATGAAGAAAACTGTTGACAATAGGCCCAAATTGAACTAACATTTATTCATCATGAGATGAGTTATACGCCTAAGCTGATGATTAATCCTTTGAGGAGGAACGTGTGGTTCTTGGGGAAGTTCTGGAAAAGATACAAGGCATTGATAAGAACACAATCTCTTTCTACGAGAAGATGGGATACATCAAGCCAAAGCGAGCGAAGGTGGGCAGTGTGAAGCGGCGTGTTTACAGTGAACACGATTTCGAAATGATAAGGGCGATCTGGAGGTATCATAGACAAGGCTACACACCAAGAGCAGCTCACAAGAGGGCGTTGCAAGACGTTGAAAGGAAGGAGAAGGAACTCGACAAGGAAGTGCGCGATTTGCTCAGAAAAGCGGACAAGCGGGGCGCCTGGAAGGCCGCGGCGTTGAGGCCAGGAAGTGTCCTGCCAGATAGCGATGTCAAGAGGGATCTGATCAAAATATTGAAGGTTCTGATCGAGGAAGAATAATGCCCGCAGAAAGTACAAACACGCTCTTTGCACACCTAGAATCAGAATATGGGATAACAAGGTCCAGCGAAGAAATTCTGGATATGGAGATGCTGGCCTGGAGATTGGATATTGTAATACATGAGATAAGCATGTCGAAATTGAGTAGGGGCTATCATGCAAACATGGACGGACAAGATCACATTTTCTTGAATCTATCACTTGAAAAGGCAGAGAAGACTAGGGTGTTCTATCACGAAGTAGGCCATGTCCTCGATGAAAGGATCAAGGCGAAAGAAGAGGGCAACACTCCCAATTTCCTTCGAGTGTTCTCGCTGGAAAGCATGGGTGTAACGCCTCCTATTCCAGAGGAAATGGAGATCGCCGTCAAAGAAAGATGTCCGAGCGTCGATCCTCGAACGCTCAAGAAACTGAGTCGAAAAACGAAAAGGATTTGGAGCGCGGCAACACATCTTGGTGTTTTCATAGGTGATCTCACGGCTGATATGTTTGCAGATGACATGATGCGTCTCTTGAATGAGGCGGAGATGAGGAATGGAGGAGCTGAGGTAGAGAGGAGGTTTGACGACGGGAGGTTTGAGCATTTTACGGATATCTTGAGTAAGGCGAGAGGTTTAGGTTCAAAATCTTTAGAAGGAGGGTGTGCCTTCATTGACTTTCTCGAACTTCTTCGACTCACAGGCCTTCGTGACGCTCTTGGCTCTTTCGGCCTGATGAGAGAGCGCGTCCGCTACCAAGCGAATACGCTGCTAAGGTATTTCTTGAAGCTCTCCATAAGGGTTTTGTCATTCTTCGTCTTGCGTCTAGCTAAAAGAGTAAGGCCTTTCTTCCTAAAGCACAGTATGGAACAGGAGCTTCTTGAATTGTTTGCAACGTTATCTTCCGGCAAATTTCGTGAGAAAGAGTGTTCTGATATGCATAGCGAGAGTGCGGTTTGATATGCCGTAACCTGAAGGAGGAAGATTGATGTCATTTGGGTTTGGCGAAGAGGTCTTCTTCTACCTAGAAACACTATACGGTATCACAAGGTCCAGTGAGGATCTCTTGGATATGGACATTCTGGCGCAGAGACTCGGAATTACGGTACATGAGATAAGCACGTCGAAGAGGTGTAAGGGTTATCATAGGAGAGAAGAGGGAAGAGATCACATCTTCTTGAGTAAGCACCTTGGACGACACAGGAAAATTACCACATTCTATTACGAATTGGGCTATGTGCTTGCAGAAAGGGTTTCGAGGAAAAAGGGTTCCAAGCTCTCCAGTTCCGTTTTGAGGTTGCTACACTTGAGGTTGGATCTTATCACGCCTCTTGCTGGGGAAATGGAGTTTGTAGTTAGAAAGAGATACCCGAATGTGAAGTCCCGAACGGTGAAAAGGCTGAAACGACGGTTCGCGAAAGTCTGGAGCCTGAGGGATCGCATGAAAACAGTGGAGATCGACATGGAAGCCGGAAGCTTTTGCTATGACGTCGTGGCTTTCATGAGTCAGGTGGAGTTGAGGAGGGGCAGGGCCGATAGGGCGATGCAGCTACAGGAAGCGAAATATGAGTTGCTTGATCATATGGTAAGTAGATTTGTGCGCGTGTCTGCAGATTTCTTGGAGGGATACTGGCTCGTTCTAGAGTGCGTAGAACTCTTGCGGCTCGCGGGGCTGCGGAGATCACTCAATCATTTTGCCATGCTAAAGGAGCGAGTCTCCTCTGACATGAATGTACTGCTAGGCAGACTACTAAAGAGTTCAACCATAGTCTGGCTTTTCTTCATTGTTCACTTAGTGAGAGGATTTACCAATCCTCATCTCGCAAGGTACTTGGTGGACAAGCAATTCTTTGAGGCATATGAGAAGTTGTGTTCCTCTGGCAAAGGATCTTACGAAAGAAGTGTGTAGAAAAAAAAGGCGAAAGCCCTAAAACCGGTTTGCCGCTGGTGGTGGATTAGGGCCCTCCCCAACGGCGGACCTCAAACGGTCTTGGAGACGATAGAGGTATTTCGGCTTCCGAGCTTTTCTCCAGCTTCAATATCATACCCACCTCTCCTCGACCCTGCAAGCCTTTTCTTGCCAGTCAAAGAGGCATGGTTATGATGGAAGATCTTCGATCGCAAGCCTTCAAGGATGCCAAGGGGTCTTACGAGATCCAGGGTAGATGTTCGCTGCTTCTCGGGCGGACCTTGAGCGATATCTATGAGGAGAAACGCTATAAGGAATGGCTCAACGGGAAAGGGGAGCCTTTCAGGCCCTTCAAGGAGTGGTCGAGAGAGGATTTGAGGCAATGGATCTCAGTCACCACCGCATACGATATGGTCGAGGCGTTCAGGTACTTGCGGGAGCGCCATCCTGATATCCTGAAAGAGTCCGAAATTCGGACTGCCATTCGTCCTTATTATGATATTGTTCTACTTCTGCGTTGCAGAAAGAGGATAGAAGAGAAGGATTGCAAGGCGTTTGACCGGGAGCTGTTCAGCGGCAAGCTCTCCAGGATGGATCTTCAAGACAGACTCCAGGAGCTCGCCCCATGCAAGATGCGAGGGGCGGGGAAGGAAAACCTGGAGAAACGGATTCGTGGGCAAGAATTCGAGGTCAATTCCTTGAAGAAGGAGGTTGCCTCCCTCAATGGAGTGATTGGTTTCTTGGAATCGAGGTTGGCCTTTTTCGAAGGCACTGACTTGTCGCAGCTGCGCAGGAAGTTGGAGGTCTGGCTGCGCCCTGATAGGGGTGGAGAAGGAGAGGCAATGGCTGAGATGAATGATCTTTTCGATGAGCTCATTGAAATGCAGGTAAGCGTGGCGGCCTAACCGCTCGATGCTTGCAGAAGTATGGAACCAGCGAGATGATTTACGAATATGCAAACGGGCGAGGAGATAGCGGACTTCAGGGAATCATTCGGTCGGTGTGAGAGATTGATTTCCACTTGGTGGCTCTTGCTGCCACGCTCGACGAGAAGATGTTTGTTAGTTTCGGCCAAGTTTACGGAGATCAATTGCAGAGGTAGCAGAAGCATAAGCAAATGAAGAGTAAACGTAGAGGGCTAACGACTGTGCAGAAATAGAAAGTAAGGCGCCCGAAAGACTCGGTTACTGATCAGCTGCGACACTCGCCAAGTATCTCGTCTGATCAGCGGCCAGCCATGACTTAGCAGGGCTTGGTGCCTCTATCCGGCCCTTCGGGCTTTTCTTGTTTTTGGAATCAGGATAGCAAAGTCTCGCGGGCCCTGCAAGTCAAATCCTCCAAGGAAAGGGGGTGATGCGACAGATAGGTAGAAACGTCCAGGAAGTTTCGAGTCCAAGGACCAGGAAAAAGTAGGCTACACAGAGAAGGAGGAAAAACCATGGGTGTAATGAAATGTGTAAAGGTGATCTTTCCCGCAACAGAGCAGGAGCTTGATGTGAGGGTACATCCAGGGACAACGGTGAAGGACATAAAGGCACAGGTGCCTGCTCTCAGGGAGATGTCTCTCTTCAGATCCGAGAATTCCCTTCCTTGTCGGGAAAAGGTCGATCTCTATCCATCTATTACGGAAGGCGCCGTGCTTTATGCGGCGACCTACCAGGATGTAGGGCGACAGAGCTTTGAGTCTAGCTTCCTCGACCTTCTAAAGGATCCGTTCTTGAGTAGTAAAGGGAGAGCCAGCGACTTCCGGGTCCAAACCTCTCGGAACGAGTCCAAGGCAACAGCCAGAGGGTTAGAGAGTTCGGGGGCCCTGCCATCTGGAAGGTGGAGTTTGAACCAGAAGGCCAACGATTGGCCCATATGGCATAGGCTTGGGTGGCGGAAACTCAAGATAGGGTACCAGGGGCACTACCAATTTCGACAGCACAAATGGCCCGGTCTAATCAAGACAGATGCGTCGGGTGACTTGGATGCTTTCATCTGGAACCCACCAGAGGCCCTGAGAAATCATCGCCATTGGAACTGCTTTAGCCACGAGGGAGGCGGGAAATTCCGTGTCCATTTCCTAGATGATGTTGAGAACGTTAATGACGCCATCTTGAACGTTCAGAGGTTACTGGCCGAAGCGATTATTTTCGAAGGCAGAAAGCCAGAAAGGAGATCTTCCTATGTATGAAAGAATAGAAGTCATATTCAAAGGAGGTTCGATTAGGAAGATCTCAACATCCAAGAGCTCAGAAACTCTCGAAGGACAGCCGATCCCTGAGAGGAAAAAGGAAGTCACGACTGAAGACGCCGTCCCCACCTACCTGGTTGGCTCGAGGTTCATCACGGACTGCTATCGCTTTCTAATGAAGCATCCTACCGAGGTCCTTCATGATGTCAGCGGGGTGAAGCATAACGGTGTCTATACGATGGAGCGGTTGGATCCATTGGAGCTGGATGAGAGCTCTTCGGTATATGCCAGGAGTAACCTGCTTTCAACACGGGACAGCCTTATGGACATGCACCGCTTCGGTTACCTGCTTACCGGGGTTTTCCATAGTCACCCAGGGAACGGCCCCTCCAGCACGAATCCATCAGATATCGACGTGAGGAACCAGAAGAAACTTGAATATGCTGGTTACAAGTGTCTCAGCGCCGTATTCAGTCGGGACGGATATGTACGGTTCTTCTCGGTCAGCAATCCTTTCAAGGTCGTCGTCAGGGGGAGGGGTGTAGACAATGCGGGTGAAGAGAATCTTTTCAGGATCACCGGGCCCCAAGAGCTTTAGAACCAAGAAGGTTCGCCAGAGGGTAGAAGGTGAACACGATGTCTTTCACCGTCATGGCCTGATTCAGGACTATGATCAAGAAGCCTTGAATCAGGGCCGTATCGTTCTTGTTGGTGGTGGGGGGTTGGGATCTTGGATCGGAACAGCTGTCGTTCGGAAAGGTCTTGGAGAAGTGGGCCTTTTCGATGGTGATTGCGTGGAGATCTCCAACCTCTCCCGCCAGCACTTCTTTGAGCGGGATCTGTACAAACCAAAGGGAACGCGTCTTGCACGAAATCTAAGAAAACACGCCACGAACGATTCCATCATCACGGGGTTCCCGTGCACATTTCAGGAGGCGGTTGAGAGGGGAGTTGTTCCGGAATGCGATGTTGCCGTGGTTGGTGTTGACAATTCCAAGGCCCGGTTCTTCTGCTCGAAGTACTTCTACCAAACCACCCCAGTCATCTTTACCTCGATTAATCATGAAGCAGATGCTGGCTACGTCTTCATACAGGAACCAGGCAAGGCCTGTTTTGGATGCGCGTTCGGGGATGAGTATGCCAGGTCCACCAAGAAGTGCGTGGGTTCCACCATCGACATTAGCATGGTCATGGCTGGCATCGTTTCCTATGCGATCGATTCTCTTCTCATGAAACGGATGAGAAGCTGGAACTACAAGCGGGTTTATCTCTCTGGCTATCTTGGGGATCTCAGCCTGATGATACAGAGGGAGAGTGAATGTGCATTTTGTTGGTCTGCAGGAGATGGAGAGGGGTAGTGCGCTTGCACACATCGTGGAAGTGAAACCCAAACTTCGGAGGAAGCAATGAGCGCCCTTTCAGAGATTCTTAATCTTCTGCTCTCGGGGACTGCCCCGGAAGCGGATGTTTTTGACTCCGAGATCTATTTGCAGGTTCTGGGCAAGAGGGTCGCAGAAAGCGGGGTGCCCAAGGCAAAAGGCAAATTCACGGTTATCAGCGAGGAGAATGGAAACAAGGTCACGGTGAACGTTACGGAGATCGGGAGACTCGATTGTGGACATTGGAACGTTGATCTGGGGGCGCAATGCTGCGGTGAGTGTGGGGGTAGTACATGGTGTACTTGGTGCGTATCGTCTCGGAAGGTTGGCTTTAACTGCGTGGGGTGTGGCCGGTTCATTTGTCCAGGCTGCGCACGCACTTCGATTCTGGATCCGGAACTCGCTGTATGTAGGAGGTGTGGCCCTATAGGCATCCTGACCACCTTGTTAAAGAAAAGGCTATGCAAAGGGCTTTTGGAGGAATAACGGAAATCCTAATCCATCTTTTGCTTAAGGACACCAAGGCGACTTGCCTTCTTGTGGGAGGAATCCTCTTCGGAGTTGTCACATTGCTGATGTTCGGGGAATTCAGATCGATGCCTCCGTTCTTTCCACTGCTGTGGGTCGCGTTCTGGGCATTCTTCTTTGTGAGGAAACGGAAGTGATGATGCTGGATGATATGGCCGAGCTCCTCGGCAAAGACAAGCCGGTTGTGCATAAGGCGCTGGTCCGGTTGAGGCAGGGAAAAGGAAACGAATGGGAGACCCGAACGCTCCTCACGAGGCTATTGAAAAGGGAAGGAGTGGACGTTGAGAAAATAGGTCCTTTCATGCCAGCGGGAGAAAAGGTGGCGGGATGTGGCGAAATCGAGTTTGCGACGGACGAAATGGGGAGGAGGATCAGCCTGCAGCCGTCCAGAACTAATATCGTTACAACCGGCCGTTCAGGAACGGGCAAGACGACATTGATCAAGGGATTGGCCTACAAGTACATATACGAAGAGAGCGCCCAGACAAAACTCATCGACCTTCTTGGCAATTTCTCAAAGTTGCAGGACTACCTCGGAGATACGGTTGTCCTTGATACGCCAAGCATGAACGTTATGCACAATGATGGGGTCCCTCAACAGAAATGGGTGAATGTCCTCTTCGACATAGTATCCTTCCATACTGACACTATGATCGGAGGCCGCGCTTTCTTGAACAGGACGAATTCCAAACTTGCACGGATTTTTGAAGGCACAGGCGAGAAATACTGTATCAAGGATCTTTCAGGATACATGATGTGGATGCTTGAGAAACGAAAACTGAACATGACGGATCGGGGTTACGCTGAGAGGATTGTGGGCAAGATTCTGTCCTGGGATGATGAGAGTGAAGGAGCCTTTGCCTATCAAATGGGAATCCTTGAGGGCCTGGAATCCTGCAATCAGATCATTTCCCTCCGTGGGCTCTCCGAGGAACTGCAGCGCTTCTATGTGAGCGTCCTCATTGCAAGGGATTTCATGAAACGGCTCTTTTCTCCCGGGTTGTGCAGGAGACCCCTGGTCTACATGGTCGATGAGGCCAAACACGTCTTTCCTCACCGAGACGAAAGAATGGGCCTCTCGAGTCGAACCCTATCCATACTGACGCAGACCAGGAATGTGGACATGTATTGGCAGCTCGGCAGCCAGGAGCCGAGCAAGCTGGCACACACGTGCCTTGCGAATTCGCAGACGAAGATAGTCCTGGGCATTACTGAGGGTCTCGATTTGAGCGTGATACAGCAGAGCCTGAGGCTGACCCCCGAGCAGGTGAAGACGATATCCAGGTTCGGAGAGCCCGGTCAGGCTGTGGTCAAATTCTCCGAGAGATACACTGAGCCTTTCATGGCCAAGATCGACTTGTTTGAAGAACCGGAGGAGGTTCGGACGGAGGATATTGCGGGAGAGAACCGGCGGTTGGTCGAGGAGGCAGAGAAATCGGTTGTGCCCAGGTCAAGGCTCCTGGAAAAGGACCTCTTCCTCAGGGACAAGGAGCGAACTTCCAAGTATGGCAGATTGAGTAGTTCGGCTGAACGGCTCTTGGTGGCTGCTGGAGGAGAGCCCTACAAACCGCTCATGGAGTTATACGAGAAGAGTGGTCTGGGCACGAAAGGCAGCAAGGCTAGAAAGGAACTGGTCATGGCAGGGTTCGTGGCGGATCGGGACATACCGGTCAAGACCAGGAGCGGTAGGGGAAAATCCCTTCTGAACATCACTGAAAAGGGCCGGAGTTGGCTCAAAGATGCTGGGATCAGGCCCCTCATAACCGGGAAAGGTGGATCAAGGGAACTCTACTATTCCATCGAGATAGAGAAGTGGGCGCTGCAGAGAGGGTTCGCCGTGTACCGGGAATACAAGGGGGCGGACCTGTTTCTCGTCTCTGAGGACAAAGGCAAAGTGGCGGTGGAGATAGCCTGCCGAAAAGACAATCAGCTGAGGAATATCCGAAGGGATTTTGAGACCGGAATATTCCACAAGATAGTCGTGGCGTGTGAGACCGAGAAGGTCCTGAAGGAGGTTAGGGCAGAATACGAATCAGCTGGAATAGACCCTGGGGCATGCGAAGTTAGTTTTCTACTTGTGAAAGGAATAATGGTTTAGATTTTCAGCTGTTGCAGGCCTGGGTTGACCTGCTTCACCTTACGATAAAGGGGATAAATAATGGAAGGTAAGTGGTTCGAGCATGAGTTGGGAACGAGATCGGATCCTTTTGGTGATCAGGTGGCGGATCCGTGGGATCTGGGTTCGAGTTGGGTAGGTAAGGATCCGCCTTGGGATAACGGTCTTGGTGATCCGCTATGGGACCCGTGGGGTCTGGGGGCAAGCGGGCCAGGGAACGATCCGTTTGGAAGTAGAGGCTTGGGCGGGCCTGCAGCAGGTTTTGAACATAAGGACTTTGGGATGGACCCATGGGGTCCTGGATATGAAGGGCTGAGCCCTGATTATGGTGATGGGGCCGCGGTGGAGTCTGGTTGTCTAGAGCCGGATGAACTGTCTGTTGATTTTGGGATCCTCGGTTCCCTCGACCTCTCAGTCCCATCGGCCGAAGTTTTCGACAGAGACGGATCGACCGAGGCCTCTCCATCAGATCCAAACGTCCTCCCAGGGAAAGCGCCGAGAGGATCGACTACTCAAGATGGGATCTCCGTCCACTGTCAATATGAGCCTCGAATTGACTTGGTGGAGCGGTACGAGCTTATGGAGGAGTACCAGTTCGTCAAGGAATTCGAGGACTGGAAGGTGGATGCCCGCCTGAACGAGGCACTCGAGGACCTGGAAGAAAGCATTGAAGGATCGGAATTGAAGCCCGTGATGGCTTGGGATTGGGAACATGACCCTGAACCAGACAAGCAGGGAAGGCCCCCACGAAGCCCTGAGTCGAGGCCAGAGCCGGTGGAGCGTGAGGAAGCGATAAGACCCAGCTGGATCGATCCCGGCATGAGGAGGAGAGGCCGAAGAGGAGGGGGAGGATCTGGCAGGGGCAGAAAGCCGAGTATCAAAGAAAGCCTTTCAAGAGGATTCAAGCTCCGTTCCGGCTCGGCCTACGTCGAGTGCCCGAAACTACGGGAGCTAGTGACAGGAGACGAATGCCAGGAGTGCGAATACGACAACCGTGAGAAATGGCTCGAGGACCCTGGTAAGGAAGATCGGTGCACTCACCCGGATTACTACACGTACGCATTCGAGGAGGGTCCGGATTCTGGAGATTCCTGAAAGAGGGGACACGGGGATTGGATAGGATGAGGAGAATGACAAGGGGATGCCAACAGATCCTGATAGGGGGCAGCGATGGCAAGGGATTTTGATAGAGAGAGCGTCATCAAGTCCTTCCGCTGGCTTGGCCATGGGACTTCATACACGGAATTCAATGCGTTCCACCCCGAGTACCGGCCCGGAAGAGAAAACCGCAGCTACAACAGGAAGCACAGTCTCTTCCCCATAGTGGGTTACATCCGGAACGAGGAACAGCTGCTGAGCTTGGTGGAGAAGCTCCACGGCTCTCACATGCTCTGCTACGGGATGAACCCACGGCTCACGGTGAAGAGGTACCGCTCAGGCCATCCAAGGGCGCACAGGGACTCAGAGATCGAGGTCCTGCAGAGCTTCTTCTGGGACTTTGACCTGCCCCCGGATGCTGACAGGGAGGCCCTCGCAATGCTGGAGCTTCTCCTCGAGGACATCATGGAAGAGGTCGAGGATCGTGGGTTCGTTCGTCCGGTCAAGGCGTTCACCGGGAACGGCTTCCACCTGCTCTTTGCGCTTCCGGGAATAAGAGTGGAGGAATGCCCGGACATAAAGGAGAGGATGAGGCTTTTCAAGGGGGAGGTTCTGCGAGGATTTGGAAGCAAGATCGAAGCCCAATCGGCAAAGGTTGACTCGACCGTTGACCTGTCAAGGATGGCAAAGATCTATGGGACCGCGAAGCCAGGGAGGCCTACACTGAGCAGGTTCTATGGCGGAGAGAGGATCGAGGATGAGCGGTTGAGAGAGCACCTTCTGGGGTTGGACATGAAGGAACTCGAATGCAGGGGGAGCATGGGTTTGGAGGACCTGACAGAACTCCCGCAGAGTTTTTCCCGGCTTCTGGAGATGAATGAGAAGGTCAGGAATCTCTGGAACGGAGAGAGCAAGGAAACCGGGGACCGCTCCAGGTCAGGATATGATTATTCGCTCCTCGGGGAGTGCCTGGCAAACGGAATCACAGATGTGAGGGATCTGGCCACGATATTGGCCCAGAGGCCGGGAGGACCCGTGAGGCAAGGGGACAAGGGCGAGCGCTACGTCAAGTTCACTGTCTCCAAGGTCATTAAGTACTTCAGGTGGGGAAATGTACGTACTGAAGTTGGCCAGGGAGTGGACGGAGAGGAGCAATTCCAGGAGGGCTCCGTTGACTGAGTCCCTCATCGGACAGAGGAACGGTAATAGACAGGAAGTCGGGTCTTGGAGAAAGGAGGTTTGGCAAAGCGAGTGATATACGAACCCAGCGGTCGAGCAGGGGAATATGCGGGACTGGCAGCCAACTGCTACCGGGGCTGCGCCCACGGGTGCTTCTTCTGTTTCGCTCCCCAAGCGCTTCGGAAGAAAAGAGAGGTTTTCCATGGGCAACCCGAGCCCAGAAAGGACGTCCTAAGGCACCTGGAGAAGGATGGGAGGAGATTCAGGGGTGACGACAGAGAAATACTCGTGAGTTTCACTACTGATCCCTATCAGCCGCTGGAGATGGAGCTGGGTATCACAAGGCGTACCATCGAAATCCTTATCGAGAACGGACTATCCTTCACCATTCTTACCAAGGGCGGTCTCCGCGCCACGAGGGATTTCGACCTCTTAGCGTCCTATGACAGGTGCCGCTTCGGATCCACGATCGTCTTCACCAAGCAGTCTGATGCGGACAGATGGGAGCAGAACGCACCGTCGATAGCGGACAGGATGACAGCCATACGGGAAGCCCATGCCCGGGGAATATGGACTTGGGTGAGCCTTGAGCCGGTCATTGATCCGGACCAGGCGCTGGCGTTGATAGAGGTTCTTCACCCGATTGTGGATCATTGGAAGGTCGGGAAGCTCAACTACATGAAGCCCGACAGGCCGGTGGACTGGATAGGGTTCAGGAGGGTCGTGACGAGCATACTGGATTCCCTGGGGGCGGACTACTACATCAAAAAGAGCCTCACAGAGCTTCAATGATAGATCCATGGCGGGTGACCCCTTGTGCCAATGCACTCGTCTCCTGGCTCAAGCCAATGAGAATATCCGCAGAGGAGACGGCCAAAGTTATCCGACCTGCCGAGTCCAGTGTAAGGATGCTGGAGGCCTTGAGCTGCATGATGCTTGATTGTCCAGAAATTTGGGAGGCAGATGCCTGCTAAATTGAAACAAGAAGAGGTTTAAGGGTGGAAAGAAGTATCGAAACCCAGCAGATGGACGGAATCCTGGATGTCTACACCGAGGTGATGAAATCTATCCTCCTGTTGGCCCAGTCATCATTACCAGAAAGTCAGTTCAAGGCATTTAGGAAGATTGTCTTGGACAGATTCGCAGTGGCAAGGCAGAAGGTTTTGTCTTTCGAAGGAACGGAAAGGGCAGGCCTGGTTAAGGGAATACGTTGCAGGAAAGTGAGCTGAGGTGCTTTGTATGAGTACATGAGTCCGGAAGAGAGGATCCAACGGATTTGTCATCTCCTCCTGAAGGGTGTCTATTTGATGGAAGAAGGAAAGGACCAACAGCAGAATCCCGTTGCTGGACACGAGATAGTGAGTGAGAAATCGACTGCCGGGCGTTTGCCCCCAGAGCCCGAACCGGCCTCCTAGAGGATTTTACCCATAAATCGCCTTGACAACTACTTCCCGGAGTTCCAATTCTTCAAGCTTCTCCTTGGTCGCGTTTTGTTCCAGTGAGCTGGTGTCTCGCGAATTCGTGAGAGGTAAACATGAAAACCGAAGGATCCAAGTTGCGTGTGACTATCTTATTCGCGAAGAAAAGGACCATCAACCAAAGGTAGGGTGCTATCTTAAGAAAGAACGACGAGTCCACTCGCGATCATTGTGACCAAGTGTCGTGATTTGCAGAGTACAACTCGGAGATTTAGATCTACAGTTGCAATATTGAGGGAAGTACACGTTGAGAACGCGGCGGCCACCTCGAGTCATGAGGCTGCAGGTTACTTGGACCCTGGAGACAATTACTTCTCTTGTGGCCTTTCTATTCCAAGCTTTTTCATCCGAAAAGCCAGTGTAGAGGGTGGGATATCCAAGAGCTCAGCTGCCCCTCCGCGACCACCCACCTTCCAATGTGTCCGTTGCAGTACGGCCAAGATGTGACGTCGCTCGTTCTCCCTCAGAGTGAGGTAATCTCTTTGCGATGGGGGGGCCGGCGAACGGCTTGCTCCGAGCTCTGGGATGTGGACGATGGGGCCTTGGCTCAGGATGACGCTCCTTTCAATAATACTTTTCAGCTCGCGAATGTTTCCAGGCCATTCGTATTGAATAAGCCTGTCTAGGCTTTGCTCAGAAAATCCGTCAAGTCTTTTTGCCATCTTTCTCGAATACAGATTCAAGAAGTAGTCGGCGAGCAGAGGAATGTCTTCTTTCCTTTCTCTAAGGGGGGGGACATGAACTGGAAACACGTTCAGTCTGTAGTAGAGATCTGCACGGAAACGGTTGGTTCTCATCTCGCTCTCCAGGTCCATGTTCGTGGCAGCGATTGCTCGGAAATCTGATCGAAGGGTTGTACTCCCTCCGATCCGTTCAAATTCCTTGCTTTGTAGGATTCTCAGCAGGCGAACCTGTACATCCAGAGGGAGTCCACCGATCTCATCCAAAAAGATCGTACCCTCGTTGGCCAGCTCGAACCTGCCTATCCTCCTCTGAACAGCACCTGTAAAGGCGCCTTTCTCGTGTCCGAAAAACTCACTGGGAATCAAGGATTCAGGCAGTGCGCTGCACTGGACGGAGACGAAAGGCTTGTCCTTCCTCGGACTACGGCGATGTACCTCTTGGGCTATCAGTTCCTTCCCAACACCGGTCTCTCCCAACACCAGCACTGTGGTGTCGGTCTGGGCAACTTGGGTGACTTGGGCTATGACATTCCTGATAGCCTTGCTCTCTCCGATAATGTTCGCCGAATGGGCCGTCTTCAGATACTGCTCTTGATAATATTCTCTCTCTTCCTCCAGCCTCTTCACCACAGTCCGGATCTCTTCGAATGCGTTGACATTCTCCAGGGCAAAGGCAGACAGGGCGGCAAACAACTCGAGCAGTTGGCAATCCGATTTCTGGAAAGAACTCTTGAGAACTCGGTTGTCATGGTACAAAACCCCCACGATCCGGCCTCTGAGAATCAAGGGGACACAGATGCACGAAATCTGGTGGTTCTTGGAGCTCTTTGCCGAGCCCAATGCCATGACCCTTGTCTTTCCACTACGGGCAACCGCCTCTATTATCTTCATCGAGGGTTCGAAGGAAGGATGTTCAACATGGGCGCGTGTGAGGTTCTTGGAGGCAATGAGCTTGAGGCTCGAGAGATCTCCTTCTCCATTCAAGCGGAACAAGGCCCCTCGTTCCGTACTCATGATCCGATTCGCAGTCGACAGGATCTTATGAACGAGATCTCCTTGCTCGCGAACTGTGACGAGTCCACGCCCGAGCTCCAAGACTTCTCGCAGCACATCTGCTTGGCAAGTGTCGCCCTCCCTGATAAGGGGGCGAAGGTCTTCTGGGATCAGTGCTTCATTGATAGCCGACAAAGTCTCAACAACACCTCCAATGACTTCACTTGCTTTCTCCTTTTGCCCCTCCTTCAAATGCTCGCGTGCCATCTCAAATACCGTCTTTCCCAGTTCCAGCTGGGCCCCTGACTCCTTGAGCCACTTGTGCGAGAGCCGCAGAGTCTTCAGAACCTTGTGAGGGGGCTGGCCTTCCCTCCGTTGAAGTAGGGCTTGATACCTGTAAGACACTCCCTTCAAGAAGATGTTCCCACGTCTGATTCCCTGGTTTATTTCCTTGTGCAACGAGAGATCTGGGATCTTCTGGAACTTTCCCTGCTCCTGGGCCCAGCATAGGTCCAACAGAAAGGGTAAAGGCCAATTGACCATTTGAATCCGTTCGCTGCGTTCAAGAAACTCGCGAAGACGGGTGGTGGCCTTTTCTTCTTCGTTGCAGAGGCAATGGGCGGCAGCAAGCCCCAAGCGTGCGGCAATCGGAGGAAAGCCGATTTGCATCTGGCCTTCCATTCCAAGAACTGCTTCCCAGTATTGGACTGCTTCTTCAATGCGCCGGATATCGAACATGGCGGCCCCAAGAAGCCACATAGCATTAGCTTCTCGCTGAGAATCTCTCCTTTCATGAGAATGCACACGTAAGGCATCGAGGATGCCAACGCCTTGACTCACCCGTCCAGTCCCTACGTAGCAGTGGCCTGCGACCGCACTAACCAGAGGATGGAATCTTCCTCGAGGGGACCTATCTATTGCCGGTCTATACTTCTCATAGTTTTCTATGACCGCCTGATATCGGCCCTGCCAGTAGGAGAAGAACGTGCTGAATACACGAGTCTTACCCAGCAGCTCAGTGTCGTCCAGTGTTTGGGCGAGGGACCAGCCCTCCTCGAAGTGTCTGAAGGCGTCACGATATCGAGCCAGGAGCCATTCATTCTTCGCCATATGCATCTTCAGGAGCGCCTGATTTGCTTTGTGGTCCGATGCTATTGACCTCTTCAGAGCTTCCTGCAGAATCGACAGGGCGCTTTCGGTCTCGTGTATCCCCATTGGGAGTTTTGAAAAGCCTATCGCCGTTTCGACAAATAGGGAGTCCGCCTGGGTCCCCCGAATCCCTTGGAGATCCTCGATGGCTTTCTCATAGGATTCGAGTGCGTTCTGATCCTCGAAGGTCTTGCAGAAGGCATCCCCGGCCTTCTTCAGCCATTCGCACCCGTTCAGGTCGTTCGTGATGTGCAACATGTGTCGAGACAGTGCCCGGGCCTTCTTGTCACTCTCGATCGGCTCCATGAGAAGGATGTTGCAGATTTCCCTATGGAGACGTTCCCCGGTCTGCGGCGAGAACTGGCTTCGGAGCCCTTGCTGTTCTTTCCTGTCTACGAAGCGGTAGACCCCCGGTTCCCCCCTTTCGAGTATGCCCTTTTCCACCCCTGCTTCGAGGGCAAGGAGTATGGGCGTGGCCCTGCTCCTGGTCAACGCTTCCAGCCAGTCTACGGAGAAGTCCCCGTCGAAGAAGGATGCCAGGGCCAAGAACCGCTGATTCTCAGCGACTGCTTGAAGGGAACGACTCTCTTTGTCACTCATTCTTGCCCCGTTCGCGTCCGGAAATAGGGAGACACGGTATTTAATGACGAAATCTAGAGGAGAACGACAAGGATGTCAAGAAGGGCGAACAACATATCGTTTCTGTGCCGCAATATATTGTGCAGCCGGCATCTTGACCGGTTGTTGGACAACGAATAAGTGTCCTAGATTCTTGTGTTTTTCATGCAGAAGCCATTTGGCATCCTTCTTGCTCTAGTAGAAGTAAGGCTGGCATTGTCGGGAGAGGAGATTCTGATTGCGCCCGTCAGGACCGGGGGGGGGATCGATTTATCGGCAAAACGGATGGAAATGGCATTCTCCTCGCCGCTGAGGGGAAAAATTCGCACCTCAAATCGACAGGACCCGGTTTGGGTCCGTTATCGGAGCCTGGGAAGCTGCGATGATTCGCGTAACAGAGACCCTTCAGTGCAAACGCGGGGTCGTCATCCATGTCGATGGGGACTTGGACAGGGAGGGTCTTGCTCTCCTCGAAGGAATTTGTCATCGCCACTTGAAGGACAAGCGACAGGTTTTCCTCGAACTCGAGAGGCTGATGGAAGTCTGCAGAGAAGGCGTAGACTTCTTGCGACAAATCCAAACAAAGGTCGTCCTCATCGATCCCCCTTCATACATTCAGTTGGAAGAACCGGCATGCAAGGCGAAGGAAAGAGAGCGGATCGACCCGCAGTAGTTTTGTTTCTCCAATAAATGGAAGGAGGGTGCAGGATGAGAAAGTTGAAATCAGGCACAGGGGTGCTCTTGGTCGGTCTCTGGCTTGTCATCGGAATGGTTCCGGTGGCCAACGCCGACGTGTCCCCGGGCGAGGTGATCGACAAGACGAACTGGGAGAAGGCCCAGGGTCTTGTGCCCAACCCCGTGCTGGATTGGCTGAAGCGGGGAGACTTGACGATGGAGGTGGTCGAGTTGAACCATGACCCGCAAGACTATGTGGTGCCCTTCGTCCAAAAGACCATGGAGACGAACAAGGGGAGGCACGATGTAGACGAGAACGGATTGATGGTCGACATAAAAACCGGTGAGCTACCTGCCTTCGTTGAAGGGATTCCTTTTCCGGAGGTCGATCCAAAGGATCCAAAGGCCGGAGAGAAGCTCATGTATAACAAATTCTACTACAATCACTCGCAGGGCAGTCAGATTTGGCCCTTTTCCGCCAGATGGATAGGTCTGAAGTCGGGATTGGAACGCGAGGTGATGTGCGATTACAGGCAGTTCCCTCTGGATGGGTTCCCGGGTGCAAAGGAAGCGGTGAATAAGGAACAGATGGAGAAGATGTCCATGATCATCGTTGTGGCACCCTTCGATGTCCGGGGCACAAACATCTTGCTTTGGCGGTACCGTGATGAGCGGCAGGACAGTACCTTCGGGTATATCCCCGCGATCCGCCGAGTCCGGCGCATGAGCCCTGCAAACCGCTCGGATTCCTTCCTCGGCTCCGATGGATGTGTCGACGATGCCTGGACCTTCGACGGCAAGGTCAGCTCCATGAACTGGAAGCTCATCGGGAAAAGGGATGGCCTCGTTCCGTTCGTGGCCCCTGATCCACAGAGTCTGAGTGGAGGAGACGAGTGCCAGTGGATGACGACAGCAACATTCAAAGACCCCGTGTACGGCCATGAGAAGGAAGGGTGGCAAGGTGCACCCTGGTGGCCGACAACCTTCGTCTGGGTGAAGCGGCCCATGTATGTGATTGAGATGAGTGCTAAGGACCCTTACTACAACTATGGTCCCCAAGAGATATGGATAGATGCCGAGATTCAGATGATTTCGGTGTGGAAGGTGATTCATGATCGAGCGGGAAAATACTGGAAGACAACAATGAATGCATGGGCGAGTTATGCAGGGCCGTCCGAAGACATGCGGACGATCCAGACCGTAACACTGCTGATGGTTGATGATCGAACAAGGCACGGTACGGTCTTCCCGCTGAATAACTCGCGACAACCGGCTGGTTTGTTGTGCGCCATGGATCAAGACGACTTCAGTCTGGGCGGTTTCAAAAGGTTCTGCAAGTGAGAATCTGCCGGATACCTGGAATCTCTTCGCAGTTTGGTTCGGAGAGCCGAAAAGAGCATACAATAAAGGGGGGGGAGATGAAGGCATTGAGACAGATGCTGATTGCCCTTTGTGCAGCGGTCTTCCTGCTTGGGCTGGCCGTAGGAGCAGATGCGGTCTACATTGATGGGAAGCGAACATTGTCCTTCGGGGCCAAGCTTCAAACGCGGGTGACCTTCCGTCTGCAGGATGCGGAGAAAAACGGGTTTACGTTTCCCCAGGATACAAAGACTGGTGATCTGGTCCAATGGCGCAACCTGGCGACATTGGAGATCGATCACGATTTAAAACAACTGATAAGGTCCCTGGACATCCTTTGGCCCCTGAGGAGGCTCAAGATCCGAAGCAAGTACCATATCGTGGGCCGCTTCATGTACGAAGCTCTCTACAATGTGGGGTCGGATGGGTTCAAGGCCGTCCGCGATAATGACAGGGAGAACATCGACGAGTTCAAACAGTCGTATGATCTCTGGGAGGCCTATGCCGATTTCTATCGCGGGCCCTGGTCTATCCGTATAGGCAGGCAGGTCCTCGCATGGGGGGAGACGGACATCTTCCGGCTCTTGGACGGGATCAACCCCCTGGACAACACCTTTGGGGGCACCTTTGAGGATCTGGATGACAGGAGAATCCCCCTGTGGATGTTGCGGGGTAACTACAGCCTGGGCTCTCTGGGACCGTTCTCCTCGATTGCGATCGAGGGATTCTGGGTGCCGGGCACCTGGGATGCCACTGTCGCCCCGACCGCACCCTTTGGCACACCATACATGTTGCCTGCCCCCAAAGGGATCTATGATATGCTGTACGTCAACAGGCCGGACAAGAAAATGAGCAACAGCCGTTGGGGGGGGCGCCTCGAGTGGGTCTTCGGAGCGAACATGAACTGTTCCGTGGCCCACTACAAGACCTTCCTGGATCTTCCCACCTTCGTCTTCGAACTCACGGAACCGGTAGTTGGTCCGTTTCTCGATTTCAGTGTGTTGCAGGCTGTTGCCGAGTTCCCGTCCGTGCAGGTCACCGGGGGCAGTGTGAGCTTCTGGCAGCCGAAGCTGGACGCCGTGATCCGGGGCGAGATCGCCCAGTTCTGGGACGAGCCCGTGTTCGAAGTGTCGCAGAACGGCCGCGTACTTCTCGCCGACTACATACCGCTTTCGCCTCTTGCGCTGGACGCCACGGCCGTATTCGCGGGAACGGATCTCCGCTCCTTCGGCTGGTATGGGATCCCGATGAGCCCGCAGACCGGGAATATCGCCGAGAGGGACGTCCTTCGTTGGATGCTAGGCTTTGACAAGCAGGTTTGGATCCGGAAGTTGAACAAGATCAGCACCTTCATGACTTCTTTTCAGTATTTTGGCCAGTGGGTCCAGAACCATCAGGAAGACATGATCATAGCCGCAGCGATCCCGAACAAATTCGTGCCGGATGACGGCAGGGGCAACGGGCCATATACAGTCAACGAGATAACGGGCGAGCCGGTTCAGGATTTCATGCATTTCCCGCACATAAAGGCGACCGAGCACACGTTCACGCTATTGCTCGGCACGACCTACCTGAAGGGCATGCTCAACCCGCAAGTTGCTGCCGCCTATGATCTGCGCGGTGTATGGCTGTTTCTTCCTTCGATCAGCTATATCCGGGAGCCTTTCCGATTCGGCCTCCAGTACGCGGGTATCGTCGGCAACTACATGGGTTTTGGCCTCTTCCGGGACCGAGATCAGATCTCATTCACTTTCTCTTACCTGCTGAACTAGATGGGAGTTCTTGGGAAGACCGTAACCCCGGTTGCACATCCGTCGTCGTTTTCGTGGTACTGACTGTACGGGAGATATAAAGCCGGCAAGGATGACCCGTACGTAAGTATATCTGGATGTGACACCAAACGATGTGGGACGAATCCCTGAGCTCTATCCAGAGATATCTGAAGGTGGGTAGTTTTCAAAACGCGATTCCCGAACGAGTCGTGTGCCGCGGTTTGATCGTAGAGAAACGGTGGGAGACACAATTCAGGCTGAATTAAATATAGAAGGAGGATAGCACGTGCAGGAGATAGAGAGGAAGAGGTAACGTTAGATGGGCCTAAGCCCGAGGCGAAAAGGGAAGCAAAATCTAAAGGAGGAAAATGGAAATGGCGGATATTTCAACTAGCTTAGCAGGAATAGAGCTTCGTTCACCCATTGGCCTGGCGTCAATATCACCAAGCTGCTTTTGGTATCCCGCCGGCCCCATAGATGGCGGGCTCATGGATTGGTACAAGCGAATGGTTGATGGAGGACTGGGCTACATCGTTACACAGAGCTTCGGATGGACGCCCAAAAAGCCACCGATGAGAGATTGGCAGGCTCGTATTCAATATGTGTCCCTGGGACCGAAAGGCGAGTATTCCTACTATCTGAGCGCTAGTGAGGGGTTGTTGGGTGGTATTGACGAGGGCCTTGTTCTTGTTGATGCACTAAAGAAGACCTTCCCCAAAGATGTACCTATTATTGCCAGTATTGTGAACGCTACTAACAATCCTGAGGAATATAGAGAGAATGCGAAGAAGGCTGAGGCTGCAGGGGCGGATATGTTAGAGATAAACGCCGGCTGCCCTTGCAGAATCATGACTGAGCCGGGCAGGGTGCCTGTGCCTGGTGAATCATACGGTATGATGTTAGGCAGCTCACCGCAACTCATAGAGCCTATTGTACAGGCCATAGTCGAGGCAGTAAAGATTCCTGTAGGGGTCAAGCTGACGCCGCAGGCAGGGTATCCCGGGATGTGTCTGGTAGCTGAAGCGGTGAAGAGAGCCGGAGCAAAGTACTTCCTCACTACGCACGCCCCCCTATCATTGCTGCCGCCGGATATCCACAATGAAGGAAGACCTCGTTGGCCGGTCTGGAAGGAGGTCGATGCGAATCCTCCTTCAGCTCTGGGAGGTGGAATTGCGATCAGAGGACATAGTTACTTCTGGACCAGTACGCTCAATCGCTTCTTTCCGGATATGGATATCTGTGGAGGTGGAGGGATCGTCACGGGCGAGAATGCGGTAGAAACGATGATGCTTGGTGCCAGGGCCATACAAGTCTGTGCTGCTGTCCTTTGGCATGGTGCCCGCCAGGTGCGAAGGATGAACAAGTTCCTTTCCGACTACATGGACCGGCACGGTTACAAGAGCATTGAAGATTTCCGCAGTATGCATCAGAAGTACGTCGCGAAGTCCGCCAATGAGGCGGTGGAGGACTTGAAACCCCTAAGCCTGGTGTCGATAACAGATGACAGCAAGTGCAATGGCTGTGGAGTTTGCGCTGATACCATGTGTTCGGCAAGGTTTATGGAGGATGGCATTCCCAAGGTAATCGCCGAGGATTGTAGTCTTTGCGGGCTTTGTGAAATGATTTGTCCGGAGGGAGCAGTGAGCTTCGGTCCTTGCGACATCACTTTCGGGGAACGCATTCTCAAAGGGCCTTAGCAAGGAAAGCACACGCCGTTGATGAAAAGGAGGTGACTTCTTGGAAGCGATAGAGTTGGAAAAGATCAACTATAGTGCAGGATCACTACTGGAGGAAGCGTGCAAGAGTGAAAGAGAGAAAACCTTCTTTGAATTTCCTTCTCGTGGATTCAAGGCAACCTATGGTGAATTTCAAGCGCAAGCATATAGGATAGCAAATCTACTCGAGAGGAGAGGGATTTCCAAGGGTGACATGGTGGCTATCATGTCAGAGAACTCTCCGGAACTAGCATGTACACTCTATGCGACAGTTCTTACAGGAGCTGTCTGGGTCCCCATAAACTCGCTTCTTGTAGGCGAAAGCCTGCAGTACATCATTGATGTTTCGGATAGTGCTCATGTGATTGTCTCATCGCGTTATCGGGACCAAATCGAGCAAGTGGTCGGCAAAGTAGGGAGACAGATTCAAGTGCTGCCGATCGAGGAGTTAGATGAAGAAGCTGAGGGAGAACCGGCGAGTTACGTGAGTCCTGCGGAACCTGACGATTTGTTCTGCATACTATTTACCTCAGGTACGACCGGATTTCCCAAAGGGGTATTGCATACCCACAGATCCGCTACAAGAAGTTCGATCACGGTTGAACATAATCTTGAAACGACAAGTGACGACCGTATCTATATGCAGCTACCCTTTTCCCATGTCTGGGCTAGCGCAACCATGTTTGGAACCATATACTTCAAGGCTACTATGATTGTAGAGGAGAGATTCGAAGCGGATACATACTGGAAGAATGTAGATGAATACAAGATAACACAGGGTCACTGGACAGGTACTATACCACTGAACCTTCTGAAGCTTCCCGAAACTGATTTGGAGCAAAAGGAAAAGATCACGGTAGTCGGCACATTTGGAGGAATGTATGATGTATTAGAGGCAAGGTGGCCGAATATCAGATTCCAGAGCGTATATGGATTCACAGAGCATCCCTGCATCACAATAGTCCCTGCACACGACATTCACCAAGGTTCAGACGGCAAACCAAACGCGCCTGATGAACTGTTTATTCTGGATGAGAATTCAGAACCCCTTCCAGTTGGAGAAACAGGCGAGATAGCGGTCAGGTGTAACTGTGGCCTTCGCATGCAAGGTTACTACAAGAATCCTGAAGCCACGGCTGAAGCCCTAAGGGGTGGTTTTCTCTATACTGGAGACCTCGGATATCTGGATGAGCGTGGACATTTGCACTTTGCCGGTCGGAAAAAGGATGCCTTGAGAGTGCGAGGCGAGATGGTTTCCATAGATCAAACGGAACATTTGATCAACCAACATCCTAAGGTTGCGGAGTCAGCTATTACTCCCTACAGGCCTGCCGAGAAAGAAGCCACGAAAGAGGATGAAATTGTAGCCCATATCGTTCTCAAAGGGGGTGAGATGCTGCCGGCTGAGGAGTTTCATCTATGGTCGGAGAAGAATCTGCCCAAGTTCATGAGGCCAAGATACGTGGTATTTCGTGAGTCTTTTCCGAAGACAGCCACGGAGAGAATCCAGCACTTCAAACTGAAGGACGAGGGAATCAAAGGGGCTACGAAGGTATTCTAGTGCAAAAGGACCATGATGTCCGGGGTGTCTTTGTGCAAGCGTATGCGGCGAAGTGCGTCCACGAATATCCGGGGATCCGAGAAAGGGAATGGCAGCATTGGATGTTACGGCTTGATTGAGGTGGCCTGGGTGCGGGCGGCCATCCCGGTACTACACCTGCGATGATCCTGGTGCCTCACCTGATATCGAAAGTCGGTCTGCCGGTCATAGCGGCAGGGGGGATCAGCACGGGGGCGCAGATGGCAGCCGTCATCGTGGGGACCCGCTTGATCGCATCCACGGAATCCAGGGCAAGCGACGCATACAAGAAGGCGGTTGTGGGTGCGGGCCCTGAAGACATCGTCTGTACGGACAGGATAACGGGAAATCCCTGCTCATGGCTTGCTGAGAGCATCAAGGACTTCGACACCATGCCGGATCTGAGATCCAAGAAGTGGCGTGAATTCTGGAGCGCCGGGCTGAGTGTCGCCCAGGCAGAGGAGATCAAGCCTGCCGGCGAGATCATCCGCGAAATGGTTACGGAATATGTGAGTACATGCAAGAAATTAGGAGAGAGTGTTCGGGGGGTGTGTGACATGGATTTTCGGTTCACAGAAGAACAGGACATGCTCAGGGATACGGTTCGCAAGTGGGTGGAGACGGAAGTCTCCAGAGAACTGGCCCAGGAGATCGACGAGCGGGACGAATATCCCCACGAGCTTCTGGGAAAGCTCGTGGATCTCGGTTTCATGGGGATCAATGTGCCCGAGGAGTACGGGGGCCAGGGGGGCAACGTCATCGATGTGATGATCCTCGATGAAGAGCTGTCCAGGAGAATCCCGGTTCTGGCCTGGGCCACGGGCAATATCACCCTGTACGGCACGAGCATCGTTTTGAAGAACGGCAATGAGGAACAGAAGAGGAAGTACCTTCCCAAGCTCGCCAGGGGCGAAGTGAAATTCGCCTATGCCCTGACCGAACCGAATGCCGGATCGGATGCAGCCAGCATTCGCACCAGGGCGGTTCTCGACGGGGACTCCTACGTCATCAACGGGAGCAAGATGTTCATATCGGGTGCCGGAATGGCGGATGTGGTCGTAACCAATACGCGGACCGCAGAGTCGAAATTCAAGGGTATCACCGACTTTCTGGTAGAGACCCAATCGGAAGGCTTCAGTGCAACGCCCATCAAGGACCTGGGCTACAGGGGCTCGAACACGTGCGAGGTGACGTATGAAGACGTTCGGGTCCCTGCCGAGAGCATCCTGGGGGGCCCGGACTGCCTGAACCACGGCTGGAAACAGATGATGCGGTTGTTGAATGAAGAGCGCCTGCTTCTTTCGGCCTGCTCGTTGGGGATAGGCCAGGGTGCCTTCGAATATGCCCTGGAATATGCAAAGGAGCGGGAGCAGTTCGGACAGCCCATCGGTCAGTTCCAGGCCATCCAGCACAAGCTGGTGGATATGGCAACGGAATTGGAGGCCGCGAGGTTGTTGGCCTATTACGCGGCATGGAAAGAGACTTCGGGGATGGAGTGTGTGAAGGAGACCTCCATGTCGAAGTCCTACTGCTCTGAAGTGGCCAAAAGAGTTGCCCTGGAAGGCGTACAGATTCTGGGTGGCTATGGCTATACCATGGAATACGATGCGCAACGATACCTGAGAGACGTCCTCATCCTCTCCATCGGCGGAGGAACCACCCAGATCCAGAAGAACATCATCGCGAGACAACTGGGACTATAGCAACCGAATGGATCGATAAGGAGGGAATCATGGGCAGTGTGAAAGGCAAAGTGGCAATAGTGGGAACCGGCGAGGTGCCGACCGGAAGATTCCCCGAAAAGCCGGCGATCTACCATGCCGTGGAATCTGCCAGGCAGGCCATCCGGGATGCGGACATCGACAAGGATGAGATCGATTTCGTTATGCCCACGGCCGCCATGTTCAGCTTCTCCTATATTGGGGAGCTGACAACCGCGCGGCTGGCCGAAGAGCTTGGGCTGAAGAACTGCAAGATGAACTGCTTGATCTTCTCGGGCGGGTCCAGCAGCAGTACGGGGCTGCAATTGGCAGCAGGCATGATCGCAAGCGGTACGGCAAAGTGCGTGCTGTTCGTCCACTCGGAGAAGCTGGGTACGGGCCTCACGGCACAGGGAGGGATCGATCTGTTTGCCGTTTCAGGGATTTCCCCTGAGTGGGAGGTTCCCTACGGCCAGCATTATTCCACCGTGGCCTCCCTGTCCACGACCCGGTACAAATACGAGACGGGATGCACGGACGAGCAATTTGCAGCGGTGTGCGTTTCCAACCGGAAATGGGCGGAGCTGAACCCGAACGCCTTCTTCCGCAAGCCCCTTACCATCGAGGAAGTCATGTCGTCCAAGATGCTCTCCACGTCGGTGAGGGCCAAGATGTCCAATATGCTCTTTGACGGTGGGTCCGCGTTCATCGTTACCTCGGCGGAACGGGCAAAGGACCTTCCGAACAAACCGGTCTACATTCTCGGGGAAGGGGGGGTCGTATCCCATCATGTGTTTTCTCAAGAGCCGGATATCTCCCGATACGGATGGGCAGAGGCCGGCAAGGAGGCATTCGAGCAAGCCGGCATCGCGCCCAAGGATATCGATGTAGCCGAGATCTACGATTCCTACCCCATCTATCAGATCATCGCCTTCGAGGAGGTCGGCCTGTGTAAGAGGGGCGAAGCGGGCGAGATGTTTCTGCGAGGGGATACCTGGCCCGGCGGGAAGACCCCATGCACCACGAACGGGGGCATGCTATCCCAGGGGCATACGGGTGCGGGAGGCGGTGTGGCGATCACGGTGGAGGCGGCCCGTCAGCTCATGGGAAAGGCCGGGGATCGGCAGGTAGAAGGTGCGAAGTTCGCAGTGAAGACAGGAACAGGCGGCACCTACATGGATGCCCAGGTCACCGTCTTGGGAACAGAGATTCCGTAACAAGGAGGAACGAAAATGGAGATACCGGAAAAACCCTCTCCTGAGGTTACTCCCTGGGCCAGACCCTTCTGGGACGCAGCCAAAGAAGAAAGACTGATCCTCCAGAAGTGTAAGGACTGTGACAAGCACATCTTCTATCCTCGAATCGCCTGTCCCCACTGTCTGTCGGACAACATCGAGTGGGTGGAAGCCTCCGGAAAAGGGACCCTTTTCAGCTATTCGGTCGTGGAAAACAACGCGCCGTCCGCATTCACGAACGACATCCCCTTCGTGGTTGCTCTCATACGATTGGAGGAGGGTGTCCAGATGTTGAGCAACATGGTGGACTGCGATTTCGGCGAACTGGAATGCGATATGCCCGTGGAGGTTACCTTCGAGAAACTGAACGATGAGTTCACCCTTCCCAAGTTCAGGCCGGCGAAGAAGTAATGCTCTGGGGCAGGTAAACTTCGTTCGATGCGAGGTGATGGTATGGAACACAGCAAATACGGTGACGACTTCAACGTCGGAGATATCTACACGACCGCTTCCATTACGGTAACGGAGACCCATGTGGTCAACTGGGCCTCTTTGACCATGGATTTCTACCCTCTTCACATGGACAAGGAGTATGCCGCCAAGACGCAATTCGGCGAGCGCATCGCCCACGGCCCGCTTATCTTCGGGATGGCCGTCGGCCTGGTCGGCATGGCCGGGTTTGCGGGAGATTCTGCAGTTGCGTGGCTTGGGGTGGACAACATGAAAATGACCGCCCCTGTGAAGATGGGAGATACAATAACGGTCGTTGTCGAAGTCATGGAGAAGCAGAAGACCAAGAAGCCCGACAAAGGGATTCTGGTCTGGCGCTATACGGTGAAGAACCAGCGGGACGAAGCGGTGATGGTGTTCGATTACAAGCTGATGTTCCACATGAGGGTCTAACTGGGAGAGGGGTCAGGTCTTGATCGCATGGACAATCGGCGAGCTGTATGATCGTTGTGTGGACTTTTACGGACCCGAGACTGCCATCACCTACAAGGAGGAGTCGTATACCTACGAAGAAATGGGCCAAAAAGCAGCCTGCCTGGTAAGCGCCCTTCAATCACTCGGCCTGAAGAAGGGAGAGACCGTCTCCTTTCTGATGGCTAACTGCCCCGAATACGTCTTCTGTGAAATTGCCGTTGCCAAAAGCGGGTGCGTTCGTGTGCCGCTTGCCGTACTTCTGAGCACCTCCGACCACATCTACATGATGAATCAGGCCGAAAGCAGCACCTTGATCTATCACGAATCGATGTCTCCCAGAGTAAAGGATATGATCCCCCATCTGAAGACGGTCAGGCATTTCATTTGTGTCGGCCAGGACCATGCTTCCGTAGTGGAAGGACATCATCACTTCCAGAGTCTCATAGACTCTTCATCCCCGTCCTACAGAGAAGTCGAGATCGACCCGGAAGACCTGGTCGGGATCTACTATACCGGCGGGACAACAGGAAAACCGAAGGGCGTCATGGTTTCCCACAGGGGCTGGGTCTACACCGTCTTGATGGAGATGCTGGAACTGGGATTGGGCTGGGATGAGGTGTTCGCCTATCCGACACCGCTGACGCATGCAGGCGGGTGTCTGATGCTTCCGGTTCTTCTGCGAAAAGGGAGAGTCGTAATCATCGATCACTTTGACCCGAGGTTGCTTCTGGAAACCATGGAAAAGGAGAGAGTAACGGCCACCTTTCTCGTCCCGACGATGATCTATGTTCTACTGGATTCCCAGTATCTCAAGGAATATGACCTGCGCAGCCTCCGGAATATCATCTACGGTGCTTCCGCCATAGCTCCCGACCGGCTCAAACAGGCCCTCGATACGTTCGGGCCCGTAATGACGCAACTCTTTGGCCAGACCGAGGCACCCATGATGATGAGCGTCTTGTCCCGAGAGGAACACATTGTTGAAGACCCGGAAAGGGAAAAGGAAATCCTGAGTTCCGCCGGAAGGCCGACGTTTCATACGCGAGTCAAGCTTCTGGATGATGAAGGGAATGAAGTGGAGCGGGGGAATGCTGGAGAGGTTGCCGTGCGTTGTGCCAACATGATGAATGGCTACTTCAAGAACCCCGAGGCCACTTCGGAGACCATCCGGGATGGCTGGTTGCATACGGGCGACATAGCGAAACAGGATGAAGAGGGTTTCCTGTACATCGTAGACAGAAAGAAAGACATGATTGTGAGCGGCGGCTTCAACATATACCCCAGGGAGATCGAAGATGTTCTGTTCGAACATCCCGCGGTGAAGGGGGCGGCAGTGGTCGGGGTTCCTCACGAGAAGTGGGGAGAAGAAGTGAAGGCCATCGTGATCCTGCACAAGGAGAAAGCCGCCACCGAAGAAGAGCTGATTCGGTTTGTCAAGGAGAGGAAAGGCCGTCTCGTGGCTCCGAAGACGGTCGAATTCTGGGACGAGATCCCCTTGACGAACCTTGGTAAACTCGACAAGAAGGCGATCAAAGCAAGATTCTGGGACAAACAAGACAGGATGGTGTCGTGATCGCCTTCTGACTTGTTCTCTTGCTGCCCGAATCAAGTTCCCTATCAATCGAGGTGAAACATGATACCGGTTTCACAGGGACAGATTCAGGAATTCACCCGGAATGGATGGTGGGGAAACGAGACCATCATCGATCTTCTTCTGAGGAATGCAGCGGCTAGCAGGAGATTCTTGACCTGGAGTGGTCACACATCGATTTTAGGTATGAGGGGATTGGCGTCATCCGATCTCGCTCAGGTGCTTCGGGCCCTCGGGCACCATCTCCCACTTCGGGTACTCTTCGTGGAACCTGCGGAAGATGCGTTTGATCATGCTCGTGAAGGTAAGCGTCCTCCCTGCCCCTCCCTCGGTTTCCTTGAACCGCTGGAAATCCTCCATGGCCTGCAGGGTACGCTCGTTCTTGATCGTGCCCTCCTTGTCACCATCGGCGATGATCACGAACTGCGTGGCCCCCACAAGGGTCTGGATGAAGTACCGGAAGGTGTTGTTGTGCGGATGGTTCGAGAAAAGCAGAGCGGCCCCGGCCTCGGTATCCCCCACTCTCAGGTTCACCGAGTACCTTCCCCCCCACCACGAGCACCAGGGTGATGACAACGAACACGGCCCAGCGGTCCCACCCGAGGGAGGACTTGATCAGGATGGATGCGAGGGTCATGAAGGACCTTCGGTTTCGGTGCTCCTTTCCAGGCCATGATACGGGTCCTCGATGTCGGCAACTACACATTCAATCTCAACAAGTCCCTAGGCGCTGTTCTGCCGCGACCCTTTGAGATGATCCGCAACGAGGTGTGTACGGATCCGGATGCCAAAATCGTTAAAACGTATGCTCAGACCGAGAACGGGCCTGGTGTTTCCACGGGCGAACCGGATTGCCCGGTCTATGGCATCATGAAGCACACCAATGGCAGTCCCATGCCAGGGGTGGAACTCGTGATCAAGGACATCACGACGGGTGAGAAACTCCCTCCACACAAAGCAGGTGAGATCTGTCTTAGGTGGGCTGCTTAAACCTACAACGACTGATTCGGTTTGACTCGCACAAAGGAGGAAGTGAAGATGGCGGAGTACAAGATCCACGTGCTCAAGGTAGCAGATTTCACAGTACCCTTGACCATGATCAGCCTGGAGGGTGATCTGAATTCAACCATCACCGGCCCGGTCTTCATCTGGT
>JANQFG010000164.1 GCA_028277985.1 bacterium | reverse complement strand
CTTCTTCTGGATCTTTATCGATCTGAAGTTCCAGGCGGAGATGGGGCTTCTGCTCTGCCTGCTCATGTTCCTGAACATGGTCAATGCCCTGGTGTTCGTTCCCACTCTGGTGACGATCTTCAAACCGAACTTCGTCGTGCAAAGGAACGTGTAGGTAGTCTCCATATCGTCGGGGGCCCGAGCTCAGCGCCGAACCAGAGAATAGAAACGCCGGGCCACAGATGCAAATAAACGAAGAACGGGGGGAATGATGAAGGTACCGAGTGAAACAGTACGGTCTCTGCTCAGGGTGTCATCCTGCCTGCTGGTCATGTTCATCGTGACCGAGGCGGCACAGGCGGTGGTGATCGACGAGCACCGGAGCCTGGAGTTCATTGCCAAGCTCCAGTCGAGGATCTCGCTCAGGATGGATGATTCGGAGGGGTTCACGCAGCCGGGCCTGTCGGTGGGGGATCTGGTCCAGTGGCGGAACATCGCCTACCTGGAGGTGAGCCATGATCTGAAGCATCTGATGGGCACCATCGACTTCATGAAGCCCCTTTCACGGTGGGGGATGGAGGTGAAGTACCGGATCGTGGGCCGGTTCATGTACGAGGCGGTCTATAGCGTGGGGCCGAGTGCCCTGAAGGAGGTTCGGGACCGGGACAAGGACAACATCGACTCCTTCAAGCAGGCCTACGATCTGTGGGAGTGCTACGGGGACCTCGCCAAGGGGCCCGCTTTCTTCCGGATCGGGCGACAGAACTTGAGTTGGGGAGAGACGGACGTGTTCCGGCTCCTGGATACGATCAACCCGCTGGACAACACGTACGGGGGGATCTTCGAGGATCTGGACGACCGGCGGATCCCGCTCTGGATGGTCCGGGGTAGCTACAACTTCGGCAACGTGGGTCCTGCGGCGTCACTGACACTCGAAGGTTTCTGGGTGCCGGGCACCTGGGATGTGCGGGTCTCGCCGTTGGCACCCGGTGGCACGCCTTATTCGATCCCGTTGGCGCCGGCACCTCTGCCTATCTTGATCGACACGCCGCCCAAGGAGATGCGCAACAGCCGGTGGGGAGCCAGGCTGCAGGGCGTGCTCTTCGACTCGGTGAACCTGTCCGTGGCGCACTACAAGAGCTTCATGGACCTGCCGTCGACCATTCTGAACGAGAAGGACGTAGGCGGGCTTCTACCCGAATATTCCCTTTCGCTCTACTACGATGACATCCAGGTCACGGGTGGAGCGCTCAACTTCTGGGAAATGAACCTGGACGTGGTGATCCGTGCCGAGATGGCCATGTTCTGGAAGGAGTCTGTGTTCATCCCTGACGAAAACGCTCCATTGATCCCTACGGGGCTTCCGATTCCCGGGCTGGAGGTACTGCCCACGCAGGGGAACAAAACGGAGAGAGACATCTTGAGGTGGATGATCGGTTTCGACAAGAACGTGTGGATCCGCTCCTTGAACAAGACGCAGACCTTCTTCGTGTCCATGCAGTATTTCGGGCAGATGATCCTGAACTACGACGACCGGATCGAACAGGCGGTGCCGATCTACCCGGATGACTCGAACTACGCGGGACTACGGGAGCTGGAGGGTACGTTCACGTTCCTGACGAGCACGTCGTACATGAGCGGTCAGGTCAACCCGCAGATCGTTCTGGCCTACGACGCCCGTGGGGCCTTCATGTTCCAGCCCCAGGTGAATTTCTTGAGGGAGCCCTTCCGCTTCCTGATCCAGTACAGCGGGATCTACGGTTCCTTCACGAACTTCGGGTTCTACCGGGACCGGGATCAGATAAGTTTTGTGATCAGTTACCTGCTCAACTGACAAGAACGGGAGGAACGAAAATGAAGAAGAGACAATTCACCGTCGTCATATCGATTTGGATTTGGCTTCTCTTGGGGCTGGGTTCTCTGGCGAACGCCGACCTTGCGCCGGGCGAGATGATCGACACATCGAACTGGGAAGAGATCAAGGGGCTGGTGCCCGATCCGGTGCTGGACTGGTACAAGACCGGGCAATACACCACACCCATCGGGAAGCTGGATTTCGATGTCGGAAAGGCCCTTCCCAAATACGCGCACGACAGAATGGAATCGAATATCGGCAAGTACGATGTGAACGAGAAGAACGAGCTGGTGAACGCCGGCAACGGTGAGCTCGCTACGGATGTCATTGGCCTCCCCTTTCCGAAGATCGATCCGAAAGACCCGAAGGCTGGGCTCAAAATCGTGTACAACGGAAAGATGATCCGTATGCTCCAGGGCAACTGCCGGTGGCCGGGCATGATGGGACATTACGTGAGCAAGACCCGGCACGAACGTGACGTGGTGGTCGACATGAGGACCGCCAACTTCCTCGGCTGGCCGGGCATTGGAGACATGAAGAACCCGAAGGGCTTTCAGGAACAGTACGTGCTCAAAGTGGTCTCTCCTTACGACCTCGCCGGCACCGCCGTATTGACCTGGCGGTACCTGGGCATGAAGCCGGACATGACCTTCGGCTATGTGCCTGCCATCAGGAGAGTCCGGCGCATGAGCCCGGCCAACCGGTCGGACGCAATGTTCGGCTCCGACTTCTCCGCTGACGACACCGGCTACTTCGGCTATGACGGAAAGGTGCCCTACTTCGACTTCAAGCTCGTGGGTGAAGGTGAGATCCTCGGCCTGTTCTATGGCTCCGAGTTGGTCAAGTGCCAGCGTGACTCGTTAGGCACAATGACATCTGCAGAACCACCGGGCAGGGTGTACAAGGCCGGCTACCAGGTAGAGGGCTGGCAGGGAGCGCCCTGGGCCCCGGCAACGAAGGACGTCTTCTTTGTCAAACGACCGGCCTGGAAGATCGAATGTCACGCCAAGGACCCGTTCTACAACTACGGCAAGCAGTACATGTGGATCGACAAGGAACACTTCTGCGGCTACTACAAGCAGATCTTCGACCACTCGGGTGACCACTGGAAGGTGTGGCACAACATCTGGGGTGTGGCCTCGGATGAGGAAGCGGCCTTCCAGATCCCATATTTTCGCGTAGTCAGTGTCGTTGACGAACGTGCAGAGCACGCCTCGGCCTTCGAGTGCGTCTACAACAAGAGTCCGGCCCAGTATTTTGTCTCGGAGGATGCCGACGTCTACAGCCTGGGCGGTTTCCAGAGGTACTGCAAATAGGAACAACCCATTGAGCACGTGTAAGTAGAGCAATGCTTAAAGTATTGCAGGGATCCGAACACGGGAAGATTGACATGAACCTTTTCGATCGAACGCAGCACATCGGCGAAGGCTCTGCAATTGGAAAAGATCATACTGTACGGCCAATGACGGACACACCTGAGCAGATCCTGACGCACCCCACGATGGCCCAGCACGGGCGTGGCCGGATACGACTCTCCCACACTGACAGGGGCCGAGTCATCCTGGTCTCGACTTGTGTGTAGTTCGTCTATGGAAGCGGTCCGCGGATCTTCCGGGGTGTGAAACGGATGGCTGGGCTTTGCGGTGGCCATGCACAACCTCGACGGGCCGGCCGGAGTGAAGACCGGCAAACCCGAGGGAGATCGTTCCTCCGGCTATTCCATGATGTCCTCCACAGCGGTCAGCATCTCTTGTAGTCAGAGAAATCAACGAAACACCAGGTACCTTCTATTGTAGGAGGAAGGCCCTGCCATCGCAAGAAAAATCGAATCATTCCAGACAGCTAGCCAGCGTGGGGAATCCCGGACAAGCTCGGTGGGGAAACCTCGCAAGAAGATGGAGCCCAGCCTTATACCGCTACATATCGGATGGCTTCTCGTCTGCAGATCGTGCGGCAGAGCCCACACCCCACGCAAGATCTCTCATCGACCACGGCCCGCTCTGCTTCGATGGAGATGGCCCCGTAGGAAGAATCGGTGCACGCTGTTTCGCACTCTCCACACCCGTTGCATCGGTCCTCATCGATCACTGCCAGAGCGCTGCATGATTCAAGGGAATCGGAGAAGTATTTCAGGGAAGACCCTTGGAAGTCGGAAACCTTTTCATATCCCTTGTGTGCCAGATATCCCTGGAGGCCCTTACACATTGCCTCCCCCAAAGGATAGCCCTTCCACATGAACGCGGTACAGACTTGAACGGCACTCGCTCCAACCATGATATACTCTGCAGCGCTTTCCCAGCCGTCTATTCCTCCGATTCCCAGAATAGGCAGATCGATCTCGCGGCTCAGCTCGCTGACAATTCTGAGCCCGATCGGCTTGATCATGGGACCGCTTACACCGGACACCCAGGCACGGTCGTTAACGTCACTGCTCAATGGGATGCCTGTTTCCACATCGATCCCAATGATACCCGGCACAGTATTGATCGCTGAAAGCGCGTCGGCTCCCGCCTGCTGACATGCTCCGGCGATCTCGACGACACTCGTTACATTAGAGGTCAACTTCGGAATCACCGGCACGGACGCGGCCTGTTTCGCGGCATGAACCGCCTCAGCGGCAAGGTCCGCGTTCTGCCCGATGATGTATCCGGTCTTGTGATCCTTGAACGCATCGATGCGCGCCGGGCAAGACAGGTTCAGCTCTATTGCGTCCACCCCTGACTCCTGCATCATTGTGACGAGTTCGCCCCATTCCGAGACCCACCGCCCCATGATGCTGCCGATAACGATCAGCCCCTCATCGTGGGCCATGCTGCAGCTCTTCCTTAGGCCCTCCAATTCTTCAGAAGTGGGATCCGTCAGTTTCGGCCCGGCGTTCTGCATACCGATGCCGCGATATTTCCGGGTGCTCCAGAGATGGGGGTTCCAGCGGATGTTGAAGTCCTTGATATAGGTTTTCGTTACAACTCCCCCCCAGTTCTCGGCCAGCTTCGGGATCATCTGCACGATTCTCGACCCTTCTCCCAACCACGGGCCTGAACCAACGAGAAACGGTGTCTTGAGCTCCATTCCCAAGAAATCGACTTTCAAGGACATGAAGGGTCTCCTCTTCCTCAAGAAGGACGGAATCGGGGCCGGCGCAGGCGATTCGGCTCCACCAAGCGCACCGCATTGTGCAATCCGGCGAGAGACAGGAAAGATGTTGGAGATGGAAAGAGCGAGCCCGGTATCTACCCGGTCTTGGTGAATCGAGTCCCGGGCGCAGGCGGTTCTTCCGGTGGGCCTGCGAAGCACTGTGCCATGGACATCCAGCGCGTGGCGACCTCCCCTTTCACCTGGAGAGTTGTATCGGCGATGCTCCGCACCTGGGCCACCACCTGGCAGAACTCGGTGGCAGATCCTTCCACACGGTTATCATCAGAGGGCTCGTTCCATTCCCAGACAGCACCGGATGGGGCGGTCAACTTCACGTAGGGAACGGGTTGGGGCACTTCCAGGCCACGGCACATGAAGGTCCAGCCGAAGGTGTTGACCCCCAGCATGGCGATGTTCTTGATCCGGTCCTTGTCGACGCGCACGACTCCGAGGAGGTCATAGACTTCCTGTCCGTGCGCCCAGGTCTCCATGAGCCTCGCGGTTATCTTGGAGCGGACGCTCATGTCTGGGCCGGCCCATTTTACGCGTGCCTTCGGGTCGGCAGCGCCATACCGATCCGACATGGCGAGACAGAAGGTATGCCACTCCTCCAGCAGCGCTCTGCCCTTGACCCCTTTGATCCATTTGTTTTCAAAGTCACGAATAGAGCCCTCGGCCACATGAGTCGCCACTTCCTGAAGGAATTCGCCAAAACCCTCACTGTCCTTCAAGGTCAGATCGGCAGCCCAGTTCCATATGTGCAGATGGGTGAGCACATCATTGATCTTCCATTGCTTGAACTGGGTCGTACGTTCAAAATCCTCGTCCGCGAGCGGCGCAAGCAGCTCATAGAGGGCTTCACTCTCTTCCCGAAAATCGATCGCTTGTTCTAGCATGCTTCACACTCCCCTCTGCTGTAGAAACGTCCATCCATCCATGAGCTCCTCGGCTCCCTTGACAATGCCCTGGACCAGGTCATTGACAGGCACCACCTGATCGAGGACTCCCACCGCCAGAGACACGATCTTGCTCGGCTTCTCACCTATCCATTCGTCGTCGAAACCGTATTCGCCCGTTGGGTCGCTGTCTGTCTTCCACGCGGGATCCTTGAAGTTCACGCGTTCGATCATCCTCAGCCACTCCTCCAGGGGCAGCTTGCCACGCATATCCATTGCTTCCTTGAACGCAACCGGATCCGGAGGCGACAGCACCTGGCTGCGAAGCTGAGGATGATAGGGGGAAGAGCGGACGATCTTCTCCTTTGCTTTCTCGCTCAGCGGGCATTCGTCCGTGGCCATGAACGCCGTTCCCATCATGATGGCGTCCGCACCCATGCCGAGAGCGCCCATGAAGCCGTGCGCGTTTCCGATGCCTCCCGCGGCAATGAATGGAACCTTGAGTTCCTTTTTCGCCTGGATCGTGCTGATCAAAGTGGGCAACTGCTCCGGGCTCTTGAACCCGACACCTTCCAGGCCGACCACGATGACCGCATCCGCGCCCAGCTTTTCCGCATGTACGGCGTCCCTGACTCTAGCACATTTGTGCACCCAGGTCAGTCCGGCTTCCTTGATGCGCGGCGCCAGGGCATCCGGCTTGTAGGCAGCCGTTTCTACCGGTACCTCCTGCTCGATACAGACCTCCAGCATCTCATCGATCCGGGGGCAGATCCCGAAACTGAGATTTACACCAAAGGCACCGTCGGTGGCGTCGCGACATTTCCGTATCGCCTCCCGCAGCTTGTCAGGGGTCTTGTAGGCAGAGGCGGTGATGAGCCCGTATGCCCCCGTTTCGGCAACAGCCGCCGCAAACTTCCAATTACCGATGCCGGCGTAGGCTCCCTCCAGAATCGGGTACCTGCACCCCAGCAGATCGGTTACCCTTGTTTTCCATTCCATCTCGTTCCGCCTTTCAAGAGGAGACAATGCTATCCTTCTCCCTACAGCCCCTCCATCCTGGCAATCACCTGGCACATGACCTCATCCGCTCCACCTCCGACAGAGAAGACCCGGCCGTCACGGTAATAGCGTGTAATCAGGGTCTCGTTCATGAAGCCCATCCCTCCGTACATCTGCATACAACCCGTGGCCACTTCCTGAAACAATCTGGCGGCCTTCAGTTTCCCCATCGTGATCTCTTTGGTGGCGTCCAGACCGGCCTCTTTCATCCCCACGATGTGATAGGTGAAGCGTTTCATGCATTCGATCTCGGTCAGCCATTCCGCGATACGAAACTGCAGGGCCTGCTGCTTGCTCAGCGGCTTACCGAAAACGATTCGCTGCTGGAGGTAATCCACGGTCATGTCGATCATGTCCCGGGTGGTGATGTAGGAGGAGGGAAGTATGGAATACCTCTCGTGCTGGAACTGCTGCATTTGATAGATGAATCCCTCCCCTTCCTCGCCGATCAGGTTCTCGGCCGGCACTCGCAGGTCGTCGAAAAAGAGTTCGGCCGTGTCGCTGCTCCTCATGCCGAGCTTGTCGAGCTTCTTGCTCACTTCGAAACCGGGCAGATCGGTCGGCACCACGAAGAGACCGAAGCTGTGATACCCGGGGTCGTCGCTCGTTCTCGCGAGCAAGGTCATGAAGTCTGCCTGCGTTCCATTCGTGATGTAGGTCTTGGAGCCGTTGATGACGTAGGAGTCGCCGTCCCGCCTGGCGGTTGTTGCCAGGGCGCCCACGTCGGAGCCCGCCCCGGGTTCGGTGACTGCGATGGAGGTCACCATGTCACCCGCAACAGCCGGCTTCAGGTAGGTCTCTTTGAGGTACTCGCTCCCGAACTCGGCAATCGCCGGCGTGGCCATGTGTGTCTGCACGGCGATCGCCACCGGGATTCCGAGACCCTTGATGTGGGCGATCTCCTCCAGGAATACCAGCTCGAACCAGTAATCCAGGCCCTGGCCCCCATACTTCTCGTCGTACCGAATCCCGAGCAAACCCAGATCGCCCAGTTTCTTGAAAAGATCGTGGAGGGGTGGCAGCCCGGTCTCCTCCCATTCGTCCAGGTTCGTATTGATCTCTTTCTCAACGAAATCGCCGACCGTTTGTCGGAGGATGCCATGGTCTTCGTTGAAGTAGATTTCGTCCGGATGCGCGATCTTCTCTGCCATACTGTTCTCCTCCCTTTCAAAAGGACGGTTTATACTCGCAATGCCTTCTTGTTCACCTTTCCCACGGCGGTAAGGGGCATGGCATCCACGATCTCGATGATCTTGGGCACCTTGTACGGCGCAAGTTTCTCTCGGGCAAAGGCGGTCAACTCCTCTCTTACTTCTTCATCCGATCGATCCTGATAGGCTTCGCTCTTCTGAACAACCAGTTTCACCAGCTCGCTCCCCGGTCGATCCGGGTTGGGTAAACCGATGATCGCACAGAACATGATGGCCGGATGCTCGTAGAGCTTTCCCTCCACTTCCGTGGAAAAGACCTTGTAGCCTCCCACAACGACCATGTCCTTCAACCGGTCCACCACCCAGATATAGCCATCCTCGTCCATGTAGCCCACGTCACCCGTGTGCATCCAGATCTTGCCGTCGTGCTCCCGAAGGGCATGGGAAGTCTCTGCGGGCTTGTTGTAATAGCCCTTCATGACCTGGGGACCGTGCACGATAATCTCTCCAGGCTCCCCCAGCGGCATCTCCCGGTCTCCGGTCTCGACGTCCATGATCTTGACCAGGGTGGAGGGAATGGGTACACCCACGGACCCGACCTTTTTCCTCCCCTTGAAAGGATTCACGGCGAACATGGGGCTGCATTCGGTCATGGCCAGCCCCTCGGTCACTTTGCCCTTGCCGACCAACTCTTCCACGGCATTCATTCCTTCCACCGAAAACGGAGCCGACCCGGAGAAGCACTTCTTCAACAGGGAGAAATCCATTTGGCGAAAGGACTCTTCGTTCATGAGCATGGTGTACAGAGACGGAGACATGATGCCCCAGGTCGGCTTCAGGTCATCCCATTCCTTGATGAGATGGTTCAGGTCCCGGGGATTCGGGATCAGAGTCTGTTCACCGCCAAGATAGAGGGTCACGCAGCAGATGAAGCAGCCGGCCACATGGAACATGGGAAAAACGGCAAGATTCCTTTCCGCGCCTCTCTCCATCTCGAGCCAGGCATTGAATTGAGCCAGGTTGGCCAGCGTGTTCCTGTGAAGAAGAACCGCGCCTTTCGGCGCTCCGGTGGTGCCGCCCGTGTAGAGGATAAAGGCCGGGTCCTCCCGGGACAGCGCTACTTCCGGGGCCTCAGGGGGGTAGCCATTGCAGAAATCCACAAAACCCGCGACCTCCTTGCCCGGCACGGGGGACCCCTTCGGGGCTGCATCGTCTTCGGAAAGAAAATCGAAGGCGCCCGCCACGAGCACGGTCTCTAGATTCGGCACCTTGTCCGCGATCTTCAAGAACACGTTTTCGAACATCAAGTCCAAGGAGACCAAGGCTTTGGCGCCGGAGTCGTTCAGCTGGTAGGCCATTTCATCCGGTGTGAACAGCGGCGACAGTCCGGACACAATGCACCCGGCCTTGAGCGCACCGATGATCGCGATGACATGGTGCGGGATGTTCGGCATGTTCAAGGCGACCACGTCGCCCTTTCTGAGGCCCTTTTCGCATAACCCTCGTGCAAAGCGGTCGGCCCGACCCATCAATTCCCGGTAGGTCATCCTTACGCCGAGGTAATTCAGCGCGGGCCGGTCGGCGTAATTCCTGCCGGTTTCTTCAAAGAGCTGGGCAAGAGACTCCCCGTAGATGTCCACTTCCGCCCCAACGCCGGGATCATAATTCTTGAGCCAGATGTTCGGATCGTAGATCATGACAGCCCCCGCAATTCCTGTTGTCCTCCCACATTCATCCTCGTCCTCGTCGTCGTCCTCGTCCTCGTCATTGCGTCTCGTTCCATACGAACCATGGACCACCGATTGACATGCCGAGTGTCACAATAATCGGAGATTCCGAGCGAAGCGAAGGAAGCCCCCACCACAATGCGCGAGGAATTCCAGGCCAGGAGGTTGCCACGGTCGCTGTCGCTCCCTCGCAACATCCGCAAGAAAGGCTGCTGGCCCTCATCGAACGGCCTAGTCACTCTTACTCTTCATCCTCGTCATCGTCATCATCATCGTCGTCATCATCATCCGGCACGAATTTCTTGACATAGCCTGTATGAATGTTCCCCTCCTGGAAATCCGGATCGTCCAGGATCTTGAGATAGAGAGGGATCGTCGTCTTGACCGGCTCGATCGTGAATTCCTTGAGCGCCCTGCTCAAGACCCGGATTGCCCCGTCTCGCGTCCCATCGTACCCGACGAGCTTGGCCACCAGCGAATCGTAGAACACGGGCAGCTCATAACCCTGATAGAGATGCGTATCCAGCCGCACCCCAAACCCGCCGGGCGGGTTGTAGGTTTCAATGGTGCCGGGGCACGGCAGAAAGTACCGGTCAGGATCTTCGGTGTTGATCCGGCACTCGATGGCCCAGCCCCTCAGATTCAGATCATCAAAGGTGTAGTCAAGGCTGCCTCCCTCGGCCAGGCGTATCTGTTCCTTTACCAGATCCACGCCGGTCACCATCTCCGTAACCGGGTGCTCCACCTGGATACGCGCGTTGATCTCCATGAAGTAGAAGCTGCCGTCCCGGTCGAGCAGAAACTCGACGGTGCCGGCATTGAAGTAATCCACGGCTCTGGCCGCGTCGACCGCCGCCCGGCCCATGGCTGCCCGAAGCTCAGGCGTCAAGGCCGGGGATGGTGCTTCCTCGATCAATTTCTGGTATCGCCGCTGAATCGAACACTCTCGCTCACCCAGGTGGATTACGTTGCCATGCTTGTCGGCCAGCACCTGGAATTCAATGTGCCTTGGGTCGACCAGACATTTCTCCACATACAGGGTGTCGTCGCCGAAGGCGGCGTTGACTTCCGCCCTTGCGATGGCAAAATCCTCGCGCAGCACCTCCTCGTCGGGACAGATACGGATGCCGCGGCCACCGCCGCCGGCCGAGGCCTTGATCATGACCGGATATCCTATCTCGGAAGCGAATGCGGCTGCATCGTCAACAGAGGCCACCCCGCCCGGGCTGGAAGGAACGATGGGGACCCCCGCCTGGTTGATGATCGTCTTGGCCCTGATCTTGTCGCCCGCGAGCTCAAGGGTCTCCGGGGTAGGACCGATGAACACCAGACCGGCGTCCTTGCAGGCCCGACCGAATTGTCCGCTTTCGGCGAGGTAGCCGTATCCGGGATGCACGGCTTCCGCTCCCACCTTCTTTGCCGCCTCGATGATCGCCTCCATATTGAGGTAACTCTTGGCGCTCATCGGGGGGCCGATGCACACGCTCTCGTCTGCATGACGGACGTGCAGGCTGTCTGCGTCCGCCTCGGAATAGACGGCCACGTTGGCGATGCCCAGATCCCGGGTCGCCCGTATCACCCGAAGGGCGATCTCACCCCTGTTGGCAATCAGTATCTTGGAAAACATCCCTCTTCATCCTCTCGTATGGTCCTGTTTCAGAGACCAAGGCTCTTGGCCACCTGCTCGTGATGGAAATCGGAGTCACCGAACACGATATCGCCCGCCACGGTCCTGCGATGGTACAGGTGCAGATCGTGCTCCATGGTGAAGCCGATGCCGGCGAAAATCCGGTGACCCGTGGTCGTCGCCTTCCGTCCCATCTCCCCTGCCCTGATCTTCGCCATGCTGACCTCCTTGTCGGCCGCCCCTCCGGTGGACAGCTTCCAGGCGGCCCGAAGCACCAGGTTGCGGGCGCCGAGTATGTCCACCCACATGTCGGCCATATAGTGCTGCATGGCTTGGAACCCCCCGATGGGCTGTCCGAACTGCACCCTGTCCTTGGAGTAGGCCAGGCTCAGGTCCAGTGCCGCCCGCATGGCGCCAACGCTTTCAGAGGCACGGGCCAGCGCGGCCTTGTTCATGGCGGTCTTGACGACAGGCCATGCCTTGTCCACCTGTCCGATGATGCTCCCTGCATCCAGGCGGACCTTTTCGAAGGCAACTTCACACTGACTCTCCTTGGAGATCGTCTTCAAAGGGGTGACGGTCACTCCCGGCAGGTCTCTCTTGACCAGGAACAAAGTCAGGCCCGCCTCAGGATCGATCGTTTCGCTCGTTCTCGCCACGCACAGGATGTAGTCAGCCACCAGGGCGTCGGGGACGAAGAGTTTGACCCCATCGATGACCCACCCGTTGTCTTCCTGCGTAGCCTTGACTTTGATCGTCGCCGGTTCGCATCCACCGTCCGTCTCGGTCAGGGCCATGGTCATGATCAGCTCGCCGCCGGCCACCTTGGGCAGGATCTCCTGCTTCTGGTCATCCGTGCCGGCCTCGAGGACGGGTACGCATCCAAGGATGGCCGTGGAGATGAACGGGGCCGGGCAGATATTGTAGCCCATCTCTTCCATGAGCACGGCCATGTCCAGGAAGGTCCAGTCGGTTCCCCCGTATTCCTCGGGCAGGTTGAGGCCCAGCCACCCCAGCTCGGCTATCTTTCGCCAGAGCTCGGGCGAGTGCTTTTCGTCGGTTTCTTCCAGCTCCCTCACCAGCTCTTTGGGACATTCCTTCTTCAGGAAGTCGGCGGCCGAGCTCTGGAGTATTTTCTGCTCTTCTGTGAGTTCGTATTCCATGGTAGATCTCCCTATGCCAAGGGATTCCCGCCTTCGCGGGAATGACAGTAAGTGAAAGGCCCCCTTCCCGTCGCAGCTCTATCGGCCGCGGGGCAGTCCAAGCCCCCGGGTGGCAAGGATGGTCTTCTGTATCTCCGAGGTTCCGGCACCGATCGGGCCGGAGATCGAATCCAGATATCCCATACCGACCCTCCCTCCGAAGGGTGCCCATTTGGAGCCCTTGTCCAGCAGGCCATAAGGGCCGAGAAGGTCCACGGCCGTGTTGGCCATCTTCACGCTGAGCTCGGTGAAGATGAGCTTCATGGCCGAAGCCTCGAGTTCCGGGACCTCCCCCTGATCCTGCATCCAGGCCAGTTTCCAATAAAAGGAGAGAAAGACCTCGACTTCCACGGAGAGGGCCGCCAGATCCTTACGTACCCGGGGGTCCTCCGCCAGGGGACGGCCGTTGCGCTTCGTCTCCTTGGCGAACTGGACGAGCTCTTCGAGCACCCTGCGGAAGGATCCCGCACCGATCATCATCCTCTCGAACTGGAGTGCCAGCATGACGTAGTAGAAGCCCTTGTTCACCTCTCCGACCACGTACTTCTTCGGCACCCTAGCGTCGTCGAAAAAGACCTCGTTGAAAGAATGCGTGCCGCAGATATTGATGATCGGGTTGATCGTCACCCCGGGTGTGTCATTCGGGATGATCATCAGGGTGGCGCTCTTGTGCGGCGCTGCGTCCATATCCGTCTTCACAATGGCCCAGCCGTATTCGCTCACGTGGGCGCCGGTACTCCAGATCTTCTGCCCGTTGACAATGAAGTCATCCCCGTCGTCCGCAGCGGTCGTTTTCAGGGACACCAGGTCAGAGCCGGCGTTCGGTTCGCTGTAGGCAAGCCAGAAACTCAGCTCACCGGCGGCGATCCCCGGCAGGAACTCCTTCTTGAGCTCTTCATTTCCCACAAGGATAAGGGTGGGCCCTACAATACCCGCGGCTATGCTGCCCGCCGGAACGCGGTAGTATGACAAGATGTCTCCGGCAATGGCCGCCTTCATGGCAGAGCCCTGCCCCCCGTGTTCCTTGGGCCAGCCCAAACTCAGCCACCCCTTCTCACCAAGCATGCGGTTGAAACGCTTGGTGATCTCCTGGAACTCGGTCTCGGTCTGGGGCATGGTTCCATAGCTCCCCGGCCAGTACACGACCGAATCATCCCATTCCGGAGGCAGGGCCTCTTTCACGAATGTCTCGATCTCTTGCCGGAGATCCAACTCCTCCTGCGTGAATGCGAAGTCCATCTTCAACCCTCCGTCCTGTGCCTCATGATCACGCCTCGATGACGAATATGAGATCGTCGTCGCTGAGGGGCGTCTCACTCTCTGCCACGATCTCCACGATCTTGCCGGCGGCCGGCGACTTGATCTTCTGAAAGACCTTCATGGTTTCCAGCAGACCCAGCACCTGTTTCTTCTTGACCTCGTCGCCCACCTCTACGTACGGCGGCTGGTCGGGGGCCGGCTTTCTGTAGAAAACCCCGGACATCTTTGCTCTAACTTCTACTCTTTTACCCATTCGCTTCTCCTCCACATTTAGTGACGAGGGGCTTCTCAGGGAACCTTCTCCGTCTCGCTGCAAACAACCGTCGTGGGCGGTGCTGGTCGGATTTCCCTCTCCGATTTGTACAGGGCGCCTTTGTAGACCCGAGGGGGGGACGGAGCCCAAGCAAATCGGAGAGGGAAATCCGACCAGCACCGCCCAATGGGATTCCAGTGAAACATGTTGGAGTTCCCCGGAAACATCTCTAGCGGCCTTTCCATTGAGGTTCGCGCTTCTCCATGAACGCGGCGATGCCTTCCGCGATATCCTCGGTCTGCGTATTGATGGTCAGCTGGGAATGGAGATAGGTGAGGCCGTCCTCCAGCGCCATGTCAGCGATCTGGTAGAACGAGGACTTGCCGAGGCCCATGACAGCGGGGCTGTAGGACGAAAGCTTCTTGGCCATGTCGGCAACCTTCTCCTGATACTGGTCCTTGGGTACACAGTAGTTGATGATCCCGATTCGCTCTGCCTCGGCCGCAGGGATTCGCTCCCCTGTCATACAAAGCTCGGCCGCTTTCTTGCGTCCCACGTTGCGGATAAGCGCCGCTGTGACCATGTACGGCCAGAGGCCGCGTTTTATTTCGGGCAGGCCGAACTGGGCATCTTCGCTCGCAATCGCCACATCGCTCGACAGGCACAGTCCCATACCGCCGGCGAGACAGTATCCCTCGATGGCAGCCAGGATCGGCTTCTTGCATTTGTTCATTCCCGCCAGCAGCCCCGCAAAGTAGCGGCGGTCTTCGTGCATGTCCAGGAATGATTTGTCTGCGCCGAAGGTTCCTCCCAGGTCGGCCCCCGCGCAGAAGCTGCCCCCGGCACCCGTGAGGATGATGGCGGATACGTCCGGGTCCGCCCCTGCCTTCTCGAAGGAATCTTTCAGGCCCGCCATCACTGCCGGGTTCATCGCATTCTTCCGTTTCGGCCGGTTGATCGTGATCGTAGCAATCTTGTCTTTGACTTCGAACAGGAGTTCTTTCTCTTCACTCATGGTCCATTCTCCTTCTATCTAATCCGTACCCGTGCCCGAGGGGTGGAGCGGGGGCCTGACCCCTGTTCCCTGATCCCTTCTCAGTTCTTCAGCCCCAGAATCTGCCGGGCCTCGTCTGCTGTGGCAATCTCCCGGCCCACTTCGCGGGTGATCTTGGCCAGTGCCTCGACCAGCTCGCCGTTGCTCTTCGCCTTTTCACCGCTGGGCAGGTAGAAGGTGTCTTCCAGGCCCGTGCGTACATTGCCCCCTTCTTCCAGGGCCTTCCGCTGGAGGTCCCATACCTCTTTTCGTCCCACGCAGATCACCTGCCAGTGGGTACCTTCCAACATCTCGTTCTTCAGGAGCGGGACCCACTCCGGCTTTGCCGGCTGCCCGCTGGCCACGCCCATGACCAGCGAGATATGCGGATCCCCCTCGAACATGCCGGCCTTCTTGTACAGGGCCACACTGCGAACGATACCCGAATCGAAGCATTCGAACTCCGGCACAACGTCATCGGCCGTCATTGCGTCGAGGAACGCCTGCACCTTTTCCACCGGATTGTCAAAAGCCAGTGGCGGCCAGGCCCACGTTCCGTCACTCTTGAGCTTGAGGTAGTTGATGGTCCCTGCGTTGCAGGCGGCCATCTCCGGTTTGATCGCCTTCATGCAGGCCACGGGCTGTGAGATGTCGGGACCCACAACGCCGGTGCTCTGGTTGATGATGATCCCCGGCACCTGGGCTCGGATCGCATCGATGATCGATTTGACCACGTCCACATCCCAGCTGGGCAGCATGCCCTTACCCGGCCGCTGGTCCCGGAAATGGCAGTGAACGATGGTGGCGCCCTGGTCCCACGCCTGCTGGGCCGCCTCGGCCATCTCCTCCGGCGTGACCGGGATGTTCCCCATGGACGGGTCGGTCAAAACGCCCGTGAGGGCACATGTCAGAATGGCTTTGTCACTCATCTCTTGCTCCTGTCTGGGTTACTTCTGGGTTCATGGTTGCACTGGAAACAAAGACGGTTCAGGTCGGCGCAGAGCCGTGCATCTTCTTTCTTGGTGGAAGGTCTTCATGCTTGTTCTCCAGAAGCCTCAGGGCCTGGATGATCTTCTTTCGCGTATCCCTTGGCAGAATGATCTCGTCCACGATCTGGGCGGTCCAGGAATGGGCTGCATCGAAGGCGTCCTTCTTCTCTCTCGAAAACTTCCAGTACTTCTCGTACGCATCTTCTTCGATGCTCTCGCCAAGGACCTCGCGGTAATCCAGGCCGGAGGCTTCGACAGCAAACTCGGCAATGGGCCATGCAAACGTAAGGTCCGCACCCATGCCCTTCAAGCCGCTCATGATCAGGCTGCCCGCATCCGCATAGGCCTGGCGGAGTACGACGCCGATCTTGGGCACCGTGGCCGTTGCATATACATCCAAGACCTTGCCTATGTGGCGAATCAGGCCCCTGGCCTCTTCCGATTCTCCCGGCACCACCGGAGGCGTGTCGGTCAGGTTGACCAGCGGGATGTTGTACGCGTCCAGAACCTGCAGAAAACGGTAATACTTGTCGCAAGTATTCACCTCCAGGGTGCTGCCCGGGTATTTCGGGTTATTCGCCACTATGCCCACGACACGACCATCGAAGCGGGCAAAGCAACAGATCAGGTTCTTTGCATACTCGTCCTTGATCTCGAAGTACTCGCCGTCATCCACCAGCTCCTTGATCACATCGTGCATGTCGTAGGTCTGGTTCGGGTCATCCGGGACGATCCTCTCCAGGCTCTCCACTTCCCGGTCGGCCGAGTCGGTCCGTTTCCACCGAGGCGGCTTCTCCCTGTAGTTGGACGGCAGGTAACGCAGCATCTCCCGGCACTTCAGTATGCTCTCCTTGTCATCGTCTCCGACCAGGTCACAGGTCCCGGAGTACCGCATGTGATAGTCTGCCCCGCCCACCTCTCGGTCGAACACCTCCGACGTGGCTGCCTGGGTCTGGCGCGGGCCTCCGAGCCACAGGTTCCCCGAGACCCGGCTGATGAACAGGAAGTCGCAGAGGGTGGGCAGATAGGCACCGCCGGCAATGCACGGACCCATCAGGACCGTGATTTGGGGAACGACCCCGGAATAGCGGGACTGAATGCGGAACTGCCAGTCGATTCCGGCCATGGGCACTTCCCGGTATCCCAGGCGGCCTCCCGAGGAATCCAGCAGGTGAACCACGGGGATGCCCCACTTGGCGGCCAGCTCGGTGGCAAGAGCCGTCTTCATGAGGGTCTGGATGCCGCTCGACCCACCGAGGACGGTGAAATCCGAAGCGGCAACAAACACCAGCCGGCCGTGCACCTCGGCCGTACCCATCACCAGCGCGTCGCAGGGTGCATCCGTGAACCTGCCGTCGATCCGTATCCCGGTGGTGTTCACACAGGAGCCGAGCTCATTGAATGTGCCCGGGTCGATCAATACATCGATCCGCTCCCGTGCGAGCAGCTTGCCGCGGTCGTGCTGCCGGTCGATGTGCTTCTGCCCGCCGCCGAGCTTGTTCTTCTCCTGGATGTCCAGGTATTTCTGGATGGCTTCTTCCATTCTCTTTCCCATTTCGATTCCCTCCACGCGCCGTCAGGCGGGTTTGACGTACCGCCTCTTCTCCGGAAGCTCTTCACGCTTTTTTCGGGACGCCCGCAAGGCCCGGATGATTCGGGGCCGGGTATCCCGGGGATCAATCGCATCGTGCACGGTGTAGTAGTGCGTGAACCCCTTGCCCATGTTCATCACGCTGAACTGCTCCCTGAGGATGCTGAGGTAGAAGTCGTATACCTCATCGTAGTTGCCTTCTTCCTTCGCCTTGGCCAGCTCCTTGTGGAAGACGGCCAGCACGATCGATTCCGGCCCGGTGGGGGCAAACTCGGTGGTGGGCCAGCCGTAGATGAAGTCGGGCCCCATCTTGGAGCAACCCATGGTGATGTTCGAGCCACCATAGGAGCGGCGAAGCACGATGGTCACCTTTTGATTGGTCATGTGGGAGTAACCGTGGAGATTCTTGGCTCCGTGGCGGATCACACCCATTCGCTCCCACTTGTCTCCGGGCGGGTATGCCGTGGTGTCGGACATGGTCAGGAGCGGGATGTTGAAGTTGTCAAGGAACATCATGAACTTGTCGTACTTGTCCGAGGAGTCCGGCTCCATGATGCCGCTCAGCTCTTCCGGGTTGCTGGCAGCGATGCCCACGGGCATACCGTCGAACCGGGCAAAGCCCACCGTGAGGTTGGGGGCGTAGTCCTCCTTGATCTCGAAGAACTCGCCGTCGTCCACGATCCGTTCGATGACCTCGTGCATGTCGTACGTGAACTTCACATTGTCCGGCATCACATCGAGAAGGTCCTCCTCCCTTCGGTACGGGTCATCGGTGGAGACCACCTTGGCAGGCGCTTCCCAGCAGTTCTGCGGAATGAACTCCAGCAACCGCTTGGCCAGGTCCATGGCCTCCTCGTCGCTCTCCGCCACCAGGTCGACCTGGCCGCTCTTCCGCATGTGGAAGTCCGCATCGCCGGCGTCATCGGACTCCTTCTCTCCACCCAGCCAGAGAAATCCGGTCTTCTCGTTCATGATCAGGAAGTCGGAGAGCACGGGTATCTGAGCCAGTGGCCCGGCACAGGGCCCGAGGACCAGAGCGATCTGCGGGATGACACCGGAATAGAGGCAGTAGTTCCGGGTCAGCCGGGCCAGGCCGTGAAGGCCGACGAAGCCCCGGGTGAAACCGACCCTGGAGCCCACCGAGTCGAACAGTCCGATGATGGGGATGTTCTCCTGCCCGGCCATCTGAACCAGCTCGGCAATCTTCCAGATGCCCTGGTCACCGATGGAGCCGGACATGACCGTGAAATCGGTGGCATAGACCATGACCTGCCGGCCGTCGATACGCGCCGTACCGATGACTACGCCGTCCGCAGGGCTGGGCTTGTCGAGCTCTCCCAGTGTGGTCCGCATATCCCGGACCAGGGAGCCCATCTCCTGAAACGAGCCCGGATCCGCAAGATAGTCGATCCTCTCTCGAGCCGTGAGCTTGCCGAGCTCGTGCTGGAGGGCGATACGATCCTGCCCTCCCCCTTCCAGGTTCTCCTTTCTCACAACGGCCATCTTCTCCAGAAAGCCGTCCATCCACTGTCCCATGGGGCCACCTCCTCTATTCGATCAGCGTTTTTGGAATGTCCACGATCTTGGTTCTCAAGTACTCGCCCAGGGTCTTCGCCTGGGGATCCATGCGCAACGAGGCCGAGACCCCGTCTCCCAGGACGCCCTTGATGTAGAAATTGAGTGCGAGCAGATTGGGAAGCTCGTATCTTTCGATATCGTATTGGGCCATGTCCGGGAGAAGGCCCTTGAGCTTTTCAACGGTCAGGAAGTCTTGCAGGAATGCGAAGGACTCCGCGGTCTTTCCCCAGATGCCGAGGTTTGCGTTGCCCCCCTTGTCTCCCGAACGGGCGGCGAAGATGCGGCCAAGCGGCACGGCGACCTTCTCCCCTTCCGGCACCGCCGGAATTCGCCCGGCCATGGGTTCGGGTGCGGGCTGGGTCTGTTCGAATCGGGCCGGCTCGATCGAAAAGCTGTCGTCGCCGAGAATGACCTTCTGGGGAACCTTGTCCATGGACACGAGAGTGGGCCAATGCTGGATGACCGGACGGCCTTTGTCCGGCGGAGCGGTCAGGGCAAGCCCCGGGACGCTGCACAGGGCAAGTTCGACGAACCGGGTCGAAAACATGGCCACCTTCTTCGCGTCCGGATCCATGACGGACATGCGAAGATACGCATACGCTTCCTCGTTGCAGGCCGGGTTCTCCTTGTCGGAGCGGATCAACTGTACATCGACGACCTGGAACGCGTCCCTTCCGCCAAGGCTGTTGAACAGGGACTCCTCCACGATGGCCGCCTTTTTCTCGATGTCCAGCCCTGCCAGGAGGAGCGTCATGGAGTTCATGTGCCCTGCCATGTTGTTGATACAGACCTTGGTGGTCTCCGGGGGCGGCTCTCCTTTCACGCCTTCGATCGCCACCCGGTCCGGACCCTGCTCGGAAATCCGAATCGTGTCGAACCGCGCGCCGACGTCCGGAGTGAGGTACCTGGGCTCCCGGATTTCGTAGAGAAGCTGGGCGGTCACCGTCCCCACAGACACGAGACCTCCGGTGCCCGGGTGTTTGGTGATTACAGAGGAACCGTCTTCATATAATTCCGCAATCGGAAAGCCCACATTCTCGTAGGAAGGGATTTCATCCACGAACGAGTAGTTGCCGCCGCAAGCCTGACCGCTGCATTCGATGATGTGCCCGGCAACGGCGGCGCCTGCCAGCCTGTCCCAGTCTTCAGGCTTCCAGCCGAATCGAAAGGCCGCGGGTCCCATGACGACCGCCGCATCCGCAAGCCTTCCTCCCACGACGATGTCCGCGCCCTGTTCCAGCGCTTTCACGATCCCCCATCCCCCAAGGTATGCATTTGCCGTGATGGGCTGCGCGCCCGCATCCTTCAGGGAAGTCCCCTTGTCCATGTGCTCAAAGGTCTCACCCTCTTCCTGAAGCTCACCGAGGCGGGGCATCAGGTTGTCACCCTCGATATAAGCAATCTTCGGGAGCAGTCCGAGCTCTTCCGCCGCCTTCCCCAGTTCCTCTGCAAGCGCTTTGGGATTGAGACCGCCGGCGTTGGAAACGACCCGGATCCCTTTGTCCAGGCATGGGCCCATCACCTTTTCCATCTGCTTCAGAAAGGTGTGGGCATACCCCTTGTTCGGGTCCTTGAAGGTCTGCCTGAGAAGGATGGCCATGGTCAGCTCGGCCAGAAAATCGCCGGTCAGCACATCGATGGGTCCGCCCTCGATCATCTGCTGTGCGGCGGAGAATCGATCCCCGAAAAAGCCGCTGAAGTTGGCTATGATGAGCTTCTCTCCCTGGTGCGGCATACGGACCTCCGGTGTCTTGTGGATGGTTCACACATTCTGTTCCAGCAACGCGCGTGCCAAAACCACATTCGTTGTAACCATTTGCTTTTATTAAATATTTAAGAACGGACCTCCGGGCAGGATCTCTGATATTGCCGCAATAAAGGCAATCTTGTCGGCATGACGGCAATTCCTCTTGACCGCGCCACGCGCTTCTTTGTAGTCTATACGTACGCATATCCGTGGAGTTCGGAGTTCGGGGACAGCCACCGAACTGCCAACATTTGTTCACAATTCGGTGGCTGTCCCCGAACTTACCCTTATCGGGTCTGTTCTTGAATGAAGGAGAGTGAGCGGGATGGGCTCGGAATCAAAAAGGAGCATCACAACATGACTCTTCAAACCCCGGATTTCACTTCGGCGCAGTGGAGTTTCCTGGCGGCCCTCGAGGCTTGCAGTGAGGCGGTGCCCATAGACGCGGCCGGAACCATGGCTCCTCTTCGTCCGGATCGCCTGGACGAACTCATCGGGAAATGCGAACAACTCGGCTGGGTCACCCGAACGGAAGAAAACCGGATCCGTCTGACCCAGGATGTTCCGGAGACGGTCCGCTATGAGCTCAAGCTCATCAACACGTCCGAGCACGTCGCTGCCCTGATCGACAGAATTCGGTCGACCGGAATCGAGGACCGGTTCAGCAAGGGCGCAATGATCAAGCTGCTCGCAGATTCCGGCAAGACAGACGAAGCCGCGGAGATCGAGATGGATCTTGCTCATGTCTTCCTCGACAAGCGTGACCACGAACAGGCCTACCAGCACTTGAGCCGGGCCGTCGGAAGGCTGCACAGCTATGTCACCGGCGGAGGGGACGGCAGGGACCGTGTATTCGTTGAGGCGGCCCTCGAATTGTCCAGCGTCTCTTTCGCTGTGGGCCGCGGCATGCAGGTGTTGGCCTCTTACCTGCGGACCGCAGTCAATCTCACAGAAGCTTCCGGCAACGTGCGGTCTCATGCCCTGGTCTGCCTTCACCTGGGAAGGCTGCTCGCCTATCTCGACAGGCGATCGGAAGCCCTCAACTTGCTCGCCATGGGCAAGGAAGAAGTGGAACGCCTCGGGGACGCGGACATCCTCAAGGCAGCGGCTGAGTTCTTGGGGCTCTATTCCATGATGCACGGACGCTTCAAGGAAGCGCTGGCCCACTTCGAGAGGGCGGAGGAGCACTTCAGGCAGGTGGGAGACCGCCTGCTGGTATACCCGATGATCCTCTGGAGTCTCGGGATCACCCTGTTCGCCACAGGCCAGGTTCCCCGGGCCCTCGGCTTCTTTCAGGGCTACTGGCGTTCCGCCAAGGAAATGGGCTTGCCTGCAGTCGCTTCCATCGCGAGGGCCATTCTCGGCTTCTCTCTGGCCGTGCTCCGGAAAAGACGGGAAGCGCTGTTCCACCTTACCGCCTCCCTCGAGGAAGCGCGTGAGGGCAGGAACGCATATTCGCTCTTTATCGCCAGGGCCGGTCTTGCGATTCAATGCCACCACGACGGAGATCTGCAGAAGGCGTTCGAGCTGCTTCGATCGGCAGTGGTCGACGGGCAGAAGGCGACGTCCGCACTCGTCATGTTGCACGTGTACCTGCTGGATGTGCTGGCGTCGCTCCATGACCACGGCTTCGAGCCGATAACCGAGGGTTGGGAATACAAAGAACAGCTGGAGCTCTTCTTCAAAGAACCAAGCCTCCCCAGGCGGGGCATTGCCCTCAGGCTCCGGGCCGAGGACAAGCTGCGCTCCGGAAAGGGCGCTGCCCAGGTCATGGGAGACCTGACGGTCAGCCAGGACTATCTTCAACGGGCAGGCGCCATCTTTCCGCTGAACGACACCCTGATCGCCATGGCAAGGCTCAAGTTACGCGAGGGCGATCAGAAGGAGGCGCGAGATCTCGCCGAGAAAGCGTGGCTTCAGATCCGAGAGATGGGTCTCGAGCTGGATTTTCTGCCCGAAGAGCTGAGATTGCTGCTCGAACATGAAGAGTCATGGCGTACGGAGAGAGATTCTGCGCAGATCCTGGTGGATCACTATTTCGATTTTCTTCATGCCCTGGATGCTGCCGCCGACGAGGAAGAACTCTTCCACCGTGCTGTCCGTCGGCTGAGCGAGATTCTGGGGGCGGAACGAGGAGCCCTGTTCTGGACACCCCCGAAGGGGAACGTGAACCATCTGGACCTGAGGGCAGGACACAACTTCACCAAGCGAGAGATGCATTCGGAGGCTTTCAAGCCGAGCCTCGCGCTCATCAGGAGGGCCTTCCGGGATAACCAGTACATCCGGACGAGGCCGGATCCTCCCCAAGGTCAGTCGATTGACGAAGAAATCAAGGGGCTCCTGTGTGTCCCGATTCAGGTTGGACCCGAAGTGAGAGGCGTCCTCTATTATGACAACTCTTACGTGAGCGTGAATTTCGATTTCCTGCCCCCGCAATGGACCCCGCTTCTGGTGAATCATACGAACAACTACTTCGGCCACATCCTAGAGCTCATTCACCTGCGGGAGGAAAGGAGCAGGCTGGCCGCAGACAAATCGATTCAACTGGAGCGTTTGGGCAGCGACCCGATCCTGGCCCAGGCACCGGTCATGCTCAAGGTGCTCGATCAAGCGGAAAAGGCCGCCCGCTCAGAAGCGACGCTCCTGGTGACCGGAGAGACCGGCACGGGCAAGGAGCTCCTGGTGAGCCGGATTCACAAGCAGAGCCAACGGGCCAACGGCCCGTTCATCGTGGTCGATGCAACAACGATTCCGGAAAGCCTGGTGGAGAGCGAGCTCTTCGGGCACGAGAAGGGGGCCTACACCGGGGCGGACAGCAGAAGAAGAGGCCGCATCGAGCTGGCTCACGAGGGGACGCTCTTCATCGATGAGATCGGTGAGCTGCCCCTGCCGGTGCAGGCAAAACTCCTGCGGGCCCTCGAAGGCAAGACCTTCTACCGTGTCGGAGGAACACAACCCGTGAAATCCGATTTCCGCCTCGTGGCCGCGACGAACCGCCACCTTGCGGACGAAGTCGCGGGGGGCAGGTTTCGACAGGATCTTTACTATCGACTCAATGTCATCCCGATTGCCTTGCCGCCCCTGCGGGATCGTCCGGACGACATCATCCTGCTGGCCCGAAGCTTCTTCCGCCACTACTGCAACCGATATGGTCGTGTCGGGCTCGAGCTGACCCGTCAGGATGAGGACAAGCTGACCGGCTATCCCTGGCTGGGAAATGTCAGAGAACTGAAGAACGTCATCGAACGGGCGGTCACCCTTTCCAGTGGAGACAAGCTCATCCTGGATCTGCCTCTGGGCCTGGCCTCGCCTGAGGAGACCACCTTCACGGACACACCCACCATGGACGAGCTTCAGCGTCGGTACATTTCCCACGTGCTGGACAAGACGGGCGGACGCATCTACGGACCGAACGGAGCTGCCGAGATTCTGGGGATGAAACGATCCACGCTCTACACGCGAATGTACAAACTAGGAATGCGCCCACCGCCTTCCTAGATCATCCCACCCCGGAAGACAGCCGCCCTAAGTCATTATTATAATTAATGTTTTTCTGTTTGACACACAGGCCCCTTCTGTCGTAGGCTGTTTCTACCCACAACAAAATTGTTATTTCTCTTGTTCGTTCAGATCTTCTTACATTCATCCTGCATTCTCGCCTGCAGGAAGGAATGTCCAAGCCGGAAACATGCAGCAGTCGGAATTCTCGTTAGATATTTGAGAACAGCGGGGGGACAAGATGACAAAAAGAACGTGTGTACCGGCCATCTTCTTTCTCATCCTCGGGATTCTGCTAACCAACGTCCATGCTGCAGAGATCAATGTGCCTGGAGACTATGCCGCCATCCAGGACGCGATCGATGCGTCGGAAAGCGGCGACACCATACTTGTACAGCCTGGAACCTACGTTGAAAGCCTGCTCATCGACAAGCCGCTGAACGTTGAATGCCTGACAGAATACGATCATGTGACTCGGTGCTACATCAGGCCGCCTGCCAGTTCTTCCGGACCCACTGTATCCATTGTCTCGAGCAGCTCCGCGTTCACAGGGTTTACCGTTACAACAGAGTTCGGTGTACCTGCAGCGGAGACCGGGATCTCCGTGTCCGGTTCATCGGATGTGACGCTGTACGGGAACGAGATCCGCAACAACGGCACAGGCCTTTCGATCACCGATTCTTCCGATTGCCGCATATACTTCAATAATATCACCGACAATACCGTGAATGTCGTTATCGGGAACTCGGTCTGTTCCTGGAACTCACCCGCTCCCATGGACTATACCTATATGTCGGTAGACTTTACCGGGCATCTCGGGAACAAATGGCGTGAGCTACAGGGAGGCGGGGAGGAAGAATGCTCAGAGGGGTGCCTCCTGGAGCTTGACATATGCACAGCAGACTGCGCAGGGGACCTGCAGTGTGAGCTGATGTGTGAAGAGGACTATGACTTCTGCATCGAGGACTGCGGTAGCGGTGAAGGCGAAGGAGAAGGGGAAGGAGAAGGCGGGTCAAACGGCTTTGACCAGTGCATGGATGACGACATTGACGGTGTGTGCGATGAACCATGGATCATCGATGCATTCAATACGGACCTGTACCCGCTTGCTGATGCCATCGAATCCTACATATCAGAGGGACCTCCGCCGGGACCGACGACCTGGTATGTGTCGAAAACGGGCCAGGACGATTTTATGACGATCTCGGAGGCAGTAACCGCTGCCGGTGACGACGACACCATCATTGTACGGGACGGGCTCTACCAGGAAAACATCATTGTTACAAGCTCGGTGAGCATCCTATCGGAGAGCGGCCGCCAGAACACTTCGATCATCGCGGAAGATGATCAGGCACCCGTCATTTCCGTAACGGTCGGACAGGGAGTGACCGTCTCGGGGTTCGAGATATCCGGATCCGCTGTTTCAGCGGGCATTCGGTTGGGCGCAGGCAGTTCTCATACCATCTCCAACAACCACATCCACCACAATTTCAGGGGCATCCTCTTGAGGGGGATTTGTACCGGCAGCGGCTGCGAGTACTCCGAGAATCACACGATAATGGGCAATCTCATCGAAGACAATGCGATCAACATCTACTTCGAGAACACCGCAGGAAATACGGTCAGTGACAATGACCTAACCGGCGACATGGGCATCTTCTTCAGGCTGGAGTCAGAGAACCTGGACAACCTGATTGAAGACAATCGATTCCAGGTGCTGGAGACAACACCGGGCTTTGATAACTACGGCGTTCAGTATATGTACGGTGAAGGGAACAGGATCCTGAACAATACCTTTACCGGATTCGACACTTCTGTCGTGGGCGGCTCAGGGCTCCTGGTCTCGGGAAACACCATCCGCAACAGCACAAAGAACGGGGTCTTCGTTTCGGACGCCACGGTATCGGACAACACATTGCTCAATAATGAGACCGGCATATACGCCGGGCATTCAGCAATCGTCACGGGGAATACGCTGGAGAACAACAATTACGGCATAAGGATCAACAGGTTCACCCTTGATCCCACTCAGAACACCGTCGTGAACAACGACATAACTGCGGGCACATACGGAATTCATTCGGACGGTTCGGGTGATACGATCACGGACAACAGGGTCTCGCAGTACGCACATGGCATTTACCTGGACGGCGCCGACGACTGTACGATCGAGTCCAACACCCTGTCCGACAATGAACACGGGGTCTACTTCGCATCTGCAAGCAGCAGTACGGTTTCCGGCAACACTGTATCCGGAAGTTCGTGGGGGGCCTATTTCTACAGCGCTCCCTTGAACACGCTGAGCAATAACACATTCACCGGATGTGGCCTGTACATCGAGCAGACGTACGACCTCGATGTATCGGGGAATACGGTCAACCTCAAGCCTCTCGTGTATCTTGTCAACGACTCCGGCTCGGTCGTCGAAGATGCCGGACAGGTCGTCGCGCTGAACTCATCGAACATCACCGTCAGGAATATGGATGCTACTGCCACTGCGGGCGTCATATTCGACGGGATGGACGGCGGCACAATAGAAGGAAACTCGTTTTCAGGTAACCAGTATGGTGTCCTCATAAGGGACGCCTCCCTGGTAACCATCAGGGATAATGACTTCACGGACAACGTGAACGGCCTCTACTTCGAGTCGGTCACCGGCAGCAGCGTCAGCGAGAATGAATTCGTTGACCATACCGTTCCCCTTTCACTGCTGCTCTCCGACGGGAACGAGTTCACACGAAATGAACTCGCCGAATACAGCAGCATCTACTTCACCACCTCGAACGACAATGTTCTGTTCCTCAATTCATTCAGGCACGAGAAAGACTTCTACACGGACACGACTGTTCATGAGCAGGAATCGGCAAATATCTGGCATTCCCCCTACAAGCTCGTATACGAGTACAACGGCAATGTCTTCATGAACTACCTTGGGAATTTCTGGGCCGTCTGCAGCCTGAGCGAATTCCCGGATGACGACGGGGACGGAATCGATGACGAGGTCTGCGCGGTCGAGTTTTTCAGGCAGCCGCCCCTCTTCGACCCCTTTACCCTGCACGAGGGCCATGAAGCGTATTCGATTCAGCAGGCGGGCTTACTACTGGGAGACCTGAAGGCTGATGAGGTCCATGAGGCGGGCGTGACCGATGAGACCTTCGCTCTGACATCGCCGGTTAGCGGTGACGAAGAGGGCGAAATGGAGATGGCGCTGGTCGTATCCGTTCTGGACGAGAGTGATTTCGCTGGGAGCGGATACGTAACGGGCACTTACACACTCTCCCTGGAAAGCGAGGAACGGACAGGTGTCGTTCGCGGACATGCCGTAAGGTGTGATGTTCCGCCTCCCCCCGAAGGAGAAGCATGCCCCTGCAACCCCGGGGACATACTGGTTGACGGCTCTCTCTCCGGAGACATGACAGGGGTTCTGAGCATTGCTCTCAACGAAGATGAGATGACGGCCAGAGGGTCTGCACGATATCTCATCGACGGGGAGGGTCCGCCGCAGAGCATTGCCCTGGACGGCACGCTCACCCTGGAAGGGACGGCAATGTCCCTGGTAGAGATCAATGTATATCAGAGAAGCATGAGCGGGTACGTGGCCGAATTTGAAGAATTCCTGAGCGGGATGGTTACAGCAGTGACCTTTCAGGACAGGAACGAGGGCTTTGCCGACATAGGATATACATCGTCTTACGGCGGCAGCGGAAATGTCTCCGGATATACGTACCACAACAGCGGCCAGGCCTATATTGAAGGACCGTCGGAGGGTGCGCTTCCGGGACTGGCCGTGATATCGATGGACCAGGAATCGCTCTCTGGTGAGATCAGCATCATAAGGCTCGAAGACATGGACGTGCCCAACCTTTATGCGGACGTGGTCAGCCAGTACCTTGTCAGCCCCGGGCAGACGGTCCAGTACGTGGTCAACTACGGCAACACCGGAACGGGAGTTGCGGAAAACGTGCACGTTGCCCTGGCAATGGACTTCGAGGCGGTCGAGTTCCTGTATGCGAGCAGGGGGGGAGAGTACTACTACTTCAAAGATAAGGTCGTCTGGGAGATCGGCTCACTCTCACCCGGAGAGCACGGGAACCTGGTGGCTCACATCCTGTGGAGACCGGGGCTCGCCGACGAGGTTACATACAGATACACACCGCTCATTGGAACGACGACCACTCCAGCTGAAGGCGTTACCCTGAGTGTCGACACATTCATGAACGAGCTTGAAGTGACCGGTACGAGGATCGTTCCGTCTGCAGATGCACAAAACGAGCTCGACAATGTGTTGCTCGATGATCCCGGACTTCAGGACCTTCTGGACTATGCAGCGTCGCTAGGATTCACCGAGCCGGGCGTGATCGTGCATATTGATTTTGACAACGGCCGGACCTTTTCGGAAATCCCGATGAAAGACCCCGCTACGGATGAAGTCGTGACGATAAACAAATACAGGGAACGATGGATCATCAAGCGCCTCGTCGGGACCGCCTACCAGTACTTTGATGAGAACGGCGGGATCGCATTGAATCCTGACGATCCGTCTGACGTCACCTCATGGGGTGAGTGGAGCACACTTCAGGATGAACCGTCGGCTCAGGCCGTTGCGAAACGGAGCCCGGCCGGGGGCGGCGGGTCTCTCCTCGGATGTCAGTACAGCGATGTGGCCAAGTGCATTGCCGACAGGATGATCGAGAACCTCCCGAACGAGCTGGCAAAGAAGGGCCTGGAGTATGGTGTGGAAGCTGCGAGCGGGGGACTCAAAACCATGTATGATATCGTGCAGGGCGCGGCGAATACTTTTTCATGTCTCGACGGGGATGAATACTCGTGCGCGGAGACGCTGGCCGGGGCCCTTGACGAATTCCCCGGGGTGAGCGATGCCATTACGATCGCGAAATGGATCACCGGCTGTCTAGACGAGACCGAGCCTCCCTGCACTCCCGGTGACGAGATGCGGACATGTGTCTTAGTGAAGGAGACTTTGGGCTGGGGTGTCCAGCATTGGGACTGCAAGGAAGAGGCCGGTCTGTTCACGTCGGAATGCTTCTGGGAGGAGTGGGGAATACCAATCCTCTGTGACACATGCTCCGGGAACGGCCACGACTGTATCGCCGACTGCAACAACGGGAGGTGCTTTTGTCCTCGTAACTCGAGGTGCAACGAAAACAAGACGAACGCAGCCCACGACCCGAACGCGAAGTACGGAAAAGACAGGCGGGTCCTTCCTGATGAGATCATGGACTACAAGGTCGAGTTCGAGAACATAGGCGACGGCATAGCATTCGGTGTTTACGTCACGGATGTGCTGGATGAGAACCTGGATGAAACGACACTCGTCATGGACAGCCAGTACGACTGGGATTATGATGCAAACACCAGGACCATTACATGGTATATCGGGAGGGTGGACGGACACTCAGGCGGAGAGATGAACTTCACCATATCCCCTGTTCAGGGCCTCGAAGACGGAACGCACATCATCAACAGCGCGATCATCTATTTCCCGAGCGTCCCGGAGGTAACACCGACTAACCCGGTTGTCTCTGTGATCGATACATTGCCTCCTGAAATCGATGTCAGGGATATCATCGAAGCTTCGGATTCCGCCACGATCCGCTGGGCATACAACGAGCCTGCCAGTTACGAGATATGTTTCGGCCCCTCGCCGGCTGACTACTCCGAGTGCACGGGTGAGGGTGATTTCCTGGTAAGACGCGAAGCACGGCTCACAGACCTCGATCCGGAAGAGACATACGGTTTCCGGATCAGTTCCTGCGACCCGCTCGGCCATTGCGCTCAGTACGAATCACTGTTCACGACTCTTTCAAAACCTGACTCGGACGGAGACGGTGTCCCGGACGACGAGGAAGCATGCCCGGAGGACCCTGACAAGACCGAACCGGGCGCCTGCGGGTGCGGCACCCCTGACACGGACTCTGATGAAGACGGTACGGCTGATTGTATTGACGATTGTCCGGGCGATATGGACAAGATCGAACCTGGAATCTGCGGCTGTGGAACACCGGATACGGATTCAGACGGTGACGGCACAGCCGACTGTAATGATGCTTGCCCTGCCGATCCAAACAAGATAGATCCGGGCATCTGCGGCTGCGGCACTCCCGACACGGACTCTGACAGCGACACTGTCCCCGACTGCAATGACAATTGCCCGAACACACCCAACCCTGATCAGTCAGACACCGACGACGACGGAACAGGGGACGACTGCGAGGAACCGGTATACATGCAGTGTGACATTGACCACGATCATGACGTTGACATCGCCGACATCAGGGTAATGCTCTTCTTCAGGAACCAGCCTGCCGGTGCATGCCAGGAATGCGACATAGACGGGGATGGAACGATTACGGTTCTCGATGTGAGAAGGTGTGTCATCAGATGCACTTTGCCTAGGTGTGTCGAGCCTTAGATCGACACAGGGTCGAGGCTCTTTAGAACTCACAGGCTGACCGTGAGCCTAGGCGGTGGGTATTTCGATCAGGTGCTTCCAGTACCGGACCGGCATGTTCTGCCGCTGGAGGCGAGGATTGCGCCGCTCCTTGATACCGATGGTCCTGAAGTAGGTCCGCCACATCGTCTGGTAGGCTTCTTCATTCTCTGCCAGGTCCGGATTCTCGGGTGGCAATGCGTCTCGTTCTACCCAGGCAAGATCATTGAGGTCCCAGCGGATCGCCAGACGCCGACGCACGTCATGGATCAACCACACCTCAGAGGGCACACGTCCTTTGAAGTACAGGGCCAGGGGTGCAACGATGTTCGCCTCCGGGTCGATGGGTGCCCAGAGTGTGCCGTCCTCGAGCTCGCGAAAGCGTACCAGGCCCTTGAGCCGGTGAAGCTCGCGACCCACCGTTCGGGCAACCTCGTGGACACGACCCACCGACGCATCGGTCAGGAAATCGTCCGCCTTTGCTCCCAGCCGGCGGACTTGTCTTACGTAGCCGACGAGCGCTCTACCGATATCCCCTCGCTCGGACATGGCCGCGTAGAGAACTCGTCCCACGGTACGCTTTGAGCCCCGGGTCCGCACTTCGTCCAGCAGCCGCTGCACACGCGACGGATCTGCTTCGACAGGACAGGATGCTTCGAACAGCGCCGGCTGATAATCCCTGGAGGGGCAAAGATCCACCTCGGCGTCGGCCGAATCCGCCCCTTCTGCCACTGCAGTCAGCAGTCCGTCAATCGTACCATCATAAAGGAGAGTGCTCATGCGGGTTGGATCGCCTCGAACAGATCCGGCTGATGCGGAGACTCCTGCCGCCTCCCGAGAGCCGGCAACATCTCACGGCGTATGAAGCTCGGCGTCATGCGGACACCGGCCGGTATGCGGCCACTGCAGGTGATGAAGAAGCGGGCACGTTTCATCACAACACCCAGCCTTGCAAGATCTTCCTCCCGAACCGAAGAAACCCGCCGGGTCTTCACGATCCGGGCCGCGGACACGTGCCCTATGCCCGGGACACGCAAAAGGGATTCGTAAGCGGCACCGTTGATCTCCACCGGGAATTCCTCCAGATGCTCGAGAGCCCAGGCAGATTTCGGATCCATCTCACGATCGAGGAACACGTTCGTTTCGTCCAGCAGTTCCTGTGCCTCGAAACCATAGCGTCTGACCAGCCAATCCGCCTGATAGAGGCGATGCTCGCGCAGCAGATCCGCAGGCCGGTCGGGCGGGGGCAGCCGGCTGTCCTCACTGACCGGAACGTAGGCGCTGTAGTAGACGCGTTTGAGTTGGAACCGCCGGTACAGGCTCTCGGACAGATGCAGGATGTGCCGATCGCTTTCCGGGCTGGCGCCGACGATGAGCTGTGTGCTTTGGCCTGCAGGGCAGAAGAGAGGCGCCTTACGGGATTTGCGGCGCTCCTCGCGCGAGGCTTCCCATTGGTCTGCGATGCAATGCATTGGCTCCAGGATGTCCTGCTTGCGCTTTCCGGGCGCCAGTTCGCGCAAGGACCGGTCCGAAGGAAGCTCGATATTCACGCTCAGCCGGTCAGCGACACGCCCGGCGCTCGTCACCAACTCGTCGTTGGCACCCGGGATGGTCTTCAAATGGATATATCCACCGAATCGCTCTCGTCTCAGCCGCGTCGCGACCTCGAGCATGCGTTCCATCGTGTAGTCCGCGTTTCGAACCACTCCGGAGCTCAGAAAGAGGCCTTCGATGTAGTTTCGGCGGTAGAAATTGAGCGTGAGGTCGACCAATTCCGACACGCCGAAGGTAGCACGCCGGATGTCGTTGCTGCATCGATTGACACAGTATACACAATCATGAACACAGCGATTCGAGAGCAGGATCTTGAGGAGCGATATACAACGCCCGTCGTCCGACCAGCTGTGGCACATGCCGGATTGGTTCGCACGGCCCAGTCCCCGTGCACGCGCAACCCTGCGGCTTCCGCTCGATGAGCAGGATGCGTCATATCGTGCCGCGCCGGCCAGCAACTCGACCTTTTCTTCCCTGTTCATGGACCAAATCCTACCAGAAACCGGTCGGTGCCGAAAGAGGCACGTGACATGGCTCTCGACTTGTGCCAGAGTGAGGACCCAAAAAAGACAACCACCGCGGAGAGGGGACCGGTGTCAGAGAACGACAGGCAGATGATATCGAAATACAAAGTCTTTTCACGTTCGTATGATAATGTGTTCTATCTTCTGGAAAGGCTGGTCTTCTGGAAGGATGAGATGGATCCAAGAGCTGTGTTGGTCCGCAAAATCCCGGATGACGACCTGTCCATTCTGGATGTCTGTTGTGGGACCGGCAGGGACAGCCTGGCACTCGCCAAGAGCAACAACACGATTACAGGAATCGACCTGTCCCCGCATATGCTCGCCAGGGCAAGGAAGAAGGCCCGAATGAAGGGCCTGACAAACACCTCCTTCCATCAGATGAACGCCACAGAGGTCGGTTTTCAGGACCAAGAGTTCGATGTGATCGTCAGTTCATTCGCTCTGCACGAAATGGACTATGAACCGATGATCACCGCTCTCAAGGAAATGCACCGTGTGTTGAAGAAAGGTGGAAGGATCTACCTTGTCGACTATGGAAGAGAAGACCACCCTGTTCTGCAATGGGTCTTCTCGGCATATCTGAAGATCTCCTATCCGCAACGGGTCCACGAATTCCTGGACTACGACTGGAACAAGATCCTGGGAGACATTGGTTTCCGATTGGACGCCATCGAGAAATGCAGGGTATCGAGATTGATCTGCGCCATGAAGTAATCCGGCTTTCCATTTAATAGGAGACCGAGCCATGCGGAAGATCCTTTTGGTCATCCTGGTTGTATCCGTTCTTGTCCCTTTGGCCGTGTACGTCCATCTCCGGAGCTACATCCCGGATTACGACAGAGAGATTGAGGTCTCCGGTTTGAACGAAAAGGTCACGATCGAGCGCAACCGGTACGGCGTGCCCTCCATTCTCGCCGGCAACGACGAGGATCTCTATTTTGCCTGGGGCTTTGTGAATGCTCAGGACCGGCTCTTCCAGATGGAGATCACCCGTCGCATCGCCCAGGGCCGATTGTCCGAGTTTGCAGGCCCCTCGACCCTCAAGAAGGACTTCTTTCTGCGGGCGGTCGGATTCTATGAGATCGCCAAGCACCACCAGCAGAACCTGCCGCCCAGAATCCGGCGGGCCCTTGAGAGCTATGTGGAGGGAGTGAACTACTTCCTGGAGAAGGAAAAGCTTCCTCTCTACATGAAACTGCTGGGCCTCGAAGCAGAAAAATGGGAGATCGCCGACACAGCGGCCGTGGCCATGATGCTGAACTGGTCACTCGCCTACAACATGAAGCACGAATTGATCTACACTCGGATGGTCGAGCAGCTCGGGAGGGAAAGAGCTGCAGAACTCACCAACTTCGTTCCGCCCGATACACCTACCATCGTGGATGACGGTGGACCGGCCGTGTCAGACAGGGTTTTCTCCACCATGATGCACGAAATGGGCCCTTTTCTCGGATGTACATCCGCCAGCAACAACTGGGTGATCGGGCCTTCTCGGACGACGAACGGAGAAACCATCTTCTGCAGTGACATGCACGTGCATCAGTCCAAACTCCCGAGCGATTTCTACTACATTCATGTCAAGGGCCCCGACTACGAAGCGGCGGGCGCCCAAGTGGCCGGCCTGCCCTTCATCGCCGCAGGTTACAACCGCGACATCGCCTGGGCCAACACGAACCAGGGTGCCGACACGGTAGACCTCTTCGCCGAAACCGTGGATTGGGACAAGGAGACGTACCGGCACGGAGGCCGTGACATCCCCCTCGGAAAGAAGGAGGAGATCTTCCAGGTGAAGGGGCAGGACCCGGTGAAGAAGACCCTGTACAACGCCGGCCGAAAACCGATCCTGAACGACGTCTTTCCCGAACTCGATTTCACGGTCAGCCTCGATTGGGCCGGATTCGACGGCATCAATGTGGAGGGGTTCTTCCACATCAATCGGGCAAAAGACTACGAGAGCTTCCTCGAAGGGGCACGGCAGATCCGGATGACCCCCCAAAACATGGTCTACGCAGATCGGCATGGCAATATTGCTTATCGGGTGGTGGGTTCTCTTCCGAATCGCATCAAGGGCACCGGCAACTTTCCGCAGAACGGCGAGGTGGTCCGGTCGAACTGGAACGGGAACGTGCCGGACCATGCCTATCCCTGCATCAAGAATCCCGAACGGGGCTACATCATCACCGCGAACAACAAGGTGGTACAGGATTACGAATATGAGATGAACGGCGTTTTCGCGCCGGCGTACCGCTATGAAAATATCGCAACCATGATCCGCGACAAGGACGGAATCGACGTGGACTACATGAAGCAGGTCCAGACCGACACGCGAACCGTACTGGCAGACAAGGTGATTCCCATCCTGGAGGAGCACATTCGCCCTGGGGGTGATCCCAGGGTCGCAGAGGCACTGGCGCTGGTCATGGAGTGGGATGGTGACAACCTTCGGGAGAGTGTCGCAGCATCGATCTACAACACGTTCCTTGTCCGATTCATCTACCAGACGCTCAAAGACGAAATCGGCGAGGGGACTGCCAAGCAGTACATTTCCGAGCGGTACATCAGCATGGAGCGCTTCTTCAAGCTCTTGACCGACAACTCTGATTTCTTCGACGACGTGACAACACCGGAACAGGAGACGGTGGCCGACATGGTAAATCGAGCCTTTCAAGAAACACTCAAGATTCTGGAGAGGCATTCGGGATCCAGCGACATGGCAAGATGGACGTGGGGGACCTTTCACGTCTTGCGCTTAGATCACTTCCTGGGGAGATCCAAGCTCCTCGCACCTTTCGTCAACTACGGCCCGTTTCCTTTCGAAGGGGACTGTGAAACCAACAACCGGGCGAGATTCCTGGAGGTGGAGCCGCCCTTTGTGGCGGATTCCGCTTCGGCACCACGGATGATCGTTCGATTCGACCCGGATCCGAAGGGATATATGATGCTGGTCACCGGCGAGAATGAGTACTTTCTAAGCCCCCACAGAACGGACATGACGGAAGCGTGGTTGCGCAAAGAGTACTTCTGCCTCGAGGAAGAGGAGCCGGCCTACCGCACGGTAATGCTTCCGGCCGAGTGATGGAACGAGAGCCTTCCTGCTCGAACATTATTCTTATTGCTCCCAGAACGCTTTTGCACGTATAATTCAATACTTCCATCGACGGATCTCTGGTAATCCTGCCAAAGACACCAAAGGGAGAGGGCGGGGGCAATGGCTGGAAAACCGCCGTACGACGAGCAGGAACAAGGGGGCAAGTTCCTTGAATCCCAGATGATTGAATCCGCAGGCCCGGCCCAGGACCTGGCACAACAAACGGCATTTCTTTCTTCTGTCTTTGATGCCATTCAAGATGGAATCGCTGTTCTGGATCGTGACCTGAATGTGGTTTGGGTCAACAAATGGATGGAAACAAAATATCCTACCGAAATGCCGCTCGTCGGAAAGCGTTGCCACTCCGTTTTTCAAGAAAGGCAAGAACCTTGTGATGACTGTCCCTGTATTCCGACTCTAGCCACGGGCAAGCCGAACACCCAGATCGTGCCCTATCCATCCGCGCAGAATCCCTCGGGGTGGCTGGAGCTTTCCGCCTTCAGCCTCGAAGATACGGAAGGGAATGTGACAGGAGTGATCGAACACATCAAGGACGTTACCCATTACAAACGAGTCGAGGAAGAGCTTGCGAAGAGCCAGAACCGTTTCAAAGCCTTGACGGAGAGAACGAGTGACTGGATCTGGGAAATAGACAAGGACGCCGTATACACGTACGTCAACCCCAAGGTGTTTGACATGCTGGGGTATCCCCCGGAGGAAGTGATCGGAAAAAGACCCATCGACTTCATGCCGAAGGAAGAGGCAGATCGTGTGGCTGCCTTGTTCAGCAAGATTGTAGAATCCCGCGAGCCTTTCGAAGGTTTGGAGAACACCAATCTTCACAAGGATGGAAGGTCCCTTGTGTTCGAAACCAGTGGCGTGCCGATCCTGGACTCATCCGGCGAACTGATCGGCTACCGGGGCATAGACCGGGACGTTACCGAACGCAAGCGGGCCCAGGGACGTATAGAAGACCTGAATCTCCTGAACCAGGAATTGCTGACCGCTGCAAGCATAGAAGAGAAGCTCAAGTGGGTAACAGAAGCGGTGGTTCGCATTTTCGAGGCCTCCTTCTGCCGTATTTGGATCACGAAACCAGGAGATCTGTGCGAACTGGACTGTGCTCACGCCGATGTGAAAGAAGGCCCACATATCTGTCATTTCAGAGATCGCTGTCTACATCTCATGGCGAGTTCAGGTGCGTACAGCCACCTGGACGGGGGACATCGACGGGTACCTTTTGGTGCGTACAAGATCGGGCGCGTCGCATCAGGAGAAGATGCCGATTTCATCACGAATGATGTCGTCAATGACCCGAGGGTACACGACCACGATTGGGCACGACAGGCCGCCCTCGTCTCTTTTGCAGGATACCGCCTCATTGCGAAAGGCGGTGAGCCCATCGGCGTGATGGCTCTTTTCAGCAAGAACCCCATCACATCCGATGAGCATGCCCTGCTCAAGGGCGTTGCCAGTGTTACGGCGCAGGTCATTCAGACCGCGACGGCCCAGGAAACGCTGCGCGAGAGCCAGGAAAATCTTACAGATCTATTCGAGAATCTGGAGGATTTGCTTTTCATCATCGATGTTGCCGGCCGCATCATTCATGCCAACCCTGTGGTCTCGAAGCGCCTCGGATATTCAATAGAGGAGTTGGCAGGACTGTCGATCCCGGAATTACACCCACCCGACCGTCGTGAGGAGGCGGCACAGATCATGGCCGCTATGTTGGCAGGCGAGGCTTTGGACTGCCCCATCCCCTTGATGAGCAAAGATGGGACACTCATTCAGGTAGAGACTAAGGTCACTCAAGGGAAATGGAGCGGACAAGACGTGCTGTTCGGAATCAGCCGCGATATCACTGAGCGAAAGAGAATGCAGGAGGAGCTTCTCAAAGTTCACAAGCTGGAGTCCGTCGGCATTCTTGCCGGTGGGATCGCCCACGATTTCAACAACCTCTTGTCCGTCATCATGGGGAGCGTCGAACTGGCCAGGGATGATTTTCACCCCGACCACAGGATTGCCATCCTCCTCAACAGGGCTATGAAGGCATCTTCTCAAGCTCAGGAATTGACCAATCAGCTGATTACATTCTCCAAAGGAGGCGCGCCCGTCAAGACGGTCGGCTCGATCTCAGATCTCGTCAGAGGGACGGCCAGCTATGCCGTTACACAGCTGAAGGCAAGGGTTTCTTTCTCCTCTTCGACCGATCTCTGGCCGGTGGAGTTTGACGAGGGTCAAATGATCCATGCCTTCAGGCAGTTGATCGTCAATGCGCTCGAAGCCATGCCGGGCGGTGGACAGATTGAATTGAAGGCCGAGAATTTCTCTCTCAGCTCCGATATTGCAGAACCGAGTCTCCCTCTGTCGGCCGGACGATACGTCAAGATATCGGTAGGGGACCAGGGTGTTGGAATTCCGGAAGAGAACCTCGGCAAGGTTTTTGATCCCTATTTTTCTACGAAAGAGATGGGAGCGCAAAAGGGGTTGGGATTGGGGCTGACAACAGCGTATTCCATTGTCACCCGTCATAACGGATATCTTCTGGCCGAATCGGAGGTGGGAATCGGAACGACCTTCATGATCTTTCTTCCGGCACACGAAGAGGCGATGGCGGAGGCAGAACCTGCCGCACAAACGGAGCCCGAAGGCCCTCGAGGTTACGAAGGAAAGATCCTACTGATGGATGATGAAGAGCTCATGCGGGATCTCGGAAAGGAGATGCTTGCCATCTTCGGCTACGAGGTGAGCCTCGCCAGGGATGGCGGAGAGGCGATCGAATTGTACAGGGATTCCGTGGATTCCGGACAGCCCTTCGATGCGGTTATTCTGGATCTGAGTGTCAAGCGAGGGATGGGAGGCAGAGAAGCCGCCAAAGAGATAATGGGAATGAACCTTCACGCTAAGGTGATTGTCTCCAGTGGATACTCGGATGACCCGGTCATGACAGACTATCGAACCTACGGTTTCATGGGTGCACTCCCCAAGCCTTACTCGAAGAAGGATCTCGGCGAACTGCTCGACAAATTATGAGGGCAACCGGATGAAAGGAAGGCACTTGCCGGCCTGGCTCCTCGTCTTCTTCTTGACGAATGGGCTTGCCTGCCTGCCGGACAGCAATCACAAGGGTTTTGAGAACGGCAGCTTCTATGGTTGGATGAAGGAGTTCGCCTATCCACACTCCGGCCAAATCGTTCCCTCACCCGTGCGCTGTGGGGCCCGGGCGGCGCGTTTCGAGATCAGGGAGGGAGAGCAGGCCGGCGTGATCGGAGGGCACCGCTCCGAAGTCCATGAACTGCTGCACTTCATTGCTCCCGTGGGAAGCGAACAGTGGTACGGTTTCAGCACCTACATCCCGCAGGATTGGCCGGACCTCGAGAACCGTACCGTCATCAGCCAGTGGCACGCCACCCCGGACCTGCTGGAGGGAGAAGCCTGGCGCAGCCCTCCCCTCGCCGTCAGATACTCAGGCGGTGTACTCACCGTCACGGGTCGATACAGCGCTGAGCCGGTACAGACCGAGAACGACGGACTGAGCCTGGACCTCTATACCCATCCGGGAACCCTTGAGAAGGGAGTATGGCACGATTGGGTCTTCCACGTCAGGTGGCACTACTCCGATGAGGGCCTGGTCGAGGCCTGGCTCGACCAGGTCCAGGTGATCGACTATCAGGGCCCAATCGGCTACAACGACCGTCTGGGCGTCTGGTTCAAATGGGGTATCTACCGCGACGACCACCCGATATCACAGGTGCTCTATCACGACGAGTATCGGCGCGGCAACAGCTACAGTGAGGTCGATCCAGGAAACTGCGGAGCTCCCTAGAAAGCAACGACCACGACACCCGGAGTGTTGTTCTTGCCTTCCTCGTTTTCGGTCCAGACCGAAAGCTCCACCAACTTCTCGCCGCCTTCTTCCCACTTGCGGCTGACCGTGCCCTTGCAGGTGATTTCCTTGTCCGGGAAATCCATGCCGCGGTACTGACAGGATACCTTCTTGATGCGACCGCTGTGGCCCAGCCAGTTGGAAACACACTCGCCCAGGGTTGCATACTTGAATCTTCCATGCACGATGATCGAACCGATGGCCTGAGACTGGAAGAAATTGTAGTCATGGTGCAACGGATTGAAGTCTCCGGACCCTGCGGCGTATTTCACCAGCTGCGAGAGGCTCGGCGTCTTCTTCAGCTCCGGTATGCTGTCGCCTTCCTGAATGCTTTCCCATGTTACGGACATATTCGTACCCTCCGATTCTAGTAGTGGATTACCTGTGCACGCTGTTTGGCCACGACCTTGCCATCCTGGTTCGTGTAGGTGGCTTCCAAGGCGATGATCAACATGGTCCCCAATGCCTTGGTTTCCTTCGTGAGGAGATCAACCAGCTTGTTTACACAGGTGAGGGTATCCCCGGCGCAAATCGTGTCGAAATACTCGGTTTCCGTCCCTCCATCGAGCAACCCGGCGAGTCCGTGATCGATCGCAGGGGCCGAATCCGGAGGAAAGGGAAGGTACTCGTCGCTCTGCCCTGGGATGAAGATCGGAGTGCCGAGATAGGTTGGAGGCGTGGGAAGGTCCCGATAGCCGGCCTTTTTCGCCTCCTCCACGTCATAGTAGGCGAGATCGGTGTATCCCACGCCTCTGGCAAAGGCACGTACACTGGTACGGGTTACCTCGTAGGCCCAAGGTTTGGATGTCCACCCGACCTGGGACCTCATTTCCTCAGTGATTTCAAAGTTTTCAGCCATACGAACATGCCTCCTTTGAGTGGTTTTGCCTCGTACATGCGGCCCGGATTGGACCAGCCGACCTGAGAGTATGCACGCCGCCGCACTCCCAGTTGTCTGCGTGCGCAGGGGGATAGAATAGGGATCAACGTTACGGTCTGTCAACGGCCTTGCGTGACATGCCTGGGCACGATGGCTATTATTCAAGCATCACATCCCACTTCGAACCGCAAATCGATCCAACAGGAGACATAGGATGAGTGAAGACAAAATGCTGAAACTGGAGAAGAGGGACCACGTCGCCTATGTGACACTGAACCGGCCCGAGAAACGGAACACGATGACACTCAGCTTCTTCCACGAAATGGTGGATCTCTTCCGCCAATTGGACAAGGACGATTCGGTTCGGGTCATCATCATCAGGGGTGCTGGCAAGTGCTTCACCGGTGGACTGGACCTGGGGGATGCGGCATCCATGTTCGTCGGAGAAGCGGGAGCCGCGCGCAGAGAAGAGATCCGGCTGGCTATCGGGGAGTTGCAGCAGGGGATGAACTGGGTCGAGAAGTGTCGAAAGCCCGTCATCGCGGCGGTTCATGGTTTCTGTATCGGCGGCGGGATCGATCTGTTGGCCGCCTCAGATATTCGTATCGCATCACAGGACGCGGTATTCAGCATTCGAGAGACAAGAGTGGCCATCATCGCAGATGTAGGCACCCTGCAACGACTCCCCCATATTATCGGGCACGGTTGGACCCGAGAGCTGGCCTTGACAGGCCGAGATTTTACAGCCGAGGAAGCGCTGAATATGGGCTTGATCACCCGGGTATGCGAAAGCAAGGAGGCCTTGTTCGAGGAGGCGGACAAGCTGGCAGATCAGATTGCCGGCCTGTCGCCGCTTGCAGTTCAGGGCACCAAGGACGTGATCAATTACAGTCGTGACAATGGGATCTATCCGGGCCTTGACTACGTGGCGCAGAAGAATGCCAGCGCATTGATATCCGAGGATGTCATTGAAGCTGCAACAGCCTTCATGGAGAAGAGGCCACCCAAGTTCAAGGGGAACTGAGGTCGGAAGAAGGTTCCGGAAAGGTTGCGGATACCACTGAACACAAAAAGCAACCCAGACCCGGACCGACCTCTGTCAACATGACGATTCCGATCCTGATGAAGAACAGGCTCCACGCAATGCTGCCCAGTTTCTGGGCAGTTGCGTGGTCTCACTTTCTCTGCGGATTGCCGGTGTTCATTCTGTTCTGACATGGGCTGATCCTATTCTTTCGGGGTCTTCTCGGCCTCCTTCTCTAGTCCACTGCACATGGTCATCATCTTTTCCATCATCTTCGAACGGGCAAAGCTGCTGCCCGATTCCTGCCGGCCGGCGATCTTCTGCATCATCTCGGCACAGAGGGAACCGACACCTTGGCCGCTCCTCATCTTCCTCATCATTTCCGCCATGGGCGTTCCCTCGAAACAAGTACTGAATTCCTTCTTCGTCTCCTTCTGTTTGTCCGTCATTTCGACATTGCCTCCCTTGGTCGTCTTTTTTTTCGGTTGTAAGATTCCCTAAAAGCCGAGTACCGAGAAGGTATGGATTACCTCGTGGACTACGGCGCCGAGATAGCCCGCGAGCACCAGCGTAGCCGCAACAACTCCCGCCTCAGGGATCATGTCCTTGGTGAGTGCCCTCTTGGCCCAGTCCTTAACGGCCTCCAAATTCTGATGAGGGGCAACCAGTTCGTAGCCTCTGACTGCATCTGCGTTCGTTCTCATGATTCTGTCCTCCTGTGCATGGGTTTGAGTTATGACCCTCCTTAGAGCAACTCGCATGCCAAGGGTGACGGCCGGAACGCAAAAGGGCGGGCAAGGGCGCAACCCATTGGAAAGAGAATCTTTTTTCTGTTTGGGGGAATTGCCTGCGTGAGGCTGCTTCGTGGAGGGGTTACGGATGGTAACGCAGCAAGAGGGTGGTCCGTTACCAAAGGTAACGGGGCCCTCGAGTTCAACAGAAATAGAACGTACGGATCAAGATCAAGCGGGTTTCTCCTGCCTTGGAAGCCCCCAACGCTTTCGTTTCTCCCAGAGGTTCTTTCGGCTGATCCCGAGGATTTCCGCTATCTGCTCCTCGGAATGGTCTCGCTCGAGGGACCGAATCGATTGCTTCGTGTACTCTTCGATGGACACGAACTCACCGGGACTACCACCCACATCGGTTTCACCCGACAACTTGGCAGGGAGCTGTTCCGGTCGGATCGGCTCACCGTCGTCTGTGAGGTGCAACGCGTACTCGATCACATTCTCCAGCTCTCTCACATTGCCGGGCCAGGGGTAGTCCATGAGTGCCTTCAGGGCTTCGGACGAGATCCCCGTCACACTCCTGGAGCCCGTATCACATAGACGCTGGAGCAGGTGAGTGGCCAGCGGCGGGATGTCCTCCCTCCTTTCACGTAGAGGCGGAAGAGCAATCGGGATCACGCTCAGCCGGAAATACAGATCCTCGCGGAACGATCCTTCTCGGGCCGCCTCCTCCAGATTCCGGTTGGTAGCGGAAATGATCCGGACATCGAATCGCCGGACTTCCGTGTCCCCGACCCGACGACTCTCGCCTTCCTGGAGAAAACGAAGGAGCTTGACTTGTACGGACAGTGGTATCTCACCCACCTCGTCGAGAAAGAGGGTGCCGCCGTCGGCCGTTTCGATCAGGCCCCGATGATCCTTCACCGCCCCGGTAAAGGAGCCCCTCACGTGACCGAACAGCTCAGACTCCATCAGGTTCTCCGGGATGGCCCCACAGTTTACCGTGACAAAAGGCTTGCCCTTTCTGTCCGAGTTGGACAGGATGGCCCGGGCAATGAGCTCCTTTCCGGTCCCCGACTCACCGGTGATGAGCACCGTGCTCATTGTGGAAGCCACTCTTTCAATCAGTCGGAAGATCGCCTTCATCCTCTTGGACTGGGTAATGATGTTCTCGAACTGTGCCTGGCGTTCGATCTCCCGCCTGAGCGTCACACACTCTTCGGAAAGCCGGATTTGTTCGGTCACATTCCGGACCGCCTCGACAGCGCCGATGACATTCCCTTCCCGATCCTTGAAAGGTCCCGAAAAGACCTCCATCCACATAACGTTGCCGTCCGGAAGGTGAACATCCCGCAGAGCCCTTCGGGGCTGGCCGTCCCCGATCACGTCCAGCACGATGCAATTCTCACAGGGCTCTTCGCGCCCCCGGTATGCGGAAAAGCACTGCTCGCCGATCTTGGAGCCGAACAACTGCTGGATTGCATCGTTCTGGAATATGATCTTCAGGTCCTTGTCGATGACAGTGATGGCATCGCTCACGGTGTCGAGGACCGCCTCGAACAGCGGCTCTCCGTACATTTTCAAGGGGTCTTCTCTCATGATGTGCCATCCCTCCTGCGAAACTACCGTTCAGAATCATGAATACCAGACTCGTCTCGCCCATACAATGAATAATTCCGATGAGACTGTAACGTTCCAGGGGGGCTCTCCGTCATGAAGAAAGGCGATATGATATGAACCAAAGGAGGAATACACAATGACGGGAGCCGAAGTTTCCAGTTGTTCGTTTGGATGGTGGTGGGTCTTTCCGATTGCAATGATCGTACTGTGCATCTTCATGGCGCGGCGACGCGGAGGCTCCTTCACGGGCTGCTGCGCTCCTCGAAGGTCTGAGCACCTTCGTTCGACAGACCCTACCGACTCGGCCAGGGAGATTCTGGACAAACGATACGCGTCCGGTGAAATCAGCAGGGAAGAATATGAAGAAAAGAAGACGGACCTGGATGTTTCTTCTTGAACGCTTCACTCCGGACGGAACTCGAATTGGGGACAGCCACCGATTCCAGAATTGCCTGGTTGTCCCCGAATTCTGCAAGGTTCCGGCCGCGCCTTCTCTCGGAACCGGATCACTCCAGGGGGCGTTTCTGGCCCGCGGCCTCGTTCTCGGTCGCCATGGTTGCACTCATCTCGGCAGAAGTCTCGAATATGGCTTCCCGCTCGAGCCTTTCGAGATGAAGCGCTTCGGTCGGGCATGTGATCGTGCAGACGCCGCATCCCATGCATCGATCCTCATCCACTGCGGCCGATTCGGCGTCATCCTGAAGTGATATCGCCCGGAAGAAGCAACGGTCGACGCATGTTCCACAGGCCGCGCAGTCTTCGCTCACCCTGGCGACGAAGTTGGATTTCGCGAAAGCCCTTGGGTTGTCCCATCGAGACAATCCCCGGGTGACCGAACAACAGCAGCCGCAGCAGAAACAGATGATTCCGTCATTCATTTCGATGGAATTGTCGGTGAGGACCACCAATCCTGATTCGCGCATCTCTTCGACAAAATCCAAAGCTTCTTCCCTGGTCACCTGCCTCCCCTCCCCTCGCTCCTCAACCAGGACCGCGTGCAGCCCGAGCATCAGACAGGAAGCTACCGGGTGCCTGTCCCTGCACTCTCGCTCACCTAACATCTCCGTCCTGCTTCGGCAGGGGCATGGCATGAGCGCCAGTGCACCCATACTGGCCCGGTCGATGAAGGATTCAATCTGCTCGTGCGACAGAATCTGCTGTTCCGAGGCGATGGATCGGTTGACCGGCACCGTCCGCCGCCGCGGTGTGCCTTTGGCAGAGGACTGGTAGAACCAGTAGTATCCATCCTTGATGAAGAATTCCTTATAGAGCCCCCCCGCCTCTTTTCGGATGTCTTTCAGGTTCTTTCGAATCTCCGGCGCATTGAAGACGAGCTGCGGCGTCGGCAGAACGTAGGACCCGTCAAACCCGATGATGACGCCTCTTTGTGCAAGTTCGATCAGGACCGAATCAACCTCTTCGACCGGTCGCCCTGACTTTTCCGCCACGACCTCCGCCTTGAGCAAATTCGGGTGGACCGAAAGAAAGGCGGCCAGTTCCGCCTCCTCCGGGGAGAATTGCATCTCCAGGTACTTGAGAAAGGCGGGTGAGAAGTCGTCCCCCTTTTTCGGAGCCCCCATCACATTCATGTCGATTCGCTCGGCAAGCTTCCTGTACACGGAATCCGACATAGCCTCCTCCTTAGGTATCCTGCGACAGACCGGTCCATTCAAAAACATCATAGGGGCTTCAGGATGTCAACCGACCCCTCTCCACAGAAAGATGGGGAGTAGAACCGGATTGCAGGTCCTCGAAAGGCTACTGTCTCGAGATCCAGCCTGCCCTCCCAGACAGCCGTACAGCTAATCTTTGTGCATCTTGACCGGAAAGTGTGCTATGGTTCGGCCTGCCGGAGAATCCTGCAGAAGCTCACATGAAGACGAGGCACTGTCTGGTCCAAATACGGACCCGGACTCGTATAACTTCTTCTGACACCCTTTCTCAAGTGAGGATGACTGCGATGAGCGATGTTTCGGATCTGCTTGCCCAGGCGAACGATCAGATTAGAACAGCGGACAACAAGGAAAAGCTCCTCTCATTACTCGCAACATACAAGCGAATCCTGGAAAGGGATCCTTCCAACTACGAAGCCCTCTGGAGTCTCGGAAGATACAATGTCGTCATGGTTCTCGCATATACAGAGAGTCGACGCGAAAGAGAGAAACATAATCTGGATGCAATCAAGTACTGTGAGCAGGCAATGGATACCCATCCGGAATTCAAGGAACTGCGGGCGAACGGAAAAAGAGTGGGGGAGGCATGTGCCGTCCTGTCGAAAAGGGAGATCGCTCCCCTCTACTACTGGTATGCCGCAACGGGGTCGTACTGGAAGGAGTGTCTGAGTTTCCCTCAGAGAATACGTAACATGCATCTGACTGCCAGCATCATGAAGGCGATGAAAAGAATGCTCGAAATCGATCCCACATGGGCGGGTGGTCACCCGTATTATGCTTGGGGCTTCTATTACACCACCATTCCGAGGATTCTGGGCGGAAACCTGAAGAAGGCTGAAGAATTCATCGATAAGGCGGTAGAAGCCGGACCGAAGTGGCTCTACGCCAGGTGGGGAAGAGCGAAGTACGTGTACACCAGGAAAAAGGACAAAGAAGCGTTTCGAGAGGACATGGAGTGGGTCGTTTCACAGGATCCACTCGAAGCGGACAGCCCATATCCCGCAAATGTCCATTTTCAAAGGGATGCAACCCAAATGCTGTCTCACATAGATGACTACTTTTAGGAGAGAGCCCGATGATCGCTGACCATCCGGAACCGAATTTCGAGTTTCTTTTTGACTACCGTGTGAAACTTGCCCCCAGCTATGATCTTGGCAAAACACCGTCGGGACGTCGTACCACTGGCGGCATCCTCGGCGGAACATTCGAAGGGCCTCGCTTGAGAGGTGTAGTGGAGCCCACCGGCGGGGATTATGCCATCAGACGGCCCGACAATGTCTTGGAGGCGGACGTCCGTACCGTGCTGAAAACCGATGATGAGAAGCTCATTTACATGCACTATATCGGCTTACTCCACCCCTGGTCGGAAATTGTGAGAGCCTTCACGAACCCTCAGGAAGAGGCCCCCGAGCTCTACTGGAGGATGGTCCACCGCTTTGAGACCTCGGCCGAAGAATATCTGTGGACGAACAAGATCCTGGCCATTGGGATAGGTCGTCCCGAAGGAGTCGGCGCCGCATACCGTGTATACGAGATCCTGTAATACACCGGCGACTTCAGACGGCGCTTCAGAGGAAGGTCGTCGGTCTACATCCTACGTATCCTTCATTCTCTCAGGCCGAGAACCAACTCGTGCCAGCCTTCCTTGAAAGGTGCATAGAAAGCCGTTGTCAGCTTCAACTTCGAGATCAGCCAGCGGCCATCCACCTTTTGATATTCATCATCTTCGATACCGGCAAGCATCGTGTCCCGCCCTTCGGTTTCGGTGTATACGGCCAACAGACGCCAACGGGCGATGGCGTCATTTCCGTCCACCTTGATGACGGGATTTGTAAAGAAGTGATATGTGAATCGGATCTGTGCCTGCATCGCCTCGATGAAACCCTTCACCTCATCCACACCCTTGAACTGACCGAAATCACCTCCGTCCCAGAGTATGTCCGGTGTGAACACCTCAAGAAACGCCTCGGTCCTTCCTTCGTTCACCGCCACGTCACACCCCTCGGAATACCGATATTTGAGTTGCTTGATGGCCTCGACGTCCCGCAGAGCCTGGATTTCCCGCGCCAGTTCCTTCACGTCCGCTTCAGGAGCCATCGGAACCTTCCTCCTTTCCTTCGAGGTACTGGGTTTTGAGAGTCCTCTTATCCACCTTGCCCGTTGGGTTGATCGGCATCGAGTCGAGAAATCGAACGTCTCGAGGGCGTTTGTAGTCTGCCAATTTGTCCCGCGTGAACTCCTGAAGGGCTTCCGCAGTGACTTCCTCACCCGGTTTCGGAACCACAAAGGCCAATACATCCTCACCGAGGCTAGGATGGGGCTTTGCCACCACGGCACATTGGCCGACCGCCGGGTGTTCGTACAACACGCTTTCCACCTCCACGGAGTACACGTTGTAACCTCCCCGGACGATCATATCCTTCTTTCGGTCCGTGAAGTAGAGGTAGCCCTCCTCGTCGCACCGGCCCATGTCCCCGGTGTGGAGCCAGCCATCACGGAGGGTTTGCGCGGTAGATTCCGGGTTCTTGTAGTATTCCTTCATGACATTCGGCCCACGGAGGACAATCTCTCCCACCACTCCGGGTTCAACTTCTTGACCCTGGTCGTTTACGATCCTCATTTCCTGGTCCGGCGCCCACGGTTGCCCAACAGACCCGATCTTGGTGAACATATCGGCAGCATTCAGGGTCGTTCCACCAGTACCCCCCTCGGTCAAGGCATAGGTAGTGTATACCTTGATACCGGGCCATGCGGCTTGCAGCTTCCGAATGATCTCCTCCGGCATGGCCGCAGCACCGGAGATCAACGTGCGAACCGAGGAGGTATCGAATTCCTTGAACCGAGGGTGGTTCAACAGAAAGACAAACATGGCAGGGGCGCCGCCGTAGGCTGTGGGCCTTTCCTTCTCCATGATCTCAAACGTCTTGACCGCATCAAAGGTCTCCTCCAAGATGACCACGGGTGCGAAATAGAGCCACATCATCATGACCGAGCTGCACCCGCTCGACGTGAAGAAAGGAAAAACGTTCTGCAGGCGAGGCACGCCACAGTGTAGCCGCGACATATCACAAGAAGTGCCGATCAGGCGACCACAAGCCACCTTGTTCGATTGCGTAAGCACCACCCCCTTGGGAAGACCAGTGGTCCCGCTCGTGTACAATATGTCGGCTTCATCGTCCGGGCCAATGGAGAGTGCCGGTAGAGAACCGGTGCACGACATCAGTTTTGAAAACGATTCGACCCAGCCCGGAAGTTCCTGCCCCTCCTTTTCGATCCCCACATAGGTCTTGATGTTCAGCCGGTCCCGCACCTGATCCACCAACGGAAGAAAGTCGTGCCCTGCGATGATCCAGTCCGTATCCGAGTGCTCCAAAATGTGCTCGACTTCCCGTGGAACCAGGCGGACGTTGATTGGGACGAACACGGCACCGAGCTTGTGGATCGCCAGATAGGTTGTATAACACTCCACGCTGTTCGTGAGCATGAACCCCACCTTCTGGCCCTTTTTCACACCGAGATCTGCAAGGCCGGCCGCGAGGCGGCCGGATTGCTCGTCCATCTCCTTCCAGGTGTGACGAAGCCACTGCCTGGTTCGGTACGAAACGGAAACCAAGGCCTCCCGGTCCGCAAAGTCAGCCATGTTTCTCTCGAGCAGTTCCCGAATGGTCTGCGGATTCTTCCACATGACGCTTCCCCTTCTTAGGGTATGTAGCCGTTCTCCTTGGCCTTGACGACATAGTCAGGCGGGGACCACCACATGTCCAGGCCCAGGTCTTCCACCACGACCTTGGCAGCGAGATAGCCTGAGCTCAGCAGGATCATCCCGCCGGGATAGCTCGATGCACCACCGAGATAGAGCCCTTCCAAGGGTGTCCGATGGCGTGAACAATCTTCGTTAGGCCGCAGGTAGCCCATCTGCAGCGCGTTGTACTCGCCGTGCTTGAAGGAGCCCTTCGTCATGGTTTCGAGCCTTCTCTCGATATCCAGAGGGCTGTAGGAAAACTGAAAGAGGATCTTCGCGTCGCCCATGTTCGTGGAGTAGCTGCTCACCATGTCGTAACACTGCTGGGAAAGATCACGCTTGATGTCGTCCCACTCTTTTCCGTTCAGCTTGTAGGAGGCCCAGGATTCGAACCGGAGCGTGTTGAGGGGCCCGTAGAGGCCGCTGCACGAGGCCTGATGCCGGTCGAACTGCGTCGTACACGTGAAGTGTCCAGCCGGCTCGAGCAACTCTCCATTGTCGACCTTGGCAACATGCGATTTCACATCCTCTTCGGACTCGTAGCCGAAGACGTGAATGAGTGCCTCGTTCACGTCCGGGTTGTTTACGGCCGCCTTGAACTCCGGAACCTCCCCCTTGATGCCCCAGTGAGCCGTGTAGAAGCTGCGGTGTTCCCAGCGCCAGTTCTTCACACTGGCGACCAGATCCTCGTGAAGGTCCTTCTCTTCCAGACACTTGAGAAAGGTCTGCTCCGGGTTCAAAGTGCTGACCACTGCTTTGGCCCGGAATTCCCGTCCATCCGTAGTCCGAACACCCACGGCCTTCCCGCCCTCCACGATGATTTCGTTCACATCGGCCCACTCGAGAACCTTTCCGTTGTTCCTCTTCAAGGCATTGTGGATGGCCGACGACAGGGTGTGGGATCCGCCCCGAACGATGGCGGCATTGAGCATGCGGTAGATGTACAGCGGAATCAGGTACCCTACACTGGTTGAATCCGGATCCAGGCCCCACATGGTGCAGATGTAGAGCAGGGCACCTCTCACCCGGGGGTTCTTGAAACCGTAGAAGTCGAGCACGGACGCGGGTGTCTGCTCAGAAACCTCCACACAACGCCTTCCCAACTCCGTTTGGTTCATGAGCATGACGTTGTCCAGACCGGGCACCGGATGCACATAGGTCGCCGGGATCAGGATCTCGTCCGAGATCTCCTTGAACTCGGCGTACATCCTCTGAAACGTTTCAGCATCTTCAGGCGAGAACTGGCGAATCGACTCGGCCGACTTGTTCGGATCGGTGTACAGGACCAGGGCGGAGCCATCCTTGTAGTGGAAGGCCATCTGTACCTCCGGACGCAGAAAGGCCAGGTTGTTGTCCGGCAGATCCAGATCTTGATACGCGGGCATCTGTTCGGCCAGCATCATGTAGATAGCGTGGAGATTGAACCGGAAGGGAGATTGGAAATCATCTGTAGAGAGCCCACCGCCCGTCTCCCACTTCTTCTCGAGGACACAGACCTTGGCCCCCGCCCTGGCCAGATAGGCCCCGCAGCTCAATCCGTTCGGGCCTGCACCCACCACGATGACATCGAATTCGTTGCCGCTAACCATATCCTGTTCTCCTTTTGGTCCTTATGGCGAATCGCCGAGATCACTCCTGTACAGCAAGACGGGCAAGATTCTTGAGCATCCATTCGCCCGGCCTGTGAATCCACCAGGGCTGCTTTCGGATCCCCATATCTTCGGCCACTACGCAGGCCGCATTGTACCCGGGGGCGCCCCAGCTCAGAGAGATGGGCCACACACTGTTGCACATGTACAGGTTCTTGATCGGCATGCGGTAGGGCATCCGGTCCAGGAAGGACTGATTCGCAGGAAATGCACCACCTATCCCGTCCCCATACTCGGACGCCATGTTGCCGCGCCACAAGTCGAGGGGAGAGATGGCCAGAACGTCCAAGATGCTGTCCTTGAAGCCGGGGGCATACTGCTCCAATTCGTCTTCACGTTTCTTGACGAGCTCCCACTTCATGTCGTCCCATTTCTCGGGATGCGAGTTTCCATCCACGTCCCGCCACCAGAAGGGCATGATCTCCTCCAATCGAAAGGTCAGATAGCCTTCGGGCGACGCCTGCGTGGGATCCACATTGGCCGGCACGAGCATCTCCCACCATCCGCTGAAGGCCTTCTCCGGATCGCCGCACCTTTCGGCAACAAACCATGATTTCCAGTCTTCGATTGAATTCTTGCCTTTGTAGTAGAAATCCGACTTCATGATGTACGGGTCATGGGCCGCGCTCTTCCACTGCGGTTGCTTTTTCAGCGCCCAGATGGTTACGCTCGACGAACGCGAGGCGTTGTCGAAGTATTTCATCTTCACGGCAAGGCGCGCGTCCTCCTGCATCATCACGTCTTCGCCGATGAGTTCCAGCGATTTCCGTGCACCTACGTTGCTCATTACAGCGTGCTTGGCCATGATCGTCTGGCCGGGAAACATGACCGAATCGTCGCTGAGCTTGACACCTTTGGCCATTCCTTCCTCGGTCACGATCTCATCGACAATCGTGTTCCTCCACATGGTTCCGCCGTGGGCGAGAAAATGCCTCGCCAGTGCGTGCACGATCGAGTGGTTGGTTCCTTTCAACTGCCCGGTGGGAACATAGAACGAGCCCATGATTCCCAAGGGACCCTGGCCCTTGGCCAACGGGTCGCCCATGGTCAGGGTTGCGCATCCCGGCTGAAACATGACCTGCTTGAGCCTGTCGTCTTCAAACATGACATTCAGAAATTCGAAGGCATTCATCTCCACGAAATCATCTACCGGCACGCCCGCAATAGCGGCCTGCATTTCGTAGACCCGGATCAGGTTCTGAGGCGTGGGAGGGGAGAAGACCATCAACTCGTTCATCTCTACAAAGGTCTCCAGGATCGGGCCGATCATGGATTGAAACTTCTGGGCATCCTTTTCCGAGAAGCGGGCTATGGCCTGCAAGCTGCCTTCCAGATCCACAGGCCCGAGATAGAGGTTGGTGTGGTCCGGGAAGAAGGCGCCAAAGAAACGCCCGGGCAACAGGTACTGCAAACCGTAATCCTCCAGATCGAGGTCTTCCCACATAGGGGCAGCGCCCCCGAAAAATCCGGATGCGCAGGGCGTACACATGGCACCTGGGAAGAATTCATTCGATTTGCAGTGCGTCCCAACCTCCTGGTTCGCCTCTATCATGAGGACGCGTGCCCCTGCCTTCTGCAGGTAACAACCGGCCGGCAGCCCCCCTGCCAGGCCTGCACCGATAATAATCACATCGTATTCGTGCATCTCGTTCATGCCGCCCTCCCCTTCTATTCCTTTGAATCGATTTCGGCCGTTTCCTGCTCACCCACTTTTCTCGAGAACAACCCTTTCAAGCCGGCGGACAAGGTCCGGGCCAGGGACTTGATGAGGAAAACGATGGTCTCCTTCTTGAAAACCAGTCGCAGCAAGGCCCCCATGTCCTCCGGTTCGATCCCTATCCAGACACACCAGACCACAGGGTCGTAGGTCTTGCAGTACATGATGAGAGACCCCTCCGGCGGGCGAGTGGGTGGCAGTTTCGTCATCTGGCTTTCATCAGCGAGTCTCATTTTCAGGGCCATGTTGCCCAGTCCTGTGGATCCGCATTGCATGCTGATCTCCTCCCGGTTGATTCTCTTGTCTCGACCATGTCGTAGAGATGCCTAGTACTGCCCAAAACCGTATTCCGTCCATCGGCTCTTCACCTTCTCCACATCCTCGGGGGGCGGCGGCTCGACTGGCGCGACCCTGGCTCCTCCCCACCGATCCTGCTTGAGATGCCTGCTCCATTTGACAGTGGCATCTATGAAGAGCTTGCTGCCAAGGACTCCTCCGTGTTTCTCTATATTCGAGTCCTCTTTGGACGTGGCAACATCGAAGATCAGATTGTTCACCGGCAGAACATGCACGTCTTTCTCCGGGTCCACATTGTTGTTGATAGCCCTGTTGATCTCCCCGGGATCGTAGATGTTGACATCGTCTTCCACCACGACCAGCATCTTGATCGGCATGTTGGAGGACTTGTGCCCGAGCAGCGTGTAGGCGACCTGCATGGGATGCCCCTCCCACATCTTCTTGATGCTGACCGCGAAAAAGGGTGCAAGGGTGAGATCCACGATCGGGATGCCGGCGTTCTGCAGGTGGTTCTTCAGGATTGCTGTCGTGCCGGCGGCAATCGTGATGAGTTGCTCTTCCAGAATCGGGGCCAGGCCGGATGCACTTCCAGTATAGATCGGGTCGTCTCGATGGCTGATGCACCCTACCTTCATTACGGGCATCATTCCGGGCTCGCTGTACCGCCCGCTCGCTTCCTTGAGAGGACCCTCCATCACATAGGTATCCGGGTCGCGCAAGATGTGCCCCTCGATCACGATCTCCGCCGAGGCCGGAACACACAGATCGATCGTCTCGCACTTGACCAAAGGCAGAGGTTCTCCCATCATGGCGCCCATCCACTCATACTCTCCCCAGGGGCCGCAGGTGGTTACGGGCGACCCGGCTGCAATCATCATCGTCGGATCCATCCCGTAGACGAATGCAACGGGCATGTCCTCGCCCCGGTCGCGGTACTTCTTGTATTGACGACCCCAGTGCTGGCTCCTCACGAGCAGGGAGACGATCTGGTCCGCGTCAACGATGTGGCCTCGATAGCACCCCAGGTTGTACTCCCCCGAATCCGGATCTTTCGTTACGACCCCGTGCCACATGTTGATGTAACGGCCCCCGTCCTGCGGATGCCACCAGGGCACAGGAATTTCGTTCAAGTTGATTCCTTTGCGGATGATATTCGCCTTCACCGGACCCGTATCCACGACGACTGGAGAGACAGGGGTTCGCAGGGTCTCCCTGAGCCTTTCCAGTGTCACGGGCAGAGGAGAGTCCTTCGGCAGACCCAGGGCCAGGGGCACCTTCCCGAAGGAGTTAAGGCTCCCCACGAACAGCTTGCTGCACCATGTCTGTTCATGGCCGACCACTTTGGTAAACAGAACCGCCGGTCCCTGTCGGGCCGACATCTGGCGGGCGATTTCCTGTATCTCTCCGTCGGGGCTTACCGGAGCCTGTACCACCCTGAGCTCATTCTCCGCTTCCAGGCATTTGAGCCACCCCCTGAGATCTCTGGACCATTCACCCCCGCGATCCGAGCTTTCCTTTCCACTCATTTCTTTCCCCCCCTTGCGTAGCCGCACCGAGGCTGCATGTCACCGCTATTCAGGTTCTTCTGTCTTGTCATGAAGCGACCCGTTGCTCATTGCTTTCAGCAATGCTTCCACGTTTGCCTCGAACACTCGGGTCGTAAGCAGCCCGGCCATCTCCGAATCCCGGTTCTCAAAGGTCTCTACAAGCCGTTCGAAAAAAGTCTGGATCTCTGGGTCAAAATAGACAGGCAGCTCGAATATGGTGCGGGATGTGCGGGTCGTTCGGGCAAGGGTATTGAACAGGAGTTCAAGAAACCTGTTGTGAGAGGCCTGAACGATGCGTCTTGTGATCTCGAAGGTGAGCGTCTTCCTGTCTTCGTCCTGCTCGGGCAAGGCAGCGCGTTTCCGCAGAAGACTCTTCAATTCTTCGATCTGTTCCTTCGTGCTGTTCCTTGCCGCAAGCTGTGTGAGCCACACATGCATGTTCTCATGCATTCGGCCGATATCTTCCACAAACTCCTCGTCGATGCTCCCGTCTTTACGAACGATCAGCAGATCCGCAAGCTCTATTCCACCCACGGTCTGGAAATCTTCGACGAGGGCACCTGATCCCTGGCGAATCGTTAGCATGCCATATGCTTCGATACGCTTGAGCGCCTCCCTTACGACCGTCCGGGCAACACCAAACTCCTCGGCCAGCACACGCTCCGTCGGAAGCTTGGTACCGGCCGGATAGACACCATCAATGATGCGTCTCAACAATCGGGTGGTGAGATCTCGGGACAGGGTGCTCGTCGAAGGCTTCTTTGTCTTCGTCGTCTCCGCCATGCATCTAGTCTCCCTTTGAGCGTGGGAATATATCTCTTCGCTCCTCAACGACCTGCCGACGGATTACCTCCCACTCGAGGGCGTTCTTGGATTCTGTCTGCTCCATGAGGCTGTTCTTGGGCCAGACCTCCGTCTCGTAGATCTTTCGAAAGATGAACGTCGGCATATAGGTCTGACGGGCCCCGAAATTCACTTCTTCTCTATGGCGCCGGAGGGATTCCATGTTCAGGGCCGCCCCAACACCTGTCTCGCAGGATGCACTGGCTCTCGCCATGAGACGACCCTGGTAATCCACGATCTGAGATTGCCCGGATCCGCTTCCTACCGGCCAGTACGGGTTATGGTGGCGAGCCCAGTTCGACTCGACCAGGTAGCACATGTTGGAAAAGGCGGCGAACTGGCTGATCACCGTCATCACATCGTTCGGTTCCGTCATGTACGGCTCTACCCAGGCATTGGGCCGCACGATGATCTCGGCACCGTTCATCATGAGCCCCCTGGAGCATTCCCCGTATTGCCCCTCGCCGCATATCATGAAGCCCATCTTGCCGATTTCCGTATCCACAACCGGGAAGAAGGCATCGAGTCCGTCCCCGAACTTCTCGACGAACCAGTCATACACATCCGCGGGGGCCGCATCCCCGGCCTCGGCGATCTTCGTGGTCACCGTCTTGTGGTGTTTCAGGATGACCTCTCCATCCGGGTCGATCAGGAAGCCCACACTCAATGGTCTTCCCGGCAGGTCCGGGTATTCCTCCCACGCATGAGAGGCGATGTAGATGTTCAACTCCTTCGCCTTCTTCGACAGCAGTTCCGTCTCCTCACCCGGGATGCTGACGGCTACGCCGTTCCAACTGCAATCCGCGTTCTGGGGGAGTGAGTGGAACGCGAATTCCGGGAAGACGGCCAGACGAACAGGCGCTCCGCAAATGCCTGAAGTATAGGGCACCAGGAAGTCGAGCAAGTGAAGATGCTTCTGAATGTTCTTTTCTACGATCTCGCTTCTGTCGGAACAGAAATGCACATCAGGCTGTAAGGCCAAAACCGAGAAATAGTCTTGCTTACCCATGTCTTTCCTCCCTGTGATATGCGGGCGGTTTCAATTCGGCGGTGCCGCGGTCAACCCTTTCCGGCAGGGACCGTTTGAGCTACCGCAACGGGCACATCGAGGAAGTCCCTTCCCACCAGTGCCTTGAAGAGCTGCCAGGACACTGTGGTCAGTTCCTGCTCGGCTTTCACCAGTTCGTTGTACACGGGCAGGACGGCCTGGGAGGTTGTCTCGGCCTGATGAATGGCTTCAGCAGCAACGAGGCCGGTTCCCAGAGCCGATGAAATGCCCTCCCCGAGGGCGTTCATGAAGCCGGCCGCTTCGCCCGCAAGCAGAACACGGTCAAGCCCTGTGAAGAAATTGCCTGTTATACCCATATCCGTAGCGAGGCATCCGGTCCTGCGCTTGACCTTGTCTATCTTCAGTCCGAAAGTCTTCTTCAGGTAAGCTGTAAGGTTCTCCAGGTACGGGTTGACACTTTCTCCCTTGAGAGCCCCTATTCCGTAGATCAGGTTGTCGTCCTTGAAGTCGAGCCAGTTGTAGAATCCACGCAAGGAGGGGTCGAAGAAGGCATAGAAGTAGCCGGGGTCGAGGTCGACCGTTCCGTCACAATAGAGTTGTACAAAGGTCGCCCATCGGAACTTCTTCTCGATACCGGGATCGAGCAGCCTTCGGACGCGGGAGCCGCCTCCGTCCGCCCCGACCAGATAGGAAGCCTCTACCTCGACGGTCTCGCCGCCTTCTGTCCGGATCGTCGCCTGGACCCTTTCGCCCGTCTGCGTCAGCCCCACCAGCTGGTGCTGGTCCCACACCTCCGCACCGGACTCCTGGATCAGCCAGTGATCAAAGGAAGAGCGCCAGACGTTGAATACGTGGCTCTTCTCCATGGGAAGATCGTTCAGCGTGTCCCCGGCCAGACAGAACTTCGCACCGCTCAGGTGCCTCGGTTCGGAGTAGACATGCTCCGGAAGCGTCCCGAAATGCTCCTCTACCATGTCCTGCGAACGATCGACGATGAGACCGGAACAGATCTTGTAGCGAGGCAGTTTCTTCCGCTCGACGACCAGAACCCGATAGCCCTTCTGCACGAGTCCTCGGGCCGCACAGGCCCCGGCCGGACCCGCTCCGACGATCAGGACATCGTAAGTCCCCCCTTTTCCAGCACTTTTTGCCGACATGCTCTCCACCCTCCCGAAAATGATTGGACTGTCCTTTTGTTGTCTTTCTTGGGATCAAATGCCTTATTCTGTTCATTTTTCCCAATATTGGTATTACCAATCATTCTAGTCGGCCTCCTGGGTTCGTGTCAAGAAAAAAAGCGAGATACACATGTTACGGCCGAAGACATGCCCTGAAGGTATACCGTAGAGGCTACAAGGAGAGTCGCGGAAGCGATTTTCTTCATCGGCGGCGAACGAAGCCGCGGTTTGCGTGCAAGGCGGTCTGTGGCCTGTAAATCAGGAGAAAAGCGGGGATCGCCGGGATGGCGTCGGCATCTGGACGGGACTACCCCTTGAAGAAATATGATCCTGAATCATTCCGGCCGTCGTTCCGAACCTATTCGGGATCGTTTCAACAGACAGATCATTCCTGCCGAAAGGGCCAGACTTCCCAAAACGTTCGCCCGATGCGACTCTCTTCGTGAAACATGTTGACCAACAGATTGAGGCATCGTAGCCGACACGTCCCATTGAGAACCCTGCTCTACCCTTTCGAAATCAGGGATGATTAGATCCTCTATCTTTGCATCCCCGACGACGCGGATATTGTGGATTTCCCCCAACCCCAGCTTCCTTGCCATGAGAAGCTGCTTCATCTCGTCTACATCGTGGTTCATGATCCTCGCGGCGGTGGCATCTGCGGCAGCGAGGTCGTTGCTTGCCAAGAGGAAGTATTTACCCGCAGGACTTCGTTGCTTGATATCGATCGTTTTGCCCATTCCTACGAAGGTTGCCGGACCGTTCTCTTCCACCCCGATCGAGCCGTCGATGATGGCGAAATCCTGCTTGCCCGCTTCTTTTCTCCACTTGAGAACGTCCAGAAAGCACGCTTCGATCCCTGCTTTCTCAAACCCGGCACTGATAGCGTCTTCATAAGCCTGATGCACGCCAAGGCGCAGAACGGAGTTGCCAAAGGGAGGCAGGGCGGAGGTTACCCCCACGAAGTTCTTCATCGACAGGGTGACGTCCGCGATAAAGTGTGTTTTCAGAACGGGAACGGATATCACGTGGTCTGCTTCGAAGAAACTCCGCCCGATCGGGAGGCCCTCTTGCATGATTTCATTCTCACTGCAAGAGGGAATCCGTTCCCATTGGTCCAATTTATTCAGGCAGGCAAGTTCGATCTCCTGCAGGGGATGCTCGGTCCTGAGCCAGTCCACGGCTTCCCTCAGATTCGTCTTGCCGAATACCGTGCTGCCTTCGAAGAACGTGAGGGAAGACCAGTCCCAATCGATCGCTTGCCCGCCGTCTCCGATGACGACTTTTCGGGCCCCTGCCTCCAGGCACTGTTGGGCAACAGCGACCAGGATCTCGCCCTTGGTACAGTCGCCCGATTCGGGAGCAAAGGGAATGCCCACCCCCAGGCGGATCAGGTTGGGCTTGATGAAGACACTTCTTCCGGACAGATCGAACCCGGCGTTGATCCCGAGGGATTGTGCCGCCTGCCTGCCCATCTGGTAGAGATCCGATAATGTATCGCCGAGGACCGTATGTACCGTGGCTGCCGGCCTGCAACCGTCACAGGCCCCGCCTTCCCCGCCGTTGCCACATCCCACCAGCATGCGAGAGGTCCCCAGGGTCACGCAGAGTCCGGTACCCAATCTGATCAGATCACGTCTCGTCAAGTCAGCCATACTCGCCTCCCGCGCCCTACTGCCGCACTAAAGGAGCATGGAGAACATATACTCAGAAGCTGATACCGCCCGGAAGCGGTCCCTGGAAGGAATCCTCGTTATCGGTTCGAAGAACGCTCACGGTTCCCGATAGATCAACCGTGAGTTCTGACGACAGCACGTGCGATGTAAGGGACCACCCATCAGGTAGGGTGAATGTATCCGATGGCCGGTTCTCGCTTCTGCTTACCCAGATGAAACTTTCTCCCGTCGGATTCTGGAGTATGTCCACGGTCCGGCCTGAAAAATAGGTCAAAAGGTGGTACTTCTCGAGCTCAGTCCTACGGATCAGCCCCTGGCCATCTGCGGGTTGGTCCATGGATATAAGCTTCACTACGTTCAAGAATCCCTTGTCGAAAGCGTGCAAGTAGGTGTATAGCCCGGGCTCGGCGCATCCCGGTGATCGAAGGAACTCGCCTTCATCGGCAATCAGGACCCGCGGGTCATTCTTGATCCATAACAGCGGAGGCGAAAACGCGGCGTACTCTTGCTCGGAGAAATCAGACGTGCCCCATACTTCTCTATTCAGCAGATCGATCAACTCGTAACCGGCCCCTTCGCCGCCAGAACCCGGTTCCCGTGGGACGCAGTCTTCGCGTTCTCCCACCGGCATGCACCCAGCCAGGATGGCGACCATGATCAGTATGGCTACAGGAAAGCACGAGGTCTTCTCTTTTGTAGGATATTCAGCATATCGCATGTGATGTCTCCTTAATGGGACATGTAGCAGATATTAGGATAATCCCGAGTCTCTGATCAACTTCCCTCTCATCAACAGGCTACTCCCATGTCTATTCTGTCTCGCCATCAATCGCAGGTGCACCCAGCCCTGCCGCTCAGCAGGGAAGTAGCTTCTGGCGGGAAGCAGGCGGACCCATCAAAGGGCAGCAATGGGGCGGCGAAGGGATTGCAGTCGTGGCAGCAGACATAGGTTTCGAGGCAGCTGCCTGCATTGCACCCCTCAACAGAGCAGAACCCGCCCGAGCCCGATTGGCTGATGCAGGTGTCCGCCACCAGCGCGCTGCAGTCGGTGTCATCGGTGCACGGAGTCCCTGTTCCATCGGCGGCGATCGGAAGCTCGCAGGTGGGCTCGTAGTCCCCGCCCGTCGGTGTTGTGCTTTGAATGAAGTCCACGAGGCGGGCGCCAATCTCAGCACCCTGGTCATCTTGGAGGAAGTGGCTGGCTTCCGGCAGCCTCGTATGCGGTTGGCCTTCCGCGCCGGGGATGCTGCAAATGAGGTTGTCCTGCACGCTGCATTGTCCGAGATTGCCGGGATCGTTCGACGCCCAGATGGTCACGAAGGGTTTCGCGAAGGACGTCAGGGCCTCCCATGCCTGCTCGGTCACGCCAGGCAGCTCGTTGACGAGGGACGGGAACACGCGTGGCCCCGCCATGTAGATTCGGCTCGGGAACGGCGCATCGTAGGCCGCCTCTTCATCGGCCGGGAGATCAAACCACGTCATGGCTTCGACGACCTCGGACGCGTGGAACGACTCGGCCTTCATGGCATAGATCATCCAGTCGCCGAAGTAGCCTTCATCCGGCTCACCGATCGGCTCGCAGCCATCGTAGAAGGGCACCTGCTGCGCCGGCATGAGCCCGAAGAGCGGCTCGATATTTACGATCTCGTCCGGATTCTCGACCGGAGGGTAAGGCTGGATCCCTGCCGGTATGACCGGAAGCATTCCATCACCGATCGCAATCCGCGCAAACCAGCCGGGATTCAGACCGGCCACCCGCAGTCCGATCAGGCTGCCCCAGTCCTGCGCGAACAGAGTGATATCCCCTAGCTCGAGGGCTTCAATGAAACGCTCCAGACGATCGTTGTGGCCGAGGTAACTGTAGGACGCGATGTCGATAGGCTTGTCAGAGCGCCCCATGCCGAGGTGGTCCATCGCAATGACGCGGAGCCCGGCCCTGGCGAGCACCGGGATCATCTTTCGATACAAATACGACCAGGACGGCTGACCGTGGAGCAACAGGACGACCTGGCCGTCCGCCGGACCTTCATCCACGTACGCCTGCCGCAGTCCGTCGAGCTCCACGTATTGGGGCTCATAGGGCCAGTCGGGCAGAGATTCGAAGCAGGAGTCCGGCGTGCGCACGAAATCGACCCCTGCTTGCGTCGTCATGATGACGGGTTCTGCGTCGCAGGCAGTCATTGTCTCGCCCACAATATCGTCCCCGTCGTCGCTGCACCCGACAGCGATCGCAAGGGCGGCGCAGGTCACAAGCCGAATGAAGATAGAGGCCGCCCGGGTGTTCAGGGGCCGGAAGATGGGATGTCTCATGGTGTCACCTCCTGGAAGAAAGAGAAGCAATCTGTTGTCACTCATGGTGACACAATACTATATTGACACTCGGAATGTCAATATGTATTTTTTGATTATGGACAAAGCAGAGCAAACAGACGGCCGCCACCAGCGGGCTGAGAAGAACCGCGAGGCTATCGTCATCGCCATGGTGGACCTCATACGCGAAACCGGAAACGTGCCGACACCCGAGGTCATTGCGGAGCGAGCGGGTGTGTCGCGACGAACCGTTTTCCGTTTGTTCGATGACCTCGAAGGACTCCGTGCCGCCGTGACCAACCATCTACGGCAACAGGTGATGACTCGTTTTCCGGCACCGATACCAAGTGGGCAGGAGCTTCACGTAAAGCTCGCAGACCTGGTGGACCACCGCGCACAGATCTACGAATTCGTAACCCCCTTTCGACGCCTGGCCGATTCATTGGAGCGGTCGCAGCCGGCGGTCGCGGCGGGCCTGGCAGAGGGCCGCAAAGCCCTCCGTATGCATCTTGAGTGGCTCCTGGGAGAGCACGTCGAGGCACATGACCAAGAGCGTTGGCACGCCCTGGAACTGCTCACTAGCTGGCTCACCTGGAGGGCGTTGCGCGAGGATCAGAATTGCTCGGTGGCAATGGCAAAAAGGATTTTGCGCGACCTGATGCAACGAATATGCGTTCAACCTCCCCCCCACCCGTGACTCCGGTTCCCACCTAAGAGCGTGCCACCGGGATTCTTCTCTTGACAGGACATCTTCATACTGAAAGACTCCTTCTACGAAAACCCGATTCGACAAGAAGGAGACGAAGATGAACTTTGACTATATCGTTGTCGGTGGAGGCAACTCAGGCAGCCCGCTTGCAGCACGATTGAGTGAATCCGGAAAGTACCAGATCCTTGTTCTTGAAGCCGGCAAGAGGGACAAGGGATTGTTCCTGAAAATGCCGATGGGTTTTTCCTTCGTCCTACACAACCCTGATTGGGCCTGGCTTGACAAAACCGTTCCAACCAGCTTCTTCGGCAATCGCTCTATTGTCCTCAACCAGGGCAAGGCATTGGGTGGAAGCAGTTCCATGAATGGGATGTTGTATGTTCGCGGACATAAAGAAGACTACAACGAATGGGCGGCAGCAGGTTGTACCGGCTGGTCCTGGGAAGAGGTGCTGCCTTGCTACAAGAGGGTTCAGCATTTTGAGGAGGGCGACCCGGAGTTCCATGGCAAGAGCGGGCCGACCGGTGTTTCGCTGGCCAACAATATATCCAGCTCCTCCATCGATTTCATCCAGGCCGCCCAGCAGGGAGGCCTGCCTTTGAACGATGACTACAATGACGGAGACCATGAAGGCATCAGCAAGTGCCAAGTATCGATCTACAAAGGAGTTCGGCAATCTGCGTCGCTGGCTCTGACAAAGGCGGAAAGCCGTCCTAATCTGACAATCAGAACCAATACAGCAGCCAGACGCATTGTTTTCGACGGCAAGAAGGCGGTCGGTGTCGAAGTTGAGAATGCGCAGGGGCAAAAGGAGATCATCAACTGCAACAAAGAGATCATTCTCTCATCAGGGTCGTTGGGAACCCCCCATCTGCTGCAGCACTCTGGAATCGGGGATGGCGAACTCCTGAGATCCCTCGGCATCGAGGTCGTAGCCAACTCTCCCGATGTAGGCACCAATCTGCAGGATCAGCTGTTTGCCCACCTCAAGTTCAACGTAAACAACCCCCGTGCGAGCATAAACGCGAAGATGTCGAACAAGCTGCGCATGGCAGGTGAAGTTGTGCGCTGGCTGATTTTCAAGACCGGCGTCATGACCAGCGCTACATCCGATGTGATCGGTTTCATGAGGTCGAGTGATGCAGTATCCAGACCGGATATACAACTCGCCATGAAGCCTTACAGTTTCAGCATATCACCGGATGACGGCGCGGTGACCATCTACAAGGAACCGGGCATCACGGTTTCTGCTATACTCGTGCAGCCTCACAGTACCGGCACCGTCAGGATCGATTCGCCCGATCCCCACAAACGACCGGATATAAACATCAACTATTTGAGCGACGAACGGGACGTCCAGACCCTGATCAACGGGGTAGAGCGCCTTCGGAATATCATGAAACAGCCGGCCATGGCCCAGCACGGGCCAGTAGAATTCGAGCCGGGAGCAGATGTTGTTTCGGAGAAGGACCTGGAAGCACATATTCGATCCCATGCGGAGACGATTTATCATCCGGCTTGTTCATGTCGTATGGGGACAGACGACAAAGCCGTGACCGACCCCCAGCTCCGAGTGAATGGAGTCGAAGCGCTCAGGATCGCGGACCTGTCGATCATGCCCAAGATCATTCGGGGCAACACCGCGGCACCCGCCTTGATGATCGGAGAAAAAGCGGCCGATCTGGTATTGGCGGACGCTTAGTATCGAGTTGTTTTTTGTACGGGTCTCCAGAAGAAATATTGACGCCCCGAAACCGATCCTGCCCGCCAAAGCCAAGATCATTCTTTCTCCCATTCGTGGCTCCTGCCAACCGGGCAACTTGACGGTCTTGCACTCCAAACCATAGCCAAGTGCAACAGGCCCTACGGAAGAATCTCCCACCACATTGTCGAAATGAAGGTCGATTCTTCTCGGGCAGGCCTTTGTCAACGACCCTCTCCTTTCGGCCAGGGATATCTCTTCAACACTAGCTTTTGAGCGGCCTGAGGGCGGAATCCAGGTTTTTTGTTTTCTTCTTGACAAGGAACCTGGGACTGGGTAAATATTATTGGTACGACCAATTATCGTATTTTGTCAAGATATGGTCCATTGAACCTAGAAATACTGATGAGTGGCCGGACCACCATAGATTGAATGCCATACCAGAGGAAGTAACACATTACGGGGTAGCTGGAGGCTCTTCCCTGAAGAGGCTGGCGAAAGCTCGCAGAGAATCTGCTGGAAGAGAAGACGGCGTTGTCTGAATTCGACAAGCGATTTCATCAACAACAAAGAGGAGGATAAAGACATGTCCCTGGATCGGAAGGCGCTCTTTGATGTTGTTTCCTGCGCGGAACGCAACGGCGTGCTGGAAAAGCTGATGGTCCTTCTCGGGCAAGGAATCGAGGAAGCCCTCGAAGAGGGGGACCTGAACACAGGGCATCTGCTGAACATGCTGGACGAAGTGGAGGATGCTTCACTCGTCAAGGCCGATGGGCTGCTTGGCACGGTCGGAGGCTTCCTGCCGATGGCGAACAACGACAAGCTGATGATGTTTCTATCCTACTTGCTCGAGGATCCGAACGTTACGGCCGGGATGGTGCAGAAGGTCAAAGAAGCAATCCTCAACAATCCAGCCGGACAGCCCTTGGAGGGATGATCATGAGCGAAACAACCAACACCATGGAGAAGCTCAGGAAAATCGTGGGCAAGGATCATGTATCGACTGACAAGAAAAGGCTGCAAACCTTTCGGCAGGTGCCTTTGGTCAGTGGGGCAAAACCCAAGGCCGTTGTCAGTCCCGCTTCGACGGATGAAGTGAAGGATTTGATCAAACTGGCAAGGGAAGAGGGGCTGAACCTGGTCCTTTCCTCTTCCGTCGGTTCAAGGTTCCGGGGAGATTCCGTCCCCACAGGGGAAGGAATCATCGTCGACATGTCCGGAATGGACCAGGTCGTCCGGATGGACCGGCGCAACAAGGTGGCCTTGATCGAGCCGGGTGTGACGTTCCTGCGGTTGACGGAAGAGGCGGAAAGGGTGGGGCTCAAGGTACTCATGCCGCTTCTGCCTCCTATGGGCAAATCCGTGATCGCGAGCTACCTCGAAAGGGAGCCGATCCAAATCCCGAAATACCACTGGGACATGACCGATCCCATGCTCTGCACCGAACTCGTTTTTGGGACAGGTGAGCTCTTCCGGACCGGATCGGCTGCCGGGCCCGGGACGTTGGAGCAGCAGTGGTCCAGTGGGGGGGCTCAATGCAATCCCCTGGGGCCAGGACAGTCTGACCTGATGAGGGTAGTCCAGGGATCGCAGGGGACCATGGGAGCGGTGACGTGGGCCTCGGTGAAACTCGAAGTGAAACCAACGATGCACCGCATCTACTTCGTGGCCGACAAAAAGCTCTCACGTCTCGTAGACTTCTCCTACAGGGTTTTGCGCCGTAAGTTGTGCGACGAGTTCATGATTCTCAACCCTCAGGCCCTGGGAACGATCATCGCGAACGGATCGGAAAGAACTGCCTCCCTTGCTGGCATGCAAGCCCCCTACACCCTGATCTACGGGGTCTCGGGGTATGAATACCTGCCCGAGGAGAGGGTAGCCTACCAGGAGAAGGATCTGGCCGAGATAGCTCAGGCCACTGGCGTAGAAGCGGTCCGGGAGATCCCGGGCTGCTCGGGCGTCAAGATGGAGGCGATCCTTTCCGCGCCCTCCCTTGATCCCTATTACAAGCTTCGCCCGAAGGGGGCATTCCTGGACATCTTCTTCTTGACCACCTTGGACAAGGCACAGTCTTTCATCAACGTGATGGAACGTGAGGCTGAGAAGAACGACTATCCCAAGGAAGAGATCGGCCTCTACTTGCAGCCCATCCAGCACGGGCGGACGATCCACATGGAGTTCACCCTCTACTACGATCCGGAAGACAAAGAGGAGACGGCCAGAGCGAAGAAGCTCTTCGAGGATGCTAGTGAAGTTCTGAGCGACGAGGGGGCGTTCTTCTCGCGGCCCTACGGGCCCTGGGCAGACTTGGCCTACGGAAGATGCCCGGATACGGTCCAGGTGCTCACGAAAGTCAAGAACATGCTCGATCCGGACGGCGTGCTCAACCAGGGAAAACTCTGCTTCAAGGAGGTGGCTTAAATGACGCTTGCCAACTTACAGAGAGACATGGAAGGGTGCAGCCGCTGCTCCTCCTGCAAGTGGGTGCCCTTCAACCAGGTAAAGGGCTTGAGGTTTGCCAAGAATTGCCCTTCTATCACCCGCTACAACTTCCACGCCTACTCAGGCTCTGGAAAGATGCTGATGGGCCTGTCGATGGTGCATGGAAGATCAGAGTTGAACGAAGCGGTCGCTGAGATCATCTACAAATGCCAGCTCTGTGGCGCGTGCGATGCGGCGTGCAAGGTGTTCCGGGATGACATCGATCTCACGGAGGTGCTTCTCGAACTCCGCGCCCAGTGTGTGGAACAGGGGGAGTCGATGATCGAGCACATGGCCATGATGGACGGACTCAAGAAAGACGACAACACCCTTGGGGAGCCGAAAGAGAAGAGGGGCGAGTGGGCCGAAGGCCTGGCGGTACAGGACGTCAATACGCAATCTGCAGAGGTCATCTTCCATGCGGGCTGTCGGTACTCGTACGACCCAGACTTGCGAGATGTCGTCCGGGGAGCAGTGAAACTCATGCTGGAAGCGGGCGTCGATGTGGGAATAGCCGGGAAGGCGGAGTCCTGCTGCGGCGGCAAGGCGTACGAGTTGGGCTACCGGGGCGAGGCGGATAACTACGCCGATGACATGATTTCTCGAGTCAAGAACTGTGGAGCAAAGACCCTGGTGACGCCGTGCGCCGACGGATACGCGGCTTTTCGATATCTCTATCCCAAAATGGGCAAAGAACTGCCGTGCGAGGTCATGCACATCAGTCAATACCTGGAGAAGCTCATCTTCGAGGAAAGACTCGCTTTTGAACAAGAGGTGCCCTTGGTTGTCACCTACCACGATCCCTGTCACCTCGGAAGGATGAGTGAACCCTACACGGGGAATTGGGAAGGAGACAAACTCCTCAGACCAGCACGCCTAAAACGACAGGGCAGACACGGGATCTACGATGCCCCGAGAAAGATCATCTCCTCGATCCCGGGCGTGAAACTCGTCGAAATGGAGCGCATCCGGGAGTACGCTTGGTGCTGCGGCGCAGGCGGAGGTGTGCTCGAGGCGGATCCGGATTTCGCCGGCTGGACGGCCCAGGAGAGGGTCCGAGAAGCCTTGGCTACCGGAGCCGATGCACTCGTTACGACCTGCCCCTGGTGTGTGAGTGTCTTCAAGGAAGCGGTGGACGAATTGGGAGCGGACCTGGCTGTATACGAACTGACAGAGTTGGCCCTGGAGTCGGCCAAGACTCCTCAGATCGGTTTGAGCATAGGAGGGAACAGACATGATCGCTGATGAGGCCTATGAGGCGTTGGAGGAGGCAGTAGGGCCGGAGTATGCGTCCCGGGAACCAGCCGTCATGGATGGCTACTCTTGGCAGGCGCACATGAACGTGGATCCGGACATCTGGATACCCAGGCCCGAGGCGGTCGTGCTGCCTGGCTCTGCGGAGGAAGTGCAGGCAGTGGTCAGGGCCTGCAACAAGCATGGTCTGAAATTGAAGGCCTTCTGTGTCGGCTGGGGCCCCTTCGCAGGCCCGGGGAAGGAGGGCGTCATCCAGGTGGATCTGAGGAGAATGGACCGGATCCTCGAGATCGACGAGAAGAACATGATCGCGGTGGTCGAGCCCTATGTCATCGCCGGCGCACTTCAGGCAGAGGCGATGAAGGTGGGGCTGAACACGCACATCATCGGGGCTGGGCCGGGTCATTCCCCGCTGGCCGCCGCCACGTCACTGTTAGGTACCGGTTGGGACGGCATCTACATGAGCAACAGCTTCCGAAATCTGCTGGGCGTGGAATGGGTTCTTCCGTCAGGCGAGGTGCTCCGAGCGGGCACCCCGGGATCCGGAAGCGGCTGGTTCTGCGGCGACGGGCCCGGTCCTTCACTCAGGGGAATCATGCGAGGCTGGCTCGGGACGTCCGGTAGTCTGGGTATTTTCACGAAATGTGCCTTGAAGCTCTTCAATTGGCCCGGGCCGCCCAAGCCTGAGATCAACGGTACTCTGCTGGATGTGCGCACAGAGGAAATGCCGAATTTCGGTACCTATATGTGCCTCTTTCCGGACCGCGAAAAGTACGCCGAGGCAATCTACAAAGTAGGGGAGGCGGAGACCGGCTACATTCACCACAAGACCTCGCATCCCTTGTTGCTGGCGTTCCTTGCCCCTCGCTTCACAAGGAAACTCTCCGATAAGCGTATATTACGGGAGGCCCTGCTTGCCCTGCGACACCAGTTCACACTGATCCTGGCGGCCGACACGGAAAGGGAGCTTGTATACCAGAAGAGTGTGCTTGCAGCGATCGTATCCGACCAGCAAGGTGTCCTGTTGGATCTTGCCGCTTTTCCGTCTATCCAACAAATGCTCTTCTGGGGTATGGTTCGATCGTCGTTGACGCCCCTCGTTTTCAGACCTACGGGGAATTACTTTGCAGGCTTTGGCACCGACGAATCCCTCGCCTCGCAGTCCCTTGCCGACGAGCTGGGAGAGCCCGTTGGAGAGAAAGGGGGTGAAGAGGGCAACGTATTGGACGAGTTCGGTGACGATGTCTGGGCGCCCACGTACGAGAATACCAATCGGGCCCATTGTGAACACATCCTGCTTTTCGATCACCGCCATCGAGAGCATTCGAAAGCCGTGGCAGGGTACGGGAGGGAATATGTCGAGTTGGGGTTCGAGAAGTTCTTGGCTCCGGGCCTGGTTGGGATGACCCCGGACGTACGAAAGATATACAGTTCCAGGGCGTTCAACTTCAACGAGTACCAGAAGAAGATCGTCGCAGCGCTGGACGAGGGGAATGTGTCGGATACCACCTGGTACACGGACGAGGCGGACTAGGGCCATTCTGAGGGACGCTGATGCCGAGCTGCCGTAGAAGAAGGAGGGGAATATGGCGAAGCAACGCACCACAGTCCCTACAGTCCTGTAGGAATCGGATCCGGGCAGTCACAGATCATTGACTATACGGGCCGGCTTCTGGCAAAAACGGGTGAGAGCTGCGAGACAGGAGTGATGGCGGCGGTCAACATGGGATCCCTCCGGCGCCACAGAGAAGAAGTCAACTTCGCGGCCCGACAAACGTACATGCCCATGCACATGGACCTCTTTCCTCGGTCGAACGGATACTAAAGGAACGACGGATGCTACGACGGCGCGGAAGCCCTATGAAAGCCAAGGAGAAAGCAGAGAAGGGGAAGAAGAACTCCTCAACGAACACCCTCTCCAGGGAGATTGGCACAAGATTGCTGAGGCGCATCATCGACGGGGTCTATCCCGCGGGAACTCTGCTTCCGACTGAGCGCGAGATGGCTGAAGAGTTCGGTGTTAACCGAAGCATGGTCCGGGAGGCACTCAGGCGGATCGAGGCATTCGGAATGCTGACGATCCGACAGGGGGCCGGTGCTCGTGTGGAGGAGTTCAAGACCGTTGGTGGAATTGAGCTCGCAGATCTGCTCATGTACCGGAGGGACGGAAGCATTGACGAAAAGTTTCTTGAAGATGCGTTGAAGCTTCATGAGTACATGCACAGGTGGATCGTGAGAGAGGCGGCACTGCGTGCTACTGACACTGAGATTAATGAATTGAAGGGACTTCTGAGAGAACGAGCCTTGACGCCCAAGGACGGCGAAGAACGCAGGAGACTCACTTTCGAGTTCTCGATGCGTACAGTTCAGGCCTCTCACAACCGGTACCTCACCCTTTTGTTCAATACACTCGCACGGACGACCCGGCCATCTCGCACCCTATTCGAATTGCCGGTCCACTCTGATTTGGGGATTCAAACCTTCTTCGAACGTCTCGTCGAGGCCTTTGAGAACAGGGATCCCGAGATGGCTGAGCTTCTGACCGCCCGTGTCTTTGAAGCCAACCGCGAAGCATTCCTGAGGGCGGTGGGCAATTCGTCCCTGGAGGATGGGACAGAAGAATCTTGATGATTTCGGCATGCAGCCTCAAGGAGTAACAACTCTACTTCTACCAGGGAATTGATTTCATTCGGGAGGTCGAGGAAGAAGTCGGGGGCGAGCATGCCCTTCGCGAGCGTGTGAAAGAGCTGCGCTGCCTATATGGAATCGCGAAGCTCGTGGAGCACCACGCACCTTCTCGTGTTCATGTTTGTCCTTGTTACATTCGGCGCAGAGAGTATGGTCAGGAGGTGACATAACTCTTATCTACACGCCCGTGCGAGCGCCAGTGAAGAGCTACCCTCTCGAATCGAACTATGGAGTTCAGTCAAAATCCACAACATGACCAATGATGTTGAACGGCGAAAACCGGTCTGCGGGCAACGATAACGCAATGGGAAATATGAACAGAAATGAGGGAGTGTTTGGCTGTTTCTCTTTGTTGTTAGTGCGAGTTTTCGCTATCCGGTTCAGGTCTGTTCAACTGGGCGCCCCCAGCTATCAAGAACGGGACGCTCGCTGCCCGTTGCCGGAATCGGCAACAGCGCCACCAAGTTCTTAAATTTGCCGGTCTGCGCAGCTGACAGGATCGCCTCCACATTAGCGCCGAGGGCATCACCAACCCGTGCACGAGCCACATCTTCAAGCGCCTGATAGGCGTGCCGCAACCGATCCAGGCACCACAAGCGGTAGGGTTTGGCTGGCTCTACCCACGAAACACCCAGAGTCTCATACCGGACCTCTTCCTCCCCGGCCATGATCGCATCCTGATTGGCGGCAAGGTAGGGCAGATAGGTGGATGCAACCGGTTCCAGCAGAGCGTCCAGATCATTCGGAATCTCGTCGATCTGTCCGGCCGAAGAAAACCGTCTGGGTTTCATATTCCACATTCGGGCGACCCACTCGTGAACGCCCGGCGAATGGTCGCGCATGAGACGCCCCGGATCCGGGTCACAGAAGAAGTGCCGAAAAAAGGGTCCCATGAAACCAAAGTCAGCCTGGGTCGGTCGATCGCCCAGTATGAAATCACGCACTTCAAAGATGTCTTCGAGGGCAGTAAGCGTACTCTGGTAGATGGATTCAACCGCTGCCCGGGTGTCAGGCGTCACCCCGTCGCCTTCCACAAATATGCCTCTTTGACGTTCGATGAAAAAGGCCTTCTTCTGTTCCAGACTCATATCTCGATCTGTTAAATGTTCACCCAGCCAACTGCTCAAGAGCTCCGCACCACAATCAAATGACCAGCGATAATGCATGGCGGGGCGCCACAACCATTCGTCGGCGTAATCCTCGAGAAGAAGTGCGATGAAATTCGCAGAGGGGTCAATGGGAGAGGTTCGGGGTTCGGGATGCAGCCGGTCGAGGTAATCGATTATCATCGTAGTGTCGATCAACCAACTGCCATCGGGGCAAGCGACCTGGGGAATCTGGAAAAAGCCGGTGTAAGCGGCCGCCTTCTGTACCTCTTCCATCGTAAAGGGAATGCTCTGGTAAGCGATCCCTTTTGCACGAAGATAGGCTTCGAGCTTGCCCGTAAAATAGGATTCATGGCCGCCGAT
>JANQFG010000131.1 GCA_028277985.1 bacterium | reverse complement strand
TTAGTGGACACGTACTTTTACGATCTTGACCCCAGCGAGAGGCATGGGATGGTAGGCTGCAGAGAACCCCACTGCAGGAGGTTGCCACGATGCCATGCCGACTCGGGAAGGAGGAGGTCGTGACATTGCGTGTTCTGAGCAAGAAGGGGATGAAGAAGACTGAAATTGCAGAGATTTTGGGCGTCACCGAAGGGGCGGTGCGCTACTGGCTGAGGCGGATCTCTGCAGGGGCCCAAGACGGGCGGGCGAACAAGAGACGAAAAGCCTCCAGCCTGGCGGCGCCGATCGAGGCTTGGCACCAGGCGCACAAGGGTCGCAAGCGACCGATGAACATTGTGGATCTTTACGAGCATCTGGTGGAGCAATACGGCTACGAAGGGTCGTACAAGTCGGTTCTGCGCTACGTGCGGGATGAATACGGGAAGCCGAAGATGCGGACCTACCGGCGCGTGGAGACCCCGGCCGGGGCCCAGAGTCAGACCGACTGGGCGGAGTTCCCGGAAGTGGACGTTGGCAAGGGTCCAGAGCCGCTCAGTGCGTTTCTGATGACGTTGAGCCACAGCCGGATGCCCGCGGTGATCTGGCGACGCAGGAAGGATCAGCTCAGCTGGCTGGAGAGCCACAACGAAGCGTTTCGATGGCTTGGGGGCGTCTCCGCGGTCAACCGGATCGACAACGTGAAGACGGCCATTGCCCGGGGCGCGGGGGCCTGGGGAGAGATCAACCCGGTGTACCGGGCGTATGCACGCACGGTGGGCTTCCACATCGATGCCTGTGAGTCCGGCCAGGCGAACGCGAAGGGGAAGGTGGAGGCCAAGGTGCGGCTATCTCGGCTTCGGATCAATCCACGGGGCCGGCCGTTCGAGGGTCTGGAGCATCTGCAGTCGTGGTCAGACGGGCGGATTTTGCGATGGGCGCAGAAGGCGCTCTGTCCGGCGACGGGCCTTACGGTGCTGGCCAGTTGGGAGGCCGAACTGAGGTGGCTCCGAGCCCCAGACGAACTGCCAAAGCCCTTTGACGTGGTGGTCGTTCGGCCGGTGAGCAAGGACTGTCTGGTGAACTTTGAAAGCCGTTCGTATGCGGTCCCGTTCCCCTACGCAGGGCAGTGGGTCGAGGTGCGGGGTTGCGCGGAGACGGTGGAGATTTGGGCGGAAGGCATGCGGCTCTTGGGCTATCCCCGCCGCAGTGCTGAGCGGATCCTGATCGATCCGCGTTGCTACGAGGGAGAAGCCACCGATCGGGTTCTCCCCCCACCCCCTCTGGGCCGGATGGGACGACGGTTGCAGCAGATCATGGAGATGCCTGTGGACCGGCGACCGATTGACCTGTATGCAGCCCTTGCGGAGGTGGCCCGATGACGAAACCCAAAACGGCACACGTGGATTTGGACGCAACCCGGGGAAGACTGGATGTCCTGGGCCTGGGGTACGCGAGCGAGCTTCTGGAGGGGTTGCTCAACGAGGCGGTCAAGGACAATCATGCACCCCATGTATTCCTGGACCGTGTTCTGGCGGCCGAGCAAAGCCGGCGGGAGGAGAGGCGGATTGCTACTTCACTGAAGCTCTCGGGGCTCCCGCAGGACATGACGCTGGGCAATTTTGACTTCGGTTTTCAACCGGGCATCGACAAGAGCCGGATCGAGACCCTGGCCACCTGCGCGTGGATCCGCGCCCATGAGACCTTGCTGTTCCAGGGGCCGCCCGGGATCGGCAAGACGCACCTGGCCGTGGCTCTGGGGGTGAAGGCCGTGGCCAATGGGTTCTCCGTGGCCTTCTATCGCCTCGAGGACCTTCTGCACGCCATGAAACAGGATGCAGAGGTCCCTCCCCGACGGCTGAAGGGGAAGAAGTATCTGAAGACCTCCCTTCTCATCACCGACGAAGTCGGCTTCCAGACCCTCAGCCGCCAGGAGGCAAGCCTGTTCTTCCGGCTGGTCAGTTATCGGTATCAGCGTGGCAGCATGATCATCACGACGAACAAATCGGTGAAGGACTGGCCCGAAGTCATGGCCGGTGATGAGGTCATGACCACAGCTTTGCTGGATCGCCTCTTGCACCGCTGCCATGTGTTCAACATCAAGGGCCGCTCTTACAGACTGCGGGATCTGGAAAGGGCGTTGAAACACTAGCCCCAAGGCATACTCCCTTGGGGGGGAGCATCAACCAGTGGGAAAGAATCGTAAAACTTCGTGTCCCCTAACCTCGGAAAAGTTGGTG
>JANQFG010000103.1 GCA_028277985.1 bacterium | reverse complement strand
GGCGGAGGAGAGGAAGGGGTCCGTAACGCTCTGGCCTCGGTGGGAACCACACCGGAAGAAATCGACATCCTCGTATTGAGCCACCTCCACATCGATCATTGCTCCGCGGCCACCCTTTTCAGGAACTCGAGAATCATGGTCCAGAAGAGAGAATGGGAGACGGCCTTTGATCCCATCCCGACCATGCGTGCAATCTATGACAGCACTCTGTTCGCGCCTCTCGAGCGGATGGATCTTGCCATCATAGATGGAGACTACGAAATAGCAGACGGAGTTACTGCTCTCTTCGTTCCAGGGCACACCCAGGGGAACATGGGACTGGCTGTATCCACGGCCAGAGGTACGGTTGTCCTGGCCGGAGACGCCTGCTACACGAAATACAACCTGGATCCTTTGGTAACGGAAATGGTTGACTTCACAGGGAAGCGATTCGAATTCCCCCCACGTCCGGACCTGCCCTTCCGACCCCAGCCCACCCACGTGAACCTGACTGAGTGGTTCGACAGCATGTGGAAGCTGGTCGCCGCGGCCTCGAGCCGGAGCCTTGTGTATGCCGGCCACGAAATCACCCTGTCAGGAAAGGTGATCGGGTAGATCCACCGGTACAAGTGATGGAGAACCGGTATGAAGCCGGTCGACACCAAGATCAAAGACCCCAAACTCGTGGTGGAGAAACGGAATCAGATCCTCAATGCTTCCTGAAACTGTTTCTGAAGAAGGGTATTTCCGCCACTAACATGCGCGGTTTGAGCCGGGAGACCGGAATCAACCTTGCTAGCCTCTACGATTGCGTGGGCAACAACCAGGGCATACTCACACTCATGTATGTGGATATGATGAGATTCTGGCGCGATGACATCCAGGAAACGGTGACGGTCGCCACATCCCGGAAGCCATCCTCGCTGGAGGTTCTGGACGAATACAACATGAGAAGCGCCCCGAGAGATCATCTTTCGGTCGCCTTGCCCGAGACATGGAGTCGCTACAGGGGTCTGATCCGTGTCCTGTACAGGGAGCCGTTCTTGCCAGAGGAGGATGTCCTCAAGGAAGTCATGGCGTCGGACTCCCTCCTAGTCGAGGAAATCGCCGACGCCATGAAGACCGTCGCCGGTCCAGCAGGTCGCGACGAAAAGTGGATCGCGATTCTGGCGAATCGTTCTGTCTGCCTGCTGGGGCTCATGTCGAACCGAAGGTGGATCCTGAAGAAGTTCGACCTCGAGCCGGTTCTCGATGCGACCGTCGATATGCTCAGGGGGGCTCTCAATTCCCAGGCGTCCTGCCAAGGCCTCCGCCAAGAAGCGCAAGAAGGCATCGTGCTCCAGGTAAAGGTGGCTGTCCGCGAGGGCAAACACAGACACCAAGGCCTAACAAACGCCTGTCAGGATTAGAGGAACAAGGAATGAACGATCTGAACGTCTCTACGCTGGGCCGAAGCTCTGCGTAGCTGATTTGCTTGCCTTCGAACACGATGGCGGTCTCCTCCGGCCGGTCCCAGCAGGATTCTCTAAAGAGCTGGGGAACCTAGACGTGAGGTCCCTGTTCTCAGCCAAGCGTTTTTCGAGCATGACTTCTCTCCTCCAGTGAGCAGTCTGAGCTCGTGTCCTGACAGACGGACGTTTGTTTGATATACGTCCTCCCTGCAGGCATTGTCAAGGATAGAAATCGCAGCCCTCGCGTGCGCTGTAGTTGCGCTTGTCAGTGGCCGCTTGTTCTCGCTCACCACCGCAGTTTGCGAGATAACCGAAAAGGACGCCGGCCTACGCCTTGAAGAGAGTCCTAACGCACACTGCCCAGTGCATTTGCCTCGGGCGAGGGGCAGTTGGGAGAACTCTTCTTCCCCCAAGGCAGGCAATTGGCAGAAGAAGTCCTCGAAAGGAGAGGGCTGAACGGGAGGAAGATGTGCCTTGGGGACGATACATATATCAGCTGGCGTGTTTATGCATGAATGTCAAACGGCGGTTTCAGGTGACGCTACGCAATTCCTGGCCTGAATGGCGGCTTTGAAATTTCTCTTATTTCCGATTTGGAGTCCTTGTGTTTCGAAGGATCAAAATTGCGCTTCGCGTAGATAGGCAGACGAAACGAAGATTGCATTCGACTTCCTTGAACCCAATCGACCGGGCAAAGAGTCCAGGCAATGCCATAACCAGTTGACAATCCGCAGACTTGAACACTCGGAATGCCAAGGCATGGTGTGAGCCTACTGAATTGGAGCAAGCCTTCAAGGGATAGAGGCAACCTGAATCCCTAGACCATATGGAGCGACCGCAAAAGAGAGATCCTCAACTGAGGTGGACAACACACGCTAATGAGCTATCAGATGAAAGGAACTGCAAGATCTTCTCGACATAGTCCCCGAAGGCTTCCTTCCCCTGACCTCCCATTTGTAGATTGTGCTCTTGCACACGCCAAGCATCCTAGCCAGCTCCTTGAGGCTCAAGCCGACCTCGAGTCTCGCCTTCCGGATCTTCTCGCCCAGAGTCCTTGGTTCCGCTGGGCATTTCTTGAGGAATAGGCACTTGGGGCTGGGAATGTCGAGATTGTAGGGTTCCCGGTCGGAAGCCCGTGATTGATGTTTTAGGAAATGTTCTAGACGGGTGCAAGTGCATTCAGTGCTCGAAATCTATCTCGCTGGAATTATTGACTTTTCACTGGAGCCCGCCAAGGCCTCGACCTATCTACAGAAACTACAACCTGGTCATTTCTCGCCTGTAATAGGCTGACAAAGAATCCGGAATCTCTGTGATTTTCTCAGAAGCGAAATCTCGAGAAGCCAGACAACCGTGAAAAAAGTTCGGATTCTTGCCCGTCCTGGGGAGCCAGCATATACAAGGGGTCAGGCATTCCAAACCTGGCCCCTTTCCGTCTGTGAAGTAGAAAATGATGTAGTCGTGCCTTAGTCCCGGCCAATCAGTCTCGGATAATCCTGGGCAAACTGCATACTTCGGCAATAGTAGCAGTACAATCCCAACGTGGGCGGATCGACGCCAAGTTCCGGGAAACCCAGGTCCGGATACATGTCATGCTCCAGAAGCATCTTGTGCAGCTCTTCGGCCAGGGTGAGAAAATACTCGGTCTTGGGTGATAGCCGTCGATCGGTGAGAGGCACCCAGACCGTAAATGATGGAACAATGCCTCTCTCGGTCAGCCATCTGAATCCTTCGAGGTAGGATCGGAGCGACTCCTCATGTGAGAGACATCCTTGAAGAAAGGGAGCTGATTCAAATCCAGCCACGAAATTGCAGGCCACGTGACCCCGGCCGAAAATACCTACGGCGGTCTCCAATCGTCGTAGCCATTCCGCACGTCCGACCGTCTTGGCTTTTCCAGGCACGATCTGTTCCCAAAGGTGTTCATCCCAGGCTTCCATATCGAAAAACACATTGGTTACACCAACATCCTTCAACTGCTTCTGGCCATCCTCATCCAGTGCCTGGCTGAACACGGTTACTTCTTCAATCGATCCGGCGGTTGACAAGATATGCTCAGCACACTTCTTATTATACTCTGCTTCCTTGGTGACATGGTAAACGGAGCCTCCGTTCAGTTTGATCTCTCTCAATTCTATGTGTTCGCTTGCGATGGCAACCGCTTCAGCTAGAATCTCATAGTTGGGTACCATGGGGAGTCTTTTTTCTCGTAATTCATGGTCCATGACCGCTGACAAGGCACAGAAGCGGCAAGCATCACCCTTTCGGAAGAAGGCGCAGCTGTTCAGTGGCGTGACCAGCAAGCAATTGGGTCCACGTTGGACAACATAATCCGTGCATTGTCGCCCGTCGCTGGTTTCAAGCCCGTAGTAGCCCGGGCGCGGGGTGAAATGGATTTCCCCGAGATCGCGTTCCCCTATCATCAGACGGTAATCTGCTGGGTTCTTCTCGACGATTTCATACGGGCTGTCTTGGTCAACGAGAATGTCGACCGTTGTATTGTCCGTGCCGAAGTGAAACTGACCGGGCGCCTCTACTCCCTGCCGACCGTCTTTGGTCGACAGCCCGGTAGTGCAGCTTCTCATTGCGAGGTCCTCGAGCCGGAGGTTGAAATTCACTCCCCTTCGAAGGACATCGGCCTTGATCACGATGTGCTCGGGAGTCTCAGGAAACCGTTTCAGCAGATCATCCAGGTATTCCATAGCTTTTTCCTCACCGGCCAAAATGTTGACATGCTACCTTGGAACATTCTTAGGCGATGCTATCGTTCAGAGAGTAAGCCCCATTCCGAACATTAGAAAGAACATGGTGAGGGGTATCACTACAATAACGAGAGAATCCATCACGGTCATCAGCCAGTCTTCTTTTACAGTATTTGAGAAGGGCGAATGGTTACCTTACAATAGAACCAGGCTTCTTTGCTATTCTTTTTGGGGGTTGGCGCTGGACCGGGACAGTGTACTTCCCCACGAATCGTTTTCCAGTAGGTGGTCCAGAAAGGTCGGAAGGTTGCAGGAAGCGCGATGCTTGTTGCCGCTCGGGCGGTTGGTCTGTGAAACCAGGAAGCGGCGGGCCGCGTCGATCATATCGGCTGTCTTGTCCAGGCGCACCATATCTTCGGTCGTTGGGAAAGACGTCAGCTTTACCTCCACCGCCCACAATTCGTTCCCGAAATCCAGGACCAGGTCCAGTTCGTGTTGGTCGGCGGTCTTGAAGTAGTATGCGCCGAAACTCCGACCGCGAGAAGAGAGTTCACCCAGCACCTGTTCGATCACGAATCCTTCCCAACTCGCACCAACCCATGGTTGCGCGATCAATGCACGCGCGTTGGGCACATTCAACAACGCGTGGAGCAGGCCGCAGTCGCGCCAGTAGACCTTTGCGCTCTTCACTAGCCTCTTCCGGATGTTTGCCTGATAGGTCGGCAGCCGCCGGATCAGGAAGGCCCCTTCGAGGTAATCGAGGTAGCTGTTGACGGTATGGTACGAAAGCCCCATGCTCTGCCCTACCTGCGAAGCGTTCCATGCCTGGCCGTGCAAGGCGGCCAGCATGCGCAGAAGCCGATCGGTGGTCTGTGGCTTTGCAGGCAATCCCCAGTTCGGAAGGTCGCGCTGGGTCAACAGCGCAAGGTAGTCCGTTTGCCAACGTGGATACTGTCTGGGTTCGAGTACGCCGCCATCGGGGTAGCCTCCACACATCCAACGTCGCTTGCTCGACGCCTTCGTCTTCAGCTCGGACAGCAGAAACGGCGTAAGCTCAACCAGCGACAGCCGCCCCGCCAGTGACTCCGAGACCTGAATCATCAGAGAAGGGGATACGGAGCCAAGGATCAGGAATCGGCCCCTGCGCCTTCGATTCCGGTCAATGGCCCCACGCAGTCGGGCGAAGACCTCAGGCCAGGACTGGGCCTCGTCGAGGATAATCAGGTCCTTTCCGTCAACGAGGGTGTCCCATTCGAGGTCCAGACGTAGTCGCTCGGATTGTTGTTCCAGGTCGAAATGGGCTCCTCCGATGGATTGCGCCAGGGTCGTCTTGCCGCACTGGCGAGGCCCGATCAGGGCGACGGCCGGATAGAGCTTCAAACGTTCCAGGATCTGATATTGGGCCAATCGTCGAATCATACCTTGTATTATAGAATCTGATTTCTAATTTGCAAGAAGAAAATGAGCGGGAAATCATTCTGGTGGTCGATGGGACAGAGCGAGGTTATGAGGACCGCCGGAACCACGTCGGACTTGCCCGCGATCTCCAGCTGGGGTGGGTTGATCACGATTCTCTCGATGAACAGCCTGAGGTATCTCTTGGTGAGGGACCTGCCTTTCCCCTGGAGCTGTTCCTTTTCCACCTTGCCTGTGATAGGCATATGAACGGCCGGCGAGAGGGCGTATCCAAACGAAGAGGGAGAGCGCGACATGGGCAAGAACGAAGTAACGTTCTATGACACAACCATGCGGGACGGCGTGCAAAGCTTGTGGGCCATGAACATGACAACAGGCATGTTCGACGCAGTGGCGGGTGAAATCGACAACGCCGGGTACAATTTCATCGAGCTGCCGGTGAATGCGATCAATGCAAAGATGCAGGTCCGTTTTTTGAAGGATGATCCGTGGAGGATCGCGCACCTTTTCGGACGAAAGATCACCAGGACGAAGAAGAGTCAGTTCATACTGGAAGTCCTGGATTTTCTTGAAGGTGGCGATCCTCGGTGTGTGACGCGACTGTACTACAAGAAAGCATTCGAGGCGACGGGAGCCGTCCGCTGCATGTTCATGGCAAATGCGAGGAACGAGCTCGATCGGTATTACCCGTGGGTTGTGCCGATGGCGAGAGAGATGGGCCTGGAGTTTTCGCCGATGATCTGCTACTACCCGGGCCCCCGGACTACGGACGAGTATTATGCGAGTATCACAGAGAGGGTGGTTGATGAGTATGAGCCCGATGGCTTGTGGCTGAAAGATGCCGGTGGATTGCTGACGGTGGAACGCGTAAAGACTTTGCTTCCTGCCATGCAAAAGGTAGCTAAGGGCGTTCCCATAGACCTTCATACCCATGGCATGAGCACGAATCAGGGACGGGTCGTGGTGGAAGCCATGAAGCTCGGAGTTCACTGCATTCACACATGCATTCCACCACTGGCGTCCGGTTCCTCCCACGTGTCCATCTACAATGCAATGCATAATGCAAAGGTGCTGGGCCTGGAACACAACATAACCAACATGGAAGCAATCGAGGAGGCTGAAAGACGATTAAGGATCATTGGGAGAATGGAAGGACTTCCCGAAGGTGTTCCCCTGGAGTACGATCACAGCGTTTACGAGCATCAGGTGCCGGGAGGGGTGATCTCCAATTTGAAAACACAATTGGGACAGCTGGGCATTTCTCACAAGCTGGATGAAGTGCTTGACGAGATCGTGCAGATCATCGAGGATCTCGGCCATCCCATCATGATCACACCGATGTCCCAGTTTGTTGTCTCGCAGGCTGCCGTCAATGTGGCCACCGGCGAACGATACAAGGAACTCCTGGACTCGATGATCGAGATTCCGCTGGGCGTCTGGGGCTGGGAGGATGCCGGGGTCCCCTGGATGGATCCAAATGTCAGGGACCGGTTTCTCAGCCATCCCAACGCCAAATTCATTGATCAACGGTACCAGAAGAGGAAGGAAATGGAGGCGGAAGAGGGGAACCTGGACAAGATACGCGCGGATTGCGGCATGACCCATGGTTCTGACGAGGAGTTCTTGCTTCACTACATCATGAAAGGGGATGCTGAAATCAAACAGATCCAGCCACCCAAGACCTATTACACGGGCAAAGAACCGCTGGTGTTGTTGCTCAAGGAACTGAGCAAAGACAAGGATATCAGCCGGCTGCACATGCAAAAGGGAAACAGCACCTTCGAGTTCCGGCGGTAGCGAGCTGAAAAAAAGAAGGATTTCGAGACCTTTCCGGTTCCCGTGTCCGGTGGCTGCTAACCACCGGGTCGGCGGTTCGAGTCCGTCCTGAAGAGCCAGTCAATTCAAGGGGTCAGGCTTCGGTGCCTGGCCCCTTTTTTTCTATTCATCTCAAGAGTGACCGTGTTCCTCACGCCCGCCCGTTTCATGTTCGAGTTGGATGTGCGTCGGAGATCACTGAACGGGGGTCACGTTTCAGGTTCGAGTTGGATGCGCGCCGGAGATCACTGAACGCGGGTCACGTTTTCTCTAGCTGGAGTACTGCCGGAATCGTGCTGGAAGCAGCTTGTAAAGCCGTGTTCAATATGTCAAAAGGTTGGAAATCCAATGTGCGTTACATGGGAGCAAATGAGATGTCGAAAATATTGATCACTATTTCAGGAATATATCGCATGGCTGCAGGATCACCCTTATTGAGGCAGGCGTAAACCACCGCCCGAGAAGCGGGTGAAACAACCGGATGGGAGGAACTATGCCAGCAAACCATGAAACACCGCTCATCGGGTATCGGTGGGCGAAAGTCGGCTACTTGCTGGTCTCTGTGGTTGGCGGGCTGATTGCGGCAGGTTTTATGGGAGCCAGCGTATCGAAGGTTGGATTCATCGATCTCCTGGGAATGGTAATCAAAGCCGTGACATTTCAAACCGGCCATATCGAATTTTCCAACGGCGCCACCGCCCTGGTGATCACACTGCTTCTGGTCTACTTTGTCTTGTCCTTTCGGTTGAAAAAGAAGACCTTGTATCTGGTGGATATCGCTACCGCACTGGGCGTGCTTTACCTGTATCTGGGCGCCAAGCAACTTCAAATGATGCTGCCCCCGATCATTGCCTGCTGGGTCATCCACCGACTCTTACTCGGGTCTCTCGCTTTTCGACAACGGCGTGCCTGATACCACGGCCCATTGTCGGGAAGCCTGCGACATGTTTTCGACCTTCATCTTCGCAACGCATGGGCGACCGTTTACGAGAGGAACACGCCATGAAACAGAAACTTACGCGTCGTGAATTCCTGAAGAAGGGTAGAAATACCGCCGCTGCAGCGGCGGCCGTCTCGACAGTCGGCACCGTGGTAAGCGGTTGTGCCGACAAGGCCAAACCACATGTACCGGACGGCTCTTACATCAAAGCCGAACGGCCCGCGGACGGAGAGGTCATCGAAACGGACCTTCTGATCATCGGCAGCGGTTTTGCCGGGCTATGGGCGGCCATTACCGCCGCTGAGCAGGGCGTTGAACACATCGCCGTTGTAGATAAAGGCTCTATCGGAAAATCCAGTGCCGCTGCCAACACGCTGGCCGGCACGGCCTATCTGTGGCCTGGTGATGATAAACTTGCGTGGCTGAAGGAACTCTGCGAAGGGTGCGGCTACCTCCTTCGCCAGGACATCTGGGACGATCTACTTGAGACCTCCTACTCCCGGATGAAGAAACTGGAATCCTGGGGGTTGGTTTACGAACCGGCATTTCCCCTGGCGCCGCGGCGGATCAAGACTGACGGCAACAAGCACATCAAATTGACTTTTAATCCGAAGTGGAACAAGAAGGGCCTGGGGGCCGGACGCGCGGTCACCGGTGCCCTTGCGGAGCGCATGCAGAGTTTCCCCAATATCCGCTATTTTTCCAAGACCATGATCACCGAACTGCTCAAAGAAGGAGATGCCATTGCCGGCGCTGTGGGAGTCAATCGCCTCACCGGCAATGCCGTCGCATTCAAAAGCAGAGCGGTCATCATGGGGACCGGCTCTTGCAGCTTCAAGGGACAGCACGCCGTTGTGGAGGTACAGACCGGCGACGGATATGCGCTGGCCTACCATGCGGGCGCCACGTTGAACAATATGGAGTTTTTCGCATTCGACGTCGATCCGGTCAATTACGGGTTCGAAGGCGGCAGTCTCATGGGTCAATTCGGGTGTAGGTTCCTCAACGGCAAACACGAGGATTTCATGTGGAACTATGACCCGGAGAACGGTTCTGTCGCCCATGTCAAGCTGACCACCCGGGCCATGTCCAAGGAAGTGGAAGCCGGGCGCGGGCCGATATATTTGGACCATTCCAGCCTGTTCTACCAGGTACTCGGCAAAAGGATTTTCGAAGGCATTGCACCGGATGCTTGCTGGCAGAGCCTGAACGCCAAGCGGTTGGAAGAGGTCGGGTTTGACCCGGCATCCGAACTCAGACAATGGATTCCTGCCTCCTTCGCCATCATTGGTTGTGTCAAGGGGGACGTCAACTGCATGACCGATGTGCCTGGCTTATACGCCATCGGCATCACCCTTTCCACCGATCCGGGCAAAATGAAAGGCTGCGAAAGCGCCCGCGCCATGTGGTCGGGAGAAAAGTCCGGAATGGACGCCGCACGCTACATAGAGGGCCGCAGTGAGGTGACACTTCCCGCATCGACTGTCAAAGCGAGAATTGCGGCAGCCAAAGCCCCCATGGCAGAGGACGGCGGTATGACACCCAATGAGGTCACACGCAAACTCCAGGAAATCGTGTTCAAGGCCCGTGTTTCCATTCTGAAGAATGAGAAGGAACTCACCAAGGCCCTGGATCGTGTGATTGCCATTCGAGACCGGGACCTGCCGAAAATGTCCGCCCCGGACCCCCATGAACTGGCCAAATATCATGAAACCCGGAACATGGTGCTGTGTGCAGAATTGTTTCTTCGCGCCTCACTGGAAAGAAAAGAGTCCCGGGAAAATCACTACCGCGAAGAGTATCCGAAGATGGACAACAAGAATTGGCTGAAATGGATCAACTTCAACAAGGGAGCCGACAACCGACCGGTCATCTCCTTCGAGCGCGTGCCGGTGGAGAACTATCCCCTCCAACCTGCGACAGAGGACGTATAGCCATGATCAAAACCATCGATCCGCAGAAATGCACCGGGTGCTACGCGTGTGTCGAGTGCTGCACCAAAGACGTGCTGCGTTTCAACGAAGAGACCCGGAAAGCCTACGTGGCCTATCTGGAAGACTGCCAGACCTGCTTTACCTGTGAGTTGAACTGCCCTGCGAACGCGGTCTATGTCGATCCGTTCCATCGTGAGAACAAGGTCTCTCCATGGAACAACAATGGGCTCTCCCTGTAGCACAGGTCTCAGGCAGACGACTGTCTTTGTCCACCATGCAAGCCTGGCCCTCAGCACAGGCCCAAGGCAGCGACTCTGCAGGGGTACCATCTCAGCAGTGGGGGAGCTTACTTCAAAGTTCGAATGGTCACCACCTCTGAGTCCGGGGCCGTACGGAACCAGTCGAGGATAGCGTCAATCTCATTCTTGAAACGCACCTGTTCAGGTGATCCTGTAGGGTAAGAACGGGCCTTCCTGGAGAGTTCACGAAAACTCCTGCCTTTGTCCAGGGCTCCTTCTGTCAAGCCGGCTTCTACCCGCCGGCCGCTTTCGACCTCGGTCAAAATCAATATCAGTTCGTTGCGGTCTTCAACCTCCAAGGCTTTGTTCCCGTAGGTAGCGCCCGTACTTACCTGGATTCCGTCCACCGGACAGGCGAGGAGGAAGGTCTTGGCCTTCAGTTTTCCGGTAGCTTTCAGGGCCTCTTTTGCTGCCAGGCCAAGACGGAGGCCCATCAATGATCCCGCACAGGTATGACCGTGAAACCGTTCCAGAAAGGCATCGATTTCAACACTCGGTGGGCCGGATTCGGCGGGAGGCACATTGATCAACACCGTTGCGGCAAGAACAAGGACGATCATTGCCCTGTTCCGATTGTGCGCGTGAATACAGCGAATTCTCGAAGAATGATGACTTGGCTGGTCCATATTGGTTTCCTTTCTTCTTCGACGTAAGAACAATGCAAGGCGATTCGTTTTATCCAGGGAAGCCAGCATAGCATCCGGCCAACTTAAGCGGTTGATTTTCAAGCGTAAACCCAGAGAATTTCGGTTCTCGGGGTATGGCTCAGGAACATTGAAGCGGGCACCTCATACAGTGAAATTCTCTTCCAGTCTTGTCTTCACGACGGTCTTGAAGGGGGGAGGATAGGAAATGTTTTTCCCTTTTTGGGCATTCCCTTCGCCCTGACTTGCCCCGTTCATGGGGATACCAACCAGCCGCCTTTGGAGGGCGTTCCCCTGTTTTCGTACTGTTTTCGGGGGTATAACCCCTCGCAACGTATCCCGCAACCCACGGTTCTCTTCTTGGCATCGCGGTTGCAGAATCTCCCCCTTTCCCCATATGGAAATGGGATGTTGACAAACAACATTTGTCTAGATTAACTTTTTAATTTCGAAGGGTTAGGCATAAGCATATCAAACGAACCATCAGCGGGAAAGGCACGCGGTCGCTCGATAGGTACCGTCGCCGGGAATGAAAAGGGGGGCATTGGGGAATGATAAGGAAGAGTCTGCTGTTGTCGGTCATCGGAATCCTGGTATTCGCAGGTAGTGCGGCGGCCCTGCCGATCGTTCCGGCCGGAGATTGTCTGCAGGACTTTTTTCATTCCCAGGGCTGGACCCTCGACGTTGTGACGGACCAGCTGCGGATGCCCGACGCATGGGGACTCACGGAAGGCTCCACCGGTACGAACGTAACGTTTTATCGGGAGGACTTTGCAGACGGGATCGCATTCGGGCTGTATTCATTGGCCGGGGGTGATCTCGTAGAGATCTTCGACGTAGGCGATACGCCCGAGGCGAGGGCGATTGTCAGCTTCAACGGTGATGTAGCCGTGATCCAGTATTTCGATGACGGCGATTATTCTGTCCCCGAGATGCAGACATTCGGTTTTACGGGGAGCTCGTTCGGGTTCTTCATCGAGAGCGGAGGGAATTACCTCTTCTCAGATGCGGACACGAACCCGGGTGGTGAGACGGCCCTTCTGGCCTATAACCTCGATGATGGGACCTACGTCTTCGCCGGCGACATGGATGGCGACGGCGATTTCTGCGATGTCGTGACCCACGCAGAATCCATCAAAGCCGTTCCCGAGCCGACATCCGTGCTGCTTCTGGGATCGGGTCTCCTCGGCCTGGCCGTGATCGGCAGGGGCCTGGGGCGCATGAGGGTGAAGGCAGACTGAGAAGGGACGCGATCCTTTCAGATACGAAATAGATGAGGGGCGACTTCGAGTTACGAGGTCGCCCTTTCTTTTTGTGCGCAGGGCGTAGCGCTCAGCGCCAGGAAAGGCGCTGGAGCCTGATCACGTTGCGATCACCGATTTCACTCGGTCAGACGAGAAAGAGAGCATACGCCCGTCCCTCCCCCTCCCCCCGCCTAGAAAAGTGGAAGAATATCTTGACAGGAGAGGTCGGGATGCAATAAATTGGACAATATCCAACTTTTCGTACAATCAATAATACAGTCGAACCCGATCCAGGCAACGTGCCGTGGGGTTGAGCAACCCGTTAGAAGCTGGACGGGAAGAGTTCTCAGCGTGCTTTCCCGGCGCATAGCGGTTCGGTGCGGAAATAGGACGGCGCATTTGCGGAACTTGTTTTGACGTGAGAAGAACGCTATCTTCGACGGCGGTGAGCCTTCCCCGGAGAGGGGAGAATAGAGGCACAGGAGAGAGCCTCTGACCGGCATGAACAGATAGGCCGTCTTTCAACGGGAGGACAATTCATGAACATTGTGAAGCAAACAACTCATCTGGTTGTCGCGCTGTGTGTGATTCTCTCCGCATCACATCCGGTCTGGGGTCAAACAGCCTTTCCTCGAGATTCCCTGGTCATTGCGAAGTGCTCGGCCTGTCACAAACCTGATCAACAGGGGAGGATAGAGGTAATCGAAGAAACCCGAAAGACTCCTGAGGAGTGGATAAACGTGGTGGACCGGATGATCCGCCTCAATGATCTCGCACTCGAAGACGATGGGTTTCATCCTGTCATCAAGGAGCTCTCATGGTACCTGTGTCTGAGTCCCAAGGAAATGGCGGAGGTGGCCTATATCAACAGCGACGAGAACAGCCAGTACCGGGAGATCCCGAAGAACGACCTGGAGAAAAGGATGTTTACCGCGTGCGTGCGCTGTCATACCTGGGGCAAGATGGCGTCACATAGAAATACGCCCGCCCAGTGGTCGGAGACGAGGACCATGCACCTGGCATATTACCCTACTTCAGTCGCGCAAATGCGGGAAATGAACTGGCCCAAGGAATTCGAGGATCTGATCGAGCCGTTGTCCAAGATGTTCCCCTTTGAGAGTGCCGAGTGGCGGCAGTGGATGGCAAGCAGGACCGATCCTGATCTGAGCGGTGAGTGGACCGTGGCCGGATATCAACCCGGTAAAGGCTACTATACGGGAAGCTACCGGTTCAGCCCTGATCCGGAAAAAGGGAAAGACGAATACCTCATTGAAAAACGCCTTGCCTACGAGAACGGTAGCGCCTCGACACTCCAAGGCACCGGCACACTCTACGCGGGGTATCATCTGAGATTCGCAATGACAACATCCGGCACCGAAGCCCGAATAGAGGGAGTGTTTGACCTAGATGCCGAAGACATGGGGTTCACGGGTAAGTGGTGGGATGTGATCCAGGACAGGAATGCGTTTGGAAATGAATCGTTCTTCAAGGTCGAGAAGACATCCAGGATCATCGCTGCTTTTCCCCAAAGCCTTGCCACGAGCACCGGAGGATTGCAGGACCTGCGAATCGTGGGTGTGAACCTCACAAGCGGGGTTCAGCCCTCTGACATTTCTTTCTCATCCCCTCATGTGGTGGCAAAGAAGATCAACAAAGCGGATCATTCGGAAATCGCTCTCAGCGTTGAAGTCTCCGCGGAGGCTGAACCGGGGCCGGTGACTGTCGGTGTGAAAGGCGCTCGTCTCGAGCATCCGATCATTCTCTATGACCATATCGATGGGATCAAGATCTTTCCGGCAATCGGCCGGGCAAGGGTGGCAGGAGGTCCTGCCTACCCACCGCAGGGGGTGCAGTTTGTTGCCCGGGCAGTGGATTTCGGCAAGGACGGGAAGGCGGACACCGAAGACGACCTGATCCTCGAACCGGTCGACGCCAGGTGGTGGCTGGAAGAGGAAGATACGTCGGTATCCACCTTGATGAAGGGGTTGAGACTTGCAGGAGTCTATCCCAAGTTCGGCAGGGAAACGGATGAGGATCTGAAATACCTGAACACAACGGTGGAGAACGGATTGTATACGCCTGTTACTACCTATGCCCCGATCAAGGAGAGGATACAGCACGTGCAGGGGACAGGCCTGATTGCGATCGGGGCTGCCTTTACTGAAGACGGCAAAGAGTTCAAAGGCAGATCCCTGCTGGCGGTTGTGGTGCCGGATTTTGTTCCGCATATGAAGTAGCTATGCACAGCAAATGAGAGCCGGTCTGCGCAAAACAGGTAAGGAGGAAGCACAGATGAAGAAGAAGCGGATAAAACCGGTGAACAGGCGGGCCAAGGCGTTAGAAAACGAAGAGGTTTTCGGCATGGCGGATGATGGGGACATCACAACGATGATGCCCATCGGCTGTACCACGGTATTTGATACCGGCTGGGAGACGAATCCACGGCCCACGTCGCCCATCGGGAATTGCGTATCCAGCGCCAGGGATTTCGCCTTCTGTTCGGGTCCCTGCTGGTGGCCTGCACAAACGCCTGACGGAATCACCAATTTCCCGGGATTTCACAACCAGTGCCTGGCAGTGGAAAGGGACTGGAAAAAGCTCGATTTCGTTATCAAGAGATAGAGGAGAACCCCATGAAAATGAGAATCACTGCTTGCTGTTTGGCTCTATTGTGCGCGGTGATGACGGCTTCCTGCAGTAAGCAAGAGGAAAGGGCCGATCCGGGTGAAATGGAAACAGGCGTTGCCCTCCCTGGGAAGGACTACATCTATACGGCCGTGGGCAATGCCTGCCATATCATCGATGGGAAGACGGATACGGTGATCAAAACCATTCCACACGAGGATTTCATTCTGGGGGCAAAATTCTCTCCGGACAAGAAACGGTACTACATGAGCTCCGGGCACCAAATCCTGGTGATCGATACCGAGACCATGGAGCTCGTGGATACCCTCAAGTTCTCCACGGATCTGAGCAAAGTACTGGTGTCGGGATTCTGTGTGACAGAGGATGGCAAGACCATGTACTTGAGCTGTGGCATTTACAAGAAGAAACAGAACATCCCCAGGCTGAATCTTCTGCCCCCCCAGCTGGTCGTCTACGATCTGGAGGCAAAGAAGGTGATCCGGAGTTTCGAGATCCCGTACAATGTAAGCCAGGTCATGAACATCCGAAGTGATCCGGACCATCTCATCCTCACGGGGTATGACATCTTCAGGATCAACATCAAAACGGGCAAGTACGAAGTCATCCTCAACATGTTCAACCCCGAAGGAGACGAAGACCCGAAGAACTACGCTGCCGGTTTTCACGGCATTACCCCCGGGGACCACGGTATATCCGTATTCCAGTACTTCACCGGAGAGGGTATCAACATCCGTCTCGGGTATCTGCTCATCGACCGTAACAAGGGCCGGGCCTGGACGCTGCCGGGCAAGGACCTCTGGATGGCATACTCCAATATCCTGAGCCCGGACAAGAAGTACATCTATTCGGTGATGGACGAGCTGATCAAGATCGATGCGAAGACCGGCAAAACCGTGAGCTGGGTCGAAACGGAGACGGGCACCAATTATAGCGTCGTGCTTTCCTCTGACGGCAAGAAGGTCTACGTCGGCCCTGCCGGCCCGGACATCAGCGTGTACGATGCAGCGTCCCTCGAGCTTCTGAAGGTGATTCCTCTGGAGGCGGACGGGGCGATCATGCACCGGCTGACCCTATAGAATGGAAACAACGCGCTCAAATTTGCAGAGCGCTCTCTGATCCAGCAAGAAGGGGCAACAGGGAATTGAGCAAGACAGGGAAAACACCTGGCAGTCGGTTCAGGTCAAGAAAATGGTTGATGGTGTTTGTTGCCGTGGCGGCAGTGCTGTTCATCTCTGCTCACGAAGCGTCGGTACGGTACGGACAGGACATGACCTGTACGGTCTGTCACGAGATGCGGGAGCCCATCGAGAAATGGAAGGAGTCCGGGACGGCCAAGAATCACAACAACTGCGCCGGTTGTCACTGGGACTTCGGGTTCAAGGGCTGGATGGAGATGAACCGGTCAGCAGTGAAATTCCTCTTTCTGCATTTCACGCGGGATCCGAACGAACCGATCAAGGCTCTGGAAGAGCCCATATTCCTCGAGGAGGGCAGGGAGCCTGGTTACTGGAGCAGGGTGCCCAACCACAGGTGTTATCAATGCCATGATGCGAAGAACCACAAGAAAGACGAACAGCCGAAAATACATGAAAAGGTGATCAAGAACATTTGGGAAAAACCCTGCATGGATTGCCACAACCATGAAATGCGAAACGACCAGAAGTTCTATGAAAAAGTGGTTGCCGAGGAGACGGCTAGTCCTCCATTCCCAGAAAGGAATCGAGAACCCGGATTGTGAGAGTCGCTATCCTGGATAGAGAGAACCTTTTCGGATCCACGGAATACAATATGGTGGCCCCCTCATTGATGCATATGAGAAGGTCCGCCAAATCCTTTGCATCAGCAGTATCAAGATCCAGTCGTTCAAGTACCCCGGAGATATCTTCTGTCGTTCCCTTGCGGTATCGCCCGTAGAACTCCCTCAAGGATTCATTCAGCTTCGGGTTGTGGTGCGCGATCGGGTACAATTCCTGAAACACTTTCGTGATTTCCTTATCGCCTGCGATCTTCGTGATGAGGAATCGCGTATACATGGCGATTTGCTCCCGGGGAGGTTTTCTGTCGATCTTCCGCTCGAAGGCCTCATTCGCCTTCCTGGTTCTGTCGTAGGCTCCTCCTGTCATGTTGCAGAGAATATCTTCCTTGCTGTCGAAATAGTGGTGGATGATCCCCGGACGAACGTTTGCCTCTCGCGCGATGTCACGGACGGTCGTATTCGCATAACCTTGCTTCGCTATACACCGGAAGAGCGCCTCTGCGATCTCTGCCCTTCGCACTTCCGACAAGCTCTTCCGCCCCACGGGAACTTCCTTTCTTCTGTAGGCTGTCTAATAAATTGTATATTGTCCAATCAATACCACTCCCGGGAATCTCGTGTCAACCTGCTTCTTCTTCTGCGGGTGCATGGAGTCGGTATGGATCATCTTCCACGCCATTCCGTCATGGCGGGTAGGGGATGCGCTCCGCCTTGTAGAAGTTGTGGTACCTGTAGGCCAGTGGATGCTTCATCACCATCTCCCAGACCTTGTCACCCGATGGATTTACCTCGATCAGCCTTCCGCCCCACGGGTCCGTAACCAGTGTGTTACCATTGGGAAGGCGGTTGGCGTCCCCCATGATAGGGGCCCAGAGTTCTTCGTCTCTCCACTCCCAGACAACCTCGGCCGTCTTCGCAACGGGGTCAATGGCCAGCTCGAGTGCGCGAGACCTTGCACCTCCCCCCGTGTGCTCGTCGTTGTCGAACATGAGGATGTTGCCGTTCGGGAGTCGCTCCGGATCGTGGGGGTGGTGAAACAGCCCTGCGCCGAAGGTTCCTGCATCACCGCAAGCCCAGAGGACTTCCCCCGAGGGATAGGACAGGAGCAGGAAGGTGTCCAAGTTGCGGGCATTCAGCAGGATCGTGGAGTCTTGTTCGTGATAGTGGAGAGAGTTTGAGTGGCTCCAGTCCCGGGAGTCATCAACCGTGATTTCTTCCATGCAGATCGGGCAATAATGCTCCTCGGGCGAAATATGATCGGCGAGGGCCCATTCCCATACGATTTCCCATGTCCCGGGATCGATCTCGCGGATGACGTCGCTGATCAACGGTTCCTGCCAGGGGGCTGCCTGAACGTACGTGTCGGTGAGGAACAGGATGTTGCCCCAAGGGAGCTCGACAAGGGAATGATGGGCTGCAGGAAACCAGCGCTTCCAAAGGATCGTGTCCGGCGGACGGAACCGAACGACGAGATGGTTCGCACAATTGTAGAGGATATCCTGCGAAACCGTGACCTCGAAATCCCAGAAGTTATAGCAGTCCGGGTCTTCGAATGCCCAGATCTGGTTTCCCTCCATTCCAACCGATAGGAACACCTTCGGGAAGTGCATGGACGCGAAGAGGGTTTCCCCGTTGTAGGCCCGTGCGGGGTCGTAGTGGGTGACTTCGATTTCGTATTCGTATTCGCAGCCCAGGGCGGTCAGGAGCAGCAGGACGAAGCAGGTGCAGGCGATTCGGGGACCATGGCCGGTGTTCATGGGTTGCTCCCTCTCTTCAAGCGGGAACAGCAAACCCGGTCTGCCGTCGGCCTTCCCGACGGGTGAAGACGACGGAAAAGATCATTGTGTGTTATACAATAAAAAGAGAGGCTTCGTCAACCGCTTTCCGCGGTCGGTCTCTTGTCTGTTCCAGTAGATCTCGATGGCAAAGGTGAGAGTAGAGGAGGATGAGTAAAGGTCCGAGATCTAGTAGTATTCGGGAGGTAGGCCGAGGATTGCAGCGAAACGAAGGGAAGATCGTGATTGTGACTCAAGAGCGCCCGGATCAGGGAATGGTGAACGAAGGCGACAGTCGTCCGTTGCCGGCGATCCGTTGCCGATCCCTGATCAGGCGATACGGGGACGTGACCGCGGTCGACGGTCTCGACCTCGAGATCCCAAGGGGGGAGTGTTTCGGCCTCTTGGGGCCCAATGGTGCGGGAAAGACGACCACGGTGGAGATCCTGGAGGGGATCAACACGCCGGACAGCGGAAGCGTGGAGATTCTCGGGAGCCGCTGGGGAGAGGGGAACGATCGTGGCCTGAGAGAACGGCTGGGCGTTCAGTTGCAGGAAACGCGTTTCGCGGAAAGGCTCACCGTGGAGGAGACCGTGGGCCTGTTTCGAAGCTTCTTCCGTTTCGGTCCGGAGGTGAAGGAGATCATCCGCACCGTGGAGCTCACGGAAAAGCGAAGCACCCGTGTGGTCAATCTCTCGGGCGGACAGAAACAGAGGCTTGCCCTTGCCTGTGCAATCGTAGGGGATCCGGAGATCCTGTTCCTGGACGAACCCACCACGGGGCTGGACCCTCAGGCACGCCTCAAGTTCTGGGAGCTCATCGAGGCTTTTCGAAAGAGAGAGGTGACCGTAATGCTCACTACACACTACATGGAGGAGGCGGCCCGTCTCTGCGACCGGGTTGCCATCATGGACCGGGGCAGGGTCATCGCGCTCGACAGACCCTCCGCCCTTGTCGAATCCCTGGGAGGGCGACAGATGATCGAGTTCCGGGTAGCCGAGGGCTTCGACGGGACGGCCCTCGAGAGTCTCCCGGGCGTGAGCAGCGTGAGCGCCCGGAATGGGGATTACCTGCTCGCCGTCAGCCATGTGGCCGAGGTCCTGCCGTTGCTCATGAGCGAGATCCGGAGACAGGGGCTGCATCTCGTGAACCTCTCCACTCATCAGGCAACACTCGAAGATGTGTTCATCCAGCTCACCGGGAGAAAGCTGCGCGATGTCTGACTTCAGGGAAAGGACAAAGAGAGGGCCGGGCCAGCACCCCCTGCTGCAGCTCACGCTCGCCCGGATCCGGGAATTCATCCGGGAACCGGAGGCCGTCTTCTGGGTCTTCGTCTTTCCGGTTCTTCTCGCCCTGGCTCTGGGGATCGCCTTTCGAAACCGGCCTGCGGAAAAGATCCCCGTAGGCGTGGACGCCCGGCTCCCGGAGGCGGCGAGGATCGTGGAGTTCCTGGCCGGCTCTGCCGACCTGGAACCGGTTCTCCTACCCGGAGAACTCATCTCCCAAGAGGTTCGAACCGGCAAAATCGACCTTGTCGTTGGGCCCTGCCTTCAACCCTCTGACAAACCCGTTCGAGAAGGCTCGGGCCCTGAAGGGACGGGGGGAGTTCCTTTCTGCTACACCTACGACTCGGACCGGCCCGGAGGCAGGATGGCCAGGCTCGTCGTGGACAACACCCTCCAGAAGGCCATGGGCCGAAAAGATGTCATCCGGACCCGGGACCGAAAGGTGGCCGAAACGGGTGCTCGCTACATCGATTTTCTCATTCCCGGGCTCATCGGGTTGAACCTGATGGCGAGCGGGATGTGGGGGGTGGGCTTCAATGTGGTGGACTCGAGGACGAAGAAACTGCTCAAGCTGCTGACGGCCACCCCGATGCGCCGCTCCCACTTTCTGCTCGGGTTCATGTTGTCAAGGCTGCTGTTCCTCGTGCTGGAGGTGGCCGCGCTGGTCGGTTTCGGATGGATCGTTTTCGGCGTGGTCGTGCACGGGTCCCTGGTCTCGCTCGCCCTGATCCTGCTCGTCGGGGCTATGACCTTTGCCGGGCTGGGGCTCCTGGTTGCGGCACGGCCCAGGAGTATCGAGGCGGTCTCGGGATGGATGAACTTCGTGATGCTCCCGATGTGGCTCTTGTCCGGTTCTTTCTTCTCTTACTCGCGGTTTCCGGACATCTTTCATCCCTTCATCCGGGCCCTCCCCCTCACTGCATTGAACGATGCGCTCCGGTCCGTGATGAACGAGGGAGCTCCTCTTCTGGATTCCCTGACGGAGGTTGGGGTGCTCTTCGCCTGGGGGGTCCTGAGTTTCGCACTTGCCCTGAAGATCTTCCGATGGCAATAGGGCAGGAAAGCTTGGAAAGGCGAGGGTCTTCCCAATCCCTCACAAAGAGGCCGGCTGGACCACGTCCAGGGCGAGTTTGGTCTTGACGGTCTCCGTTGAAACCTCTTCCACGGGGCCGGCCGTTCCGGCGGCTACCCGTGTGGCATCGAATCCACCGATCTTCCCCGTTTCCTCCACGATTGCCTGGGCGCGCCGCCGGGCAAGATCCTCCAGATCGTTCTCAGGCATCGGCTCCAGCTTTACCAGCTCCTCGAACATCGCCTGGTAGAAGCCGGTATCCGAGCTTCCCCGGCCGAAAGCCGCCAGGTACGGCTTCACCCGTTTCGCTTCCCGGCCGGTGTTCTTCTCGTACTGTTCTTCGAAATCGGCAATCGCTTCCTCCCCGTCACGTTCCTTGAGAAGCGCCTCCAGGGCTTTCTGCGTCTTTGCATTGTCGAACGCAAGGGGGCCCGGGTCCTCGTCCGGGCCGAGCTTCATCCCCATCTGGGCGGCAAGGGCAAGACGTACACCGCGTGTTCGCAGCGCCTCTCCGTCGACTTCGGGATCGAAACGGCCCTGTACCACGAGTCTCAACTGGGGTCGGTTCTTCAGGGCTTCGACCACCTTTTCAAACTTCTTTCGCTCAGGCGGAGGCAGGCGGTCGCTGCCGGGATAGAAGGCAATCGCATCGATCGGTTCGCCCTTGTCGCCCACGAGGCCACCGAGGGCTCTGAAAGGTGCGGTCACGAGCTTGGTGATCAGGTTGACGACCGCCTGTCGGATCACATGGCCGTACTTGAACTCCGGATCGTCCACATTGCCGCGCACCGGTACGGCCAAATCGATTTTTCCTTCCGTGTCGGTGAGAATGGCGACGGCCAGATCCAGTGGCAGACGCATGGCATCCGGCGCCTCGACCCGCTCGCCGAGAGTGAACTGCTCCAGCACGACTTCATGATCTCCAAGAAGCTCGCTGCTCTGAATCTTGTATTCCAGTTTGAGGTTGAGTGATCCGGACGCAATCTTGCGGCTGGCGAACGTAGCGCTGTACGGACTCAAGGGTTTCAGCTCGATGTTGCGGAACAATACGGTGATGTCCGTGAACTCTTTGGGCGCAAACGGACTCATCCCGCCCTCCACCGTGGTGTGCCCGTATTCACCGACGATGCCTTCGAAAGCGACGGATGTGCGGCTCTCAGAATCCGAGGCTATGCCCGTAACACCCCCGTGGAAGTCCGTCACTTGAGTGGCGAAGGGAAGCACGAGACCGAAGTCGGCGAAATCGACAACGCCGGCCTTCACGCGAACTCGCTCGATACTCAGAGGTAAGGGCCCTTGATCCTTCCCTGGCGCGGCGGCCGAAGCCCCTTCCGGCTGCGGTTCCGCTCTCTCCTTCGCCCCCTCCGGGTGCTTCAGCACCTTGGCAAGGTTTATGCTGCGGTCTTCGAAGATCACGACCTTGGCGCCGGGTTCCTGCAGCCGCACGTCTTCGATATGCAGGCGACGAGGTGACAGTCCGAACTCGATCCCCTTGGCGGAAAGAGCCCTCCATTCAAGAAATCGTTCGCCCGTGCCTTCTTCGCTGAGCAGGAAATCGTTCACGCTCAGGGAGCCGTTGGCGCGCAACTGGGGATCCGATTCGCCTGATTTCTCTGCACCATACTTCAGGTTGGCCGTCGCGGAGAAGTCACCCGACTCGAGTGCCAGTACCGTATACTTCGTGAGGGCCGGGTGCAGCGGCTTGAGGTTGATTCTGCTCACGGTCGCACTCACATCGACACGGTCGCCGCTCTGGGCCATCTGACCACTGACGGTTGCACTCCCTCCCTGTGCTATGTTGAGCTTTGTTTCGAAATCGATGGGTGTTTGTCCGTCGTTGGTCAGGTTCTCGAGCGACGCGTGGATACCCTCCAGATCGTAAACGATCGCCGGATCAAAGGTATGGTCCTGCAGTGCAATCTGAAAAGCTTTCAGCCGGAGGTGATCCAGGCTGAACGACCAGGGTTTGCCCTCGGCTAGAGCCTGATCGGCGGCCTCTGAGAGGTCGCGCTTCATCCTGCCTTTGTCCCCCGGATCCAGCAGATCCATCAGCCGGATCCGCCCGTCTGTTCCGCGTACCAGGCTGGTTCCGCCACCGGAGAACTCTACCAGAGCGGTCGTGATGGAACGATCGCCGATGTCGATGCGGCCGTCGTTCAGGGCAATTGCGTCCAGAGACAACAAGGGAGCATCGTCCCCTGGCTCCGAAAGAGAGACGCGATTCAGCACCACCTCCAGATCATCCACAATCGCCTCTGGGGGTTCGGTTCCCACCTTGGCCGAAGCAATCAGCGCAACGTTGAGCCCGCCGATGGAAAGCTCCAAGGGGTTTGCACGGCTGCGGTCGGTGAGACGTACCGCTACGTTTTCCACTTTCACGGCTTCCGCCTTGACGATCAACGGCTGGCTTTCAGGCTCAGAAGGATCAGGATCCTGCCGGGCAGCGTCTGCGGATTCTCCTGGCCTGACGAGCTTCTGCCAGTTGGACAGCCCATCCTCGTCCACCGTTGCCACGATCATGCCGTCGCGAATCAGGATGCTGGGAACCACGAATTCCCGGGCTTGAAGATCGAATCTCATACGCTTGGCTTCGATGGCCTCGAGAGCAAGTAAAGGGGTGCTGTTTTCCTTCTCCGAGAGCGAAAGGTCCTTCAGTGAAACGTTCGCGTCCTCAATCAGCAGGAGCAAAGTGCTGTCTCGGTAATCGAAGCGATAGCGGGTGCTAATATCCATCTCTCCCGACGGCTCGGAAAGACGCAGCTCGTCCTGAGCGAATTTCCAGGCCGTGGCGAGCTTGAAGCCGGTCATGCTCAACTCGCCTTCGGAAAAGATGGGATGCACCGATATTTCGCCTCGCCAGCCCACCGTGCCGCCCCCGGGAAGCTCGGCCCTGACCGTATACGGCCCTTTGCGTTCCGGCAGGGTGGATATCTCCCTGAATTCGAGGTTAAGGGGCGAGAAGGTCTCGCTGGCAGGGGTAGAGTCGGAAAGATCGCTGAATGTGAGGCTGCCGCCGATGACCTCGGCGTGCTTCACGAGGAGCCGCGGCGGAAGGCTGTCGGCAGGTGGAGGCTCCTCCGACTTGGGGAACTCGTCAGAAAGGGCAGCGAAATTCAGACGGCCGTCTCGCTGAATCTCCACGTGAAGAGAGGGTTGTTCGATTCGAATAGCGGCGAATGTCCACGCCCAGCGGAAGAGACTGGATAGCTCGAAGTCCACGAACAGGCTCTCGAAGCCGACAATGGGACGCCCGTCCGCTTCCTGAAATGAAAACTCCCTGGCTGTAAGTGTGAACAAGAACGGGTTGAGGCGAACCTCGGTCACGGATGCCTGGCGATTGAGCTTTTCTGTGGCGTAGGTGCCTACGTAGCGTTTCAATAGCCAGGGGGTCAGCAAGAAGCCACACAGGGCGTAGAGAACCACTGCCGCGACCCCACTCAACAGCCACCGGCTGAGAAGTATCCGCCGCCAACGTCCGGAGGTCTCGTTATCAACATTGGTTTCTGAAGACAGGTCAGGCATGTGCGGCAACTCCCTCGGTGAGGACGGCACTCCAATCCTTCAGGACCCTGCGCAGAACAGAATCCTTGCAGTATCAAGGTCTCCTGTCAAGAAAGGAACACCGCACCGCGCCTGATCAGGTCCCATCCGAGGGGCGGCGAGTTCGGGGTGTCGGGCGAACAGGCATCCTTCTCTATGATTGCGCTTCCTGGATGTCCCTGAGGGCCTCTTGGACCGCATGATTGAAGGGCCTGTCCGCCTCGATGGACAGCGTCCTCAGTGTGGGGAGTGCAGTCTTTGCCTGAGCACCGATGCGTCCAAGGGCCTTGACCGCCAAGATCCGAATGCCGCGGCGCTCCGTTTCATCTCCGGCGAGTTCGATCAGGGTGGGAACCGTCTCACACGCGTCAGGACCGATCTGGCCGACTGCTTTGGCAGCCGAAATCCTCAGACCAAAGCACTCTTCCTTGTTCTCGAGGATCGCTACGAGCGCCGGCAAAGCCTCCTTGCATTCCTGGCCCATCTCTCTGAGCATCCTTGCACAGAGAATACGAACACAGTCGCAGTTGTCCTGGTTGTGCAGGACCCCGGCCAGTGAAGTAGCCACCTCGTGGGATTCCGTGCCGATCCGGCGCAGCGCTTTCGCTGCCTGGACCCGGATGCATTCCGTTTCGTTCCCGTCTCCGATCAGTCCCACGAGAATCGGTACGGATTCTCTCGCCTCTGCGCCGATCCGCTGCAGCGCCCTGATGGCCAGGATCCGGTCGCACTGCAATCCGTTCCCATCCTTTATCACTGCATTCAGGGTCGACACCGCTTCCTTCGCTTCCGGCCCCAACTCGTAGAGGATGAGCAGGATCTCGTGTCGGCAAGGTGTGTTCTTGCGACGCAAGGCTTTGAGGAGTTCCGGGACGGCGTCGGACCCCATATGGTTCAGGGCGAGCGTGGCGGCCGCCCGGTTCCATTCGTTCTCGTCGACCAGTATCCTGATCCACTCGTCTGCAGGTTTTTCTGTAGAGAAGGGCGCCTTTCCGTCTCGGTCCTCCATGCTGCATCCCCATGAGAATGCCCATACCAGGAGAAAGAGGAGTGTGAATCGTTTCATATCGCTTCCCTCCCTTCAATTCGATGGTATCTGCCGACCGCTCCACACCATCCTCATACATCAATGTGCATGCCAAGGGCATGGCTCGCGAAAACAGTATCTGATTTCAATCAGTTGAGTAGATCCGGTCCGTAGGGTTGCTCCCCTCTTCGTGCATATTGCATTCAATACGCGAAGCCGATGCTGCAAACTGCACTGCTATCGAGCGGGCGAGTTCAACGACAGGCCGGCTAGTCCGTCGGAGCAGGCAAGCATCCTGTTTTGCAACGTTGGTGCCGCCTTGAGCTTTCATTTTGCAACCTCTCTGACCGCCTCTCCTTCCTCGGAAAGCTCGTAATGCCCTGCCCACATTGCCGATTCCTCATTGCTCCCGTTTTGGCACGGTTCTTGTTCTGTTGAGGGGGAATCCGGGGTCTTGAAGTTTCGAGATGCATGAGCCCCGGTCTGTGCGTTCATCAACGAAAGACGCGTTCATGAACCAAAGGATGTGAGACACAGGCCGCTCAACAGGAGTGATGTGTATATCGGAACTCTACCAGGAAGGAGACTTGAAATGGCAGACGCAGAAGAGAAAGTGAAAAGTGTAGACCCCGCTTCCCTGCAGATGATCGAAAAGGCAAAGGAGCAGGAAATCTCCACCATCTTCGATCGGGCAGACAAGATGAAGGCATGCAACATCGGGCTGCAGGGGACCTGCTGCAAGGTCTGTTCGCAGGGCCCTTGTCGACTTCCTTTGCCGAAAGGCGGCGTCCAGGGAGAGGATACTCGCATGGGTCTATGCGGGGCCACGCCCAATACGATTGCGGCCCGAAACTTCGCTCGCATGGTTGCAGCCGGAGCTGCCGCCCACTCGGATCACGGCCGTGCGGTAGCGGAAGTCTTTCTGGCCGCTGCCCGAGGTGAAACAAAGGACTATGGAATCAAGGACACCAAGAAGCTCATGGAAGTGGCCGAGGATTTCGACATCCCGGTAACGGTGACCGAAGGCGAGGAAGAGAAGCCTCGAGATCCCAAAGAGGTCGCCATAGAGCTGGGGGAGAAAGCGCTCGCCGAGTGGGGCAAACAGGAGGGCGAGCTTCTCTTCGCGAAGAGGGCTCCAAAACAACGCCACGAGCTCTGGAAGAAGATGGGTGTCGTGCCCCGCGGGATCGACCGAGAGATCGTGGAGATCATGCACCGCACACACATGGGTGTGGATCAGGACTACAGGAACATCATCAAGCAGTGCTCCCGGTCCGCCCTGGCTGATGGTTGGGGAGGATCGATGATCGCCACAGAGCTTCAGGACATCATGTTCGGCTCTCCGGTCCCGATCCACGGGACGATCAACCTCGGGGTGCTCGAGGAAGACCAGGTCAATATCATCATCCACGGACACGAACCGCTCCTTTCAGAGATGATCGTCGTGGCCGCCCGAACCCCGGAAATGCTCGAGCTGGCCGAGAGCAAGGGAGCCAAGGGCATCAACCTCGCCGGGATGTGCTGTACCGCCAACGAGATCCTGATGCGGCACGGTATGCCCATTGCCGGCAACTACCTTCAGCAGGAGCTGGCCATCATCACCGGTGCGGTGGATGCAATGGTCGTGGATGTGCAGTGCATCATGGAGAACGTGGCCAACGTGGCCAAGTGCTTCCACACCAAGGTGATCACCACGAACCCGCGAGCCAGAATGGAAGAGGCGAACACCGTACACATCGAATTCGAGGAGCACAAAGCACTTGAGATCGCGAAGGAGATCGTGAAGGCGGGTGTGGAGAACTTTCCGAACCGAAGGGCCGATGCCCTTGTCCCGGATATCAAGGCGCCCATGGTGGCCGGGTTCACCTATGAGTCGATCGAATACCACCTGGGAGGCTCGTTCCGAGGTACCTATTTCACCCTGAACGACAATATCATCAATGGTCGGATCCGGGGAATCGGCGGCGTGGTGGGGTGCAACAATGCCCGGACCGCCCACGACAGTGACCATCTCATTGTCGTGAAGGAACTTCTGAAGAACGACGTGATCGTGCTGACCACGGGCTGCAACGCCATGGCTTGCGGGAAGGCGGGGCTTCTTACCCCGGAGGCGGCCAAGGAGTTCTGCGGGCCCGGGCTGACGGAGATTTGTGAGACTGTCGGTATCCCGCCGGTCCTTCACATGGGGTCCTGTGTGGACAACAGCCGTATCTTGATGGCAGCTACCGGAGTGGTGAAGGCAGGGGGCCTCGGCAACGACATCAGCGATCTGCCGGTGGCAGGCGCCGCCCCGGAGTGGATGAGCGAGAAAGCGATCAGCATCGGCCAGTACTTCGTGGCTTCCGGAGTCTATACGGTATTCGGCGTCGGCCTTCCCGTAACGGGGGCGCCGGTGTTTCAGGATCATCTCTTCAACGGACTCGGGCAGGAATTGGGCGGAAAATGGGATGTATCCGAGGATCCGTATGAAATCGCCCGGAAGATGATCGAACACATCGATGCAAAGAGGCAGGCATTGGGCATCGACAAAGCCCGCGAGCGTGTGTTGTTCGATATGGAGGCTCGAAGGCAGCTGGAGGCGGGGGTTGCCTGATCCCGGTCTTCAGGTTATCCCAATCCGGCATTGCTGAAAAGACTCAGGATTTCAGGGTCTTGCCGGCTCCCGTGTTCGTCGCCTATTCACCACAGGGTCGGCGGTTCCAGTCCGCCCCGGGGAGCCATTCCTTTCAAGGGGTCAGGCATTCGTGCTTGACCCCTTTCCTCTTCCCTCAGGTATGGATGATTGCGAGGAAGAGCGCATCGACTCCGTCTGCTTCTCTCGTCACCGTCTTCTGGACTCACACCTGCGTCGCCAGTATCCTGTTCTCATCCGAGACCCGATTCGAATCATGCACCTAGTGGCCGCAAGAGCCCCCATTCCCTGGACAAGTTCTTCCGTGGAGATGACCCGATGGAAATCATCGCGAAGCTCAAGGAAATCGTAGGCCCGGAGAATGTCTCGACCTCAGAAGCCATCTGCCAGAGTTATGCCTACAGCTGCTTTCTGAGTTTGGATTGGATGACAAAGCCGGACATTGTCGTCATGGCGGAAACCACCCTGCAGGTATCCGATATCGTAAAACTGGCAAACCATTACGGGGTTCCGATTACACCCAAGGGTTGCGCGGGCGGCACCGGACACGGAGGGCCTTTGCACGGGGGGATCCTGCTCGATCTGACCCATATGGATGAAATCATCCTGATTGACACCGAGGACATGAAGGCCGTAACCGAAGCAGGGTGCAGCTTCTTCAAGCTTTCCCAGGAAGTGTTCAAGAAGGGAATGATGCTTCCTACGACGGAATACGGTCCCGGGCCCAACGTGGCCGCCTCGGCCATAACACCCGTGAATGCATTCGGCAAGACCCGGTACGGGAGGAACATAGACCTCGTGGAAGGTTTTGAAGTGGTCCTTCCCACCGGCGAGATCGTAACGGTGGGATCCATGGCCTATGCGGATACTCGTTTCGGACCGTTTTATCGATACATCCACGGGCCGGATCTCGTCGGCTTGTTTACACAGTCCAACGGGGCATATGGGATCGTCACAAAGGTAGCTTATCGATGTCTGCACAGGCCCCCAAACTGGGGTTTTCATGCGTATTGCTGGCCCGAGGACAGGATCGAAGAGGTTGCCCGGGTGCTGATGGAAACGACTGCCCTCGAATTGTTCGATGTCCATATCAATGACAAGTGGAAATTCGCAGGATTTGAGATTCTGACCGGTGAGTCCATGCTGCCGAAGGAGGCGTATTTCATCGTCGCCTTTACGGCCAACGGGGAGAGCGAGGAGGAACTGAAGGCGAAAGAAAATACCATCCAGGAGATATGCACAAAAAACAACGGCTCCTTTCTGCCGGGTATCGCGGACACCTTCTTCGAGGCCTGGCCGACCTTCTTCTGCCCTGCCAGCCATCCGATTGCCGTGGAGATGTCTTCGGCGATCATGGAGCATTCGAAGGGCAACTACATGTATATCTATGACAGCATCAACTACCCCATCTCTCGTTTCCCAGAGGTCTATGACAAGATCAGGGAGATCGGCAAGAAGCATGGAATCTGGGGACTCCCTCGGCTCACTGTTTATGACGGTTTCCCCATGAAATCACAGGTGATGTGTTCGCAGACCTGGGCCTTCATCAACACAAGGGATGCCTATTGGGTCGAACAGATCTACAAGTGCAGAGACGAGTTCAGGGATTGGTTCGGAAAGAGCGGTGGGACGCATCAGCAGCACTTCCCCCCTGTGATCCCCGCCTATGCATGGGAAAATCAGCAGGGCGCCCATGACCTGCTGAAGAAGATCAAGAGCCTCTTGGATCCGAACGACATCCTGAGCCCCGGGACATTCTCGTAGAAGGGCCGACAAATGACCGATTACAGCCGATGGACCCTGGAAGAGTTCAAGGAATCCCTGGATCTGTGCCTGAATTGCGGAGCCTGCTATGCCCGGGGACCGATCGTGCCCCACAACTGGAGGGAACTCCCACCCCACGAATGGTCGTCACCCTTGCGCAAATGCCCTTCCTTTGAACACTACCGGTTTCGAGCCTACACAGGGGTCGGCAGGCTGACCCTGGCTGCACTCGTTTTCCTCGGAAGGACGGAAATCAACGAGGATCTGATCAAGGTTGCCTACACGTGCACTTCGTGCAGTGTCTGCAACGAAATCTGCCGGACCCATCAACCTCTCTATGCAATCCTGGCACTGAGGGAGGAAGTCGTCCGAAGCGGGGCACGGCGGCCCGAAGCCCTGGATGAGATGGAAAAGAATATGGAAGCCTTCGGCAATATCATGGGGGCGAAAAAGGCCCCGGAAATCCTCGGGGAGATCCCCAGGAAGGGCGAAGATATCTATTTTGCCGGCTGCAATGCCCGGTTTCGAAAACCACAGACGGCTCGAGCAACGGCCGCCGTCTTGAAGGCGGCAGGCCTGGATTTGGCGCACCTGGGGAGAGAGGAAAGATGCTGCGGATTTGCAGCAAAACAGGGAGGCAACAGAGAGCTCTTCGAAAAGCTGGCTCGGGAGAATATCAAAACCATGAAGAGAGCCGGTGCAAAACGGGTTATCCTGTCCTGCGCCCACTGCTACCAGGCCTGGAAGAAAGATTACCCGATGGTCTTTGGGGATCTGCCTTTCGAGGTCGTGCACGTTGCCGAGCTCCTGGCCCAGCTCATGGATCAAGGGAAGCTGAAGCCGGGAAGGAAGATGAAGAAGACCGTGACTTATCACGACCCCTGTTTCCTGGGAAGGCACGGCAAGATCTACGATGCCCCCCGAGAGGTCCTCCGAAACATACCGGGCATCGAGCTGAATGAAATGGAGAGATACTCGAACTGGTCCTGTTGCTGCGGGTCAGGTGCAAAGATAAGCTCCAGCTGCTATCCGGATTTCGGAGCCGTTGTGGCAAAGGAACGGTTGCTGGAAGGAAAGGCTGCGGCAAATACGATCGTGACGGCGTGTACAACCTGCTTCCAGCATATGAGCACATCCGTAGCGAGAGAGAAGATGGACCTGCATGTATATGATTTGCCGGTTCTGATGGCTGAGGCAATGGGAGTCGAGTTCTAGAGATCTTTCTCCGCGATTCAGGAGTGTTCCACCATGGCCGTAGATGATATGACAAACAGAGGAGCCGTGCTCATCACCGGAACTTCCACGGGAATCGGAAAGGCGACGGCCCTCTGTCTCGACAAAATGGGCTTCGTGGTCTTTGCCGGCGTGAGAAGACAGAGAGATGGTGAGGCCTTGAGGCGCGAATCATCAGAATATCTCACCCCGGTCATCGTTGACCTGAATGAGACGGAATCCATAGACAGAGCATTTGAAACGATATCCGAATCCGTTGGAGAAGAAGGACTGTCGGGCCTGGTGAACAACGCCGGAATTCCTCTGGAAGGGCCTCTCGAGTTCTTTTCACTCGACGAGGTCAGAAAGGGCCTCGAGGTCAATCTGGTCGGGCATATCACGGTCATCCAGAGGTTTCTCCCCCTGATACGAAAGGGGAGAGGTCGAATCGTGAATGTCGGCTCTATAGGAGGGATCATGCCCGTTCCATTCGGGGCCCCTTACAACGCATCGAAGGCGGCCTTGCATGCCCTTACCACTACGCTTCGAAGGGAGCTGTTGCCCTCGGGCATCCATGTTTCGTTGGTGGTGCCGGGAAGCATCAAGACAGAGATATGGAAGAAGATCGATGAACAGACCGATCATCTCTCCCAGGAAGTTCTCGAAGGCTACGGTCGAGAAATGGATGCACTGAGAAGGGCTGCCGAGAAGACCGGAGGCAGGGGGATTCCGCCCGAAGCCGTTGGAGACGTCGTTGCCAAGGCGCTCACGAAGAACAGACCAAGGGCTTGTTACTTCGTTGGATTGGATGCAAAACTGCAAAGGATTGCGGCCATGTTTCTGCCCGACCGCATCCAGGATCGTTTTGTCTCACGTATGATAGGTATCTAGCCTGTCGCTCCGACGCTCACAGGCGGGCAGGAGGAAAGTACCGTGAAAAGCGATCGCAAGTCCATCTTCGTCACAGGGGCCTCGAGCGGCATGGGTCGTGCGACGGCCAGACTCTTTGCCGGCAAAGGCTGGTTCGTCGGGATCTACGATATAAACGAGAACGGGCTCGAAGAGCTGGCATCAGAGATCGGGGAGGAGAACTGCCACTTCTCGCAATTGGATGTCACGGACCGGGCCGCCTACCAATCGGTTCTGACGGAGTTCGACGACAAAGCCGGCGGCAGGCTGGATCTGCTCTATAACAACGCGGGGATCGTCAAGGGGGGTCTCTTTGGAGACATGGACTTCGAGGATATCTCGAGAATCATTCAAGTGAACCTGATGGGCACCATCAACGGCATTCACCTCGCATATCCACTGCTCAAGAAGACACCGAATTCACTCTGCTTCACCACATCGTCATCCTCGGCGATTTACGGTGCGGCCGGTCTGGCCGCTTACTCCACGTCCAAGCATGCCGTCAAGGGGCTGACCGAGGCCTTGTCGGTCGAGTTTGTCCTCATCGATTCCCGGGCCGCTGATACACTGCCCGGGCACATTGAAACCGGCATGATGGACGAGCAATACGCGAGCAATCTTCCGAAAGAGGGTCCGTGGCGCCTGCTACCCGCCGAAGCCGTGGCGGAAGTGGTCTGGGCCGCTTACCACGACCAGACCGGAAAGCTCCACTGGTACGTGCCGGATGACCTTGAACCTTACAACAAGAGAGCTGCAAACGACATCGAGGCGGAGCGCGACGCCCGAGTCGAGCAATTCATCGAGCTGGTAAAACGGATGTCTTCACCTTCGGATGATTAAGGCCTGGATCAATGCGGAAAAGCGACCGATGTTCAAGGGGCTTGAGGATCGATCTTGTTGAAGATCGAAAATCCCGCGACCTCCCATTGCCCCGTGGTGAAATTGACCCCCAAAACGGCCCAATACTGAGACTGATTCGGGTCGAGCATGTTCCACCAGTTCTCCGGCATGGCGAAGGCTGCGTCCGTAAGCCAGAAGGTATGGCCGAGATATCCGAATCCCTCGTAGGAGAAGACGCAGTAGAATGCGAACCAGTTATAAGATCCGGGGGCCCATTGGAAAGTCGGTGGTCCGGGCAGGTTTGAAAGGTTGGGTGGTTCTAACAATACAAGACTGGGCCCCTGCGTGACAAAGTCCCAGGTAGGTCCCTCATATGAATCGCCGCAATCGTTCTTCGCCACGATCTTCCAGTAATACTGGGTGCTCTGTTCCAGGGTCGGCGGAGTCCAGTCGCTAACGGCCGTGTTCCCGGCGAAGTCCCCATGATCGAGCTCGGGATCGGTCCCGAAGTACACATCGTAATAATCCGCATTGCTGGAGATCGCCCAGTCCAGGTCGGTGTCAATCGAGACACCTGTGGCTCCGTCGAGGGGATGCGGGCCGCCGGGCGCGCCCACCGTGGGGCAGGGCTCGCCTCTCGTAGTGAACTCCCAGGTTGGGCCCTCGTTTGAATTGCCGCAATCGTTCTTCGCGACGATCTTCCAATAATAGATGGTACTATGGTCCAGTGTTGGCAGAGACCAGTCGCTGCCGGCGGTGTTGCCCAGCCATTCCCCTGCATCGGGCGTGGAATCCGTCCCGAAATACACATCGTACCGATCCGCGTTGCTCGAGCTCGCCCAGCTCAGGTCGGCGGTAACCGATACACCGGTTTCGCCGTTGGTTGGATTTGGGCTGCCGGTGGCGCCTATCGCGGGGCAGGGGTCGCTGCGCGTGGTGAACTCCCAGGTCGGCCCTTCATATGAATTGCCGCAATCGTTCTTTGCGACGATCCTCCAATAGTATTGAGTGCTGTAGTGCAAGGTCGGCAGAGCCCAGTTACTGTCGGAGGTACTTCCCCGGAAATCTCCCGGACCGGGTGTGGGGTCCGTCCCGAAATACACATCGTAGGAATCCGCGTTGCCCGAGCTTGCCCAATTCAGATCGGTGGTAACCGAAACGTCTGTCGCTCCCTCGGCGGGATTCGGGCCGGCGGGCGGGCCCGGCGTCTGGCAGGGTTCGCTCTCGGTAGTGAAGTCCCATGTCGGCCCCCAGAGCGTGTTGCCGCAATCGGCCCTGGCGAGGACTCTCCAGTAGTAATGGGTATCGTAGCTCAAGGGCGGTAGAGCCCAGTTGCTGGTGGCGGTGTTACCCTTGAATTCTCCCGGATCGGGTGTGGGATCCGTTCCGAGATACACATCGTAGGAATCCGCGTTGCTGGAGTCTGCCCAGTCCAGGTCGGCGTTGATCGATATGCCGGTGGCTCCAACAGTGGGATTCGGGTCGCTCGGTTGGCTCAGGGTATTGCATCCCGAGCCTCTGGCATCATGAAGGATCCGCTCCGCTTCGTCCCCATTCCCTGCGGTTTCCGTTCCTGCGTGGACTTGGTGGAACCGTGGAAGCAGGAGAGTCACGAAGAACGCCGACAGCGAGAGTCTTATCAGAAATGAGTTCACATTCCGCAGCATAGTCTGCCCGGGTCTATCCAGTGAACGAACCAAGCCCGTTTCACGCTTCCGGAGCCTGGATCCTCACCGCGGCGAGAAGAAGAAGGGGCCCTTCATGTCCAGTTCCTCCATCAGCGCGATCATGGAGCCGAGGTACTCGGGTACCTTCGAAAAGTAGTCCGGGTCGAGACGTTTGCGGAAAAGATCAGCAGAGAACATCGCTGCCCAGGTCCGGACGGGGAGGGTACCGTCTTTCTCGGAGCCGGGGGCTGTCTGGGACCATCCGGGGACTGTCTCTTCCGACCGGAAGAGGTTCATCCGTTCTCAGTTGAAGGGCGATTCTTCTTCACCCCACTTCGGCATCGGTATGTTGATATGGCCGACCACGGTATCCGGCGAGACCTCGAGGATTTCCTCGTCTCGGAACCGGAGCATGATCGGTTCGGCAGTGGCGAGGTCTCGCGTGTCGAGGCGAACCTCACGTCCCGGGAAGAGCCAGCGCACGGCCAGCGACTCGAGTCCTCACTGACCGTACCACTTCTGCACCCCGTCGACGCTGATCAGGTACTGGGTCGGCAGGTTGGAGAAGGGTGCCCACGAGCCGATATAATCGGTGAGGGGACTCAACCAGCAGCCGATCTTCGAGCCCTCGACGGCGTCGGTCTGAGCCTGTCGGGCCTCCTCCGTCGAAATCCCGAGCAGGACCGAAAGCTCGGTGTAGTGCGGGCCTCTGCCGTGCTCGACGAAATGCTCCATGATCGTTGTGTAGGCGCGCTGGGCAAGAGCCGGATCGTTCATGATACCTCCTTTGCAGAACGCGGATCGGTGTCCGCCGAATAGCATGGATTTCCGGCCTGAGTCAAGAGGAAAATCCATGAAAAACAGGCGCTTGCCCGGCCCTCCGTGCTCCCCCCGAAATCCCCCGAGCCCTGTGCAGACAATTTTTTCGCTGACCGGCCGGGCGACCGGTGTCACAGTTTACACGTCCAACGCATAGGGGGCTATGTGTAACCGCTATCCCCGCTACCAGCAGGAACAGGAGATGCCGGACAGATGAGCCGCTGTCTGAGGAATGCCCCGATCATCCGATGGTCCCTGCTCGCGTTCGCTTGCGCGGTCGTCGGATGCCTGCCCGCGAACGGAGCCATGGATCACGGGGCAGACGCGAATTCCTTCGGCCGGATGCCGAGGGCATACAGGGATTCCGGCGGCGGGTGGGTGCTGGACGGGCTTCATGTCACGGGCCGGCCCGTCGACATCGACATTGCCTCCTACCGGTTGGTCGTCTCCGGAAACGTCATGCATCCGCTGTCCCTGAGCTACGAGGAAATCCGCGCCATGCCTGCCGTTCGGGAAGAGGTCACCCTCGTCTGCCCCGGCGTTTTCGTCGACACAGGGGTCTGGACCGGGGTTCCTCTGCGGGACATTCTGAACAAGGCGGTTCCGATGGAAGGTTCGGACCGAGTGGCGTTCGTGAGCGCGGACGAGAGGTATGATGCGGAACTTCCTCTGGAGAGAGCGCTGGGCGAAGGGGTGCTGATCGCGTACGAGTTCGAGGGGCGACCCTTTGACCGGCGCCACGGTTTCCCGTTGCGCCTGGTCGCCAGAGGCGAGCCGGGTTATTCCTGGGTGAAATGGCTGGGCAAAATCGAGGTGACCGGGGAATCGGGAACTTCATCAACCCGCCAATGATGCCCGACTCAGATCGTTACGACCACCTTCACCGACTTTTCGATTTCACACTGCGTGTCAAAGGCCTGCTTTGCATCATCGATCGGGTACTCGTGGCTCACGAGCTTCATCCGATCCACCGTCTTGTCGCGCATGAGCTCAAGGGCCCTGGTGACGTCTTCCGGGACAAACCCGTACGAGCCGAGAACCTGGACGTGCTTGGTCACCATGGGCATCAGCTCGAGGGTCAGGGGCGCCTCGAAGACGCCGTGAACCACGACTTTTCCGTACTCACGGGCGATCAGCATGGCCTGTTGTATGACCGGCGGCTCCGGACGCTCCTGGATGTACCCCACGCAATCGTAGATCACATCCACGGCCGGGGACGTGATGGCTCCCTGAAGCACGACAACCGGCACCTCGCCGGTCATTTCCTTGGCCCGCCTGTATACGTCTTCCTTTCCGGCATGGATGACCTCGTCCACCCCAAGCTCTCTTGCCATGGCAAGCCGGTTCTCGGAGACATCCACCATGATGACCTTGTTCGGGGCGAGTCCCATCACCCGGATGCTCTGGACGATCCCGAGGCCGATGATGCCGGCTCCGAATATCATCAGGTTCTGCCCGTCCGCCGGTGTGCCCAGCTGGGTCGCGTGAAGGGAGTTCGCAAGCGGTTCGGTAGTGGCAGCCTCCACCCATCCGACCTCCTCCGGGACCTTGTACACGTTGAATCCGAGCAGGGCAGGGGTGATCGGAACATACTCCGCCATCCCCCCAAAGGTAATCGCCGCGACCCGGTCTCCTACGCCGATGCCTTCAACGTCCTTGCCCACTTCGGCCACCACGCCGGCGAATTCGTGGCCGGGGATCAGTCCGCCTTCCGAGCGCCTGCATAGAATCTCGGCGAACACACCCAGTCGGTACATGTGCAGGTCTGAGCCGCAAACCCCGCAGGCATGGACCCTCACCAGAATATCCGCATCTCCGATCTTCGGAACCGGAACGTCTTCCGTGGTGATCTTCATCGGCTCATGATAGATGGCTGCTTTCATGGGTTGCTTCCTTTCCCCTAGAGAGGTTCTTCAGTCCTGTCTTCCAAAGAGACCGAGACGTTTGACCACCATGGTCTCGATCGGGAAATGCGCATTCAGATGTTCCACACGGTACCGGGCCAGAGGGTAATAGAGCCTGGCCAGCCCTCTTACGATCGGGTGCGTCTTCTTGTAGGTGAAGTTCGTTCCCATGAACATCAAGGGGAAATCCAGCCCGGCCAGAAGCTTCTTTGTTCCGGGAACGATCCAGGGAGATTTCTTCGGGACGTATCGATAGTTCAGGGGCGACCAGTCCTCGAGCCTCTGCGGCGCCTCGAGGCCCAGCTCGATCGCGAATCGGTAGAGTTCGGTACCCGGATAGGGCATGTAAATGTTGAAGCTCTTGGCCGCCCTTGGATTCTCACGGAGGAGCTGCTCGGACAAGCGGATGCTTTGGCCCAATTCCTCTGGGGTTTCGGTAGGCAGCCCCATCATGAACAGGTAATGGGGAAGAATCGAAGTGCCGATGAGCTTGCGGGAGGCTTCCAGAACGCGTTCGACCGTGAGATTCTTGTTGATCAGATCCAGAACGCGCTGGCTCCCGGATTCGACTCCGATGGTGAATCGCTCGACGCCGGCTCGGGCGAGCAGCCGGAAGAAGTCATCATCCATCTTCAGGATCGAGTCGATGCGGATATGGAGCTTTCCGATCTTGATGCGCAGATCCTTGCGCACGATCTGCTCCATGAGCTTGTAGGCGTGACTCAGATGGATGAACAGATTGTCATCGGTGAAATTGAACCCGCGTATGTCGTGATCACGGATGACTCGTTCGAGACGCGAAACGACCGTCTCGGGCTGCATGGCCCGCCACACCCGCTTGTGCACCACCGAATCGTAACAGAAGCCGCACCGGAAGGAGCACCCGCGGCTGGAGTTGAAGCTCACATGATCCGAGCCGAAGATCTTTCGCCTGTACAGATGAATGTCGATGAGGTCATAGGCGAGTGGAGGCTGGGCATCGAGATCCACGAAGGGTCTGTTGCCTGTGTAGATGTACTCACCGTTTTCGTGGTAGCCGATGCCGGCAACCTCGCGCGGCGAATCACCATTTGCGAGGGCCCCGGCCAACTCCCTGAGAGTCTCTTCCCCTTCCCCGGCCACCACAAAATCCACCAGGGGGCTTTCGAGAGTCTGCTCCGGCAGAATGCTGGGATGAACGCCTCCCCAGACGGTGGGCACGTCCGGATAGAGCTTTTTCAGGTTCCTGCACGCCTCCAGGGCTCGAATGATCTGAGGGCCGGTCATGCAGGACACGCCGAAGCAGACCGGTTTTTCCGACAGGGCCTCCCGAAGCTTCGGTTCCCATCCGGGATCTGCAAACTGATCGATGACCTTCACCCGGTAGCCGGCATGAACGAGAGGGGTTGCCGTGTGGAGCAGGTTCAGGGGAAGCTCGACCCGTCTGTGGGCCTGGAATCCCTTTCGAGGTGCCGGATTGAACAGAACGACAAGAGGGTTGCCGGTGTCTTTCATCAGGCCGCTCGACTCACTCTGTTTCGTCCGTCCTGTTTGGATCGATAGAGGGCCTTGTCCGCTTTGTCGATCAAATTCTCCATGGTGTCGGAATCCTCTTCGAATTGGGCCACTCCGAAGCTGCAGGTTAGGCCGAGACTGCGGCCGGCGATTTCCATTCGGTAGTCCTGGGCAATAGCCTTGCGCAGTCTTTCCGCCGCCACCATTGCGCCGTCGCAGTCCGTGTGGGGCAGGATGAGAGCAAACTCCTCTCCACCGTACCGGCACGGATAGTCCACCTCCCGAACGCCTTGGCGAATCAGGGCACCCATGCCCCGCAAGACCTCATCCCCGGTAAGGTGGCCATGGTCATCGTTGAGTTTCTTAAAATGATCGATATCACAGAGGACCAGGGAAAGGGCGGTGCCGTACCTCTTCGCCTCGGCAATCTCCCGGGTGAGGGCTTGCTCGAAGTGCCGCCTGTTGTGCAATCCGGTCAGGTCATCGGTCAGGGTCTTTCCTTCGAGCTCGCGCTCATACCTCCAGATCTTGAGGAGGTTGCGCACCCGGGCCAGCAGTTCCTCCGGATGGTAGGGCTTTGTGATGTAGTCGTTGGCGCCGAACCTGAGAGCGGTGACCACATCATCCACCGAGTCCTTGCCCGTCACCATCAGAAAGGGAATCGTGGCGAACTTCTCGGACCGGCGGACTTCGGTAAGCAGCTCGAACCCGGTCATCTTGGGCATGAGCCAGTCGGAGATAATGAGACAGAAGCCCCTTTCGTTCTCCAGGACCTCCATCGCCTCCTGGCCGTTCTTCACGGAAAGATACTTGAAGCCGGCCAGCTCCATCTGGCGTTGAAGGGCGTGGAGGACCTTGGGGGAGTCTTCCACCAGGAGTATCTTCATGTCTTTCATGACCTGAAACGCGGGAACAGGGGCAGCAGGTACTTGATTCTTCGGTGGATTGCCATGTTGTCCTGGACATAGCTGCAGTGTTCACAATCGCATATCCGGGTCCTGTAAGCAAAGCCTTTGGGGGAGAGCATCCTTCTCCGCTCCATGCGGTATGCTTCGCCGTTCCAGATCTCGGGGAAGCGGTCCTTGTTCAGGTTCCCCAGAGCCACTTCGGAGCGTCCGCAGGAGAACACGTTTCCGTCCACCTTGATCCGGGAATGATACCAGCAGATGTAGCATGGGTCCCGGGACGTTGCGGCGTTGAAGCGATAGCGGGCGAGAAGCCGGCCGATGTTCTCTCCCAGACTCTGCGCTCGAATCTGTTTCCTCAAGCCTATCATGTGATTGCACAGATCCGCCTGTTCCCGGGGGGACAGGGCATACTCGTTCAACTCGCCCCGGTTGGTCTTGAAGGGCGTGTAGGAGATTGCGTCGAAGCCGGTTCGTTTGGCCAGTTCAGCCATGTCGTCCACGCCCCGGTGATTGAGGCGATTGAGTGGATTGGTCAGTACGATATAGGGCGGGCGGGTTGGATCCCCGGCCTTGAGAGACGAAAGGACCCGGACCCCTTCGAGCACGCGCTCGAAATTCACCGGATCCGTGCCAGGGTATTGTTTTTCATAGCCTTCCAGGGAGTTTGTCCAGAGGCTGACGTGCATCTCATCGAGCCCTGAATCGATGATCTTCCTTGCCTTTTCGTTGTCGATCAGGGTGCCGTTGGTCGTGATGGTGGTGCGCATCCCGCATTTACCGGCGAGGCGAATGATGTCGAAGATGCGTGGGTGCAGAAAGGGTTCCCCCTCTCCCATCAGGAAGAGCGTCCTCGTGTCGAGAGCCTGGAGATCCGAGAGCAGCCCTTCGGCGACCTCAAACGGTAGATCCCGAACCCCCTGGTCTCCTGCAGCCGGGGCCCGGGCGTTCTCGGAGTGAAACCGACATCCGAGACATCGAAGGTTGCATCTACGGGTCACATCCAGGGTCACATAGAAGGGTCCTGTGCGGGCGCGATCTCCGGTACACAGTCCTTTGAGCAGCCTGTACTTCTGCAGAAGATCCGCCATGTGCTTTCCCTGGGAGGCCGGTGCGCTCAGAAGTGGAGAAAATCGCCTATTTCAAGGATTCTATGGCCTTCCCGGACCCTGTCAAGCCGAAGGTCTGGAAATCTCGCCCGGTTTCTTCTAAAATAAATGAATTGTATTAAATTAATGCGACCGATAGATCTGCGTCCCCGAATCAGGAGGAGAGGCTATGTTCAACCGAAGCACCTACATCGCGTGGATTAGAATCCTCGGTCTGTCCTGCATGTTCCTGCTGGGCCAGGACACCTGGTCTCTGTCGTGCGAGGACTCGGACGGGGACGGATACGGGGACCCTGCCTCCGGGCTGTGCGCAAACACCGAATGGGACTGTGACGACGGGAACCCGAGTGTGAACCCGGGCGCCCCGGAGGGGCCCTACGGCGACCCGACTTGCTCCGATTCCCTTGACAACAACTGTGACGGAAGACCGGATGCGCAGGATGCGGAGTGCGAGGAGGCGCAGGTGGCCGTCACGATCGACCCGGCTCAGGAGGCGGGGCGGCTGGACGAGCGCTATCTGGGCTTTGCATTCGACACGGTGCAGTTCACGAACGGGTTCTGGTGGGACTGGGGCTCCTCGGGACCGCAGCCCGAACCTACCCCGGACCTGGAGAGCCCGAAGCTGAGAAAGCTCGCTTCCTATCTGGCACCCTCGAGACTCAGGATCGGAGGTACGGATTCGGATGCCGCCTATTTCTGCCCCGAGGAAGGCGAGTGCGCGCTGCCGCCTGCCTACCAGGGGGTCTACCCGGATCCGGGCAAGGAACGTCCCGGGGTCATCACCCATGAGGACATTCGCCGGATCGCGGACTTTGCCGAGGCGATCGGCTCCAGGATCATGTTCTGCATCAATGTCGGTCCCGGTCCGCGGAATCCGTCGACCGGCCAGTGGAACCCTGACAACGCGAGGCAGCTCATTCAGTATGCGAAGTCCCTGCCCAACGGCGACCTGTTCGATATCTGGGAGCCGGGCAATGAAGTGAACCTCATCTGGTACAACTTCAACATGCCCGTCCTGCTCACGCCGGAGGTGTACGCATCGGACCTGGCCACGTTCCGCACCTTGCTGAACGAGGAGGCCCCGGGTGACCTGCTTGCGTGTCCGGGCAGCTTCTTTGTGCCCTATCGATGGGTGAACGACCTGAACTACACCCTGGAAGTCATGCAACTCGCCCGGGACAAGGTCGACCTCGTGACGTGGCACCTCTACGCAACCCAGTCGGACCGGTGCCCGAGCCTGTTCGCGCCCAACCGGGCTTCGAAGGAAGCCCTGTTCGATCCGTCCATTCTCGGCATGAACCGCTTCTTCGCCTGGTACGTCCTGCAGCAGGCCGGGGGCCTTCCGGTGTGGAACGGCGAGAGTGCTTCCAGCCAGTGTGGGGGGCAACTGGGTGTCAGCGATACCATGCTGGATGCCTTGTGGCTGGCGGACTGGATCGGGATCATGGCGGAAGAGGGATCGACCACCCTCGTCCGGCAGACCCTGCTGGGAGGGGACTACGGGATGATCGATCCGGACACCCTGGACCCGAGGCCTTCGCTTCTCGCCTACGTGATGTACAGGAGGACCGTCGAGGGCTCCAGGCTGGAGACGATCGTCGACCGTTCCGAGGTCAAGGCGCACGGCTACTGCTCCGCAGGAATGGACGGATCCGTTACGACGGTTCTTTCCAATCCGTCCGGACGCCTCCTTACGGTGGAGATCGCCCTTGCGGGCACGACAGTGGTGAGTGCCCGACAGTGGACCTTGGACGCAGGTGGGGACCTCACGGCTGACCGTGCAACCATCGAAGGGTTGATGCACGAGCCGGACGGAACCATTCCGGACCCGCCGGGCACTCCGGTACCCGTGGACCAGGGCAAGGCGTATGCCCAGGTGGGCCCGAATGCCGTGGTCTTCGTGGTCCTCGAGCCGGCGGATGCTGGCTTGGTCTGCCAGTCCGCACCCTAGAATGGGTGCGGGCGTCAAGTGCCTTCTGGGCAACAGCCCGTTGCCACCTGACCCCGCGATTCACTTGACCCTTTCCATCCTTCTCTCGTATGGTGCTCCTGGACGGAGCCGGTTCCCGGACAATACGAACTGTGACGGAATGGAGAGGCCCCAAAAAGGCGATGCACCGCTCGATCCTGATCCTCTTCGCGCACCCAGCCCTTCAGAAGTCCCGGGTGAACGCAGTTCTGATGCGGGCGGTACAGGCCTTGGAGGGGGTTACCTTCCATGATCTGTATCAGGTCTATCCTGATTTCCACATCGATGCGACCCGCGAGCAGCACCTGCTGACCACGCACGAAATCATCATTTTTCAGTTCCCCTTGTTGTGGTACAGCACCCCCTCCCTTCTGAAGGAATGGCAGGATCTGGTGCTGGAACACGGGTGGGCCTACGGACGGAATGGAAACGCCCTCCGAGGCAAGAAGCATCTGAGTGTCATCACCACCGGCGGGCAGGAATCCTCCTATTCCACGCAAGGTGAGTACAACTTCACGATCCGCGAGCTGCTCGCCCCGATCGAGCAAACCGCCCGTCTGTGCGGGATGGAGTATCTTCCGCCCTTTGTGATTCACGGCACACACCGAATATCCGAATCGGCGGTCAAGGGTTACGCCAAGGACTATCGCAGGGCCTTAGAAGCGCTTCGAGACGGTCAGGTGGACCTGGACAGGGTGCGATCCTATCCCAGATTCAACGCGGATCTCGACGGCGTCATCAGGAACTGAGCAGGGAGACCCCATGCACGGCGAAGGTTTCTTCTTCCAGGCTTTCGTCTACCTCACCGCAGCGGTCATTTCCGTGCCCGTGGCGAAGCGGCTGGGTCTCGGCTCTGTGCTCGGTTATCTCATCGCAGGGATGATCATCGGGCCCTTCGGCCTGGGCCTGATCGGGCAGGAGGGCAAGGACGTCATGCACTTCGCCGAGTTCGGTGTGGTCATGATGCTCTTCCTCGTAGGATTGGAGCTGCAGCCCAGTCTGCTGCTAAGACTGCGTGGGCCCATTCTCGGCCTCGGAGGCCTGCAGGTCGGCCTAACGACGGCAGCGATGACCGGAATAGGGTTGGCATTGGGCCTCCCATGGCAGCCGGCTGTTGCGGTTGGGATGATCCTTGCCCTCTCCTCGACGGCCATCGTGCTCCAGACCCTGTCCGAAAAAGGGCTCATGATGACGGACGGGGGGCAGAGCTCGTTTGCGGTTCTTCTTTTTCAGGACATGGCGGTCATTCCCTTGCTGGCAATCCTTCCCCTGCTTGGCAGCGGTGCTTCGAGCCACGAAGGAGCGGCCCATGGTGCGGAGCATGGGTCGACCTGGGTTGCGGGAATCCCGGCCTGGGCCGAGACGCTCGTGGTGTTGGGAGCGGTCGTCTCCATCATTCTTGTGGGACGGTTTCTTTTGCGACCGGTCTTCCGATGGATTGCGGGCACGCGACTTCCGGAGTTGTTCACCGCGGCGGCCCTGTTGCTGGTAATCGGTATTGCCCTGCTCATGACCAAGGTAGGGCTCAGTCCGGCCCTAGGTACCTTCCTGGCCGGAGTGGTGCTGGCGGAGAATGAGTACAGGCACGAGTTGGAGAGCGACATCGAGCCGTTCAAGGGCCTCTTGCTGGGTGTCTTCTTCATTGCGGTCGGGGCCTCTCTGGATTTCGGACTCCTCTTCGCCCAACCCGGCCGGATGGCCGGCCTGGTGGGTGCGCTGCTGGCCGTCAAGTTCCTTCTTCTCCTTCTGCTGGGCAGACTCTTCCGGATGGGTCTGGATCAGAACCTGCTCTTTGCCTTTGCGCTGGCACAGGGGGGCGAGTTTGCTTTCGTCCTGTTCTCCTTCGCGACCCAGCAAGGTGTGATCGCCAGTGAGGTGGCGAACCCTCTGGTGGCGGTCGTTGCCCTGTCCATGGCGGTGACTCCTCTGCTCATGGCCGTGAACGAGAAACTCCTTCAGCCCCGATTGGGCACCCGCGAGCAGGCAGAGCGGGAGGCGGACGAGATCGATGAAGAGAACCCGGTCATCATCGCCGGTTTCGGACGGGTCGGGAGCATCGTCGGGCGGTACCTGAGGGCCAACGGGGTCCACGCGACGGTACTCGAGTTCGATTCCGATCATGTCGAATTGCTCCGGCGCCTTGGCCTCAAGGTCTTCTACGGGGATGCCTCGCGACACGATCTTCTCCGCACCGCCGGCCTGGACAAGGCGAAACTCGTCATCCTTGCCATCGACGATCACAAGAAGATCCTGCAAATGGTGGAAACCGTGCGGCGTCATGCCCCTCACGTCACGATACTCGCCCGGGCCACGGGACGCACGGAGGCGTACGACTTGCTCGATGCGGGGGTCGACCACGTGTACCGGGAAACCTTCGAGACCTCTCTGCGGATAGGCATCGATGCGCTTTCCATGCTAGGACTGCGCACCTACCACGCCCATCGGATGTCGAAGACCTTCCGGCTTCGCGACGAAGAGGCCCTGCGCGAGCTGAGCGGAATGCGGCACGACAAGAAACAGTATATGAACCTGGCCCGCCAGTCGATTTCCGACCTCGAGGAGCTCCTTCTCTCGGAGCTCGAAGAAACAGGGGTGAGTCGAGATGCGGGTTGGGACACGGATTCCCTGCTCGAGGAAGCGGATCAATGGACGGAGAAGCCCGACGGATGAGCATGTGAAAACAGGAGGAGCCACGTGAACGATCCATCATCGGCAGCCAAACCGAAGCCTGACCAGAAGAGATATGTGGTCGTGCAGTTTGTCATGAACCTCGTCGGCGTGGTGGTCGTGGTTGCCTTCCTTGCGTGGCTCGTGTTCGGTCTCTTCGGCCCGGGCACAGGCACGATGATCGAAGTGCGGGGCTTCATGCTCCTGTTTCTGTTCTGTTTCGTGGTGATCCAGTGTCACACTGCAGTCGTCAATACTCGGAGGGACTACATCCGGGGCAGGTGGGTCATGGCCGACCCGGCAGGACTGGCGCCGGACGGAGTGATCAATCCATGGAGGCGGTTCGGGCCCCTGGCCGTGCCCGCCGGGGCCTTGATCGGCCTGGCCGTTTGGTTTCTGCTTCCCCTGGGTGGCGGTGAAAGCTTCCGGCTGCTCACGATCGACGCGATCGCCTTTGTTCCGCTGCTTGTTGGGTCCACCGCTCTGATCGCATTCATCCTTCCGCGCGACCAGGTTTCCTTTGTGGCCGCCCTTGAAGGAGAGGGTGCCGGCGTCGTCCCCAGCTTCGGCACATATTTCGTGAGGGAGCATCTCCTGCCCTGGGCGATGGTCCAGGGCCTCATCAACCTGGGCATCGGCCTCAAGCAGTTCCTCTGGGCCCTCCAGTACCCCGAGCCGGCAGAAAAGATCCCATATGCGCTCGTCGGCTGGGACTTCGGCATCGTGTTCGGGATCCTCTACTTCTTCATGTTCATCTCCTCGGACGCGCAGGTTCGGGCCGATGCGCGACTGGGCCGCCTCACACCGAAAGCGTTCAGTATCTCCGCGCTTGGCCGTGTGGGTGTTCCCGTGGTCGCGATAGGGGTGATCCTCTCGACGGTCCTGACGATGGCTGCCGTCGGCTCCATCATGCAGATCCTGCTCCCCGCTGCCGGCTTCGAGGAGCTTTCGGTCGAAACCGCCGTCGCCTTGAAGACCTCGGCTGCCATCTTCGGCACCCTGATGGGCTGTGGTGTGGGCGTGTGGTGGGGCAGGCGGGCAGAGAGCGCCCTGATGGCGGGTGAAGCGTCAGGGTAGTTCGTTCGTCCGGGGTTTCTTGGAAGGTAATCCGTCAGTCGGGTGCATTCGTACCGGACAGGTGGTCTTTCAGGTAGCTCGAGGCCTGATCGAAGTCCGCCTTGAGCTCCGCAAGGACCTCGGAAGCGAGCGAGGTGTTGCGCGCGGCCGTGATTTGTTCGAGCCGGCCTGCTGTGGACTGCATCCTCACGGCCCCCGCGTTGGCGCTTGCCCCCTTGATCGAGTGGACCCTTTTCTTCGCCTCTTCCCAGTCCTGGCCGCCGATCGCCTCCTCGAGGGAGGCCAGCTGTTTCGAGTTGTCCGAGAGAAACATCTCGATCAACTCCCGTTCGAACCGAGCGTCACCGTCCGCCACGAACCGGATCCGATCGAGTAGGACGGGCGCTTCCCCGGGCACTTCCTGGGGCTCTTCCGGCTGGGCGATCTCTTCGGCTCCAGGGCCCTTGCAGGATGCATCGGCGAGGTTCCTCTCCAGGGCCTCACCCAAGGCGAGGGGTGTGACAGGCTTGCTCACGTAGTCGTCCATGCCGGCTTCCAGACAACGGTCCCGATCCTCTTTCAAGGCATGGGCCGTCATGGCCACGATCGGGATGTCCCGCCGGAGCACCGAAGAATCCGGGTCACGAATCCGCCTGGTAGCCTCGAACCCATCCATCACGGGCATCTGCACGTCCATCAGGACCAGATCGTAGGGGATGGTTGCCAGGGCCTTGACCGCCTCGTCTCCGTCGGCGACCGCATCGGCGTGGAAGCCGAGCTTCTCGAGGATTCGGAGCGCAACCTTCTGGTTGACCATGTTGTCCTCGGCCACTAGAATGCGCACCCTCCTCTTTCTGCTCTCCCGGAGGCTGTGCTGAGTGACCAGGGACCGACTCTCCTGCTTTGCACCGGTCACCGCGCCGCTCATCACGGTTACGAGGCAATCGTACAGGCTGGAGATCTTGACCGGTTTGGTGAGGTATGCGGCAAAACCGATTTCCTTGAGCTGCACAGCCTCCCCTCGCTGGGCAACAGAGGTGAGCATGACCAGGATCGTATCCTCCAGGTCAGGGTTGTTCTTCTTGATCTCCTCACCCAGAGTCTTCCCGTCCATTCTCGGCATCTGCATGTCCACAAGGGCAATACGGAAGGGATCCCCCTCGGCGTGGGCAGCCTTCAGTTTCTTGAGGGCCTCTACGCCGTCCACGGACTCTTCGAAACGGAGGTCCCAGGAGCGAAGGAGCTCCCTGAACACGAGACGGTTGGTCGGATAGTCATCGACGATCAGGACGCGCGTGCCCTTGATTTCCAATGGCACCGACCCATCGCGCCCGGGTGCTTCCGGTTGTTTCTCCAGGACTGCAGTGAACCAGAAGGTCGAACCTCTGCCCTCCTGGCTCTCGAGACCGATTTCGCCATCCATCAACTCGGCCAGTTGCTTGGAGATGGCCAGGCCCAGCCCCGATCCTCCGAACCTGCGCGTTATGGAGGCGTCCACCTGGGAGAAGGACTGAAACAGGCGATCCCGCTCGGTTTCCGAGATGCCGATTCCGGTGTCGGTCACCGAAGCCCGGACGGTCACGTTCGTCTCGGCTTCTTCCGTCACGTCTATCCGGATGTGCACCTCGCCCCGGTCCGTGAACTTGATCGCATTGCCCGTGAGATTGATCAGGACCTGGCGCAGACGTCCCGGGTCGCCCCGGACATGGGCAGGGACGTCCGGATGGATGAGACACGACAGTTCCAGCCCCTTCTCCTGGGCGCGAACGGCCAGCATGTCGGCAACATCCTCCACCGTGCTTCTCAGATCGAATTCCAGGATCTCCAAGTCGAGCCGCCCTGCCTCGATTTTCGAGAAGTCAAGGATGTCGTTGATCAGGCAGAGAAGTGCATCTGCGGAGGAGCGAATCGTGTCGGCGCACTCCTGCTGCTCAGGGGAAAGGTCGGTCTCGAGCAAAAGCCCGGTCATCCCGATCACCCCGTTCATGGGCGTGCGAATCTCGTGGCTCATGTTCGCAAGGAATTCGCTCTTCGCCACGCTGGCGGCTTTCGCCTCTTCGGCCAGATGGTGGGCATTCTCGGAGGCCTCCTGGAGCCGGCGGTTGGCCACCTCGAGATCTCCCTTTGCCTGTTCCAGTTTCACCTTCTGGCTTTCCAGCGCATGCTTCTGACTTTCCAGGGTGACTTGATGCCTGTGGCGTACACTCTCGAAGAAATAGGCGAGGGCGGACACCAGCGTGATGGAACCGAGAAACCGCGTAATGGTCGCGGGCTGGAACGGGTACGTTCCGATGACCGAACCCGGGTCAATGAGCAGGAGCATCGTCATGACCCAGAAGGTGACGACCCACAGCCCTCCTTCCCGCCTCCCAAGCAGGATGAAAGCCATGAGCGGCAGGGCATAGCCCCAGTGCAGCTTCGCCCCCTCGTCGCCTGCGTCGCCGATCAATATGAGAAGAAAGAAAGAGATCAGGAAGAAGGTGTTGATCCGGGAAATGGCGAGGATCCTCTTTCCCGTTCTCAGAAGGATCAGGGAGCAGAGCATCCAGCCGGCAACCACGGCTTCGATCGCGAACTCCCGATGATTCCCGGAGAGATAATCGTCCAGCCCCGTGATGGTGGCCAGGATCAACCCGGCGCAAGAAAAGCCGGCCAGCAGCAGCCGTTTACGTCTTTCTTCGAAGCCTAGCCCCTCGAGGTTGAGCAAGGACTTGAATGTGGTCCGCAGGAAGTTCGGCCGGGGTGTGCTTCGTTCCGTCACGCGGGGGGGGCCTTAGGTTCGGGTCTATCGGATCTATATGTACTAGAGATATCAACAGGTACATCGTCTCTTTGCCGGGAAAAGCTTAAAAGGGCCGCAGCCGCCAGGACCGTGGGCGATCTTCCTGTTTTGTAACCCATAAAGAGAGCATGGTCTTGGGTCAGGAGACCCGGCCCATTCTAAAGGTGGATCACAAAAAATCCGATGAGAGGAGACAGAACAGAATCGTTGTTTTACTCTCTGTGCAGGGAGTCCTGTGGACACCTCGATGTTTCAGATGAGCGTCCTCGCTCTGGGCAGTCTCGGTACGGCGGCTTATGTGCTGTTGTTGGGGATCTGTGGACTCTCACTGAACCTCCGGTCCAGATCGAACCAGTCGTTTCTCCTGGTGTGCCTCTATGTCATTGTTTGGCAGACCGGCATCGGATTCATGTTGGCCAGCAGAGATCCGGACCTGGCTGAGAAATGGTACCGCTTTGCCTACCTGGGCGTGGTCTTCATCGGGCCGGGCATCTACTTCTTCACCTCGGCACTCACGGACCAGATCCGTCGGAACCGGCGAGAGATCCTGGCAGCCCATCTTGCCGCGGGTCTGTTCGCGTTCGAGGGGCTCATCGGTGTGGCTGCCATCAACGGAGTGAGAGAATTCTCCTGGGGTTTCTACCCACGCTACGGGTCCCTCGGAATCCTGTTGATCGCCATGTTCTCCGTCATTCTGGCCGGAAGTTTCCAGACGCTGTTTCGTGGGCTCAATGCAACCCGCTCCGAAATGAAGAGGCAACAGCTCAGAGCGGTTCTTTTCGCGTTCCTGGTAGCCGCCTTGGGTGCTCTCGATTTCCTCCCCGCCATCGGTGTTTCGCTCTACACTTGCGGGTTCCTGTTCATCTCCGCTTTCGTGAGCATCATGTTCTGGTCAATCTACCGCTACCAGCTCATGAACCCGAGCCCCGAGTCCCTGGCCAGGAAAGTGTTCGCAACGATCGGGGACATGATCATGACCGTGGATGCGGGCGGGTTCATCCGCATGATCAACCCGAAGGCCGGAGAACTGCTCGGCTACAGGAAGGAGGAATTGCTTCAGGAACCGTTCTCCGGGCTCCTGGATGAACGTAACGAAGAAATCTTCCAATCCTGTCTCCAGGATCTCGAAGCCGGCAAGAGGGATCTGGAGGCCAGGGTGATCTCGCTGACGAGCAAGAGCGGGGAATCGATCGCCACCTCCTGCAACCTCTCCCCCATCCTGGACTGGAAGGGGAAGATGCTCGGGATCGTGATCGCGTGCAGGGACATGCGCGACATCGTGAAGTCGGAGAAGATCATCCGGGCCCAGCGGGAGGAGTTGGAGGACAGGGAGGAGAGATACCGGGCCCTGTTCGACAGGAGCCTCTTCTGCGTATTCGTGCACGATTTCGAGGGGAACTACCTGGACGCGAACGAGGCGGCTCTCGACCTGCTCGGATACGAAGAGGAAGACATCCCGCGGCTCAATATCGTTTCCCTGTTGTCCGAGGATCAGATCGAGGAGGCGATGGAGGGCCTGCACGAGATCCTGAGCGGCGAAAAGGAGAGAGCCCCGAGAACCCACAAGCTCACCCGAAAGGACGGGGGGCATGTCTGGGTCGAGACGGAGTCCTGCGTTCTGTACCGGCAAGGGAAGCCTTACGCAGTGCAAGGCATAGCGCGGGATATCTCCGGACGGATCCGGGCAGAGACAGAGCTGAGGAACCACCGCGAGCAACTCGAGGAGCTTGTCGAGGAGAGGACCGCCGAGCTGAGGAAGGAGGAGGACCGGTTTCAGAGGCTCGCCGAGAACATGCAGGACATCATCTGGATGTCCGACCGAGATGGAAAGCTGGTGTATGTCAATCAAGCCATCGAAAGGGTCACCGGGTTTCCGCCCGAAAAGACCATCGGCCTCACACAAAGGGAGTACTCTACCGAGAAATCCGTCCTGGAGACGCTTCGGGGGATCCGGGAAGCGGAAAGGGCTGTACCTAAAAGGAACGCCTACCACGGAGAGGTTGAACTGCTTCACAGGGACGGGCACACGGTACCTTGTGAAGTGAGCTGTACGATCGTCCGCAACGAGGACGGAGAGATCGTCGGTTTCGAGGGCGTCACGCGCGATATCAGTGCCCGGAAACAGGCCGAGGAGAAGATCCGGAAGCTCAACGAAGAGCTGGAACAGCGGGTCAGGGACCGGACGGCGCAGCTCGAAACCGCAAACAAGCGACTCGAGGAGGCCATCGAAGAAGCCCGTGAAATGGCCCTCCGTGCCGAGGTGGCCAACCTGGCGAAGAGCGAATTCCTGGCAAACATGAGCCACGAGATCCGTACGCCCATGAACGGCGTCATAGGAATGACCGGACTGCTGCTCGAAACCGAGCTGACCCGGGAACAGAGGGAGTTTGCCGAGACGACCCGCTCGTCCGCGGATTCCCTGTTGTCCGTCATCAACGACATCCTGGATTTCTCCAAGATCGAGGCGGGACAGGTGGAGCTGGAGGAGCTCGACTTCGATCTTCGGACCATGGTGGAGGACATGACGGACATGCTTGCGGTCAAGGCCCACGACAAGGGCCTGGAGCTGTCCTGCCTGCTTCGCCCGGATGTCCCCTCCCTCGTGCGTGGCGACCCGGGCAGGCTCAGACAGGTCCTTACCAACCTCAGCGGCAATGCGATCAAGTTTACGGAAGAAGGAGAGGTCTTCATCCGGGTCAGCCTAGACGAGGAGACCGAGTCGCACGCCACCGTTCGGTTCGAAGTCATCGACACGGGGATCGGGATCCCGGAAGAGAGCAGGGATCGGCTCTTCAAGTCCTTTTCGCAGGTGGATGCTTCGATCACGCGAAGATACGGAGGCACCGGTCTGGGGCTCGCCATCTCGAAGCAGCTTGCCGTGTTGATGGGTGGCGAGATCGGGGTGCGGAGCGAGGAGGGCAACGGCTCCACTTTCTGGTTTAACGTTTACCTGGAGAAGCAGCCTGATATCCGCAGACGAGAAGTCATCGTGCCGGAAGACGTTCGGGGCAAGCGCATCCTGATCGTGGATGACCACCATACGAACCGTATGGTTCTCAGGGAACTGCTGACATCCTGGGGATGCCGCCACGACGAAGCGGAAGACGGCGCCCGGGCGCTTGAGCTGCTCCGCCGGGGTGTGGAAGAGGGAGATCCCTATCGCATCGCCCTCGTGGACATGCAGATGCCGGGAATGGACGGCAAGACCATGGGGCTCAGGGTCAAGGAAGACACATCTCTGAAAGAGACCCTGCTGATCATGCTGACGTCGGTGGGGAAGCGGGGCGAGATTCGCGATCTTCAACAGATCGGCTTTGCCGCTTATCTCACCAAACCGGTCAGGAAGTCGCAACTCTACGACTGTATCGCAACGGTTCTCGGCGTTTCCGAAGAAATGCGGGAGGGCGCCTTGGGCCCCATCATTACGCGGCATACCCTCGTAGAGGACAAGAAGAAGAGGTGCCGCATCCTGCTGGCCGAGGACAACGTGGTCAACCAGAAAGTTGCCCTCAGGATACTGGAAAGGCTCGGTTTCGGGGCAGACGCGGTCGCCAACGGCCAGGAAGCCGTTACCGCCCTTGCCACGATTCCCTATGACCTCGTGCTGATGGATGTGCAGATGCCCGAGATGAACGGCTTCGAGGCGACACAGATGATCCGCGACCCTGGATCCAATGTCCGCGACCCCCACATCCCCATCATCGCCATGACCGCACACGCAATGAAGGGGGACCGGGAGAAGTGTCTGGAAGCCGGTATGAACGACTATATCAGCAAGCCGGTCACGCCCGTCGCCCTGGAGGAAGTCCTGAAGAAGTATCTTGACGTGCGCGCAGAACCCGCCGTCCTTGCTCCTCCCCCCAAGGCGCAGGAGAATCAGCCGGTCCAGATTTCGCGGATCCAGAGTTGCGCGGACGGCGACCCCGCCTTCGAGCAGGAACTGATCGCGACCTTTCTCTCGGATACGGAGCAGAGGCTTTCCGACCTCGAAGCGGCCATCCGGGAGCAGGACTGGACGCAAGTGGAGATGCACGCGCACACAACCAAGGGTTCCAGTGCCAACACGGGCGCATCCCGGATGCAGCAGATTGCATCCCAACTGGAGAAGCTCGGCACGAACGGTGAGCCCGCTCACGCCCGGGGACTCTTCCACGATCTGAAGGCGGAATTCGAAGAGGTTTCCCGTTTCCTCGAAGCATATTCGAATTCATTGGGGTAATCATGGAAGCATGCGTACCTTTGACGCGCGAGATGCTGGTCGACCCGGTGGACGTACGGGTCGACGACGAATCGCTCGATTTTGACAGGGCCCGGGAAATCGCTGATTTCAAGGCCGGGGAGATCGCGGATGATGCGATGTTGATCGCCTGGTTCGACAAGAAAAGCGGTACCTATTCCCCTGCGATCGAATGCAGAGGCAAGAAGAAGCCCGAGTGGCTCGTCTATGCGGAGACCCGGGGCGCGAACATCGTGATCGACATAAACCGCGAAACCTACGTTTTCGTGTATCTGGGCTGATCTATCCAGCCCCTCCCCCTTTTTCCTATCTGAGAGAGAATCCACCCACCTTCACATCCAGGTATTCCAGGATCCCTTCCGGCCCTCCTTCACGCCCCAGCCCGCTCTCTTTCATTCCGCCGAAGGGGGCTGCAACCGCCGTAGGGTTGATGTCGTTGATTCCGATGATGCCGAAGCGAAGACCTTCAAACAGCTGCATCGCCGTGGACAGCTCCCGCGTGTAGACATAGGCAGCCAGACCGTAAGAGGTGTCATTGGCCATGGCCAGCAGATCGTCCGTGTCGTCGTATTCGATGACCGGAGCGACCGGGCCGAAGGTCTCTTCGCGGTAGATCCGCATCTGTGGAGTCACCCCCGCGAGGATGGTCGGGGTGTAGAAATGTCCCTTGTCCAGCCCGTTGTCGGTCAGCCGCCGCCCGCCCGTGACCAGTCGGGCCCCCTTTTCGAGTGCGTCCTTCACCTGACGGTCCACCTTTTCCACCGCCGCCTCGTTCACCAGCGGGCCGATGCCGACCGATTCGTCGAAACCGCTGCCCGCCTTCATCTTCTCGACCCGGGAGGCGAACTCGCCCAGGAAGGCATCGACCTGGCTTCGGTGGACATACAACCGGTTCGGGCTGATGCAGGCCTGCCCTGTATTCAGAAACTTCACCAGCACGACCCCCTTGGCCGCAATGATGGGATCGGCGTCCTTGCAGACGATAAACGGCGCATGTCCGCCCAGCTCGAAGGACGTCCGCTTCATCTGTTCGGCTGCCCCTCTGGCCAGGTGCTTCCCCACCGCGGTGGATCCGGTGAAGGTCAGTTTTCTGACCCGATGGTCGTTCAGGAACACCTCTCCCACCGGCGCCGGGTCCTTTGCGGTAACGAGATTGACGACACCGCCGGGTATGCCCGCCTGCTCGAAGGACTTGAAGGTCTCCACGGCACAGAGGGGGGTGGACTCGGCCGGCTTGACCACCACGGTGCAGCCCGCCGCGATGGCCGGCGCGACCTTGCGGGTAATCATGGAAACAGGATAGTTCCAGGGTGTGATGGCACCGACGATTCCGACCGGGTGATAGTGCATGATGAACCGCTGGTCGGCCCGGGGAGCCGGAATGGTCCTGCCGTAGGTCCGCTTGACCTCTTCCGCGTACCAGAGAAAGAAGTCCGCCCCATACTGCACTTCGTTTCGGGCGGCCCTCAACGGCTTGCCCTGCTCTTCGGTCATGGTTCGGGCCAGTTCCTCGCGATTCGCACACATCGAGTCGTACACCTTGTAGAGGAGTTCCGAACGCTGGTACGCTGTGGTTTGGGACCAGGACGCAAAAGCATTTTCCGCGGCGTCGATCGCTCTCACGGTGTCCGCGGATCCTCCATCCGGGATTTCATCAATCACTTCGCCTGTTGCCGGGTTGGTGGACGCAAAAACCCTTCCCGCCTCTGCCGTGGTCCATTTTCCGTCGATGAACATTCCCTTCTCCCAAAGCGGATGGTTCTCAGTTGTTACGATGGCCGCTTAGTCCCGGGTGAGCTGGCGATATTTGATGCGGTGGGGCTGGTCGGCCGCGGCCCCGAGGCGCTCTTTCCTGTCCGTCTCGTATTCGGTGTAGTTCCCGTCGAACCAGACGACCCCGCTGTCCCCCTCGAAAGCGAGGATGTGGGTGGCGATCCGATCCAGAAACCAGCGGTCATGGCTGATGACCATCACGCAGCCTGCGAAATTGTCCAACCCATCCTCCAGGGCCCGCAGGGTGTTCACGTCAAGATCGTTGGTCGGCTCATCCAGGAGCAGCACGTTCGCCTCTTCTTTCAGCATCCGTGCCAGGTGGATCCGGTTCCGTTCCCCGCCGGACAGGGTCCCGACCTTCTTCTGCTGGCTCGTGCCGGAGAAATTGAACCGTGCGACGTAAGCTCGGGAATTGATCTCCCGTTTGCCGAGCAGGATCGTGTCCATTCCCTCCGAGATACACTCCCAGATGGAGTGATCCGGGTTGAGGGCGTCCCGGCTCTGGTCCACGTAGGCGAGCTTCACCGTCTCTCCGAGTCGAATCGCGCCGGAATCGGGCGTCTCCTGGCCGGTGATCATCCGGAACAGGGTGGTCTTGCCCGCGCCGTTCGGGCCGATGATGCCCACGATTCCACCGGGCGGGACGGAAAAGGACAGGTCCTCCATGAGAAGCTTGTCCCCATACGCCTTGCTCACCTTGTCCAGTTCGATCACGACGTCGCCGAGTCTCGGCCCGGGCGGGATATAGATCTCCAGATCCTTGGAGCGCTGCTCGCTTTCCTGCGAGAGCAGGGTCTCGTAGGAATTGATGCGTGCTTTGCTTTTCGCGTGTCGTCCCTTGGGCGACATCCGGATCCACTCCAGCTCCCTCTGGAGCGTCTTCTGCCGCTCTGTCTCGCTCTTCTCCTCCTGTTTGAGCCTCTTCTGTTTCTGGTCGAGCCAGGAGGAATAGTTCCCCTTCCAGGGAATCCCGTGTCCACGGTCCAGCTCCAGGATCCATCCGGCCACGTTGTCGAGGAAGTAGCGATCGTGGGTGACCGCAATGACGGTCCCCTCGTAGCGCTGCAGGTGCTGCTCCAGCCAGGCCACGGTCTCTGCGTCCAGGTGGTTCGTCGGCTCGTCCAGGAGCAGAATGTCCGGCTTCTGGAGCAGGAGCCGGCACAGGGCCACCCTTCGCCGCTCGCCGCCGGACAGAATGTTCACGGGCTGGTCGCCTTCCGGACAGCGGAGGGCGTCCATCGCCATCTCCAGCCGCGAATCCAGGTCCCAGGCATCCAGTGTGTCGAGCTTCTCCTGCACGTCCCCCTGGCGTTCGATGAGGGCCATCATTTCGTCGTCTTCCATCGGCTCGGCCAGGCTCTCGCTGATCCGGTTGAATTCGGCGAGCAGCTCTACCGCCTCGCCTGCGCCTTCCTCCACGATCTCCCGCACTGTCTTCTCGTCGTCCAGCTCCGGCTCCTGCTCGACCAGGCCCACGGTCATGCCGGGCGAGAGATGGGTCTCGCCGTTGAATTCCGGGTCCACGCCCGCAAGGATCCTCAACAGCGAGCTCTTGCCCGAGCCGTTCAGACCCAGCACGCCGATCTTGGCGCCGTAAAAATAGGAAAGGGAGATGTCTTTCAGGACGGGTGTCTGATCGTAGTGCTTGCTCACCTGTATCATCGAGTAAATGATCTTGTTCGGTTCGTCACTCATGGTCGTTCGGGTCCTCCTGATCCTGGAATAGATGATTTCGCTAGGGCCACGCCCTCATGGTCGTTCAGGTCACCCTACTATACACCACCGGCGGGTCGCCCGCAGCAGGATCGGGGCAATTACTGGTCACGGGTCTGCGCCCGGCCCGTTCCCCTCCACGGTGTTTTGCCTGCGAGAACCTGTAAGCTCCTGATTTCCATGAAAAAACCTCATGAAGAATCCGTTTTGTGCCGAACAAAGGAAGAGACCCGCCCGCGTTGGGCAGGGCAACCATGGAGGTTTGAAAGAAGAATGGCCCGTTCAGAAGAGCAGACCGCCCGGAAACTCACGCCGGACGAGGCCGGCTGCAGCGATCCGGTTCCATCAGAGCCGGATGCCAATGGGCTCGCCGCGCACCGGCCGAAAGAGGATCCCGGAGGCGGGGGATCCCGCCGTGACGAAATCCTCCGCGAGCTCAGGGAGACCCGCAGGAAGGGCGAAGTGGAGAACGGGAACGGGTCGACGGGATTGGACCTGCACGGGATCGACCTCGCAGGTGAGGACTTGAGCGGACTCGATCTCTCCCGGTACGACCTGTCCGGTGCGAACCTCAGCGGAGCAGACCTGACGAACTCGAATTTGAGCTGGGCCCGGCTCCAGGGAGCGAGCCTGTCCCAGGCCCGGCTTGACGGATGTGAGTTCCTCAGCGCAGACCTTTCGGGTGCCAACCTCAACGAGTGCTCTGCAGAGCAAGCCGGTTTTGGGGTGGCCAACCTTACAAGGGCGAGCCTGATCGGCGCACATCTGAAGAATGCTACGCTGAGCAAGTCGCAGTTGTGCCATGCTGACTTTCGAGCCGCCCGCCTGCGAGGAGCTCGAATCAGTGACGCGGACCTCACCAGCGCCGATTTCACCCGGGCGGACCTTCGGGATACGGACCTGAAACAGAGCAACGTATTGAATGCCCGATTCGAGCTTACGGATCTGAGGGCTTCACGGCTGCTCGGCATCACCAACTTCGGCAAGGCCTACTGGATAGGGGCGGACATCCGCGGTGTGGATATGCAAGGCGCCTACATGATTCAGCGGGTGATCCGTGACGAGAACTACCTGTATGAGTTTCGAACCCGCAGCAGGTTGCACAACGTGCTCTACTGGCTCTGGTGGGTCACCTCGGACTGTGGTCGAAGCCTCTCCCGCTGGGGGTCTTTCATCCTGTTCGTCACCCTGCTCTTCGCCTTCGCGTACAGCAGGGTCGGGGTCGACTACGGCGACTATGAGACCGCAATTTCTCCCATCTACTACAGCATCGTCACATTGACCACCCTGGGCTACGGGGACGCGGTTCCTTCTTCGATCCCCGCCCAGATCCTGGCGGCCCTTCAAGCGATGCTCGGGTACGTGGGTTTGGGAGGCTTGCTCAGCATACTGGCCAACAAGATGGCCCGGCGTGCGGACTGACGGAGACCAAGCAGATGTTTTCCTTCTTCAAGAAGAAGACCGATCCGAAGGCCCTGCTGGCAAAGGCCATGCAAGGGTACGCGTTGCCTTCCTTTCCTGCAGCCGTAATGCAGACCCTGGAGAGGATTCGTGACCCGAACGCCCGCGCATCCTCCGTCGCGGAGACCCTCTCCCTGGACCCGGGACTCTCGGTGCTGGTGCTCAGGCTGGCCAACTCTGCCGCATTCTCTGCGAGGAACAAGGTCGAAAACCTGACGCAGGCGATCGCCCTGGTAGGCTTCTCCCAATTGGAAACCATGGTCCTCTCCGTCGGGGTCAGTACGGCAACCCCCGGAGGATCTTCCAAGGGGTATGATGCCGCCCGTTTCTGGCGCGCCTCGGCCAGGAGGGGTGTCTTGGCCCATTCTCTCGCCTCGATTCTCTGTCCGGCAAGAGGATCGGAATGCTTCACTGCAGGCTTTCTGCAGGATATGGCGTTGCCCCTGCTCGCGACACGGGACCCGGACAAGTACGGGCCGATCCTCGAACAGTGGCACAACGACGGCGGCGACCTCTGCGAGATGGAGCGGGAGGCGTTCGAGTGGGATCATGCCGAGGTGGCTACCTGGATGTGCCAGGAGTGGGATTTCCCCGAGAGCATCGCAGCCGCCATCGGCGGGCATCACGGTGAACAGCTGAACGGGCACGAGACACTGGGCCCGGTCAGTCTGGTCGCGTGGCTTCGGGAAGACGAGGGCGACGCTGCACCCGAAGCGATGATCGAGGACGCCGGTTCTCGATGGGGCGTCGAGGCGGATACGGTTCAGAAGCTCATGGAACAGAGTCTGGAGAAGGGCGATGCCCTGGCCCGTCTGATGCTGTAGAGTATTTCATCCCCAGTGTTCTTTTGCTTGAGTTTGCGCGTCATAGGTTCTCCATGCATCCCGATGCCCCGGGCCGGGGGATATCCTCTCGATTCTCACTGCATTCTTTCCTCGATGTGTCCGTCCCGACTTGCCGAGATTTTCCTCGATGAGGGATCCGAATTCATCGTTTGATTCTGTTCACTATAGAAGCGAAGAATAGAACATAAAATCGTTTTGCTATTTCCTTGACATGTCTCGACTCTATGCCTTATAGAACTTAGCACTAACAAACGAAACGGCATTCAACGTTTCCGCCAGAATCAGTGACCATTTGAGTTCCGGCATGTGATCGGGTCATCTGACTCGTACCTGACCGTGTGTTCTGGGCTCGCCGTTGCCTGGAATCTACCGGCAGTGAAAGGTCGGGGGCATGTCGCCAGAACTTCGCAGCTTGGCACAAGCGGCTATCAGTTGATCCTCACGCCTAGGTGCACAGCACGAAGGCACAGGGAGTGGAATCCTTGGATGGGGACAGGCCGGGTGTCGAAAGGTCTTCGGCTCCGGGGCGATTAGGGGTGCCCTGTATGCCGCGGGGAGGGGATCCTAGGTACGAGTGTTGACCCTCCGCTTTTTACCTCAATGCCTTGGGCATGCTCCTACGCTCTTTGGCCCAGCTGTAATCAGGAGACTTTGGCAATCCCACCGGTCCACCACTTATCAGGGTGTCCCAATAAGAAATGAGATTCGAGGCAATTCCGGAGCCCGCAATCGAAGCTTGTGTCGCAATAGGAGGGAGAACGATGTCCGCAAGAAGAATCGCCATTCACAGACCCCGCATGATCAGCTATGAGTCCCCCAACGGCAGGAAACAGTCACTTGGCAAGAATGCTATTCCTACTCTGCTCGTTGTCCTACTGCTTTGCACGAGTTGCGACTGGTGGGAAGAATTCTGGAACAACAAACCAGTACCAACATACACCATCTCGCTCAATCACGAACAGATGTACAAGCCTCGTCTCAACGCAATGAAGTGGATCGCAGACAACCTAGCAATGGGGGATTCCGGTTACAAGGACCAGAGTAATAATCATCAAAATATGGGCGAGTGGGCCGTGGCCTACGGGGCATTGGGGGCACAAGAAATCCACGCAAATTACCACAAGAATTTGGTGAGCATCTGTACAACAGCTTTCGTGGAACTGCAGGGTGATGGCGCAGCAGATGATATCGCTTCCGGATTGACAACTCTTGCAGAGGCAACAGGAGACGCCAACGGGAATGCGAGAGAAAGCCTAAGGGCCGTTGCCCTGATGAAAACAGCATACCATATCGAACAGGAAACGTATTCAGAGTATCCTCGACTCCATGACTTTATAAAGAATGTCTCCAAAATCTTCGCCAATATTGAGAGTCAACAAGAGAGCGCAGCTGCAAATGATTTTAGTACACTAAGATCATTGATCGAACAAGAAGAAGCGCTTCTTAAAGAGACTATTGTTGACTACGAGGCTGGGACCACAAAAACAATGTTCAACTTGGCTCTCGATGAATATATCACCGCTTGCGATGATGCTCCTATCTATCCTGGTTCGCCCCTCTATGGGGAATGTGACAAACAAGCAATGACAGATCACATTGAAGGGGCTTCCTATCCATTCAAGGATGATTGGGACGGAGTCCGTGAAACTGCAAAAGACATCTTGGAATCCGAGAAGGGACTCGTTGAGGACATTCTCGCCAATTTTGATGCCCTGAGGGATGCGGTACAAGTCACGGTAGAGGAATATGCTTTGTCGAATTCTTCCAGTGAGGAAGGCGTCCTTCACCTGCCGGACATAGGAGATTCGAATCAAGAACCTGAAGTGCGGGAAGGAGGCGAGGAAAACGATACTATGGAACTGGGGCAGTCGATTCAAGGAAGCGTTCTTCCTGGTGGGTCGGTCGAGTACAGTCTGAACATCTCGCCGAACGGTGAAGGATCATTCCTTTTGTCACTAAATGTCGAGCCTCAAGATGATCTTGACCTCTACGTTACCAGGCCAGATGGCTCTAGGCGGGCGTATACATCTTACACCGGGGTCAATGAGGAAGATTTCTGTGACAAACAGGTCGGTGAGTGGAAACTCAATGTTCTGGGGCACGTGGTACGTAACGGGACCTTCACTCTCACTGCTAGCGAGGCTATCGGGCGTATATTCTCAGAGCCGATGACACCGACTGTTGACGACAGGTTTGCCCTGGTCTTCGAAGCGACCAACCCATTTCCCAGATCAATAAATGACGTGAGCCTGAAGTTGAGCCTACACGATGGCGTGGCCTTTTCAGATGGCGAGACAGATTCGAGGGAATTGGGGGATATCGAGGGAGGAGAATCTGTAAGGGTAGAATGGCTTCTACTTGCGGAGAAGGCAGGCGAGGCAACCGTTGAATTGCAATACACGTCTGCAGATGCGTCCGGACAGCTGAGAAGTTCCATCAGCGTTGAGCGACTCGACGTTCCACCCCAACTCATCGTGCCGGATGGGTCGCTGCCGGTCAGCCCGGTCACTGGAGAACCTGGTAGCCAGTTCACATTCTCTGTGCAATTCAAGGACGCAGACGAAGAGGGCCCTAACGCAGGGTCCGTGAAAGTGGTCATAGACGGTCAACCTCAGGTTATGAGCCACAGCGAAGGGGAGTTCTCTGAGGGCGCGACATTCAACATCACAGCCGCCGGCCTGTCCCAGGGAAATCACTTCTCCGAGGGCAGTCACAGTTTCTATTTCACAGCGGAACAGGAGGGCAGGTATCTCAGATGTCCGAAGACTGCAGGGACATTCCAATTCGGAGTGGGGTCCGCACCGCTTATTACGTCAGTGGAAGTAAACGGCGGTAGCGCGGACACGACGAATCCCAATGTCACCCTTGATATCACCGCGGAAAACAACCCAACGCATTACATGGCAAGCGAGGAGTCTACCTTTGGCGGTGCGGAGTGGGCACCTTTTACACCTACTCCTGGTTTCACTCTCAGCCCGTTGAACGGGACCAAGACCGTGTTTGTGAAGGTTAAGAACAGCTTCGGGATTTCCAACCTAGTCAGCGATTCAATCTTCTACTTCTCGGGCGGAACCGGCCTCCTCTATGTCAACGAGAGCCTTTCTCCCCCAGCGCTACATTTCAACCGGCAGGACCATCAGACGGGTGAGATGTTTGCCCTGGTACATAACGAAAGCGAGGTCTCGGTCAATGTAGACGTTTCGTACGATGACTCTGATCCGTACTTTGAGATTGTCCCGAGGACGGCGGCACCCGCAACGATCTCTGCTGGGGGTGTTAGGGCCTTCTACTTTGATATCTCCGTCGGAAATGTGCCGGAGGGAGGGTACGGGACCGGCAGCATCACGTTTTCGTCTACGGTTGGGACAGTTACGCAGGATATCCACGTGCACTATGTGGATCAATACTCGTCCGGAGAAGTAACGCTTCCAATGTCACCCGGAAACGCAAGCTACGATAATCCATACCTCTACACAAACCTGGATCTGAGCCCCTACAAGGAAGCCATCGATTGCGGTCTCGACTATGCTCGAATGTACATTACAATTGACCGAATCGATGACGGAGGCGATGACGGGGACAGTTGCGTTTACCCTAGAATTCACAACTGCAATGGCCAATCACTCACAACGCTTGGGACGCCTTTTTGCAGGAATGATTTGCCCAGGCAGAAATCATACCCAATATCCAGCCACCGGATCAAGGGTGAGGATTCGTTGTGCGTGAATATTCGCGGCCAGAGTGGGGAAGCGTTTCACATCAGCAATGCCTATTTGAGGTTCAATACATTCAGTGGTGATCCTGATGTGGCCGTCACGAAGAGTATCTCGAGCGATGATGTGGCTGTTGCTGAGACTATCGTGGTCCGAATCGACTTGGAGAACAAGGGGATCAACATAAGCGACGACGGGGGTTACAATGATTCACCCCTGCCTCCGGGAATTGAATTGGTCGGCGGAGATATCAGCAGAACGAATACCGAGAACCTGGACCCGGAAGAGACTGCCACATACGAATACCGGATCAGGGCGACGTCCCCTGGATTCTATACCCTGCCACCTACGTTGTATGCGTACGAAAACTACTGTGAGTCTGAGGATTTCGTCTCGTCCAGCAACCCTGTGAGCTTCCGAGTGCACAGCAATTCAATCGTGTTGACGACGGCAGCTAGCCCTCCGAATGGAGGTATTGTCGCCAGAACTCCGGACAGGGGCGCATATTCATTTCAGGAGTCGGTGGAAATCCAGGCTTTCGCGAACAGCGGGTTTGTTTTCACAGGCTGGACAGATGCGCGATGTAGCTCCGCAAGTACGTGTGCAATCATACTTGAAGAAGACACGACGATTGCCGCGAATTTCGCTGCTGTGCCGGTGACACTGACCGTCCCCTCATACGACTCTGACGGAACCTACCAAGTGTCTTGGACACCCACGGGAGGGGCGACCGGGTACGAGCTGGAGGAGGCCCCGACCGCGACTTTCGCCGGTGCTTCTCAGATGGTATTCGGTGGAGGGAGTACGAGTGCTAGTATCGTGGACAACTCGCCGGGGAGGTATTTTTATCGTGTGCGGGCTATCTTTCCAGCAGGAGCCGGGGGCTGGGTCGTCGGATTGAACGCATGTCTTGTCGAGGGAGGCTCGGTTTCTGGCGATGCGGATCTTGACAGGATCTCCGATGAAATCGAACAGGGGACTTGCACGGACCCTTATGACGGTGACACGGATGATGACGGGATACCGGATGGGGATGAGGACGTCAACGCGAACGGCAGCCTGGACGCCGGCGAGACGGATCCTTGTGACGATGACTCGGACGGTGACGGCATCCAGGACGGAACAGAGCAGGGATATGGTCTTGCGCATGTTGGGCCGGATACGGATCAGAACCATTTCGTCCCGGATGACGACCCGACAACCACAACGGATCCCCTGGATCCAGATACCGATGGGGATGGCGTGTCGGACGGCGAGGAGGACACAAACCGCAACGGTCGTCTCGACGACGGAGAGACGGATCCCGGGAGCGGGGCTGTTACAGTAGGAATGGAATGGGTGGAGACCGCTTCCCTTCCTGTGGGCATCGATACCCCGCAGGCCGCATTTGTGACAGAGGATTTCGTTTATTGTCCTGGTGGTTGGGGAAGTGTTCGAGGCAATTTCTATTTTGCACCTATTCAGGCTGACGGAATGCTCGGAGGATGGACGCAAACGACCTCGATGCCAAACTCACATCATACCATGCATGCTACCACGACCTACGATGGCCGACTGTATCTGGTTGGGGGTCATCAACCGAATTGGTGGACCTCCAATGTGTACTATGCAGAGCCTGCGCCAGATGGATCCATTTCATCATGGGTCTCCGCCACAAGACTGCCCGAGAGCAAAGGCCAGGCGGGTGTGGCAGGTTATGAGGGCTACCTATACGCGATCGGAGGCACTTCGGGATACGCCGGAGACCGGGATTCGAAAGACACGGTTGAGTACGCCAGAGTCAACCCGGATGGCTCTCTTGGGGATTGGCAGAATACGACGCCTCTGCCTGTAAGAAGGCGGATGCTGGGGGTAACGGCGAGAACCGGTTATCTCTACGCTGTAGGAGGTGCTTATTCAGATCCTTCGAGCAATGTGATGAGTGACAACGCGTATTTCGCGCCGATATATGCCGATGGATCTGTAGGTAGCTGGACGGAAACCTCCCCTCTCCCAATCGCCAACGGTGGCTGTACCATCTTCGCAAAGGGAAATCCGGCGAGAATGTATTGCCTAATCTCCAATAAGCCCGAGGAGAGGCCGAACGAAGTGTTCTCTGCGCCGATTCATGCCGATGGAAGCCTTGGCACGTGGCAGGCCGAAATCGGCATTCCGGTGCGGAGCACTGGGAAGGGAATCTGCGCTCATCCATCTCGTGACCTCGTCTATGTGACGGGTGGGAATGCGGATGAGGGACCGCTGGACGCCGTGTATCTGGGCCGGATTGGCAGTGGGTCGGGAGCAGTCAAGAATATCCCCGTATTCACACCCTTTGACGGGAATCCCCTCCTGGCCAGTGCTACTGTAGTGCCAACACGTGTCGTGAAGCTCGAAAGCGAATATCGTGCTTATTTCATAGAACAACGGTTCGGTGGGGGCTACCCTGCCGATTTCAACCTGGATGTGATGACATCCTACAACGGCATAGACTGGGGAACCGTTCATCGGAACATCATCGGTCCGACGCAGACGGGAAAAACATTCAACTACTATGGGACGGAACTCGAAGAGGATGGCCTCTACAGGGCCTGGCACTCGGCGACGAGCGACTGGAATATTGCAGGCAGCAAGATCTATTATTCCACGTCGCTGGACGGAGTGAACTACACGGGTCATGGGGTGGTTGTCGACAACGATCCCTATCCTGCCTACGATTCCAGGAACATGGACCAGCCCTGGATACTGTTCGATGGCAGTGTCTACCACCTGTACTATACCGCATTTCCAGGCTATCAGAGCGGCCCGCCTGATGGAAGCTTCCACGGAACCATCGGATACGCCACCTCGAGCGACGGAGTCTCATGGGCAAAGAAAGGTGTTGTGATAGATGTGGGGCCGGAAGGTGCGTTCGACTCGGCTGGAGTCGATACCCCTGCCGTGGTGTTTGACGGTGAGATGTTTGAGATGGTCTATGCCGGCTCGAACGGGGAAATCAGCAGGCCAGGTTATGCGGTATCCCATGATGGGTTGAATTGGGAGAAGGTGGGCCAGCTGGATTCTGTAGAAGGGAAAGTGGTTGGGTTGGTAAAGGATGGAGAAATCTACCACCTCTGGCATAGGCGTCACATTGGAGGTAATGTGCATGAGTTTCTCTACGCCACCGGTTGGGTGGAGCTGTTCGACTCAGACAACGACGGTATCCCTGATGGAATCGAGCGGCAGGGCTGCACAGATCCCTACGACGGCGATACGGACGACGACGGGATCCCCGATGGTCAGGAAGACATGAACCAGGACGGCGCTCTGAACGAAGAAGAGACCGATCCTTGCGACAAAGACACGGATGGTGACGGCCTTCCGGACGGTACTGAGAGTGGATGGGACCATGGAGATATCTGGCCTGACACGGAGATCGCCAGCTTTGTCGCTGATGCCGATCCATCGACAACGACCGATCCGCTCGACATCGATACCGATGATGACGGACTCACCGATGGCCCGATTGGAAGCGAAGATTTGAACGCAAACGGAAAAGTGGATCCGGGTGAATCGGACCCGGATAATGCGGACACGGATGGAGACGGAGTGCTGGACGGCACTGAGGTGGGCCTGACGGAACCTGAGACCATCGACGGAGGCCTGGGGGGAACGGATCTCTCTGCGGGAAACTTCGTTTCCGACGAGGATCCATCGACAACGACGGATCCGACTCAGGCTGATAGCGACGGAGACGGACTGACGGATGGAGAAGAGGACACGAACGCGAACGGAGCCACTGATCTCGGCGAGACCATGGCCGAGAATCCGGATTCCGACGGGGATGGCTATAGCGACGGAGAGGAGACTGATGAAGGCACCGATCCCACGGACCCAGATGACAACCCAAGCATTCCAGGCGACTTCAATGGAGATGGGATCGTGGACATGGCTGACGTGAGCGAGATCCTCGTACACCGGAATCAGTCAGCCGAAGTGGCCCCTGAATGTGACTTGGACGGCGACGGGATGATTACGGTGCTTGATGCGAGGCGTTGCGTCCTCCTCTGCACCTGCCCTCGATGTGTGTGTCCGCCACAATAGGCAAGAATTTGGGAAACAGGGGAAGGCAGGGTTATCAATGGCCCTGCCTTTCCGGTTTTCGAGCCCTGCCGGCCTCGGGAAATCGGGTTGACGCAATCCAGTGATGCGCAGATTGCCACCCGCAACATATTGATTGCCTTCCCCTGAATTGATAAAATGACATTTTCGACTCTGTGAGGATCGGACGAGTCGAGACCCCGCGGGTATCCCATCAGGCATGAGACAAGATCGGAGCGCCCAGGCTGCTTCTTCGGGACTCCGGAATCCTCGCACAAGCTGCAACCCTGATGCATATCAATCCGGGCCTTTCCGCGTGAGGACGAGTACGTGAAGAGCGAGAACAAGGCGAGACGATTCCCCGATGACGGGGTCCTGCGGACCCGGTACAGCCGTCTCACGTCCACCGGCAAGTGGATCTTCTACTACGTGCTCATCGGGATCATCGCGGGCCTGGGAGCGGTAGCGTTTCACTATTTGTGCGAGCTCGGCACCTATGTGTTCCTGGACCAGATGGCCGGTTACCGGCCCCCGGCACCGGCCGGGGAAGAGCATCTGTTTCCTCAGGGCGACAAGCCCTTCAACAGGTGGCTCCTCGTCTTCGTGCCCGCTCTGGGCGGGCTGTTGAGCGGGTGGCTCGTATACACCTTTGCCCCGGAGGCGGAAGGGCACGGCACGGACGCGGCGATCGACGCCTACCACAACAAGGGGGGATATGTCCGTGGCAGGATCCCCTTCATCAAGACGATCGCCTCGGCCCTGACCATTACCTCCGGTGGGTCAGGGGGAAGGGAGGGACCGATCGCACAGATCGGGGCAGGGTTCGGCTCCTTCCTGGCGACCCAGCTCAAGCTCTCCGACCGGGAGCGCCGCATCATGCTGGCCGCCGGGGTCGGCGCCGGAGTCGGCGCCATCTTCCGGGCGCCCATGGCCGGGGCTCTGTTCGCAGCAGAGGTCCTCTACCAGGAGCCGGAATTCGAGTCGGACGTGATCATCCCGGCGGGCATATCGTCTGGTATTGCATACTGCCTTTTCTGCCTGTTCTTCGGGTGGGGCTCCCTGTTCGACACACAGGACTTCAAGTTCGAGAACCCCCTGGAGCTCGGGCCGTACATGGTGCTTGCCTTTGTGCTGGTCGGCGCGGGCATCCTGTACATCAAGTCCTTCTACGGCGTCCACAATTTCGCCAAGTCCGTGAAGATCCCCAACCACCTCAAGCCGGCCATCGGTGGACTGTGCGTGGGCATCATCGGCTTCTGGCTTCCCCAGACCCTGTCGTTCGGGTACGGTTTTGCCCAGCTCGCCCTGGACAATCAGCTTCCCATCCTCTTCCTGCTGGGCCTCGCCTTCGGGAAGATCATCACCACCTCCCTTTCGATCGGCTCGGGTGGGTCGGGCGGCGTGTTTGGCCCGTCCGTCGTCATCGGAGGAGCACTCGGCGGAGCCGTGGGAAAGGCTTTTCATGCCGTTGCGCCCGGTATCGTGACGCAACCCGGCGCGTTCGTGGTTGTCGGGATGGCAGGTTTCTTCGCCACGGTTTCGAACACCCCGATCTCCACCATCATCTTTGTGAGCGAGATGACCGATTCGTACCAGCTGCTTCTGCCCAGCATGCTCGTCTGCTCCCTTGCATTCATCGTGGGACGCAAGTGGACGATCTATGAAAAGCAGGTGGCGAGCAAGGTCGATTCCAACGCGCACCGGGGCGATTTCTTCGTGGACGTCCTGGAGAAGATCAGCGTGAACGAGCTGCTTCCCCGGCTGAGAGCCGTCGAGCTGATCCCGGAAGAGATGACCTTCAGGAGCTTCAGGGACGTGTTCCGCTCGAGCGAGGTGACCTACTTTCCGGTCGGAGACGAGCAGAACAGGCTGCGGGGGATCTTCTCGATCAACGATATCCGATGGGTCCTGTTCGATGAGGAGATCGGGGACCTGGTACGGATGAGGGATGTGGCCAACCGGGACGTGGTCTTTGCCACGCCCTCCGAAGACTTGAACTCGGTGCTGCAGAAGCTGACCATGCAGAACCTGCAGAGCCTTCCCGTGGTCAGGGACGAGGACCACGCGAACTTGATCGGCATGCTCGATCGGAGCGAGGTCATCGACTACTACAACCAACGGGTGAGCGAGATCAAGTCGGGCCGGGCAGATGAAGGTCGGGAAGGGGACCGGGAGATGGCCGGCCTGAGCGGGGTCAAGGTCACTGCGGCCATGAAGCCGGAGGCCGCAACGATCCATGAAAACATGAAGATCGATGAAGTCAGGGACGCGATCTACCAGAGCAAGTTCAACAGCTTCCCGGTGGTGGACGAGAGCGGCGATCTGTGCGGCGTTCTCTCTCTGGTGGACTACCAGGAGGGCCTGAAGCGAGAGGACAGCTCACTGACGGCCGGAGACATAGGGACCCGGGACGTGGTCTGCGTGAACGAGCAGGAGAGCCTCTTCTCGGCACTGAACAAGATCACCGCAGGCGATTTCGCCATTCTTCCGGTGGTGGCCGGCAACGACCCGAGAAAGCTCGTCGGCGTGATCAGCCGGCGAGACATCATGACCGCCCTCAACCGCCTCTTTGCTAAACGGTGAGTGGCTCGGCTGCCCGCCTCATCTTCGCACAGCCTTTACCGCTACATAGTGACCGGTGAGGTACTTCGTCGGCAGGCGCTCCAGACGCTCGAAGGCCCGGAGCAGCCTGTGGAAACCCTCTCGGATCCCTCTGCCGCTTCTTCTTTCGAGAATCCGCCCCACCCAAATTGCAAGAATTCGTGGAGCGTGCGCGATGGCCGTGCTTTCGCACGCCTGAAAACCGTTCGACTCCAACGCCCGAACCAGATCGGGCCTCGACAGGGTCACACCCATGTAGAAAGGAATCACGCCGAGGAATCGCAGGAGACGATAGGGCAGCCGGTTTCTCAGGAAGATGATCGGATTGCTCGGATTGTCCAGGGTGATCGTCAGGGTCGCCCCGGTCCGCATGATTCGGTGCAATTCCCTGAGGCTTTCCGTGATGTCCCGCTTGTCCGAGAAGTGATCGAGCGTGGAGTTGGAGATGATCGCATCGAAGGCGCCGGACCGGAACCCAAGGCTCCTTGCATCCGACACCACGATTGCGTGCCACGGGTCGGGTGAATCGGCCATCCTTCTCTTCGCTGCCCGGGCGATCTCCAGGGACACATCGGTTCCGACCATGTGCCCGCATCGATCCCGGAACAGGGAAACGAGATTGTGGGCGCTGATCGCCTCATCGTACAGGTCGGTCTTGAGGATGCGCCCGGGCCTGTCGTCCGGCCCCCACCTCTGCTGTAACCCCTGATAGAGGCCCTTCATGTGGGCCCTCCAGAGGTCTTCACTCCCCGCCACCTTTGATCCGGTGACGACGGAACTCCAGTATTCAGCGTCGAAGGGGCTCTTGGAGTCTGGTTCTTTCAATTCGCGCACCCGGTCATTCGTCTATCTTCCGGTCGAGACCGACCAGGGATGGGTCAAAGGCTTCGAACAACTCGGGGATCTTCAGGTGGCCGGGCGACTTGTGGGTGGCCGTGTACTCTCCCAGGACGGGGGCGAGCTTCGACACCTCGACGCCGCTCTCCTCCGCGATGACCTCGGAGAGTCCTCTCAGGTCCCGGAGGGAGATTCCGGTCGAGAACCCTTTGAGATGCAGGACCATGACGACCTGTTCGAAAGAGGCATTGCCGGCCCGGTCCCCGAGGCCGTTGATCGTGGTGTCCAGTCCGTCCGCGCCGGCCTGAACCGCTGCGAGGGAGTTCGCGGTTGCCAGCCCGAGATCGTTGTGGGCATGAAAGAAGAGAGGCACGTCCACCGCCTGCCGTATGCGCCCGATGAGCTCGGAGACCGACGCAGGATCGGCGCTGCCGTTCGTGTCGTAGACCACGACCCTTTGCGTGCCGTTCTTTTCCGATTCGCGACTGATCTCCTCGAGGAATTCAGCCTCCACCTGGGTGGAGTGGGGGAAACCCACACCCACTTCCGCCCCTTGCTGCAAGGCGAAATCGAGCACCTCCTTCAAGAGACGCAGCTTCGCAGCCCTGTCGTGAGGCTTTCGTTTTTGCGACACAGGCATCAGGATGTCGAACCGGTCCAGGCACCCGGAAAGCTCGGAGATCGCTTCCCTGCAACGGGGGCTGAAGGAATAGACGAGCCCCGAGGTCTTGATTCCGAGCCCGGTTTCTTTGAGCCTTCTGGCGAAGGCGAGATCCTCGTCGATCTTCCCGGGAGCGACCATCTCGATTTCCGGTACTTTGGCGTCGTCGAGGAGCCTGGCGATTCGCAATCTCTGCTCGATCGAGAACTCCACTCCGGGAACATCCATCCCTTCACGCAACGTGGAGTCCCGGATGACGATTCGACGGGCAGGGGCATCATTCGCCATAGATCATCCCTCGGCAGTCCGTCAGAAGATCCTCCAGGCTGGACACCCTGTATTCAGGCTCTGCCCTTCCGTCCGCCATCCCGGCGCCGCTCGTCAGGCAGCACAATACCCTGCTCCCTTTTTCCAGCCTTCCGTTCCGTATCTCTTTCAGGGTGCCGGCAAGGGCGATCAGACCGGTTCTGTCCACGATTTCTCCATCCTGCTCACGGACAGCGAACCCCTTTTCGTGAAGCAGGCCCAGAATGCCCTTTCCATCGAAGTCCTGGTCGAAGAGATCGAAGAATTCGGCGTGATTCACCGTGGTCAAATCCCCCCCGGTCGCGGTGAGGACGTCCCTCAGGTCTTCGTAAGTGCCGTAGGTGTAAGGGGCAACGTCATACATGACCTTTGTGAGCAGCTTATCATCGATGCTCGGCTCGGGCCGGCTCGTGTCGAGCTCCTTGTCGGCGGATGTCCATGCCTTGTACATGGGACAGTTGGCTTCCTGTTGAAAGCCCAGGAATCGTGGGACTGGGGCCGTTCCCTCGAGGAAGCTCTTGAGCACGCGGTATATGCCGATCGGACCGAAGGCGGCGCTGATGGTCTGGGTCAGCCAGTCGAAGCCTCCCTCGGTCAGCATGTGTTCGAGGATGAAGAACCCCCGGAACCGGGAGGCCTGATATCGCCAGGCCACCTCCGGGATGTGCCGAATTCCGTTCAACCCGACAAAGCTGCCGGCCGCCTTCTTGACCCATCCGGGTTCGGCAACCGAGATCAGGTGTGCTTTGTCCGGCGCGAAGACCGAACTGTCCAGCAGGGAGAGGTTCTCTTCGGGAACGAACAGGAAGGTCTCCAGGCCCGCCCTTTGACCGTACTCGGTCAGGGCCGTGCCGGTGTTGCCTCCGGATTCGAATACGACCCTCTCGTAACCGCGCAGCCTGCATTGAGCCATGGTGAAACAGCCGTCGATCGACTTGAGCGTGCCGGTGTGCATCAACGAGGACTCGTCCAGGATGTGGATGTGGACGCCGCGGTAGGTGAAGAGCGGAAACACCCTTGCACCCTCCCTCAGGCTCGTCTCCAGGAGCAATGCCTTGAACCGTTCGTCCTCCTCCGGAGGGCCGAAAGTGAAGGCGTTCCGGTATCGCGCCACCACGCTCGCCTCGGGCGTGTACTGCGGGTCGATGAATCGATCCAGATTCGATCTATTCTCTTCCAAAGAACTCATGGGAGATGATTTCCTTCAAGGGTTTCATTTCTTTCGGCTCAGGACGCTCGGCCGGCCGGCCCAGCGGGAGCAGGGAGATCGGATCCATGTGTTCCGGTATCCGAAGGGCCTGACGGATCTCCTCGGCCACGGCCGGCTCATCCGCCTTGTGGGCCGACATGTACACGCTTCCCAGCCCTCTCGCGTGAGCCCCCAGTAGGATGTTCGCTGCAGCCAGGAGCCCGTTCTCGATTTCCCGGTCGTAGGATTCCCTTTTGTCCACGCATACGACCACGATCACGGATGCGCCGAGCAGAAAATCGGCTCGATAGGCCTGCTTCTCGATCGGGCAATGCCGGTTCTTGATCTCTACGAGCCTTTTCTTGGTCTCCTTCTCCCGGACCACGATGAAGTGCCAGGGCTGGCCGTTCATCGAAGAGGGCGCGTGCCGGGCCAGATCGAGGATCTCATGGACCAAGGAATCGGCGATCTCCTCTTTCCGGAATTTTCGTATGGACCTTCTGCCTCGAATCGTTTCGTCCATGTTCATTTCTGCTCATCCCTGCCGGAGGGCGAATCAGAATTCGCCGTCCAGTCTCTTGCGAAAGTAACTCGTTGCCAAGGCTCCGACGAGAAGCCGGGGGATCAGGCCGCTCCGATACAGATGAAGCCCGAGAAAGAAGATCCCCTTCCCGGGGGACCGTCTCTCGGAAGCGTTCCGCATTCGCGCAAAGCGATCTGTTGCAAGCTGCTCAGCCGCGTCCCGAATGTAGGCCCCCTCTTTACGGGACCTTTCGATCAGGAGCGAGACCTTTCTCTCGAAATGCCTGGTCACAAACGAGGCGATCGAAGCAGGGCGGATGCCGGCAAAATCCATGGTGCCACCCAGGACGCCCCCTGCGTTTGCCACGAAATCCGGGACACAGAGTATACCACGCCCGGCCAGAACCTTCTCGGCCTCCTCGGTGACCGGCACATTGGCGCCGCAACTGATCGTCCCGGCCCTGATTCTCTCTACGTTGTCTTCGTGAATGCTGTAATGCCTGGCGCACGGAACGAGAAGGTCCACGTCGAGCTCGAGGAGGGATTCCTTGTCGATCCTCTGTGCACCGGCAACATGGTCAACCACTCTGGAGCCGTGCTCGCGGGAGGCCTTCAGAAGTTCCGCAACATCGAGCCCTCGAGGCGAATGGATCGCCCCTCGCTGGGTCGAAACGGCCACGATCCTGCTCCCCATCCCGTGCAGGCCCTGTGCGACCGCCCCTCCCACGGATCCGAAACCTTCGATTGCGACCGTTGACCTCTCGACAGGGACGCCCTGCGACAGACAGGCCACCCTGGCGGCAGCAATCACCGTCAGGCTCGTGTACCATCCGGATCTCGTCCCATGCAGGGCCCTCCTGGGAACCCGGATCCCAAGATTGTACAGCATGTCGCGGATGTCCTGATTGCTCGTACCCATGTCCGGGCCCGGCAGGTATGTGCGTGTCGCCAGAAGATCCTTCATCTTGCGGCCGAAAGCATTCAGCAGCCGCATCCTCTCTCCGGCGGAAACGTCTTCACGGCACTGGATTCCGGCCTTGGCGCCGCCGTGGGGGATCCCGAGGAACCCGTGCTTCAGCGTCATTGCCCTGGCCAGGGCGGCCAGCTCCGGGGCGGACACGTCGGGGAGCATTCGCAACCCGCCGCAGAAGTGCTCGTCGATCACCGAATCGACAGCCAGCCAGCCCGTCAGACCTGCATCCGTGTCTGAGGCCTCGAGGACCACGGGCGGCTCGAGACTAGGGTGCATGAAGGTTCTCCGAGATCTCCATCCCTCTCAATGTTTTGCCCTTTTCCTTCCGGAGAGGGCGTGGAGAGTCCAACACGCCACGAAGCTGATTCCGCTGTACAAGTAATAGAGCAAGTGCATGAAGAACGAAGGGACGACAAAGAAAAAGCCTCTCTTCCGGACCAACAACTTGTAGAAATCCAGATTCAGCACGACGAGCAGGGCAGCGACCATGGCGGTCCCGTACAGGTATTCCTTCTGAAAGAAGGCCAGCACGAGTGTGACGAACAGCAGTCCCACGGAAAAAGAGCTGACCCTGTTCAGCCATTTGAGATTGAGATCGGCTACCGCCTGGGCCCTTTCGACGATGAGCATCGACCAGGGGATCGCGCGCTGGAGAATGTCCGCTCGAAGCAGGGAGCCGAGTGTCCACTTCTTCAAGTGTTTGACCTGCAGAGACTTGTCGAGAAGAATCCGGCAACCCATGCTCTTCATTCTGTATCCAAGCTCGATGTCTTCGATCGAAGGTCTCGCGTAGCGTTCCTCGTCGAACCCACCCGCCCTCTCGAATACCTCTTTGCGAACAGCTCCGCAACCCGCCCAGAAAGTAACCGCCTCATCAGAGGACTGCTGGTGTACATAGTGATGGGACAGGTTCTTGTACTGGGAAAGAAAACCCTCTTCCCATGGGGAGTCATCGTAGGACCCGAACAGGGCGTCCACGTCAGGGTTTTTTACGAATCCTCCCGCCACCCGGCCGACGGTCTCTTCGGTCACCACGACGTCGGCGTCCACAAAGAAGAGGATCTCTCCCCTTGCCTGGAGTGCGCCCTCGTTGCGTGCAGCACCGGGGCCGGCCTGTCGTGAGCGCCGAATTACGGCCACTCCTTTCGCTCGCGCCGCCTCCGCGCAGTCGTCCGTGGACCCGTCATCCACAACGATGATCTCCAGCGAGCCATAAGAGGATGCGAGCAGTGCATCCAAACACCGATCGAGATGCTCACGGGCATTGTAAGCCGGGACGATGACCGAGATGAAAGGCTCGAGTTCCATTCAGTTCCTCAGGGCTTCCGCAATCCCGGTGAGCGGCCGGAAGCCCGGAAAGAGCAGCTGCAAGGCAGCAACAAGTGCCAGGTAGATGGCGCCTCCGGTCAGGATCATGCACACGATCCAGAGGATGTCGACGAGATGTAGACCGGGGAGCAGGGGAAGGGTCAGCGCCCGGAGTCCCCAGAGGGCACCGGCCATCAACATGGAAGCCGCCAGCGGCGGAGCGAACATGAGGCCCATGTCCTTCCAGGTGACTCCGAAATGTCTCCGGATGTTCACGAAATAGACGGCGAGGGAGGAGAAGCTGCTCAGGAGTGTGGCAAGGGCAGCACCCTCGATTCCCCAGCGGGATGCGAGCGGATAGACGAGCAGGAGAACGGTAGCGGCCCGGGCGAATTGCATGTGAAACACGACCTGGGGGCGCCCTCCTCCCATGAAGACCGGCCGTCCGGTCCAGACAATGGAATTCAGCATGGCGGCGGCGGACAGAAGGAGCAGGGCCGGCACCATGGGCATCCACTTGGGGCCGAGAAAGATCCTCGTGAAATCGTGTCCGACCGTGATGATTCCCACTGCAGCAGGAATCATCAGGGCGGCAGATACCTGTGCGATCGTCTTGTAGGCCCCCCGAATACGGTCGGTGGAGGTCTGTAATTGAGAATAGGCCGGGAAGGCCACATTGGCCAGGGTGCCCCCAAGGCCCTTGACGACCACGTTCGGGAACCGCTTGGCCATCTGAAAGTATCCGAGCGCCGTGGCCCCGATGATCTTCCCGATGACAACACCGGTTCCGTTGATCCCGATGAAAATGACGATGCCCACGAAGAGCATCCACATGCCATAGTCGAAGAGCTCTTTCGCCTTGCCCCAGTCCAGGTTCAGCCGCGGTCGGAAGGGATGAATCAGGTAGGAGACGACCAGCCGGGTCAGATCCGCGGCAACGAACCCGAGAATGAGGGCCCAGGCGCTCCGATACACATAGGCCGCGGCGATGGCCACCAGCAGATCCACCAGGACGCCGCTGAAGCGATAGGTGAATTCCTTGTGAAACTCCAGCTTCTTCTGAAACGTCACCACCCCGATGTTGGTGAGCCCGCGAAACAGGAAGGAAAGGCTGAGGAGGCGGATCAGCGGAATGGCGGCAGGTTCCTCGAAGAACGCCGCCGCCCACGGTGCGATGCCGAAGAGCAGGGCGGCGAGCACCAGGCCGCGAAGAAAGGATACGGTCCAGGCGACCTCGAGATAGGGCTTGATCTCCTCCTTCTTGTGGATCAGGGCCTGCTCGAAGCCGGTTCGGGTAAGGGTTTCCAGTGCGATGATGCAGAACAGGGCCATGCCGAAGAGGCCGAAGTCCCTCGGTGCGAGCATCACGGCCAGCACGAAGAGGCGACAGAGGATGACGAGCTGTTCGGCCAGGTGGAGCCCAAAGGCCCAGAAGCCTGCGTGGGCCACGCGTTGAGACCATGATTGACCCGGACGAAACAGCTTCATCGGATTGGAACCCCTCAAGTCACTTGAAGAGATATCTTGCGAGCAGGTCGGTCACTTCATCCACATATTCATCGGTGTCGATCTCCTCGGCGCCGGAGAGGACGAACCAGTGGGTGAGCAGGAAGCCGGTGATGGTCGCCATCCTCGCGGCCCGTCCGGTATCCTTGACCCGGATCCCGGGGATTCCGGCCATCTGCTCTTCGATCAGGCCGGCCAGTCCTTCGACCTCCTGGTCGAGTATCTCCCTGCCCCTCTGCATCACGGCCGGAGATCCGAGCACAGCCTCGATGAGCACTCTGTGAAGCTCCGGATCGATCATCTGCTCCGAGACCATGGTGTGGATGAGCCTGCGCAATATTTCCCGGGGCTTTTCGGTCTCTCCTGCCAGCTTGCCCATTTGTTCTGCAAGATGGACCTGCTCATGCGCAAGATGCCGCTCCATGAGCCCCGTCATGATCGCGTCCTTGTTCGGGAAGTACTGATAGAGTGAGCCGATCGACACCCCGGCCCGCTCGGCAATGTGATTTGTTGTCCCCCCGGTGAAGCCCTTCTCGGCGAACACCAGCTCTGCCGCTTCAAGGATCGCCTCTACGGTCATGCGGGAGCGTTCCTGCACCGGTGATTTTCTGGGCTTGACCCTCTTGTGCTTTGCCATCGGCCCATCCTGAAAGATGAGTAGGAACTCGCATAATAGTCCGGAGCTTGCGCCCGGTCAAGGCAGCATCCGTGAAAAGACCGGCGAAATGATCAGGGGAAGATCCCGGCGTTCCTTGCCAGAAAATAGACCAGCTCTTCGGCGTGGTGGGGCTCGATGTCGATGACCTTGGAGGGCCGGTCGTCGCCGAACATGACCTTGCGAAACCCGGCGCCCACGTCTTCCATCCGTGCTTCGTCCTTGCCGATGCGTGCGGTTCCTTCCAGCACGCAGACGCACGTGAAGTCATCTCCCTTGAACACCGATATGACCGTCCCAGCTACCCGGATCAGGCCCTCGGCGGTGCGGACGGTGAGCACGTGCCCTGCGAATTCCGGGCCGGTCTGCAGGCGGATCTCGCCCGTGTGGAGAACGCTTTCAAGGGGCCTCGCGAACCACCTTCGCGGGGCCTCCGGCAGGGTCACGTCGGAGCCGCCGGCAAGCTCGATGAGGATAGCGTCCCCGCCGCGGATGTCCAAGGTTGCTTCCCCGCCGACCCGGACCCTCGCGCCCTGGCGGACGAGGTCGGAGAGGGGTTCGAAATCGCCGACATCCGCCTGCCGGTTGTCCACCCGGATCCAACCCTTTCCCAGCACGGCGTGAATCTGCCACGAGGGCTCCTGGAAGACCTGGACCAGGAACCAGGCCGCAACAGCGGCAACGAGCAGAGAGGCGAACTGCCAGGCAGGGAACAGGAAGAAACGGGGCCGCGCGGACGCCTTCTGGTCGCGGATGTCTCCGCTCACGAAGTCCCGCTTCAGTCTTTCCCGGAAAGCCGGGTCGGCACGCACCAGGCTCACGTCGCGTATCGCATCGCGTACCCGCTGCTCCTCCGTCGTCATGTTGTCTTCGCGGTCCTTCATCCGAGGACTTCCTTGAGTTCTTCTCTCATCCGGGCCAGGGCCCGGGAGTAGCTCTTTCTCACCGCCGCGTGACCGGTCCGAGTCACTTGGGCGATCTCATCGTGGCCCATTCCGTGATAATCATGGAGAACCACCACGGCTCGCATGCGTTCCGGCAGCTTCATCAATGCCCTCGTCACGAGTTCTTCCCGCTCGCCTACCTCGAGGGTGCGCTCCGGGTTCATTCTTCCGTTGACGGGCACGTCCCCCTGTTTCGACTCGCCGTCGATCGACCGGGCCCGGCTGAACAGACGGTGGCCCCGGGAACGCCAGTACTCACGGCATGCGTTGTAGGTGATCGCCGCAAGCCAGGGGCCGGGATCCCGCGAGGGATCGAGCTGTGCCGCGGCCTTGTGCACCTTCAGGAACACCTCCTGAGACACGTCTTCCGCAGCCGCCTTCTCTCCGGTCAGGCGGTAGGCGAGGCTGTAGACATCATCGAAAGAGTGCTCGAACAGGGCGGCCAGGGCGTCCGGCTCCCTCCGGCGCACCGCCTCGAGTGTTTCCCGGGGCAATCGGCCCCCGACACTGTTCGAGCCTCCCTTCACGCACACTCCCTATGACTCTTAGATGTCAACCCTGGCTTGTGTGACAGGATTGTCTGTGGGGGCTTTTTTCTTTTGGAGATCCGGTCACAGATCGTCTCTCGGCTGCATATGAAGGATCAACGGTTCACGGAGTCTACCACAGAAAACGAAAAAGGAGGAAACCCATGAAAACCCTGAGAACCGCCACAATCACAGGACTTGCCCTGCTCTGCCTGGTACTGGCCGCCGCTGTCCCACTCTCCCTCGCAGAGGGCCCGAGGGGCGGCTACCACGGCCGTTCAGGGTTCACCGTGGTCGTTACGATCACCAATCTCACCAAAGGCCAGATCTTCAGCCCGCCCGTGATCGCAAGCCATCGGCCCGGCTTCCGCCTGTTCGAGCTTTCGCAGCCGGCGAGCGACGAACTGGCCGCGCTCGCAGAGGACGGTATGACCGGCCCGGTCGCCGCCATGCTCGAAGATGCTCCCGAGGTCATCGACGTCGTCGAAGCGGAGGACGGGATCCCGCCCGGCCAGTCCGCCTCGTTCGAGCTCGATGTGTCCCATTCGTGGAGCGCGATCAGCCTGGCCAGCATGCTGGTGAGCAGCAACGATGCTTTCACGGCACTGAACGGCGAGCTTCTTCCGTCCTATCTTCGGTACAAGAAGTACAGGCATACCCTGTATGCCCGGGCCTATGATGCAGGCTCCGAGGCGAATACCGAGTCGTGCGATCACATTCCGGGCCCTCCGTGCGGTATGCCGGGCAACCGGGTAACCGAGGGGGCCGAGGGCAGGGTCTACGTGCACAACGGAATCCACGGCACCGGCGGTCTGGACCCGTCCGAGTGGGACTGGAACAACCCCGTGGCCCTGATCACCGTCCGGCGTGCCCACTGATCTTTCCGATGAGCGATTCCAACCTGACGGGCAGGCTCCGGCGCTTCGCGGCCGCGGCCTGCCCGTCCTACTGTGTTCGCTTCCCGTCCAGGATGGAGTCGGTCGTGCGGCGCGCGGAGCGAACCACGGTCTCGAGGGTCGAGTGGCCGTAGAAATCACCAACCAGATGAAGGCCGGTGTATCGCTTCATCCCTTCCAGAAAGCCGCGAAGCCGGGGATAGATGCCCACCGGGTACCGTGACATGCCGGTCTGCTGCCGCACCACCTCGACCGATTCCACCTGGTCGTCGAAGTCGGGGAGCAACTGCTTCATCTCCTGCTGCGCCAGCGCGACGAGCCTGTCTTCATCCTCATCCACGAGCTCCTCCCCTGCCTCCCCAACGTACCAGACCTGGAGGACCGACTTGCCGCTCGGGATCATCTCCCTGCACTTGAACAGGGCGTCCGAAGTGTAGGCTGCCCTGAAACCCTCGGTTCGGGAGAACACCCAGGCCCAGAAATCGTCCGGAATGCGCTGTTTCATGAAGAAGACCACCAGGGCCATCTTCGAGTAGGTGTATTCGTCGATGACGCTCTTCTCTTCCGAGGAGAGCCCGGGAAGCAGCGGAGCAATCTCCTTGAGCGGCGTGGCGCATACGACCCGATCCGCGGGGATGGTTTCTTCTTCTTCTCCGATTCTCATCTTCACGCCCGTAACCCTGCCTCGATCGACCACGATTTCTCTTGCCTCGGCGTCGTAAACCACGGGCAGGGTGCTTGCCAGCGCCTCAGGGAAGCTGTGCATCCCCGTGGGGAGGCAGGTGTCCGAAGCGGTGAGGTACTGCTTCATCATCCGCATGAAGTGAGCGAGGCTTTCACCCTCGGGTTCCGACTGGTTGAAGGCGATGACGATGGGCCGAACAAAGAACTCCAGCACTTCCCGGTCGCACTTGTCCAGGATGTATTCGGAAAGCTCCACATCTTCGAACTCGGGGAGGGGGGAGTTGAAGTAGGGATCGATTCGCTTGAGGTTCCGAAGCGCCGTGATCACGGGCCTGGCGATGCGAAGGTTGGAAAGAAGGGGAATCATTTTGAGCCGGACCGTGGTGTGCTTGACGAGTTGCCCCTTGCCGTGCCGGATCATCCGGACCGGCGCCCGGATGGGGATGAGCCGGTCCCTCAGACCCACATCCTCCAGGACCTTCAGGGTTTCCACGTAGTTCGTGTGGAAGTACTGGGTGCCCACATCCACGACGGCATCGCCCTTCCTCAGGGCCTGGATACGGCCTCCCGGCACGGACGCCCGCTCGAAGATCCGGCACTCGTGCCCGGCCTTCTCGAGGAAATGGCCCGCGGCCAGGCCTCCGATCCCGGCGCCGATGATCACGGTCCGTCCGTCGGTCTCGGTTCTTTGTTCACCCATAGTGTCTGTGCCTTTCTCGTCAGAGGGTCCCGAAACTCTTGAGTGATCAAGGGTAGAAGCCGTATTTGTACACATCCAGGCCGGCAAACCGCATCGTCTCGAAGAGCGGGTATTCCTTTCGAAAGACCTGCTCGTTCATCTTCGCGGCGCCTTTGTCGCCCCAGTGTCTGTTGATCGCAACATAGAAGAATTTTGGATACCGGATGCCGCGCCTCCAGAACAGCCTTCGGGCATCATCCGCGACGATACGGGGGTCCACGTCTCTGCCGGTTCGAAGGGAGATGGCGATCGATCGAGATCCTTCGAGATAGTATCTCATGGCCAGGGGCGGACACCCCGTGATCACGACCGTGCCGCTCGTGTCGTCCGTCACTTCGGCCGCAAGGGCTCTCCAGTCGGGGTTCGGTTTGTATACGGTCCAGGCATCCCTCTTGATCACCCAGAGGTTGGCCAGTGCGAGGATGCTCGCAAACAGCAGCACACTCAGCACAGCCTTACGCCATTTCAGGCGCGACATGCTCATGACACCGTGTGATATGAGGATGAGGAACGGTGGAAGCAGAATGATCATGCTGCGCTCGATGTAGATCTTCGGATAGATCAAGGAGGCGGCAAGCAGGGCGAGCGGGGGCAGCATGAAATAGAACAAGAGCAGGTCGGTTCTCGAGGACTCCGGGACGGGCCGGGGAGCGGTTTCTTTCCGGCGTACGGCCCAGTGGCGCACCACGAGGAAGAGGCCCGCACCAAGCAGCAGCGCGAAGAAGCCG
>JANQFG010000068.1 GCA_028277985.1 bacterium | reverse complement strand
GCATGCTCCGAACAAGGGAACGAGGAACACCAGCAGCACCGAGAACGTCTTGCACGCTTCGGTCATCGCTTCCTTCCCTCAAGGCCGACAGATGCGTCCCCTTCCGCGGGACTTGCTTCGGGCGGCCGGGACCTAGGGGGAGTCCGGGTCTCGAGAGAAATCGAACCGAAGGGCGATCTGGAAGAACAGGAAGGGTTCCCCGCCGTAGAGGAACGAGTCATCCTGCACGGACAGCCCATTGACCTTCGCGTTCAAGTCCTGGTAGGAGCCGAAGAAGTTGTAGTGAAACCCGGTGCTGAAGTCGAGGGTCAGATCCTTGGTTGCCACGTAACGAACCCCGCCCTCGATTCCACCACCCAGGGACAGGATGACCCCTTTGGGGTCCGCTTCAAACGAAAACAGCCCTTCCTGGACGGAGACCGATTTCGCATCCACGTAGTTGGCATTGAGCCTCACAGACGGGCCTGCCCACACCCTCACCCTCTCCTTTCGCACGAATCCATACCCGTAGGCCCCTTTGAGGGCGAACCCGAATCCCACCGTGTCGTAGATGTCCGAAGAGAAAGTATCGATCCCAAAACCGAGTCCGCTGGGAGCGTTCGAGCCCTCGAACTTCGTGACCACGATGTCCAGCCCGAAATTGAATCGCCAACCGAACCGATCCTCCGGTGTGGAAGCACCGTCGTACATGTACCCGAAGCAGAAATGGTCGTGCCGGAGGTCGACCTCCAGGTCCTTGAACTCGGGCACCAGGTCTTCCACTTCACCGGGAACCCCTATGGACGGCCATCCCCGACCCCAGGAGTAGAACCCGTACCCTTCGCAGAGCGCCTCGGCCGGCAGCAGCAGAAGCATCACAATCACGCCGAACAACCAATGGTTCCGTTTCTTCATGTCAGATTTCCTCATTCATCCAGAGGCACCTCGGAACAGCATCTTGGGCATGTCAGTAGGCCTACTATCATATTCTCCTGTGCTGCCCTGTCAATTGCACCGACCCAACACCATCCGTTCTCGTCAGATCTTCGCCGAGCGGGCCGGAGGCTATGTCGGGAGAGACAAGGGATAGGATGTATGTCAGGGGCAGTCGTGATAGACGGTCACACCCCGGTCTGCCAACTGGGGAATATGGACGTTGCAGGATGTGGGGCTCAGGGGATTCCCCTGAAGATACACGTCCGTCAGATAGTCTATGCCCGTGTTGTTCACCAGCGGAAGGATGTCAGTGATCTGGTTGCCGGAGAGGTCGAGATCATACGGGCGGGTCAGTCCTGCCAGAGGACTGAGGTCGCTGATCTGGTTGTGGGACAGGTAGAGCCAACCCAGGTTTGTCAGGCCGGCCAATGGGCCGAGCTCACTGATTTGGTTGCCCGAGAGGTCGAGCCTATACAGGGGGGTCGCTCCTGCTAGTGGGCTCAAGTCACTGATCTGGTTATCAGCCATCTCGAGCTGGCTCAGGGCCAGCCCCTCCAGGGGGCTCAAGTCACTGATCTGGTTGTCGGACAGATAGAGCCAACTCAGGGCGGTAATTCCTGCGAGTGGGCCCAGGTCACCGATCTGGTTTTCATTCAGGTCGAGCACGCGCAGGTCGGTCAGCCCTGCCAGGGGGCTCAAGTCGCTGATCCGGTTTCCATGAAGGGAGAGGTTTTCCACGCCGGTCAGTCCTGCGAAAGAGCTCAAGTCCTCTATCTGGTTCTCATTGAGGGAGAGCAACTTCAGGGCGGCCAGTCCTGCAATGGGGCTCAAGTCACTGACCCGGTTTCCATCAAGGTAGAAGCCCCTCACCTGGGTCAGTCCTGCAAAGGAGCTGAGGTCGCTGATCTGGTTCTCATTGAGGGAGAGCCACCTCAGGGCGGCCGTTCCTGCCAAGGAGCTCACGTCACTGACCTGGTTTCCATCAAGATAGAGCCAGATCAGGGCGGCCATTCCTGCCAGGGGGTTAACATCATTGATCTGGTTTCGATTGAGGTAGAGGGATTCCAGGCCGGCCAGTCCTGCAAGGGGGCTCAAGTCACTGATCTGGTTTCCATCAAGGTAGAAGCCACTCACCTGGGTCAGTCCTGAGAAGGAGCTGAGGTCGCTGATCTGGTTTTCATTGAGGTACAGCCACCTCAGGGCAGCCATGCCTGCCAAGGCTCCAACGTCACTGACCTGGTTGCGATCGAGTTCAAGGTGAATGATCTGAGTCTGCCCTGCGAGGGAGCTGAGGTCATTGATCTGGTTGTCCGAGAGTTCGAGATGGACCAGGCCCGGCACCCCTGTCAGGGCCCCAATGTCACTGATCTGATTGTTTGACAGGTCGAGCAGGTAGGGTCCGTTCTGCCACCCTGCCAAGGGGCTGAGGTCACTGATCTGATTCGCTTCGAGGTGGAGGTATTCCAGATTCGTAAGCCCTGCCAAGGGGCTTAGATCACTGATCTGGTTCTCCTGCAGGGAGAGGTCTTCCAGGTTCGCAAGCCCTGCCAAGGGGCCAAGGTCACTGATCTGGTTCTCCTGCAGGGAGAGGTTTTCCAGATTCGTGAGCCCCGCCAGGGGCGCAAGATCACTGATCTGGTTCTCCTGGAGGCGGAGGCTGGACAGTAGAGTGAGTCCTGCCAAGGGGCTGAGATCACCGATCTGGTTGTCCTGGAGGGAGAGGCTTTCCAGATTCGTGAGCCCTGCCAAAGGGCCAAGGTCACTGATTCGGTTCGACCAGAAATCGGCATAAGTCAGGAGTACGCAGTGCTCCAGGCCACTGAGATCTTCGATGTCGGAATCGCCGGCACTCAACTCCGACACCACAAGAAGATAAAGGCTGCAAAGGGGCCCCGGATAATACGGGTCCGTCAGCGGAATCGTCGATCGGATCCTCTCCTCCAAGTTTGGATCCGGGAAGTCTACAACCTCCGCCCCCCAGGGGCACTCGGCTGCCTGCCCCATGAGAAACATGCTCGACAGCAAGATGATCCCAATCCAAAGGGGCGCAAGTTTTCGCTTGAACACGTTCCGACCCCCCATTTTTGTGGAGACTCTGCAACTCTGCAGAGAGGAATCTCAGCGTGGCGTTGGGATCTTGAGGACTTGGCCGACATAGATCTGATTCGGATGGGTGATTCCGTTGAACTCCGCAATCTCCCGCCAACTCATCCCGAAGAGGAGGCCGATGTCGTAGAGGATGTCCCCGTGCTGCACCGTGTAGGTCGTCTCACCATCCCATGTCATGGCGCTCTCGGCGGAACTGCCGGGTGGGATCTTCAGTTCCTGGCCGACGTAGATCTCGTTCGGATCGTACATGTTGTTGTAGCTCAGCAGTTTCTGCCAAGATAGCCCGTACCTGAGTCCGATGCGGTAGAGCGTGTCGTCCTGCTGCACGACGTAGGTCTGCTCCTGGTCGGATATTTCGCCCCGTGTATCGACGCCAAGGCCCGCCCCGGTAACGGAGGATGTAACCTCGGAAGCATCCATGTCGGAAACCGCCGGGATCATGAGGACCTGCCCCACATAGAGGTCGGTCGGGTCCCTCAGGTCATTGTGCTCCATCAGTGTCTGCCAGGTGACGCCATATCTACGTCCAATGCGGTAGAGCGTTTCATCCCTCTGCACCGTGTGGCTCAACCCTTGAGAAAGATCCTCAGCATCCGCCTGCTCCGAGGGGGAAGGTCCGCCGCCCCACGGGACGAGGTCCTCTTCGATCGTCTCCACCCTGGAAGCCGTTCCCTGGGTCGTGGCCTCTTTCGCCTTTACCGTTTCGTCTTGCCGCACAACCGGTTGACCCGCTCGATCCGGCTTGGTCGCAGTGGGCGGTGCCGAGGCCTTCCGCTTGACCGCTGACTTCACTTCCTCCACGGCGCTCTTTGCCAGGCTTCTGACCACCCAGCTTCCGTTTTGCTCGGCCAGGAGCAGAGCCTCCAGGGCTCGCGAATCGTCCTTCTTCCGCAGACCGTCCACGGCGGCGGCCTGCACCAGGGAATCCTCGTCGCTCTCCAGGACCTCGATCAGAGGAGCCACCGTCCTCGGGTCCTCTATGTTGCCAAGGGCGGTCGCGGCCTTCATCCTGACTCCCGGATTTTCGCTCCCAAGGGCAACGATGAGGGGCTCTACCGCAGATGCGCCGATTCTCTCCAGTGCGAGCATGGCAGCCTCTGCCACGGACGCCGGCGATGACTCCGGTTCCATGTTTCGGACTGCAAGCCGTGCACTGTCGTTCAACGCCCTGATCAGGATAGGGACGGCAGCCACTGCCTCCTCACCCATCTCACACAGCTCCTGGGCGGCATTTCTGCGCTCCACCGGGTCGAAGGAATGCAACCTTTCGACCTGCTCTTTCACGGCGGCAGGCGCGTCGGGAGAAATGCTTATCGCCCGGGCGGGCGCCTGGGCGTAGCAGAACCCCGGCGCGCAGAGGCTCATGAGAAGCAGGAGGACCAATACGGTTCTCGTCTTTTCCATTGGATTTCTCTTTCCGTGAACCCGCAGGCAATTACACCTTCAAGGTTTCTCCTTCGGTCCTCGCGATGACCACGGCCCCGCAAGAATCGCTCCACACATTGACCGTGGTGCGGCACATGTCCAGGATCCTGTCCACCGCCAGGATTAAACCTACCCCCTCGAGGGGCAGGCCGACGGCCTTGAGAATGACCACCATCATCACCAGCCCCGCCATCGGGATCCCTGCGGCTCCGATCGACACGAGCAGTGCAGTGACCACGACGATGAACTGCTGGCCAAGGCTGAGGTCGACCCCGTAGGCCTGCGCGATGAACATGGCTGCCACGCATTCGTAAAGGGCCGTCCCGTCCATGTTGATCGTCGCGCCCAGGGGAAGAACAAAGCTCGAGACCTTGTTCGACACCCCGGCATTCTCCTCCACGGATTCCATGGTCAGCGGAAGCGTGGCAGAAGAAGAGCTCGTGGAGAAGGCCGTGAGCAGGGCGGCGGCCATCGCCCTGAAGTGTTTCACCGCGCTCACCCCCCTTCCAAGAACGAGCAGGAGGCAGGGCAAGGTTACGCAGGCGTGAATCAGAAGGCCCGCCACGACCGTGAGAACGTAAACGCCCAGGTCCCGAAAGACCCCCACCCCGGAGGTCGCCACCATCTTGGCAACAAGACCGAAGACCCCGATCGGCGCAAAGAGGATGATGAAATGGGTCAGCTTCATCATGACCTGGAAGCCGGCCTCGAAGAGTCCGGCCATCCGGCCGCCGTACGGCTCGGGCACCCGGGTGATGAAATAGCCGAAGAGGATGCAGAACACGATGATCTGGAGCATCTCCCCTTCCACCATGGCCCGGAAAGGGTTGGTCGGAACCATTCTCAACACGATGCCCAGGATCGTGGCCCACGGCGACCCGCTGTAGTGCTCCTGCATGGTGCGGGTCAGTTCCTCGGTTGAAGCCTTCAGGCCCAGATCGGCCCCGACCCCGGGTCCGATCAGATTCACCAGCATCAGACCGACCAGGATGGCGAAGAGGCTGGTGGTGATGTAGTAGAAGAACGTCTTCAGGCCCAGCCGGCCGATGCTCTCCGCGCCTCCGATGTTCGCCACGCCGGTGACGATCGAAGTGACGATCAGGGGAACGATGATCATCTTCAGGGCTTTTAGAAACAGGGTGCCCAAGGGTTCGAAGAGAAGGGCCTTTTCCCCGAGGACCACGCCGGCGACCACGGCCAGCAGGAGGGCGATCAGGATCTGCCAATGGAGCTTGATGCCCTTCATGAAAGCCCCCCGTTTCTTTTATCTTGACCGGCTAACCCCCTTATTTAACAACAATTCCGCATTCTTTGCAAGGTAGAGCCGTCCACGCGGGTGGAAGCGCTCAGGGGTGGGATCGGTCTTTTGCCCGGATCGTTCGGCTCGGTTCGGGCTGCTCGACCGAGGGCGGGTCCTCGTGTGCAGGCAGTGCAGTCGCCGTTGCCACCGGCAATGTGAAGCAGAAGGTGCTGCCCTTGCCCTTCTCGCTTTCGACCCAGATCTTGCCCCCATAGTGGAGGATGATGTCCTTGCAGATGTGAAGCCCCAGCCCTGTGCCCTGCGGCTTTGCCTTCATCGTGTCGGTCGTGACCTGCCGGAACTTGTCGAAGATCGTCTCGAAGTCTTTTTCGTCGATGCCGATCCCCTGATCGGTCACGCTCACCTTGACCCAGGTGCACGGATCCCCTGATCGGCCGCCTTCGACCGCCTCTGCAAGGATGCGGATCTCTCCTCCTTCGTGGGAGAACTTGATGGCGTTGATCAAGAGGTTTGTCACCACTTGTCGCATCCGGTCAGGGTCGGCCAGAACCGGGGGCAGACCGGAAGGCAGATCCAGGCCCAGCCGAATGGATTTGGCGTCGAGGGCTCTCTGATGTGCGGGCACGATGCCGTGAATGACCAGATCGAATTCCAGCAGCTCATCGTTCCAGACCATACCACCCGCTTCGATCCTCGACAGGTCCAGCACATCGTTGATCAGGCGAGTCAAACGCTCGCTCTCCGCGTTGATGATCCCGAGGAACTCCTTCTGGGTTGCCGTATCCTCCTGGTCATACCGGAGCAGGATTTCGGAGAAGGACCGGATCGAGGTAAGGGGGGTGCGCAATTCGTGCGACACGGACGAGAGAAAGGAGTCTTTCATCTTGTCCAGCTCTCTGAGCTCCTCGTTGTGCCGCTTGAGGTCCTCTTCGGCCTGCAGCTGCTCGGTGATGTCCCGCAGGATTCCTTGAATCGCGTAGGGCTTGCCGCCTCGATAGATCAAAGATGCCTCGGTCTCTCCCCACACATAGGTACCGTCTTTCCGTCTCAGCCTCCATCGGGCAAGCCCGTCCTGTCGGCCGGTTCTGACGATCTGCGCGACGTTTGCCAGGGCCGCGGGCATCTGATCCTCGCTGAGCACCGTGGTGAAGGTTAGGGAAGGAAGGTCTTGCCGAGTGTACCCCAGCAGATCCAGGGCGGCCTGGTTCGCGTCCAGGAAGTTGCCGTTGAAATCGTACAAGTACACTGCGAAGAGGCTACGATTGAACAAAGCGCTGTATCGCTCCTGTGCGTCCCGTATCCTTCCCTGCTGCTCCTGTATGATTTCCCGGGAGCGCATGATTTCCTGAAGGTCCCGGCAGGCGAGAACGAACCCGATCGCCTTCCCCTTCCAGTCACGGATGGCGGAGAGGTTGCATGACGTTGGGATCGGTTTCCCCTCCTTGTCGAGCAGGGAGAGAACGTCCGTTTCCACGGCCCGCCGGGAGCTTCGGAGATTCCGAACGAGGCCGCGGGCTACCTCGACATACCCGGGATCGATTATTTTGAAGACATTCTTGTGGAGCAGGCCTTCCTCGGGATACCCGAGAAGCTCTGCCGCCTTCGGATTCACCATTCGGACGAAACCGTCGGCGTCAAGGACGATGATCGAATCCGCGATCGTGGAAAGCACCTCCTTTGCCAGCGACTCGGGAGACGGGTTGAGCAGTTGATCCCGGTAGACCGACCAGAACAGGAGGCTCGTGTAGCCGAAGATCGCGAAGAAGCCGACCGGAACCACACGGATGCCGAAGGCCGGAAGAAAGTCCCAGGAACCCAGGTAGGCGATCGAGAAGGCGATGATCATGGCCCTCAACTGTCTCCTTTCCATCCCGGACTCGACCGTCTTCATTCGGCGGAACAGGTTCCAGAAGCTGGCCGCCATGAAGAGAAAGAAGAAGGCGAGAAAGAGCAGGCCGAAGGGGCCGTACTGAGGATAGAAACCCCAGTCATAGTGCCGCACACCCAGAACCGTCGCTTCTCCGACCGCTCCCTCGAGACCGAAGAGGAGCGCGAACACATAGGCCAGGAGGATCGCGATCCGGTTCCGCTCGAACTGCCTCGTAATCGTGGAGGTGAAAAAGAAGACGCCGGGGGATATGCAGACCACACCGAGATGGGAGAACCGGTACCATCTCTCGGCCATCCATGGATCGCGGCTGGAGAGCATGAAACCGATCCCCAGGATCCAGACAACCAGAGGAAGACACATCACAAAGAAGGACTGGTTGGTTCTGGCCCGCGGATTCAAGGCGAGGCCCCAGGAAGAGAGCAGGAGCAGGAACCCCACTGTCGCGAAACTGCAAAGCGAAAGCGGGCTCAAGGAGTAGAGGTACTGGCCCAAGCGAATTCCCCCCGGATTCAGGCCTGTCCTAATGGCAATTGGCCAATTATAACAAATTCTTCATCTCTGTGGTAGGATCGTCCCCTTTCTCTGTCTTCTTTATTATCAAAGGGTTCCGTAATTGGGGACAGCCACCCATTTCCCGGGAAATGGGTGGCTGTCCCCAATTAGCGGCGGGTGGAGCCGGCGGAGGGCCCCCAATTAGCGGCGGGGCCTCAGGCGCTCAAGCGACTCTCGGCGTCCTTGAACTGGAGCCGATAGAGCCTCGCGTAGATGCCTTCCTCGGCAAGCAGGTTTTCGTGCGTCCCTGACTCGGCAATTCGCCCCTTGTGCAGGACCAGGATGCGGTCCGCGATGGATACCGTGGAAAGGCGGTGGGCAATGACCAGGCTCGTCCGGTTCTTGAGAACCTGCTCCAGGGCCTCCTGGATCAGGGCCTCGGTCTGGGAATCGATGTTGCTGGTGGCCTCATCGAACAGGAAGATCTCCGGGTCCTTGGCCAAAACCCTGGCGAAGGCCAGAAGCTGTCTCTCGCCGTAGCTGATGTTCGCGCCCCGCTCCTTGATCTCGGTCTGGTACCCCTGGGTGAGCTTGTCGACGATCCGGTGCACCTGGGCCTGGCGGCAGACCTCGTCGATTCGCTCCTGGGGCAGGTCCAGATCCAGCCGGACGTTGTCCAGCACGTTACCCGAGAAGAGCACCACGTCCTGCAGGACCTGCCCGATGCGGCGGCGGAGGCCTCGAATGTCGTAAGCCCGGATGTCCACCCCGTCGATCAGGATGCGGCCCTCCCAGACGTCGTAGAAGCGGTTGATCAGCTTGAGGATCGTGCTCTTTCCCGAACCCGTGGCTCCGACGACCGCCAGCGTTTCGCCGGGCTTCAAGTGGAACGACACGTTCTTCAGGATCGGCTCGTCAGGCTTGTAGCCGAAGGTGACGTCGCAGAATTCGATCTCGCCGCGGAGCTTCTCGGCCACGATCGGCTCCGCCGGCTCGTTGATGTGTCTCTCTTCCGAAAGAAGCTGATCGATCCGGTCCGCGCTCGCAAAGGCGCTCTGGATGATCGAGTATTTCATCCCGATGTCCCGGATCGGGATGAAGAAACGCTTGATGTACTCCACAAAGGCAACGACCGTACCCAGGGTGATGGCCCCCTTCTCCATGCTCATGGCGCTCGCGTAGATGAACACGGCGATGGCCACCGTGCTGATCATCTCGATCACCGAGTAAAGGCTCGAATCGTAGAAGATGGACCGGAGGTTCGCCTTCATGTAGTCCCGGTTCAGTGACTCGAACTCCTCGTCGTTTCGCTGTGCCCGGTTGAAGAGCTTCACGGTTTCCACGCCGCTCAGGCTCTCGGCCAGGTAGGTGTTGATCCGGGCGATACGCTTTCGTATGTCCAGGAAAACCTTCCGCAGCCGGACCCGGAAGAAGCCCGCCAGGAGCAGCAGAGGGGGCGCAACGGCAAAGGTCCAGAGGGTCAGCCTGAAGGAGAGGAGGAACATGGCGATCAGGATGCCGACCAACTTGAACAGATCCGCAATCAGGCTGACCAGGCCGGCGGAGAAGAACTCGCTGATCCCCTCCAGGTCGTTCGTCACCCGGGTCATGAGCCTGCCCACCGGGTTTCGCTCGTAGAAGGCGAGATCGAGCCGCTGGAGATGGCGGAACATGGTCATGCGCATGTCGTAGACCACCCGCTGGCCGGCCGACTCCATGAGGTAGGTGAGCACGTATTCGAGAACAAAGACGAAGACCAGGGTCCCCAGGTAGATCCCGGCCAGCTCGAGGATCCGGATGATCGTCTCGGATGCGATCGGGAATCCGCGCCCGAGCTGGTTGTCGATCGGACCATCGATGGCCAGCTTGATCAGGTAGGGCTGGACCTGCTGGGCCGCGGTCATGAGCGGCAACAGGAGCACGGCGCCCAGCATGAGCCGCCAATGGGGGCGGGCAAAGCGGACCACCATCCCGATCAGCCGACGATCCGCGGGCCGCTGCTCCTCCATCGGCCTGTCGACCCCGTTTCCCCTCATCAGGCAGCCTCCAGGTCGTCGCTCAGCTTCTGGATTTCGGCCAGCCGCGCGTAGAGCCCTCCCGACTCGAGGAGCTCTTCGTGCGAGCCCTCCTCGAGTATCGAGCCCTGATCCATCACATAGACATGATCCGCCTCGCTGGCGGTCGCGATTCGGTGAGTGATCAGCAGGACGGTCCTGCCGGCGAGACGATCGCGCAAGTGGCCGAGGATCTTCTCCTCAGTCTTCAGGTCCACGGCGGAAAGGGAGTCGTCCAGGATCAGCACGGGCGTGTCGTACACGAGGAGCCGCGCGATGGCGGCCCGCTGTCTCTGGCCCCCCGACAGCGTAATCCCCCGCTCACCGACCGGGGTGTCGTAACCCTTGGGGAATTCCTCGAGGTCCCTGGCAAGCTCCGCGTGCTCCGCGGCCTGCACGATCTGATCGAACTCCACATCCGGCCTGCCGAACCGGATGTTCTCCTCCAGTGTCAGAGAAAAAAGAAAGGATTCCTGCGTAGAAAGCCCTATGTTGCTCCGGAGGTCGGCCAGCGGGATGGCAGTCAGATCCACACCACCCAGGCTGACCGTGCCCGGGGGCGGATTGTCCAGCCGCGAGATCAGGCGCGCAAGGGTCGTCTTCCCGCAACCGGTTGGGCCTACGAGCGCTGTGAACTTGCCGCCCTCTAGACGCATCGTGACGTCACGCAGCACGTCCGGCATCTCCCGCCCATCCGCCTCCTGCGCGTCCGGTGGATATCCCCAAGACAGTCCCCGCATCTCGATGTCCTTTTTCCAGAAATCGTCGCTCCCCCAGGGCTTCCCCTTCACCTTGATCAACCCCTCCGGGTCGGTCGGCTCCGAAAGGATCTCCTCGATCCGGCTCATGGCCCCCATTCCCCTCTGCCAGACGCTCAGAAGAAAACCAAAGGCCATGGTGGGCCAGATCATCATGCCGAGGTACACGTTGAAGGCGACGAATTCGCCCTTGGTGAGCCTGCCGTTGATAATCTCCCAGCCACCGTAAGCGAGGAGGATCAGCTCGCTCAGTCCGATCACCGCGGTCATGACGTTGAACAGGATATTGCGCGTAAGCGCCAGCTTCACGCTCTTTGCCAGATACTGCCCGCTCATGCGGCGCATCTTCTCCGTCTCGTGCTCTTCCAGGGTGTAGGACTTGACGACCTGAATGGCACTGAAATTCTCCTGGGAGGCCGCGCTGATATCTCCCAGCGTGCCCTGCACCTGCTGGGTCAGGTCGAACATGCGCCTCGAGTAGCCTCGCACGCTCAGGATCACGATCGGGTAGATGACGAGGACGGCCGGGGTCAGGCGAACGTTGATCGTCGCCATGAATGCGATGGCCATCACGAAGAGAATAGGCGTATTCATCAGATGAAGAAGACCGAAACCGAACAGGAGGCGGACCGAGCCCAGGTCGTTGGTCGCCCGGCTCACCAGGTCTCCCACGGGCCTTCGGGCAAAAACGCGAGAATGCATACGCTGCATGTGCTCGAACAGTGCCTTGCGCAGCTCATACTCGATCATTCGCCCCGTGTTGAAGATGAGCAGTCGGTTGGCGACCCGGGCCAGGCTGGCGGCCAGGGCTATGCCCAGAACGATCAGAAGAAGACGCAGAAGGCCGGCAACATCGATCGGGTCCCCTTCGAGCATCCCGACCATCTTGCCGAGCAGGTAAGGGATCGAGACGATGAGCAGGTTGGTCACCACGAGCACCAGGAAGCCGAGCAGGTAGGCCCGGTAGTGCCGCCGCAGGTAGGGCCAGAGCCGGCGCGACCCGGCACGGACCGATTCGTCTACTTGTTCCCGTCTGGTGACGGTGTGTTCTGCACCGTAGGCGGCCGGCGTGCGGCCTCTGCTGCCTCGCATGTAGTCAGCTTTCCTGTGAAGTCATCGCCCTTTCAGAATTCGTCCCCTGGCCTCGCAAACCCTCGTGCAAGCCTAGACGTGGCACGTCGGGGAGCAGGCCGAAGGTTGCACGCCAGAGGTCGAGAAACGTCTCGAGCCCGACGGCGAAATCCCGGTCGAAGCGGACCACCTTTCCCCTCAGATTTCCTTCCGGGTCGAACACGGCCCGGATTCCCCACAATCCATGCTCGGGCTCTTCGAAGAACCCATACCGAATATCGTCGAACTCTACTACGTATCCGCTGTTCAGCTCGATCACCCGGGACGCGATCTCTCCTGCGGCAAACCATTCGAAGATCCGGCCTTCCCGCGTTTCGGAGAGCTTCGCCACCATCGGATGGTCCGAGACCGTGAATCTTCGCCACGAGATCGGGCCGGGCCTCCACATGGTAAGGCCGCCGACCAGCACTTCATCCTCTACCCGAACGACCACCCTCCGGAGGTAGACCTGGAAGATGGTGGGATAGACCTGAACCCGGGCATCGGTGATGCCCTCCGCGGCGAGCTGGCGCCGCACCTCCTCTCCGGCCCTCTCGTTCAGCCAGAGGCCGTATAACAGGTAGGCGGTCGACAGGACCAAGGCAACGACGGCCGCCTTCCTACCCACCTGTACCCTCCTCTCCGGCCGCGTTCGTGCCCAGATCGCGAGGGCCGCGATCAGGATCAGGCTGTACACCGGGTCGATGATGGGCACCGCGTTCAGGGCGAACCGCTTGTTCCAGAAAGGCGAGAAGAGCTGCGTGCCGTAGGTGGTGAACACGTCCAGAAGGGGCTGGCTCAGAAAGGTGAGTACGAAGAGGCCGATCCAGGCACCCAGTACGGATCGGTCACCCGGGTGGGGAAACCCGTTCTCGTCTGTGCCTCCCGGCTCTCCCGTCCCGCCTGCATTCTTTCTCGCATACCCCTTCCACACCGCGTATCCAAGCAACGAACCCACAACCGGGCCAAACCAGAGAGCGTGCGTCGGCCCCCGATGGTAGAGGAATTCGCCCCAGGGTCCCGTGAAGGCAATGGAAATCACATCAAAATCCGGGATCGCTCCCCCAAGGGCGCCCCACCAGAGGGCCCGCCTTCCCAGCTTTCTGGAAAAGCACGCCTGGCCCACCACGGCGCCCAACAGGGCCTGAGTCGGTGTGTCCATTCCCTCCATCCCTTCTGAGAGACAGCTTTTCGAGGCCTTTATGACGCAGAGCGTATCGAAGTTAGATGTAAGCAGCATATCAGGGGATTTATACTTCTTAAAGGGGAGCCCCTGAATCGCCTTTCTATTTTGACTCCGGGCACTTTCCGGGTAAGCTGGATCGATCCGGGCCTGAGGTCGCTTTATCCGGCTCAAGAGAGGCCTCTCATGAAGCGCAAGAAGATCCTGATTCTCGGAGGCGGCTATGCCGGCCTCGCGGTCCTTCGCAACCTCGCGCGGCGGCTGCGACGCTCCGACTATTCGATCACCCTGATCGACGAATCCCCCTATCACACGATCAAGACCCGGTTTCACGAGCTTGCGGTCTACCGGAACCGGGGCCGGTTCGTCCGGTTTCCCATCCGGGTCTTCACCCGCTCTGCAGGTGCCGAGTTCATCCAGGACCGGGTCCAGAAGATCCAGTTCGCCGGAAAGTCGGTCACCACCACGACCGGGCAACACCCCTTCGACATCCTGGTGATCACCCTCGGAGGTCAGACCCATTACTTCGGCGTGAGAGGCGCAAGGGCCCACACGGCGAACCTCCAGACCTTCGACGCCGCAGTGGAATGCAGCCGCCGGGTCGGAGATCTCGGGCTCCTGGACCATAGGGGGCCTGTGCGGCGCGTGGTGGTCTGCGGCGCAGGCATCGAGGGAATCGAGGTGGCGGCCATGCTCAGGCAGTACGCAAGTCCGGAGCGCTGCGAGATACTGCTCATCGAAAAGAACGATCGGATCATGGCCCGATCCCAATGCCGGGACCGTCAGCGGGATTACATGCATGCCTATTTCAGAAGGTCCCGCATCGAGCTCCGCCTCGAATCCACAATCCGCCAGGTCGAGAAGCGAGCGGTCTATCTCGAATCCGGGTTGAAGATCGAGTCGGATCTGGTTGTTTGGTGCAGCGGTGTCAGCCGGGTACTCGTGACCGGCATTCCAAAGGCGAAGGCGTTCGTGGTGGACGCATCGCTGCAGGGGAACAAACACCCCGAGGTATTCTCCATCGGGGATTTCACGACTGTAGATTCCCCTGGCGAATGGTCGAACCTGCTCAGCGCGCAACGTGCGCTGTACCAGGCCGACATCGTCGCAGAGAACGTAACCCGCTTCGAAGAGGGCCGCCCGCCCGTGACCGAGAACTACCGACCGAAGGGGGAGTTGATCGGCCTGGGCGATTTCGACGGCGTAGGGATCCTCGGTGGATACCATCTGCAGGGGAAGGCCGCTGCGCTTGCAAAGAAGGCGAATGAGGCGAAGTATTTGAAGGACCTGTTCCAGGATGTTCCCCGCTCCCTGCTGCGAGGTAGAAGAAGAACATGACGAATGCGACCGCACCGACACCGCTACCGTACATCACGCACGAAGATCCCGGCATAGGCGGCATTCTCAAGGCCGAACCCGATCTGTTCGTGGTGGAAGAAATCCCCCTCTATGAGCCGGAAGGCAAAGGGGATCACGTGTATCTTCGCCTTGCCCGTACAGGCTGGACCACGCGGGACATTCAGAAGTCCCTATCAAAGCTCTTTGGGCTCAAGGCGGCCGACGTGGGCTACGCAGGGCTCAAGGACAAGCACGCCCGGGTCGAGCAGACCTTTTCGCTGCCCCTCCGCAACACGGACGAAGGGGACGTGGCCGGGCGTGTTCGGGACGATCTCCCCTTCGAAGTCGTCTGGGCGAAGAGGCACAAGAACAAGCTCAAGGCCGGGCACCTGCTGGGCAACCGTTTTCGAATTGTAGTCGTCGATTCACATGAAGACGGCCTGGACCGCGCCGGGGACATCCGAAAAACCCTGGAGCAAAAGGGCCTGCCAAACTTCTACGGAGAACAGAGGTTCGGGGCCCACGGCCGGAACGAGGAGAAGGGACGGGAGGCCCTCATGGGAAAGGGGCCGCGTGACAAATGGATGCGAAAGCTGCTCCTTTCCGCCTACCAATCCGCCCTGTTCAACGCATGGCTGGTGGAGCGCATCGACAGGGGATGGTTCGAGACGATCCTTCAAGGGGATCTGGCCAAGAAGACCGACACGGGAGGCATCTTCGAGGTCGAGGATGCGGCCGTCGATTCGGAGCGCTTCCGTGAAGGCGCGATCACCTACACTGGCCCGATCTACGGCGCCAAGATGCGATGGGCCACCGGGAAGCCAGGTGACCTCGAGCAGGAGGTACTCGCATCGAGAGGGGTTTCTCAGGATGTCCTGCGCCGCGCGAAACTCAACGGAAGCCGGCGCACCGCGAGGCTGTCGGTCCCGGACCTCAAGATCGAAGAACATCCTCAGGGGCTCTGCTTCTCCTTCTCTCTGCCGAAGGGATCCTACGCAACCACCCTGATGCGCGAGTTCATGAAGTCCGACCAAGGCCTCGAGGACCCCACAGCGGGGGAGACGTGAAGAAGAAGGCCGGGAAATCGGTTCGAAATCTCGTGGTGGTGCTGGGCGACCAGCTCAACCTCGATTCGGCCGTGTTCGACGGGTTCGACCCCGCCCTGGACAGGGTGTGGATGGCCGAGGTCGGGGAGGAAGCAACGCACGTCTGGTCCCACAAAGCACGGATCGCTATCTTCCTCAGCGCCATGCGCCACTTCCGCGATGCACTCCTCAAGAAGGGCTTTCCCCTGGAGTACCGCACCCTGGACGACCCGGGGAACAAAGGAAGCCTTACCGCAGAGCTTGGACAGACCCTTGCGGCAGCGAACCCCGAGCGCATCATCATGGTAAACCCGGGCGAGCACCGCGTGGCCGAGGCGATCCGGAGGGAGGCCTGCCGGCGGAAGACCGAACTCGAAGTTCGCCCGGACCGCCATTTCCTTTCGAGCCGCCAGGACTTCGCCGACCATGCAGCCGGCCGAAAGCAGCTTCGAATGGAGTTCTTCTACAGGGAGCTGCGCAAGAAGACGGGCATCCTGATGAAGGAGGACAAGCCTGCCGGAGGGCAGTGGAACTATGATGAAGACAACCGGGAGAGCTTCGGCGCAACAGGGCCTGGGAAGATTCAGAAGCCGATCTCCTTCACGCCGGACCGGGTCACGAAGGAAGTTCTCCGGCTCGTCTCGGCCCGATTCGCCCGGCATCCCGGAAGCCTGGAGAACTTCAACTGGCCGGTCACGCCCGCCCAGGCGAGGCGGGCTCTCGATGATTTCGTCCGGAATAGGCTCGCGCGGTTCGGCCCTTTCCAGGATGCCATGTGGACCGGCATGCCCTTCGGCTATCATTCGCTCCTTTCGCCCTCTCTGAACCTGAAGTACTTGAGCCCGCACGCAGCTCTCACGCGGGCCCAGAAGGCGTATCAGGACGGAGAAGCAGAGATCGGATCCGTGGAGGGCTATGTCCGCCAGATCCTCGGATGGCGCGAATACGTGAGGGGCGTCTACTGGCTCCACATGCCCGGACTTGCGGAGAGGAACGAGCTCAAGGCTACCGCGCCCCTTCCGGCCTTCTACTGGACGGCCGAGACGGACATGCACTGCCTCCGCCACGCGATCGCGCAAACTCTCGAATACGGGTACGCACACCATATTCAGCGCCTCATGGTCACCGGCCTGTTCGCCCTGATGCTGGGCGTGACCCCCAGAGAAGTGCACGAGTGGTATCTTGCCGTCTACGTGGATGCGGTCGAGTGGGTCGAGCTGCCCAACACGCTCTGCATGTCCCAGTTCGCCGACGGCGGCATCCTGGCCTCGAAGCCCTACGTGGCGACGGGCAAGTACATTCAGCGAATGAGCAACTACTGCGAGGAATGCCGTTACGATCCGGGCGAATCCACTGGGGAGCGGGCCTGCCCCTTCACGACCCTGTACTGGGACTTCCTGCTCCGCCACAAGGTCCGGCTGGACAAGATTCCCCGGATGGGCCTGCAACTCAGGAACCTCGGGCGGCTCTCCGAGGACCGGCCCAAAGGCATTCGAAAGCAGGCGAACGACCTGCGGAAGCGGCTGTCCTGACCAGCCAATAGAAGGAAGCTTTCAGCGGCGAGCGGCGTAGTCTCGTGCAAGCTGTCTTCCTGGGAACGTTTCGGCGACAGACGCATCTGTTTAGTACGGGTGAAAGGAGATCTTCAGACACGTGGAACCTAAGGTGAGACTGGGCATCAGCAGCTGCCTGCTGGGGCACAAGGTCCGCTACGACGGCGGGCACAAGCTGGACAGGTACATCGCAAACACCCTTTCCGAGTACGTGGAATTCGTCCCGGTCTGTCCGGAAGTGGAGTGCGGGTTCCCGATTCCGCGTGAGACACTGCGTCTGGTGGGTGACCCCGAGGCCCCCAAGCTCGTCACGACCCGAAGCGGGCAGGATTTCACCGACCGTATGGCCCGATGGGCCGGCCGTCGGGTGACCGAGTTGGAGGGCGAGGGCCTTTGCGGCTACATCTTCAAGAGCGGATCCCCGAGCAGCGGCATGCAGGGGGTGAAGATCTACGATGCGAACGGGATTCCCTCCAACCGGGGCGTGGGCATGTTCGCCATGGCCTTCATGGAGCACTTTCCGCTGCTGCCCGTCGAGCAGGAGAGCCGCCTCCACGATCCGCGGCTCCGGGAAAACTTCATCGAACGCGTGTTCGCATATCAGCGTTGGCGCGGGCTCCTGGACGAGAGGAAATCACGGGGAAAGCTCGTGGACTTTCACACGAGACACAAGCTCCAGATCCTTTCGCACAGTCCCAAGGTCCACCAGGCGATGGGCAGGCTCGTCGCCCGTGCCGCGGAAGTGCCGCTGCCCGAAGTCTACAAGCAGTACCAGGAACTCTTCCTGAAGGCCCTCTCCCTCGTCGCCACTGTGAAGAAGCACGCGAGCGTGCTCATGCACATGATGGGCTATTTCAAAAAACAGATCACGAGCGATGAGAAGCAGGAGCTGCTCGAGATCATCGAGCGCTACCGGAAGGAGTACGTGCCGCTCGTGGTCCCGGTCACCCTGATGAAGCACTACGTTCGAAAATACGATCAACCCTATCTGAAGGTGCAGCACTACCTGACCCCTCATCCTGCAGAACTGCAGCTTCGGAATCATGTATGAGTCGATGAGGCGATCATGGATCGATCCCATATAACTCTGGTCAACAGATGGACCAAGGCGGCGGGCTGGCTCTGGATCATGGGATTTCTGGTGGTGCAGCCCGCCCTGGCTCACGTGCCCTACCTGGAGGAAGAGGACTTCTCGGCCGAAGCACCCTTCCAGATCCAACAGCCCCTGGAGAAGTCCAGGGCCTTCTACTCCTGGTTCGAGACGGGCGAGGATATCGACGTCTTCACCTTTCAGATCACCGAACCGACCCGGCTCTTCGCGCAAGCGATCGTACCCGTCTGTCAGGGTTACGAGCTGGTCCTCCCCTGGTTTGCGGTGGTCGGCCCCGGCCTGCCCGTTCCGGACGTTGAGCTGCCCTTCGAGCTGCCGCCCGGATACGGGGCCACGGTCATCCAGAACGAGGAGCCATGGACACCCCGGGAGACGCTGTACGAGCCCTTTGGGGACAAGTGGTACTTCGAGGGCCCGGCCTTCGATGAAACTGTGGCCGCGACCGGTACATGGTATCTCTACTTCTGGAATCCCCAGGGGGTGGTCGGCGACTACACGGCCATCGTGGGACCTCTGGAGATCTGGAACATAAGGGACATCCTGCGGGCGATCATCTACACACCCCTGATCCGCGCCGGGCAGGAGCTCCACATCGAATGCCTGGTGTGCGGCTTTGTAGATGAAAGGGTCCTGAAAGACGGCGACGGGGACGGAATACCGGATATATGCGACGAAATCGGATGCTTCATCGCCACGGCAGCGTTCGGGACGGAAATGGCCGGCAAGATCGACACCCTTCGCTCTTTCCGCGACGACTACCTCCTGACCAACGGCCCCGGGCGCTCCTTAGTGGAATTCTACTATGAGAACAGCCCGCCCCTGGCAGACGTCGTCCGAGCGCAGGGTTGGCTCAGCGCGATCGTCCGTGTCCTGCTTTTGCCGATCGTCGGCCTTGCCTCTCTGCTGGTCTAGTTGGGAGGGACGAATATGGAGAAGAACCGGCTGGGCAACGACGCCTCCCTGCTCCGCCTTTGAGTCCCGGACCTTAGGATCGAAGAACATCCCCAGGGGCTCTGCTTCACCTTCTCTCTGCCAAAGGGATCCTACACCACCACCCTGATGCGCGAGTTCATGAAGACCGCAACATCCGAGAACATGACCTGCAAACACACTTGCCACATTGGGACTTGACAAGCGGCCGATATGACTATATTATGTGACTGGTCATAATTATTGTCCAGAGGAGGTCGACGGTGAAGACAATTGGTGCCGCCAAGTTCAAGGAACAGTGCCTCGCATTGCTCGAGAAGCTTGCGCCGGATGGGCTGATCGTAACGAAACACGGGAGGCCGGTCGCGCGCGTCATCCCATACCCCCAACCGCCCGCGGACCTCATTGGATCCCTTCGGAACAAGATAGAGGTCGAGGGTGACATTCTCTCCACAGGGATCGCGTGGGACGCCGATGCTGAACCTTGACACGCACATACTGGTTCATGCGCTCCGCGGCGACATCAAGCCCGGCGAGCGCAAATTGCTCGCGAACGACTCGTGGAGTATTGCCTCTATCGTCCTCTGGGAGCTCGCAAAGCTCGTGCAGCTCGGAAGGGTAACCCTGGATCTTGACGATCCCGAGCTGACCAACGCATTGTCCAGCATACATGTGTGGCCGCTGGATCTTGAGATCGCGCGCGTCTCGACTCAGTTGGACTTTGTCGGCGACCCGGCGGACGAACTCATTGCCGCAACGAGTATCGTTCACCGCGTTCCACTGGTGACTCGAGACCGTCGCATTCTTCGCTCGAAGTTTGTTCCCTTTCCAGGGTGATACCGACACGAGACGCCTCCTGCAGGAGACGTTCGATGCCTTTAGCCTTTTCCCTTTCACCTTTCGCGGCACATGACGAGTGCAACGCGGCAGACAAGGGCTCTAACTCATGGACGCGAAGATAAGACTGGGTATCAGTGCATCCCTGCTAGGCCTCTCGGTCCTGAACCAGGGCAAGTACCAGGGTGACCGTTTCCTTAAGGACACACTCGGGCGGTTCGTGGACTATGTGCCGGTTTGCCCTGAGGAGGACTGCGGGCTGGAAGATGTGTCAGAGTCCCTCCGCCTCGAGGGGCAGGTCGGAGCGCTCCGGCTTATGGACCCGAAGACAGGAGAGGACTACACCAAGAGGGTCGAGCGGTGGGCGCGCCACAAGGTCGAAGAGCTTGACGGGGAGGATCTCTGCGGCTTCGTCCTGAAGAGCAGGTCACCGATCACCGGCATGGAGCGGGTCCACGTGCACGGGGACGACGGCAACCGAAGCAAGGACGGGGTAGGCCTCTTCGCTTCGATCCTGATGGATCGCTTTCCCACCATGCCTGTGGAGGAAGACGGCCGTCTTCACGACCCGGGGTTGCGGGAGAACTTCATCGAGCGGATTTTCGTCTTCAAGAGATGGCGCGAGATGCTGGGTAACGGAAAGAAAATCGGGCGGCTCGTGGACTTCCACACCCGGCACAAGCTCCTCATTCTGTCACACAGCCCGAAACACTACACTTCTCTGGGGCGGCTCGTGGCCGGGGCAAAGGGGATGGCCCCGCAGGAGCTCTACGGGCAGTACCTATCCCTGCTCATGGAGGCGATTCACCTGAAGGCGACCACAAAGAAGCACACCAATGTACTCCATCACCTGATGGGATACTTCAAGAAGGATCTTTCCAGGAACGAGAAGCAGGAAATGCTCGAGTTGATCGACCAGTACCACAAAGGCGGCCTGCCCCTGATCGTGCCACTCACCCTGATGAACCACTACGTGCGCAAGTACGACCAGCCCTACCTGAAGCAGCAGGTCTACCTCGACCCTCATCCTGTAGAACTGAAGTTGAGAAACCACGCCTGATGCGAGCAAGCGGTGAACAGGAAAGACCGGGAGATAGAGAAACGGTCGCGGGGGATCAGTTCTTTCTGGGGCGCTGGAAAGGGGTGCGGGGGGGCAGTTTCTCCCGGTGAATGATCAGACCGTGGCTGGGATCGTAAGGGGACACACCCACCGTCACCCGGTCTCCCAGAATGACCCGGATGTGGAACTTACGCATCCGGCCCGAGAGCTTGGCGGAAATCTGCTGTCCGGAATCGAGCTTCACAATGAAATGCCCGCCGGCCTTTACATCCGTGACTACCCCTTCTGTCTGTGCTAGATCATCGCGAGCCAATATTGTCCTCCATAGTTGAAAGGTTCGAACTTCAGACGTGCCTTGCCGCCGGGCAGGTCGCCTGCAAGCACCCCGCGGAACCACTTCCCGCGGGATCAAATTCCAGAATAAGGGTACTGAAAGCGGAGCAACAGCCTTACAGCTTGACTACTTCGCCAGCAGCCGGCCCTTTCCTTCCCTGGGTCACAACGTACTCAACACGGTCGCCTTCGTTGAGCGTCTTGAAACCCTCCCCGAGGATAGCGGAGTGATGCACGAAAATATCACCGTCACCAGATTCGCGGGAGATAAATCCGTAGCCCTTCTTGTCATCAAACCACTTGACCACTCCCTGTTCCTTTTCCATTCCTCGAGAACCTCCTTTGTTCGCGGCGCGCTCGCTTCGTGACACCCCGCTTACCCGTGATACAAAAAAGCCGCCCGGAGTTGAAAATCTGAGCGGCGGACCCTCATCTTCCAGAACAGGAAATTACACCAACCTTATACGCACGCTACCAGCCCCCGGCCACACTTGTCAATAGCCGAAAATGAAAAGATTTTTTCAGGGTGGAGAGGCCAGCGGAAGCTTCACGGTGAACAGGCTTCCCTGTCCCGGCACGCTGTCCACCCCGATCCGGCCGCCATTCGCCTCGATGAACTTCTTGGCGATGGCGAGCCCAAGGCCGACCCCCCTTCTGCCTGCCTTGGTCGTGTAGAAAGGCTCGAAAATCCTGTCGAATTCCCCCTTCTCCATGCCGGTTCCCGTGTCCCGTATGTCCACTTGAAGCCACTCGAACCCGTACCGGAAAACGGACACGGAGAGCGTTCCGCTGCCGTCCATGGAATCAAGCCCGTTCCGGACCAGGTTTGAGAAGGCCTTGATGAGGTGGTCCGCATCCGCCTCTACCCAGAGCTCCTCATCGCAAAAGTCCCGCTCCACGCTGATGCCGGGTCGGGCCGGTACGGCCTTCAGGATCAGGTTGACCGAATGGTCCACGATGTCCTGAATCCTCAGAGAAGCGATCCGGGGCTTCTCCTCCTTCCCCAGGGCCAGAATCTCCTTGACGAAGCGTGCGATCCTCTCTGTCTGCACCCGGATCTCCTTCTTCGTTCCCTCGGGCGCCTCCACCCGGTGGAGCAAGCCTTCGATCACCTGCAGGGGCGTTCGGATCTCATGGGCAAGCTCGGTGGACAACCTCCCCAGGTTGGCGAATTGTTCCAAGCGGCTGAGAACCTCGGCCAGCTTGTTCGTGAGCACCGCCGTCGCAAAGATCAGCAGGCTGGTGCTGGACCAGAAGAAGATGTCCTTGCCAGTGCTGGGTGGCACCCGAAAGATGTTATGCCGGAGGATCACCCCGTGATGCTCCAGATGGCAGAGAAGGGTGAAAGTCAGGATCACGTATGCTGCGAAAAGCACCCTCCCCCTCTTGGAGAGGAACAGGCCCGAGCAGACGACCAGCAGAAGGTAAGCGGCCGCCCAGATCATCGAATAGATTCCGCCGAAATAGTGCAGCGCAATGGTCACGGCGATTACGTCGATCCAGAGGCTCGCGGCGTTGTGAAACAAGATACTTTCCGGCCGCCTGGTCCGGATCAGGAAATAGGATGCCCAGATGGCGAGCTCGATGACAAAGGTGAAGATGATGGGCTGGGCCTCGACACCGAGAAATCGAAAATAGTGGAAGAACAGGAGAAGGGACAAACAGGTCAGGCCCAGAATGATCTTGGCCTTGAAGAAGTAGTCGACCAGCGTACCCTGCAAATCCTGGTTCAGGTCCCGATTGATCATTGGCAGCTCGGCCGGGGGACAAAGTGGGCAAGGGATCCTTATTTCTTATAATCTCTGCGGGGACTTCCCGCAAGGACTATTTCCAGGGGGGAAGATGTCTCCATTCGGACACAGTCCACGGAGCACGTGTGTCCGTTTGTCTACACTTCCATCCCGTTTTAGCCGCATGACGAGTAGCAACGCCGCGGTCGTGGTGCCCGCCACGAGCCCGGGTGACAGCTTGCCGTCCCGACATACCGCCCCTAGTGCGAACAACCCCACGACCATGCAGCAGATTCCCCATACGCAGGCTTCTGCAAATTCCTTTCCACATCCTGGCACGCTATTTGATTCCCCATTTCAGTAGACCCTGTCCATATCGCCCATTCCGGCGCTGCCAATGCCGGCTGCCAAGAAACTGAGACACTCAAGAGGAGATTTCCCCATGATGGAGACCCTCGCCCGCTTCATCCTGGCCAGGCGGTATTACATCCTTATAGGAATCGGAGCAATGACCGTTTTCCTTGGCGCTTTCTCCCTCCGTATAGACCTAAACCAGAGGCCGGACGAGCTGATGTTCAAAGATGACCCTGAGTATCCTCGACACCAAGCCTTTTTCGAGGAGTTCGGCTACGACGAGGTGGTGGCAGCCGCCTACTCGGCGGACAACGTCCTTGAGGCCGAGACCCTTGAGGGGATAGTCAGAATAACCGAAGAACTCAGTCTGGTAGAAGGGATCACCGGAGTTCTTTCCGTGGGGAACGCCGAAGATATCTATGTTGAGAACGGCGCTCTCACCGTCGGCCCCTTCTTTCACACCATGCCCGAGAACCTCGAGCAACAAGAAGCCCTGAAGCAAAGAGTCGAGGCAAACCCTCTGTATGAGGATCTCCTCGTGTCAAAGGACAACAGCATGGCGCTCTTCGACATCACGCTGGATGGAAAGCTCAGGGTCGATGAACGTGATACCGTGCTCAGGCGGATCGACGAAATATTCTCCAGGGAAGGCAACGGACACCCCCACTACATGGCCGGCTCCCCTGTTGGAAGATCGGAGATCTTCCGGTGCATGAGGCGGGACTTCAGCACCTTACTGCCCATGGGCATCTGTCTGCTCATCCTGGCTATGTATCTCATCTTCAGAAACTACCTCTGCATCCTGCTCCCCTTCATGGCCATCAGCCTGAGTGTGGTCTGGGCAGTGGGTGTCATGTACCTTACAGGATCGGAACTGAACTTCTTCTCGGTCCTGATTCCAACGATCCTGTTCATCGTCGGTACTGCCGACTGCATACACATCTTGAGTCAGTACCAGGATTGCCGCAGTACTTGCAGCACCAAGTCTGAGGCGGTCAGTCGCACCGTCGGCTTGATGCTGGTCCCCTGCTCTCTTACCACCCTGTCCACCATGATCGGCTTCGCCTCTCTCGCCGTGTGTCGTATCGAGGCCCTCAGCCTTTTCGGCATCTTCAGCGCCGTCGGCATGGGCTTCGCTTTCCTCCTGTCGATGACCCTCCTCCCTATTGGATTGAGTATGGGAGACACAAGACCGCTGAGCCTCCGCAAGCCGCCCTCCGAGGCCTTTCTAGGATTCCTTACAAAGACACACAGGTTCAATTTGACCAGGAAAGGCATGTTTCTCCCCATATTCCTGGTCCTATTTCTCGCGGCAGGCTACGGAGCGGTAAACCTGCATGTCGAGACAGACCCGGCGAAATTCTTCGGCAAAAAGATGAAGCTGGTCACAGACACGAGCTTCATCGAGGAGAAGCTCGGGGGGTTCATACCCTTCTTTGTGGTCGTCGAAAGCGAAGAGACGGATCGAATCAAGGATCCCTTGTTGCTCGAGAAGCTGGACGAACTCGGCGCCTTCATCCGGCAACAGGCTGGGGTGGACAAGGTCGTTTCCGGGGCGGATCTAATCAAGTACATCAATTTTCGGCTTCAGGATGACGACCCTACCGCATACAGCATCCCAGATGATCGGAGGGCCGTTGCCGAGCTTCTCCTCATGGCCTCGATGTCTGACGAATCCGGTCTGATTGAGAGGTTCTTCAATGACGATTATTCCAAGGCTTCCGTAGCCATCCGATTCCGACCTCACGACTTTGATTCATACCAGCAGCTAATGGACGCGACCCTTCCGTACCTGGAATCAGAGTTCGGCACAATCCCAAATGTGAACGCTTACGTGACCGGCACCAACATCATGCTCGGTAACACTCTGATGCCCTTCCTAAAGGGACTCAGACAGGGACTTGTTCTCGCAGGTGCCGCAATTCTCTTCCTAATGATCATTCTTTTCCGGTCACTCAAGGTCGGGTTGATCAGCATGTTGGCAAACGTAGTACCCATAACGATCACCTTCGGATTCATGGGATTGCTTGGCATCTCACTCAATTTCGCAACAGCCCCGCTCGCCGCCATCGCCCTTGGTATTGCCATCGACGATACGATCCACTTTATGTCACGTTTTAAGAGGGAGTACTCCTTGGATCAGAACTATGAAAGTGCCATTGAACGCACGATGATATCTGTCGGAAAACCGATCCTGATCACGTCTGTGGTCCTTACGGCCGGCTTCTTCATCTTCCTCTTTTCGAACTTCCAGTACACTCGCAACATGGGCATGCTGATCAACTTGACGGTTGTGGGCGCTATCATCGGGGACCTGATCCTGTTGCCAGTATTGATCCTCATCACCAAACCCCTGGGCAGGAGTGCTCCCGCGCAGGGTATCGAAGCCTGAACGCAACCCTGCCAACAAGGCCATTGCACGGGAGAGAATCCGATGACGGAGGGCCTCGCCCGATTCATTCTGACCAGGCGGCACTCCATCCTCGCAGGGATCGGGATAGTCACTCTCTGCCTGGGATATTTCGCGGTCCTCATTCATATCGACAAAAGCCCTGAGGAGCTCATCTTTCAGAACGACCCGGAATATCCCCTGTTGAAGGCCTTCGTCGAGCCTTGAGTAGCAGATTCGAAGACCGATTTCTCTGGAGATCACAATCGCACTTGTGGGAGGGAGATTTTGTGAGAGAAAGGGCTTTCCTGTTAGAATTCGGATTCGGCTGTTTGAATCCCGAGATACCCTGGGCGGCCTCAGCGTTCAGCCTGAAAAGGGGAATATGTTGTGTAGTGCCTGCGGCGCCGGTCAACTCCGATTCCTCGAGGAACTTGCGAGCTGTAGCTGGATGCCCAGGCGCTCCTGGTGGCAGAATCGTATCAGATTCCGCTACATCTATAGAACGTACGGGTAAAGAATTTTTCCGGGACCACCGATAGGAAGTACTGGTTGCGTTTTCAGCCTGGAAACTGGCATACTATTGAAAATACAAGCTGTTTTCCACATCAAACATTTTTCTGCCTGGCAGCTGAGACTGTATAGATTTTTCTTGACATCCGTGCTACGATGTGGTTCTACTCGTCTAAATTAGTTGATAAAAGACTCTAGCTTTTCCTCACAACAATCTATGTAGGAAAGGATTTCGGAAGGAGAGAACAATGGCCCTCTCTCTAGGATTGGTCAAGGTTTCTGGCGCGACCCGGTGTAACCGCTGGGGGACACGACTGGAAGGAGACAGGCTGAAGAGTTCAAAGCAATCGTTTGTGGTGACCCTACCTAAATGGATTGCCGATTCTAAGGCCTACCTTGACCGTGTGCGTGTAGCACCGGGGGCCCGAGGCCGCAAGGGATGATGGGGGACGACACACGAGCTTGAATCGGCAAGAAATGGTGCAGAGTGGCGCGGATAAGCCCCAGGCTGTTCGGTGACTCAATTGTTCAGCAAGCACCTTACTATCATTATTCATGACTTAGAGGGGTCAACCCAGAGGGTTGGCCCTTTCTCTTTTCTGAACCATCGCCAAGGATGTTGTCGCCCCTTGGCACGGCCCTACCGGACCCAACAACCTCAGACCACTAACGATGGGATCTGAAAAGATGAAAAGAAAGGACTCACAACAAGCAAGTTTAGGCCCGATAGGCTACAAAATATCCCTGCTCACTGTCGCCCCCGGTAAAGAGGGCAATGTTGCCAACAGAATCAGAAGGGCGATTGAGACGGAAACGGGCAACCCACCTATCTGTGTTCTGAAGATCTTCGGCCGATACGATGTGTGCGTCATCTACCAAAGCAAGGACTTCCTGGAAGGCCCCAGCAGACGAGGCTCGATTGACAATATTAGAGGAGGGAATCAGATTCTTGCATTTCCCTTAGACGCCGGCCAAGGTGAAGGCCCATTCAATACCCGTCGAGGAGATGTCTGGGGCTTACTCTTCTTTCGCATAAATGAATCTCTGGCCCGTACCTTTGGAGCGCACATCGACACCGTACTCACACAGTATTGGCGCGAGAACGCTCTCAAGGACGTGACCCTCAACATTCTGGGAACGACAGGCTGGGCTGAATTAGTATTCATTGTCAGGGGCAAGCGATTCTCAGACATAACTACTGCTCTTAGCAATATTGGCCGAAAGTCTGTAGTTGTTATCACGAAGGAAATGCGGAAGCATGACCTCTTTTCTGCAAAAACGTTTTCGCTCGTGGGTATAGATTTTCAGCTGACTCAGCCTCCCCTGAAAAGTAGTCTACCAAAGAGGTTCAACGAGCAGTTCACATATGGTGAGGGTGTGTTCCCCACTTTTGATGTGACATGCGCGCCTGGCGACATGAAGGCGGTGATCGAATTCGGCGAGAAGAAATTTGGTAGAGGGTTTGGGACGTTCGGCTGCAAAGACGTAGTCTTCAAGCCGCAAGGGACAAGCACATGGGGTGAGTTCATCAAGGCAGTCTTGGATACAAGAAACGGGCTGGCGCAACGCCTGTATTCAACTTCAGTGAACGTCCTTTGTGAACAAACGCCCGAAAGCATGGAAGATCTCATGGGCCCGGGGAAGAACCGCAGAGGACTGAGCATCACGAAAAGTAGAATGGGGCTCTTCGAGCGGTGGGGACCTATCTTCGAGAACAGTCTGAGAAACCTCTACTTCGGGCTCAGCAATCTCATGCAAGATCCGCTCATTGGTGATTGCTTTGAAGATCTCAGAATAGCCGCCGAGGACCGATTGCTATATCTGCTGAAACAAACCGATCGAGAAGACGAAGATGTCAGAATGCATGTAGGGACATACATCCAGGCCATAACTCATGGAGCTGAAGAACGAGCACGAGGCGCGTTCCTTGGACTGGAACACTCAGAGAGTCAATTCTCTCCTACGAAGGGTGGTATTCAGAGAGTATTGAAAGCGGCCGGTGTGATTGTTGAGCGTCTGCTTGAAAATGTCGGACTCAAATGGAAGGGTTTCGTGGTCGCTGGGTTTCAAGGGCAAGGTTTTTCATCCATCACCGACATAGTGAACCTCCCCTTCGACCTACTCTTCTGTCCCGAACGTTGGTGGGGGCTTTTTCACGAAGTTGGCCACGCAGCACTATTTGAGGGGGAACTCGTCGACCTAGATGGAGAGGAGGTTTCGGACATCTTGCTGCAACTTGTTCCGGACATTGCTGATGAAGAGCGAGTCATAATGTGGAAGAAACTGATGTGGGAGCTTGGAGCAGACACCTTCGATTTGTACTTCTGTTATGGTGACGACATTGATTTCTATCTTGAGAACATCTGGTCTTACATTGTCCGCCCGGGACGCGATTTGGATGACCTCCATTTCATTAGATACTTCTGCGTCTTTGAATACTGGAAATACCTAGTGAAACGAAGACGAAAGACTTTCCCGAATGCGATGCCTGTCAAGGCTGATATCGACGAGTTCATCGGTAAGCTCACCACGTTGGACCTGAGGACGCCCAACTCGATGGGTTTGAAGGATGAAGCTTCAGCAGCCTTCCAAGGAGTAGCCAGAGTATTGGAAATGCTTCACCGAAGCTATTCTGAAAGAGTACCGATGAAGAAACTTGGGCATGAGCTCCGAAAGAAGGGGATGAAAGAGGCGATCGAAAATGTACTGCAAGGAAAAATCTTCCTTAACCCCATCAGAAATCCCGAGACATTCATTCTTGGTCTGAAAAAAGAAGAACGACACATGACATTCCAGGCAAGAATGGCTGCCATTATGACATTGTGGCATACTGCAGTGCTGACAAAAAACGAGAATGCGAAGAAGAGCAAATGAAGACTTCTTGGAGAAAGCTATCGCAGACCCGGATTCAGATCATGGATTGAGCCTATGCTAAGTCAGCGAGAGTTTTTTGAGAAATACGGCATAAGTCACTACAAGTTCAGAAAGACTGGGTTGGTCTGGTCTGAACTCCAATTGATATACAACGATTTTTCCATGTGGAGGAAAGACCTGGATGTCCCTGCAAGACTTGCAGCAGATATCATCAGGCCAGGGCCACGCGTCCATGCAGTCAAATGGAGGGTAAAGGACGCTGAGCACCTCGTAGAGAAGATAATCAGAAGGACCATTAGGGATGGATCGATATATGCAACGTCAACCAATTACAGCACTAAGGTAGAGGATCTTGCGGGTGTCAGGGCATTGCATCTATTCAAGGAAGACTGGGTAGCTATCCACAGGTTCATCCACAAGAAATGGGACGTACTTGGGAACCCCGAGGCAAATGTTCTTGAACAAGATCCACCCGAGCTTCTGTCGCATTACGAAGCCGAAGGATGTGAACTGAAGCCCTCAGAAAAGGGATACAGGTCCATCCATTACATTGTAGAGGTACAGTGCGACAAAAGCACCAAGCATGTGGTGGAACTGCAAGTAAGGACTCTCTTTGAAGAGGCGTGGAGTGAGATTTCTCATGAAATGGCGTACCCCTACTATCAGGACAATCAGGTTATAGAGGAGTTCACTAAGCTCTCTAGTCGCCTGTCGGGTCAAGCGGATCAGATAAGCTCCTATGCGAACCTGTGGAGACAGTATCAGGATAAGCTAGCGGACTTTCAGCGGAAGTTGGTTAAGAAGAAGGAGGTTATCGAGTCAGAGGCAAAACTTGACAGGCAGTATGAAGTCATAGCGGCGATGAGTGATTCTCCTGCCACGCTTCTGACGAAGAGTCTAGGGGTAACCGCTAAGACGCTACCCGGCTTGTTGAAGAAGAAGGGGAAATAACGTTGCGGCAGCGAACCTCTTGTTGAGGCTTGAATATAGTGATGTCGGTCACTTGTCATTGGTCATGGCGACGCTAGGTCTATTGTGAAACAGCGCTGGAGAAGAAACTACAACCTGTTTTGCATCTAATATCTGCGCCGTCCCTCTGCCCCTACCACCAGTCTCCATGGTATCGCATAACAGCGCCGGTGGGCGGACCGTCTCCTATCCGCGCATTTCTCAAAGCTAGGCCGGGTTGATCTCGCTGTGCGCGATGCTCCCTGTTTAGTCTTGTCCTACTAAAAGAACAGTTTGTCGGGTTGGGGCAGTGAAGAAGAGGCTAGCGTTCAGCCGGCATCTCAGAAGCCCAATACGTGCTCCGCTCGCGCAAGGCCGTGCTCATCGGCTTCGCGGTCATCGGTGCGGTGTTTGCTGACTTGATCCTGCTGCCGGTCCTCTTGCTTGTCTTCAAGCCCTTGGGGAGGGAAAACATCGGCCAACAATAACTTGCCGGAAGAAAGCCCTTGCAATACACATTATTTCACCATATTATGTGTATTGTTGAAGACAAGGCAGGAGGCAAGTGGCATGGGCAGGACGAATGTTGTACTCGATGACGAACTGGTCGAAGCGTGCCAGAAGGCCACAGGGATCAAGACGCGCCGCGCCCTGATTGACCACGCGCTTCATGAACTCCTGCGCCGTGAGCGCCAGAAGAAGATCCTGGAACTGAAAGGCACTGTCCAATGGGAAGGAGATCTGAAGACATGGCGTAAAGGCCGATCCCGATGATCCTTGTCGATACGACTGTCTGGATCGACTTCTTCGCCGGAAGACCACGCCCGCATGTAGCCACCCTGGAGCTCCTTCTTGAGACCGGAGAGGATATCTGTATCTGCGGGATCGTTCTTGCCGAGGTTCTCCAAGGAATCCGATCAGACTCAGAACATGCCAGAACCAAAGACTACTTCGAATGTCTCCTCTTTCTCCCTATGACGCGCGACACATTCCTGCGTTCATCTCAAATGTACCGAACCCTCCGAAAGAAAGGCTTCACAATCCGCACAGCCCTGGACTGTATGATCGCTTCGGTCGCCATTGAGCACAGGGTTCCTCTGCTTCACAATGATCGGGATTTCGAAAAGATCGCAAAGCACACGGATCTCGAGATCCTGAAGCCAGCCAAGGCATCCCGCATGCGTCACAAGAGCCGCCGTTGATGCCTAATTGGTTCCTCCCAGGAATCAATGCATCGACGTCGAAGCTATCATTGGCGGCCCATCGGGCAGGGTTGAGGATTCCGAACACATGTGTTTTCCACAGAGGCGAGGGGGAGCATAACCCGATAGCTACATGAGAGATGAAAATTCCTGGAGTTCGAGGCAACTCTGCACTATACTGCCGCTAAGCGGGGAAGATCCACATCAATTTGGGAGAGCATAATGGAACAGAAGAACCGGTGGATACTGGCCCTGATCACGTTCTTCCTAGTCACGGTTTATACAGCGCAGCCGGCCTGGGCCTGGGAAACGGCAGTAGTTGACGATGGGCCGGTACTCGGCCCTTCCTCTCTCACGGTGGATGGCTCGGACCACGTCCACATCGTGTATCGTGACGAGTCGTCCCAAGGACTCAAATACGCCACAAACGGCACAGGAGCCTGGGTGAGCAGCTCGATCGAACCCTCCCTTGTAGTCGACAATCCATCGGTGGCCGTTGACGATGCCAATAATCTGCATATCGTCTGTGACACGTTCGAAGGGCAGATCAAGTACATGACCAATTCTTCAGGATCCTGGGCAATCGTGGACATAGGAGAAATAGGGCTAGGTTCCGACCCCTCCATCGCTATTGGTCCATCGGGTCATGTACACCTTTGTTTCCTCTCGCACAGTGTCATCTACACAACAAACAGATCAGGCGATTGGACAAGTGAGCAAATCACGCATGGTTTTGATGTGTGGGAATTCCTTTACGGACGGACGGACATCGCAGTCGACAGCGGTGGGTACGTACATCTACGCTACGGGACCATAGAGAAATTGCCCGGCAGTGGTGCGGAATATTATGCCACCAATTCCTCGGGATCCTGGGAGGAGACCCCTCTCATTACGTGGCCCTTCGGTGGGATCATAGCCTGGCACCCCTCCCTTGCGATCGACGCGTCTGATTATGTCCATATTGCTTACGTAACCCTGTTTATCATAGGCGAACAATTCTGGAACTTTGTTACCCATGCTTCAGATACGACGGGAAGAATGCGTCCGGCCATGGTAGCCTGGCAAGGGAGCGAGTTGATACCACCCTGGACGGCCATGGCCACGGACAGCGCGAACCGTGCGCATATAGCTTACGGCGTTAGGGATGAGGACGATAGTATCAGGGTCAATTATGCCACCAACGCTCACGGGGCCTGGACTCTTTCCGGACCGCTCTCCGATCGGCTGGAGCCGGGTAGCAGCCCACCTTCCATGGGTGTTGACTCTTCAGGCAATGTCCATATCAGCTACATCGATATGGACAAGCGCCTCCTTGTCACCTCGGGCGTGGGAGAGGACTTGAGCCCTACATGGCCCGGCACCCCTGCGGAAGCCTCTGGATACGAAAAAACATCTAGGGAGGGTTCCAGGCTATTCAATAGCCTCGCCTTCCTTCTTGTGCCGATCGGTACCGTCATTCTGCTGAGCGTCTTGAGAAGAAGCAGATAATATCTCGATTCCTCATCTGAAGATAAGGGACGCCACCCCTCAAGATTCAATGTATACCGCACCTATACAACGCTGGTCGGCCTTCCAGGGTTTCGCCAGCCTCTCCATTGAGCGGAATCGTCGGACAAGTCAGCCCCCTACCGGGCGAGGGGATTGCCACGTCGCCCCTGGCGACTCGCAATATCCTTATGAGGCTGGTGGGTTCCCGTATGAGTAACCGCTGGATAGAATGGCCCAGATTGTGGGGGCGGTGGCAACTCACTAATCGCTCGAAAACCGGTCGCCCCAGGGTTCAAGATAGGCCGCGGCCTCGCTGAGCAGGGGCTCAGGGACCTCGACGGCCATCCGCTCCAGGACCCCTTCCACGTTAAGCTCGGCCGTGGACATGCCAATATCCAGGGTCTGGTCCGGGTGAACGTCGAAGAGGATGCATTTGGGGCCGTCCGTTTCTTCCGACCAGGGGCTCCACACCGGCAGCCCGGATCCGGGTGGGTTCGGGTCGCCTGTGTAGGCGAATGATGCAGCATACTGCATCATGACCGTGGAGAGGGCCTCCCGGCCCGGGCGATTTGCCTCGTTGAAGAGCAGGTACTGCATGCCGACAAAGAATGAATCGTTCCCGAAGAAGAAGGGGATCTCGAGCGCATGGAAGGAGCCGAGGATGAACCCGAAGGGATCCGGAAGCTCGCTGTGCCCGTTCTCGTCCAAGGTTCCCCAGAGGAACTGGTAGGCATAGACATCCGGCTGGCCGGCTTGAGCGCACAGGGCCGCGGCGGGCTCGTCCACACCCACGGCCTTCCACGTGTCGCTCCCGTAGGTCGTGACCACTTCGTAGAGATCCTCCCTTCCCTTGAATGCCGGATCCGCGAACATGAAAAGCTTCATCTCGTCCTTGTTGCTTCCCAGGATGGTGGGCACCTTGTTCGGGTGGGTGCCGGCCCGGAGCGTCGCGTAGCCCATTTCCGGCAACACCGTACCGTCCGGGAACACGTTCGGCATGGTGAACATACCGCCGAACCAAGGGGCGTAGGCCCTGAGCATCTGAACGGCGCTCTTTCCCCTTAGATAGGCCTCGATCTCCGGTTCGGTCATACCGTCCAGGTAGGCCGCGGCCGCGGCGGTATCTGCCGCTGTCCCGTCGTTCACCAGAAGCTTGAGGACCGCGTTTCGGGCCCCCTCTTCCCCTTCCTCCATCGAACTCGAGATAGGTCCGCCGCTCTCGGCCATGGCCCTGTGAAAAAGGCCCTCCGCCTGTGGAGAAATCAGGAGCGAGAAGACGTTCATGGCCCCTGCAGATTCTCCAGCGATCATCACCCTGTCCGGGTCCCCGCCAAAGGCCTCGATGTTGTCCCGCACCCATTCGAGGGCCTTGATCAGGTCAAGTGTCCCGAAGTTACCCGAATCGTCCAGCTCGCTGCCCGGCACCCCTTGCCTGAGGGCGGGATGGGTGAACCATCCGAAGGGCCCGATTCGGTAGTTTGTGGTCACGACCACCAGGTTGGATCGGTCGGCGAGGTTCGCGCCGTTGTAGTCCTCGGTGGATGCCGTGCCCAGGGTGTTGCCTCCGCCGTGGATCCAGAAGTAGACCGGCAGATTCGTCTCCGACGTGCGTGGACGCCAGACATTCAGGTACAGGCAGTCCTCCTTGCCGTAGGTTTCAGTACCAATGAAGAAGAACTGGGAGCAGGGCTGGCAGAACTGGCTTCTTTCCCTCACGGCCGTCCAGGGCTCCGGGTCCCGGGGCGCTTTCCAGCGAAGGTCTCCGACGGGCGGCCTGGCAAACGGAATCGCCTTCCAGACCCAGGTATCGGCCTTCCCCTTGACGCCCCTGACAGGTCCCGCCTCGGTTTCGGTGAGCGGGTCTCCGGTCCAGGCCGGCTGGTTCGCGTTGCTCGAACCGTCGTCGTCGTCACCGCAGCCGCTGCCGAACAGTCCGATCAGCGCGGCAACAGAAAGAATCATCAAAACATGACCGAAGATCCTTCTTTGTCGATCCTCAAAGGGGCGAGCTTCCATGGAAAGATCCTCCGTTGTTCGAATCAGAAAGGGCTATGCCATGACTTCCACACGGTGGAAGGCTTCTGCCAACTCGAAATCCTCGCCCTCTGCCCATGATGCGCACAATGGCCTGAGCCAGCCTTCCAGGTCTTCCGTGCCGAGGGCCTGGGCGATCCCACCCATCTGGCTCGCATGACACCGCAGGGCAGCGGCCTTCAGATCAAAGGTGGCGGTGATATCGGAGCGATAGTTGATGTCATCCGTGCCCCAGAAAAGAATCTCACGCACGTTATGTGGCTCCAGCCCCTCATCGATCAAGTCAGGGTAGGACAGTGCGTCCCTGGCAAAGGGATAGACCGCATCCAGTACGACCTGCCCCGTGATGCGGTGGTCACGATGGGAGATGTACCGTTGATAAGGGTCGGAGGTTGCGACGGTGTGGGGCCGGTAGATCCTGATCTGCCTTACGATCTGCTTCCGGAACTCGGGCGTGTCTTCGAGGCCCTGGTCCGGGTACCGGAGAAACACGACCTCCCGAACGCCGAGGGTCCGGGCGGCTTCCTGCTGCTCTGCCTCCCGGATCTCGGCCAGGCGTTCGGGAGCCATGTTTCGGTCGGACGTACCTTTGTCTCCGTTCGTACATATTACGAAGACGACCTGCTTCCCATCCCCGGTCCAACCCGCGACGGTCCCGCCTGCACCGAATTCGGCATCATCCGGGTGGGGTCCGATCACCAGCACATCAGCTTGCTCTGTCATGTTGTTCCGCCCGGCCTCTCCTCAGAAGGCTCACCCGATCAGCACCCGGCACCGGTAGAGCGGCACCGGCTTTCCACCGAGGCGGCGCTTGTAAGCCTCCGGGCCTTTCAGGAAATCGAATCTCTTCTTCCCTTCCTGAAGCGCCTCCCGGATGCTGAGCACCTTGCTGAGCATACCCACGCTCAGCGAACGAAAACGATTGTCGTATCCGTTGTTGTACAGATAGACAGTGGTAGGATCATGAAAACACATTACAGCAGCGGCGGGCCTGGCATCAAGCTCGAGAATCGAGAGCTTGAGAAGGCCTGCCTCGGCCATCGCCTCGGCCACGGCCCGGAAGAAGCTCGCCCGCTGGCTCGTCAGAAAGTCCGCCTTGTCGGGCCGATTCGATTCGAAGAGCCGGAGGAAAGTATCGATTGCGTGCCCAAGCTCTTGCCGGCTGTTGTTCACCGTACGGAATTCGGTCCGGCCCGCCTCGTTGAGCCGCTTGAGCTTTCGTCTTATCTCGTGTCGCTCCGTTCCCTTCAGCCGTCCCAGGTAGTCTTCCCAGGTCGCAGGCAGAGTCAGCTCGTAGGAAACGTTCTCACGCTCGAGAAGCGCCTCGCCCCCCATCCTCTTCGCCTGGGGTATCAGCTCCTTCATGACAGAGGAGTCAGCCCGGACGGGCGCCAGCTCCAGGATGCTGACCGACCTCCGTCTCAATTCCCTTATCAGCAGCCGGAAGAATTCCGGGCCTCTTCCCGGAGCCGTGATGAAATCCAGGTAGTCACACACTTCGGGAGCGCCGATAAAGGATGCTTCCGCCCCTCTGACCTTTAGCGGCGCAACGCCGATGAGGCTCTCTCTATCTCTAACACCCAGGAGACAGCACTCCTGGCCCGCACCAAACGTCTCCCACCACACCTTCATCCAGGCGGGTAGCACGAAGGGGCAGTTCATGGCCAGAGGCTGTGCAAGAGTGAGGGGATAGGAGGAAAGGCTCTCGAAGCTTTCCTCACGAACGGTATACGCATCGGATGCCGTAGAGGAGATAACCATCATCCTCCCGCGTTCGTATCAGGAATCCGATCTCCAGCGGGGACCGGTGTCCGTGTCGTCCACGACAATGCCTCCCCGCTGGAGGCTGTCGCGAATCGCATCCGCATCCTGCCACTGCTTCCTCTCCCGGAACCTCTCCCTCAGGTCGAGCAGATCCTCTACCAAAGGTCCGATGCGATCCACAGGGTCCGGCGCGGAAGATGCGAGTTTCACACCGAGGGAAACGATCATCTCCCGCAATATCTCTCTTGCCTGAGAAATGAACTCCTGGTCCTCGAGGGCCTGCTGCGCCTCCCAGATGGTCCGGTCGAGCTCGAGAAGGGCGTTCGTTGCCTTGTCCGGCTCCCCCTTTTCGAGTCCTTCCTCGAAAGCCGCCTCGATTCCATGAATCCCTTGCCAGAAGGAATCCTCCGCCTTCTCCTCGGGCGCTTCCGCATCGATCGCCGCCGGGGCCTCGCGCTTGACGGACTCTCCGATGCTCTTCCCGCGAAGGACATCCAGGGGGAATCGGTCTCCCCTTTCAAATGACGTCTCTACTCCGTTGCGGCGAAGGGTGACACGTCCGATTCCCCTGATGACGGCTTCCTCTTTCTCGAAATCGATCAGACAGGCAGTGTGCTCGTCCAGGCCCAGCACGGATGAACCTTCCGGCAGCATGGACTCGAGCTTGCGGAACCGGGGCTCTCCCATGTAACAGAACCGGGTGTCGTGATTGCCTCCCTCGGCATTGTTCCAGTGAGGGATCACCACGAGGTTCAACCCGAAGCGGCTGAGGATGTCCATTCCGTCCACCCAGTGAAGATCCTCGCCCACCTTGTAGACTTCATAGACGGGCAGGGTGAAGCAACCCACCGTGAGGGCTGCTGCACTCGCGGCTACAAGGCATCCCCCTTCCTCTACACGGTTGGCCAGGATGTCGGGAATCGGGGTTTCACGCCATTGGCGTACTGCATAGGAAGGACTTCCAGGCCCGATCAGCACATAGTCGGCCTGGCGAAGGATATGAAAGGCCTGCTCCGCCTCATAAGGGGTCGCCGTTTCGTTCGACTTGAAGGAGGCAACCGACACGGGCTGCTGTACGTGGGTCCGGAAATACTCTACTGCCCTTTGGGATAGCTGGTCCACGTTGAGTTGGAAGCCGGCGGGGGTGTCCAGGAAGACGGCCTGCGCGGCCGCTCCCATCGCGGCCAGGAGCTGCTTGTGCACCTCGACCATCGTGGCGGTCAGCTCGCCCGATCCCATCAAAGCGATCACGCCTTTTTTCGACGACATACGGACCGTCCCCGACTCGTTGTCCCCGCGCTCAGGCTAACACAGTCGATTTCGTCTTGCCAATATGCGAAAATGTCCCGGCACCCATCCGGGTGCCAGAATATGCTTGACAATATCCCAATGTTTTCGGTATCTTGTAAAAACCTATATGTTTGCTAGGAATTGGATCCGTCAACGGCGGGAAGGCCCCCCTTGAACAAGAGGAGGAACTGCATTGGAAAAGAAAAAGATTCTCGTCATCGAGGACGAACAAGACACCGCAAGTTACCTCACAACCCTTTTTGAGGACAACGGCTACGACGCCTTGGCCGCCAAAGACGGAGATGAAGGAATGGAGATCGCCAAGGGTCAGAGCCCGGACCTGATCACCCTGGACATCTCCATGCCGGAAAAGTCGGGCCTCAAGGCCTTGCGGGAGCTCCAGGAAGACGCGGCCACGGCGGCCATCCCCGTGATCATCGTCACAGGGGTTTCCGAAGACCTCAAGTCCTTCATCGAGAAGCAGAAGAATCTCAAGCCACCGGCAGGCCACATCAACAAGCCGATCGACACGGACGACCTGCTGGGACAGGTGAAGAGCCTTCTCGCCTGAGCGCTTGGTGATTATCTAGCCTGAAGATACACGTCGAACGCCCTCGCCGGGACCTCTCGAAGTCCACGAGGCGGGGGCAGTGCAGTACCGGATCACACCTTCTTGAAGGCCGTCTTGGGAAAGAAGCACGAAGGACACTCGTCGGGCGGCTCTTCCCCGTGGTGCACATAGCCGCACATGCGACACCGCCATACCGCCTGCCCGGAGGCCTTCTCTTCGGGATCCACCTCCCTCTGCATGGGCAGATCCTCCAGCGGCGGCATCGCAGGCTCGTAGGTTCCCAGGGCGAAACCGGAGATGATGATCCTCTGAATCTCGCTCGTCCCCTCGTAGATCTTGAAGAGCCGGGTATCCCGCATCAGCTTCTCGATGGGGAACCACTTCGTGTACCCGTAGCCAGCGAGGATCTGCAGCGCCTCGCCCAGGACCTCCTGGGCCATCTCGGAGGAGTACATCTTGGCCAAGGATGCGGTCAGGGTCGGGTCCAGCCCCTGGTCCGCCTCCCAGGCCGCCTTCCAGACCAGCAGACGGGCCGTCTCCACCTTCTGAAACATTTCCGCGATCTTGAACTGGATCGCCTGGTAGTTGGCTATGGGAGCACCGAAGGTCCGCCGCCTCTTCGCGTAATCGATCGCAAACTCCATGGCGGACCGCGCGGCTCCGACCGCAAAGGCGCCGATGGCGGGCCGGGTCCGGCCGAAGGTCTTCATCGCCAGGACAAACCCGTCTCCGGGCGCGGCGAGCACGTTCTCCTTCGGTACCTTCACGTTCTTGAAATTCAGGGAGGATGTATTGGAGGCCCGCTGGCCGATCTTCTGTATGGTCTTGCCCGAGGAGACGCCGTCCCAATCCCTCTCCACGATGAAGGCGCAGATGCCCTGGTGTTTGGACTCCGCGTCGGCCGTGGCGAACACGGACATGTAGTCCGCAATGCCCCCGTTGGTGATCCAGTACTTGGTTCCGTTCAGAACCCAGTGGTCCCCTTCTTCCCTGGCCTCACAGCGGATACCCGAGACGTCGGAGCCCATGGTGGGCTCTGAAGTCGCAAAACAGATCAGCTTGAAATCCTTTGCGATCTTCGGGAGGTATTTCTCCTTCAAGGCATCGTTCGACGAGAGAATGAGAGGTTCCATGCCGAGGGAGTTGTCGAAGATCGAGGTGGCAAGCCCGGGGCAGGCGGCGGCGAGCTCTTCCGTGACGATGACCCCGTCCAGCAGACCCGCACCCGGGCCCCCGTACTCCACGGGAATGTCACCGTTCATGATGCCCGCGTCAAAGGCCTTCCGGAGCAGGTGCATCGGGGTTTCATGGATCTCGTCGTAGTACCAGGCAACGGGAAGGATCTCCTTCAGTGCAAACTCACGGGCCTTCTTCTGCAACGAAAGCTGCTCGGGGGTCAGAGTGAAGTCCAGCATGGGCACCTCCCTATGTCTTGGTCCGAAGCTATCCTGCTCCTCCGTCTCCTCTCAACAGAATGCGATCGTCACCGGTACTCACACGGCATGCAACCGGATGAGCGGCACGTATGATACCACGATTCGGGGCGGGAAAGGAGAAGAATAGGGAAATCTGAGATCACCGGGCGGCTATTCATTCCCGCCCGGACACATTCCCTTTGCCCTGAGCTGTTCGATCGCCTCGGGGGTCTTTTCGAGCCCGTCCAGACCCATACCGTGCAAGACGTAGGGGGCCTTGGTGAACTGGATGCCCTTGTACTCGATGATCTGAATTCGGTTGCCCCAGGGATCAAGGAAGTCGAGGAATCGGCCGGGAAAGGGCTCCACACCGATTTCCTCGAGCCTCCTGCGGACCGCTTCCCGATCGTCCACCACCAGACCGAAGTGGCGAAGCTGGTCCGGCTTCTGGGTCCGCTTCTCCTCGATGGCGATGAACTGGTCTCCCATATCGATGAAGGCCATTCCATCGCCTCTTCCCCTCAGGGTGAAGTCGAAAACACTACCGTAGAATTCGAGGGCCGCCTCCACGTCGTCCACCTCGATCGCGACGTGGTTGATTCCGACCATCCTTGCCTTTGTTGTTTCCGGGTCGATCTTCTCGGCCGGTTCGCTCATCGCACTTCCCTCCTGCATGCCCTATTCGTCTTCCTCCAGGATCCCGTCCTTGAGCGCCTTGAGGTTCGGAACCGGCATCGGTGTGAGGCTGCCGTTTTCCGGATTGAACATCTGACGGTAGGACATGGATGCGTTTCCCTGGCGGCTCATCACGTCCCAGCCACGGACGAGATAGGGGCATTCATCGTTGAAACAGATGTACATGTACTCGTTCTGCCACGTGTTAAAGGGAGAATCCGGGATGATCCATTTCTTCATCTTCTGCCCACAGTGAGGACAACACAGGGTCCGTTTGACCTCTTCCCTCTGGGCCTTCATCTCTTCGGCATTCAGGGGCCGCTTCTCCTCGCCGGCAAGGGTGGGCCTTGTTGCTCGTACTCCCTCCTCGCCCTTCTTCTCCGCATACACGGCGTAGATCGGGTCGCTCGGAATGCCCCGGTCTGCGTAGAGATCATCCTTCGGCCTGGGCTTGCCCTTAGAGGTGAATGTCTTCGGATTCTCGAAGAGGTCGGATGCCTTGAAGAAGTCCTCCACGAGCATCACCCGTTCCGGCTCGCTCGACTCGCGCCAGATCTTTACCGCTTTCTCGGGGAACATGCGGTTGGAGAACACGACCAGAAACAGCCCACCCGGCTTGAGCACCCTTGCCACTTCGCGAAACACGGCAAAGGGCCTCGTCATGTAGTCCACCGATACCGTATTCAGAACCACATCGAACCGATTATCTTCAAAGGGCAGGGTCGGTTCCCTGTTGAGGTCGTGGAACACAAATTCTGTGAGGTCCTTGTTCTTTGAAAGCTCGTTCTCGTTCAGGCCGAGTCCCACCACTTCGTCCGCTTCGATGGTTCCGGGGATATGGGAATCCCATCCGGCCATCAGATCGAGGATAGAGGGCCGCTTGTCCACGACCAGTGTATCGATCAGCTTCTCGACCGTGGCGAGCGCGACCGTGTCCAGATGATCCACGAACCGGTCGAGCGCGTAGAAGCGGGTGTCGTCCGATTCATCCTGCCTGGAGAATGCATCTCCACCGTTCAAAAAGTCCTCGAGGCCGCCGTGCACAACTTGCTTCGCTTCGTTCCTATTCATCGTTCTCGTCCTTTCTTTATCGCTTTCACATGATACTAGTGAGATGCTTTTCCCGGCGTACAGGTTTGATTTTACATACAATTTGTACATTTTTCGGCTCTTGGCAATGCTAGAGAAATGGCAGGTGATGGGTAGGCCAAAACAACCGGCGTGGCCGGTTCGCCGCGAAGGCTTCGTCCATCCGAATCAGGCCGTGTGCCCGAACCGGTCAGGGAAGAGGAGTCGGCAACGAATGGGGAGCTCAGAACCTGTGGGTGGATGCGAACATTCGATTCCGCCAGCCCGAATAGATGAACTTCAAGTTGTTCCGTAGCAGGATCCAGAAGGCCGACCTGTGATAGCGCCACAGCAGGCTGGCGTTCATTCGGAAGGGATTCATGTAATAGGGCGTCCCCGCCTTGACGGTTTCTCTCGCGATTTGGAGGGAACTCATGTAGCGGGTCTTCACGTTGGCCATGAACCCGTTGTATCGCTCGAAGCCCTCCGGGTTGGAAATCAATCCTTCCTGCTCGAGCTGCTCCCTGATGTCCGTTTTCGGATACGGGGTCAGGCACTGGACAATGGCATGGTCCACGCCGGTTTCCCGGGCAAAACCGAAAACGTCCCGGATGTCTTCGGGGCGATCATCCGGATTGCCGACGATGAATCCCCCAAGGACGACGATGCCCCGGCCGTGCAGTTCGGACACGACCGCCTTGGTCTTGCTCGCGGAATACCCCTTGCTCATGATGTCCAGGTTGTGTTGGCTTCCGCTCTCTATTCCAAGAAACACGACGCGGAATCCGGCCTGCGAAAGCAGACTCGGCAAGGAGAGATCGCTGTGTATCCCGTCAACGCTCGCCTGGATCACGTACTGCAGATCGTCCAGCCCCTCTGCTATGATCGCCTCGCACAAGGTTCGAAGCCAGCGGATGTCCAGGGTGATATTGTCATCCACGAAGAACACGCCTTTCCCGCCCGCGCGCCGGATCCCATCGACCTCGGCAAGCACTTTCTTCAGGGGGAATTTGCGGAATCTCCGGCCGTACATCTCCCGGATGCTGCAGAAGCTGCAACTCATGGTGCAGCCCCGGGAGGTTTCCACACAATCAAAGGGAAAGTTGAAGAAGCGGAAGTCCTTGAAGACCCGTACGCTTCGATTCGATGGCTCGAGTTCTTTCAGATCCGTAAGCCCTGCAGGGGAATTGTGGACGAAATCCCCGTTCACTCTCGCTGACAGGCCTGGAATACTTGAAAACTCGGCACTTCCCTGCCGAAGCGCCTGGATGAGCCGGTCGAATGTCAATTCGCCTTCGCCCCTGACGAGAAAGTCGAAAAGGTTTGCCTCCCGCGAGACCCCGACCTCGTTGTAGAGGAGAGATGCGTGATATCCGCCCAGGACGATGGGGGTCTCTGCGTTCCACTCCTTGACGATTCGTGCGACCCTGACGGCTGAATCGTACTGGAAGGTCATCGCGCTCAGGCCAACCACGTCGGGCCGGAAGCTCCGGAGCTCCTCGACAAGAGCCTGACGAACACGCCTGCGGAAGCCTACCAGGTCCAGGATTCTCACATCACAGTCCGTGAGATTTCCCGCGATCGAACAGAGGCCGATATTCGGTATCGTGACCAGGCCGTCGAGAGCGCTGATGGCATCCGGCATGGCCAGGAGAAGCACCTTCATGACGAACCCCCTTGTGAGATCCGCTTGTTAGATTCGTTCAGGTGCGCATAGGTTCGTCATCAAAGGGTTATGAAGTGGGAATCGGATATGCCGTCAAGGAAGAGGAACGAGCTTGCACGGACCGATATGATCTCGGCCTCGGGGTTGTTGAGGAAATCCTGCATGTGGGGGTGGCGCTGCCGGACCTGCTCGAGGATCCTGTCCCTCATCTCTCGGTCCTCCACCGCGTGAAAGGTTCCGTGCACGGTCAACGCCTTCAGATTGGCCCGGTCGCCGGACACCCCTTCGCTTCGGTTATCCACCAGCAGGCTCACCTTCTCATTGGAGAGCAGGTTCGTATATTTGGTCGTGCTCCGGTGCGTAACCATGTAGATCCACTCCGCCTCCTCGTCCGTCATGTAGGCCATGAGCGAACAATGGGGCTTGCCCTCCAGGGTCGTGGCCAGAACGCACATGTCTTTCTCTTTGAGGAACGCCTTGATCCGTTCACGCATTTCCGCAGCCTTTCTGTACGATTTCCTCCGAACAGGAACAGGATAGGAGATGGGCTCCGGTGGGTCAACAAGAGAGCCTCTCGGCGACTCAGCGCCACATCTCGGGGGTCTTGAGTCCCTCGGCCGGAGCGAGCATGGGCGAGTCTTCAGCATGGTGCACGGGGCGGCCCTCGAGGAGCGTCAACAGGACGCGCGTCTCGAAGAGGCCCGCGGGTTCGCATTCAAGGAGATTGCGATCAAGAACCGCGAGGTCGGCGGATTTGCCCTGCTCGATGGATCCTGAAATCTCGTCCAGGCCCATCATCTCCGCCCCATGGATGGTCAGCATGGGGATGAGCTCCTCCATGGTCAGCTTCTCTTCCTCGTTGAACACGCCCCTTTCGGGATAGAAAGGGTCGATCCTTGTCGAGGCCATGGCGAGCCCGGGAAACGGATTGACCGAGGCCGTGACGCAGGGCCAGTCACTGCCTACGCTGACAAGCGCTCCGGCATTCATAAGGGTCTTGTAGGGGAAGGCCTTCTTCCACCGCTCCTCTCCTATGATCGGCGTGAGAATTTCTCCGTAGTCGAAATCGGTGCTTGCCCAGGTCTGGATACTGAGTGAGACCCCCAGCTGCGCGTACCGGGGGATGTCTTCGTCGGAATGGAAGAACGCGTGGGTAATGCAGTGATGTAATCCGCTGTTCCCGTTCGCCTTGCGCGCCGCTTCAACTGCGTCCAGGGCGACCCGGGCCGCCTTGTCGCCAATGCAATGCATCATGATCGGCAGTCCGTTTCGGTCAAGATCGGTGACCACCTGTTTCAGTTTCTCAGGTGTTATGGTCAGGTCTTCGTATAGATAAGGCAGCTCGACAGGAGTGCTTCGATCCAGAAACGCTACGGTGTCGTTCTGCGAGGAGCCGTCCACGTATACCTTGGCCCCAAATGCATTGAGCCTGCCCGTATTGTATTTCGCAGCCACCGACGCGATCTGCTCGGCGGAAACGAGATCTTCCTCGATGGATCCGGCCTGGACCGCGAGGTTTCGTGTCAGGACCCGGGCGTTGAGGCGCCCGTCCCTTGCGAGTCGGTTCAGGGCGGCGAGATCCGCCTCTTCCGAGCCCGCTTCGCTGAAGCCGATGACTCCGTAGGCGTTCATTTCCGCTATGCCCCGTTCGGCAAGGGCCATTCTCCGCACCAGCGGCAGCTTCGGAATGTGCCGACCCACGAGCGCCATACCCGAATACTCCACCAGATAGCCGGTGGCCTCCCCGGTTTCAGGATCCCGGGCGATGACACCGTACTGTGGATCCGGTGTGCTCTTGTCGATGCCGGCGATTCTGAGCGCCGCCGAGTTGACCCAGGCCGCGTGGATGGTCATATCGACCAGGAAGGCCGGAACGTCGCCGACGATCTCGTCCAGCATCTCTTTCCTCGGGCCCTCCATTCCGAACGTGAAGGGAGACCAGACCCCTCCAAGGAACCAGCCGTCTTCGATGCCTCTTCCCTGCTCGAAGCATTCCCGGATTGTGGCGAGACAGACGTCGATCGTCGGAAGGGTGGGAGGATCGGGCAGCTGACAGAGGGAGCGGGCGTACTGGACCGCGGTGATGAGATGGACATGGGTGTCGTATATTCCGGGCATCACGAACCGGCCGTCCAGGTCGACGACCTCCGTGTGCGGACCGATGCATTCTTCAACGTGCGCGTTAGCCCCTACGCGGGCGAGACGACCCTCTTTGATGGCAACGGCCTCCGCCCATGGCTGTTCAGGATTGACCGTGTAGAATTTCCCATTTCGCAATACGAGGTCACAGGCAACTTCTCCGAGATGTTCGTTCATCGAGCGTTCCTTTCCATGGTACGTAGGTCAAAGGCAGCCGGTCCCTCGACTACCGGTCTTCCAACCCGTTCCGCAATCGATTGGAGCATTCCCCTGAAAAGCCAGACGTGGAAGGGATAAAAGGCCCACCAGTAGCCAATCCCATAGAGCCCCCGGGGAAGGAAGGTGGAGATCTGTCGGAGTTCGGTCTCTCCGTCCTCCGTGCGCGCGATGCGAAACTCCAGGGTAGCCTCCCCGGGCATCTTCATTTCAGCCACCAACACGAGCCGGTTCGGGGCATCCACTTCCAGGACCCTCCAGAAATCGAGGGCATCGCCCGGATAGAGCTGTTCCGGATGCCTTCGGCCCCTGCGTATTCCGCTTCCTCCGGCCAGCATGTCCATCCACCCCCGCACAACCCAGAGGAAATCCCCATAGTACCACCCGTTCTTCCCTCCGAGCTTGCTGATCGGGGCCCAGACCTCTTCCGGATCGGCTCGAAGCCTGATCCGATGCGCGCACGTGAGCACGGTCCCGCCAGCATACGAGGCGTCCCCCTCCTGCAGCCACTCCGGAGGGGCCATGCCGCCCGCGTCGGTCCAGCTCGTCTCCACACGCTGCTGTTCGACCCGGTCCAGGGCAAGCCGTATTGCCTCCCTGCAGGTCAAACGCTCGCGCGGGATCATCTCCAGAATCCGGTTGTCCTCGCACAAGACCGGAATCGAGAGGCCTTCTGCGAGAGGCCTGGCAATCGATGCATGGACCGGAGTAACAAGGTGAATCCAGTAGGAACTCAGCGTTGGCGTGAGGACCGGCACCGGCAAGACCAGGCGCTCCCTCAAACGGGCCTCCTCGGCGTAGAGGTCCATGATGTCCCGGTAGGTGAGTATGTCCGGGCCCCCTATGTCCAGGGTCTGGCCCTTGGTCGCTTCCTGCTCGAGGCACCCCTTGAGATAGTGAAGAACGTCCCGGATCGCTATCGGCTGGCTGGGGGTGTGAACCCACTTGGGTGTGACCATCACGGGGAGACGATCGACGAGATATCGAAGGATTTCGAACGATGCGCTTCCGGAGCCCAGGATCATTCCGGCCCTCAGATGGGTGGCCGGCACAGGCCCGGCCTGGAGGATGCGGGCCACTTCATGACGGGATTGCAGGTGTTCGCTCAAGCCCCTGCTCTCTTCACCCAGTCCTCCAAGATAGACGACTCGATCCGTACCAGCCCCTTCCGCCGCCGCAACCAGGTTCTCCGCCGCTGCCCGGTCCTTTTCTGCAAACTCCCTCTTCGGGCCGCTCATCGAGTGAATGAGGTAGTAGATAGCCCAGCACCCTTTTGCCGCCCCTACAAGCGATTCCCTGTCGAGCGCATCACCATGAACGATCTCGACGTTCTTGTGCCCTGCCCAGGGCCGGCGGGTCAGCTTGTCCACGCTGCGGGCCATGGCCCGGACGCGGCAGCCTGATTCCAGGAGAAGAGGAATCAGCCTGCCTCCGACATACCCTGTTGCGCCGGTCACCAGCACCGGCTCTGATCGGTTCAAATCCACCTCTTCTCCTTCAGAGAGATTTCCATCCAGGGCCGCTGGAGCGCCCCTGTTCTCACACGCCTTAGAGAGGAAAGGATGCGTGCATCACCCGGAACACTACATGCATCTTTACCAAGCAAGGGAGTGTACTTTCCTCATGCAATCGTATACAGATCTCAAACAACCCGCAAACGAGAAAGCATTTGGCTCCCGTTCCTGAAAACCGCATTCGACCGGTCAATGAGGCCCCTGTCGTACCGAATGGCGGCTTCGTCCTGTACTGGATGACGGCAGCAAGGAGAACCGAGCGCAACTTCGGTCTGCAGCGCGCGGTAGAATGGGCCGTGGAGCTCAAGAAGCCGCTCGTCGTTCTCGAGGCGCTCCGTTGCGGCTATCCATGGGCCAGTGACAGGCTCCACCGGTTCATCATGGATGGGATGGCGGACAACCGGGCTCGCCTGAAGAAGAAACCGGTTCTCTACTACCCGTATCTGGAGCGGTCCCTCGGGGAGGGGAAAGGCCTTCTGAAGGCTTTGTCCGACCTGGCCTGCAATGTGGTTACCGACGATTACCCCGCCTTCTTTCTGCCCCGCATGCTCGAAGCAGCGGGGAAACTCTTGCCGATTCGTCTGGAGGCGGTGGACTCCAACGGGATTCTTCCTCTGGCCGCCACAGACAGGGTCTTCCTGACGGCCTTCTCTTTCAGGAGATTCCTGCAGGGCGAGTTGAGAGAACACCTCCGGTCGGTTCCGACAAAAGACCCGCTTTCCCGCGCTTCCGTACCACCCCCGCCGGTTCTTCCAAGAAAGCTCATGACACGGTGGCCGCCAGCGACCGAAGCGTTGCTCCGGGGCGACGCCGCAGGACTCGGTGCTTTTCCGATCGATCACCGGGTGGAACCTGCTGCGATCCGTGGGGGTGCAAAGGAAGCCTCCGCCGCCCTGACCCGGTTTCTGCGACACCGAATCGGGCGCTACGCCGAGGAGGGAAGCCACCCGGACAGCGAGGTCACCAGCGGCCTTTCCCCCTACCTTCACTTCGGGCACGTTTCCTCCCACGAAGTCCTTGCCAGGCTCACCCGATACGAGAAATGGTCGGTGCGCCGCCTGGGGGTGAAGGCCACAGGGGGGCGGTCCGGCTGGTGGCGCATGAGCGACGGTGCGGAACGGTTCCTCGATCAATTGATCACCTGGCGTGAGCTCGGCTACAACATGTGTTCAAAACGAACGGACTACGCCGAATACGACTCCCTGCCCGAGTGGGCCAAGGAGACACTCGGAAAGCACGAAAAGGATCCCCGACCTCACATCTACTCGCTGGACGAGTTCGAAGCCGCCCACACTCACGACCCTCTCTGGAATGCGGCTCAACGGCAGCTTCTGCAGGAAGGCCGTATCCAGAACTACCTTCGCATGATCTGGGGGAAGAAGATTCTCGAGTGGTCTCCGTCTCCTCGCGAAGCGCTGGAAGTCATGATCGAGTTGAACGACAAGTATGCTCTGGATGGCCGTGACCCCAACTCCTACAGCGGGATCTTCTGGACCCTGGGCCGTTACGACCGCCCCTGGGCCCCGGAACGGCCCATCTTCGGCAAGATTCGATACATGAGTTCGAGGAACACGGCGCGAAAGCTGCGCCTTCGAGACTATCTTGAACGGTACAGCGGGTGAGCCCGGGCAGAAACCACGAGGGCGGAAGCTCATGCTCCCGCCCCGCGCCCTGATCGAATATCGCTTGTGCAAAGAAACCTGCTAGTCATCGTACACGGAGTACATGGACTCCAGATCCGGCGTGACCGCCCAATCCGGCTCCCTTTCCCCACTCAGCTCCGCCACCATCTTGTCGTACTTGGTTCTCCAGATGTTGTGATGGTCTGCAAAGCCCTGGAGGTTGGCCTCACCGATACGTGCGGCCATTTCCATGTCCTTGCCGGCCCGATCCATGTCACCCATCTCCGACATGGTGGTTCCCCTGCTGAAGTAGGCAACCCCGTATCGATCGTCCAGCTCGATCGCCTTGTCGAAGTCCTTCTTCGCGCTCTCCCTGTCTTCCTTTTTCAGATAGGCGAGGCCCCGGAAATGGTAAGCCTTGGCGTCGTTCGGATGCATCTCGATGACCTTGTTGAAATCCTCCATCGCCTTGTCGATGTTTCCGGCCTTTGCCCAGGCTGCGCCTCGACTCATGTAGGCGAGATGAAAGTGGGGGTCGGCCTCGATGGCCTTGGTGAAATGGCATATGCTCTCTTCATATTCTCCTCGAGCGAACAGGTTGGCTCCGTGGGAGAACATGTCGTATCCGGGTGATTTCGTCTCCATGGGTCTGTCTCCTTCTATATTCTTTCTTTCTTGAATCTGGTAAAGCCTATGTAGATCCGGTTCATATATCCTAGCGTTCTGGTATGATAATGCCTATTTCTTTGATGACAACCCCGGTGGCCACGTTTCATGCAGGGAGACGTCAGGCATGACCATGGACACAGAGTCCTGGAAGACCAAGCCGACGGACCGATTCATACTGAAATGGGTCAAATGCAACCTCTCCGCCCGTATCACGCCGAAGCTGGTGAATCTGGGTTGGCTTCGTCCCTGGATGATTACCGTCTCATCCGCTCTCTTCGGGGTTCTGGCGGGCGTCTTCTTCGGTCTCGGGTGGGGATTTACGGCTGGCATAACAGCCGTCGTTTCGCAGGTGCTCGATGGCGTAGACGGACAATTCGCGCGGCTGACCGGTAGGCAGAGCCGGACCGGGGCCCTGCTGGACTCTTCGCTCGATCGCTACGCGGACGGAGCCCTCATGATCGGCATCACCGTCTACCTGATTCGGCTCCCGGCCCCTCTGCCGCCCTGGCAGGTCCTGTGCATCGCCTCCCTGGCGGTTCTGGGCAGCAACCTGGTCAGCTATTCGGCCGCCCGGGCGGAAGGCCTGCAACTGCCCCTCCCTGAGAACCACACACTTGCGAGCAAGGGCACACGTACCATGACCATGGCAGTCTGCGGCATCCTGACCCCCATCTTGCCGGTCCTGCCACTGGTCGCGCTCTGCTACCTCGCAGTCCATACCAATCTCGTGGTGGTGAACAGGCTCACCTACGCCCTCAAGCACGAAAGTAAAGGAAAGACCCATGATTGAGACGGGGGTCATTCACGGACGCTTCCAGGTGCTGCACAACGATCACCTCCGGTATTTGATGGCCGGAAAGGCGAGATGCCGGCATCTGGTGGTGGGCATCACGAACCCGGATCCATCGCTGACGGTCGCGGATGGGGCGGATCCTGAAAGGCACGAGCCGAATGCCAACCCTTTGACCTATTTCGAACGCTACGTCATGACCCGGGATGTCCTGTTCGAAGCGGGACTTTCCGAGCAAGAGTTCTCGATCGTTCCCTTCCCTGTGAACCGGCCCGATCTCTACGGGTTCTACGTACCCTTGGACGGAACGTTCTTTCTGACCATCTACGATGACTGGGGGCGAAGGAAGAAGGAGATGTTCACGTCGAAGGGGCTCGAGATCGAGGTCCTTTGGGAGAGGCCACTCGACCAGAAGGGACTGGTCGCCGGCGACATTCGGGAGCGAATGGCCCGGGGAGAGCCCTGGGAAACGATGCTGCCCCCATCGGTCGTCGAGAAGATGCACGCATGGGACATCCCTGAACGGCTTCGAAGACTCTATGATCCCTGACAATACCGTTCGGCAGAAGACATCTCGATTCCTGAAGACGTCATCTTGAATCAAAAGCATGTGTGATCGAAGAAATGGATGGATTGCAGGAGACCTGCCCCATGAGCATGGCACAGATGATCGTCTTCGGATGGCTTGGCATGGCCCTCATGATGGCCATCCTCTATTCGGTCGCCAGAATCAACAAGAACGCCGGCATTGTGGACGCCGGTTGGGCGACAGGATTGGCCATTCTGGCGGTATTCTACGCTCTGGTCGCGGACGGTCTGGCAGGGAGGAGAGTCCTGCTCGCTGCTTTGGCGGGATTCTGGGGGCTGCGGCTGGGTTCCTACCTGTTCTTCAACCGGTTCGTCGGCAAGCCTGAGGACAGTCGATATCAGGCATTGAGAAGAAGCTGGGGCGACCGGGCGGAGAGGAACCTCTTCTTCTTCTTCCAATTCCAGGCAAGCTGGGACGTTCTCTTCTCTCTTCCTTTCCTGGCCGTGGTGTTCAATGCGAAACCCACACTCGATTCGTGGGATATCCTGGGGGCCCTGATCTGGCTGATTGCCGTGGGCGGGGAGGTGACGGCCGACCGCCAGCTGGCCCGGTATCGGGCCCAGCCGGAGAACAAAGGCAAGACGTGCAACCAGGGCCTCTGGCGCTATTCCAGACACCCGAACTACTTCTTCGAGTGGATCCACTGGTTTGCCTATATCTTCCTGGCCGTGGGATCCCCCTATGGGTGGCTCACGCTTCTAGGGCCCGTCCTGATGGGCGTTTTTCTGCTCAAGATCACCGGAATTCCCTATACAGAAAGGCAGTCGCTCAAGAGCAAGGGCGAGTCTTATCGCGAGTACCAGCGCACCACCAGCGCCTTCATACCTTGGTTCCCCAAGAAGCCGGCAGAAAACCCTCCCTCCTGAGTGTGCATGAAACGGACTGTGGTGCCTCGCACGCAGGCCGGAAATCCTCCCCACGAACCATTACCGGAACCCGGGACCTGGTCGGGCCATCTATATCCGAAAGAGCACGAGGAGGTTCCAATGATAGGAAAGACAACCAACCGAGGGGTCGGCCTGTTCCTGCTGATCCTTTTTGTCGCGGGACCCGCAATTGCCTCCGGGGAGGAGCATGACATGAGCGGTCGATTGGCGGAGATAGAATCCCTTTTCAACAACTTCAACAAGGAAACCCTGCATCTCGCAGATGATTTCTACGATCCGGACGTGATGTTCAGGGACCCGATCGTCGAGCTTAAGGGGCGTGAAGCCCTGAAGGCATACTACGCGGACATGTACGAGAACGTCACCAGCATACGCTTTGATTTCTCGGATGGAATCGAGAAGGATGGAGAGGCGGTGGTCTTCTGGACCATGGAGGTCCGGGCCAAAGGACTCAAGGGAGGAGAGCCGGTTCTCCTGGATGGAACCTCCCACATCCGGTTCGGGGGAGACGCGGGAAAGGCGGTCTATCACCGGGACTATTTCGACATGGGCGCTTTCGTATACGAGAACGTCCCCGTGCTCGGATCGCTCGTTCGCTACACCAAGAAGAGGCTGAGCAAACACGGGAAGGAGTGATCCCCTCACCCTTTCGTTCAGGCAGCGAGGATGCGGTTTCCCATGGTCGAATTGAACGTCATGAGCATCAACCTGCGCAAGGAAGACAAAGAAGACGGGAAGAACAACTGGCCGGACCGGATGGGCCTGGTGGTCCAGCTGCTCAACGAGCTGAAGCCTCACCTCTTCGGTACACAGGAAGGCAGGAGGCCTCAGATCTACGGGCTGTTGGATGCCATGGACGGCTACGGGATCGCAGACCTTCACCGGGATTGGGACCCGGAGCGCTTCTATCCGTGCATCTTCTACAGCCGGGATTCGGTGGAAATCCTCGAGAGCGGGGACCGATGGCTTTCCGAGACGCCTGAGGTCCACGCGAGCAAGAGCTGGGGAAGCGCCTATCCCCGGCTGGCAACATGGGCGAGATGCAGATCCAGGGATACAGGAACGGTCTTCCTTTTTGCCTGCACCCACATGGACCACGTCAGCGCAGAGGCAAGAAGCGGTCAGGCCATGGTGCTGCAGGACCTCGTTCATGAAAGAAACCGGGACGACCTTCCCGTGATTCTGGTCGGTGACTTCAACGACGTCCCCGGATCCGCCCCTTACCAGACCCTGACCTCCTCCCTCCGAGACGTTTGGCTGGACACCCATTCCCATGACGCAGGGGAAGGCACCTGGCACGGCTTCTCCGGAAAGGCCCAGAAAGGTCGCCTGGATTGGATCCTGACCAGCCCGGGAATCCGCGCACGAGAGGCGAGGATCGTGCGAACTTCGTACCAGGGACGGTTTCCCTCCGACCACTTCCCGGTGAGGGCCACCGTGGAAGTTGCCTAGCCCGGCAGCCCAAGTTCCCCCCGATCACTTCCCCGTAGGGGCCCCCGTGGAAGTTGCCTAGCCCAGAAGTCCCAGAAGAAACTCATGGTCCGGTCGGTAGTGGTACTCGCACTGTTCGTCCGAGTAGCGGGAAGATCGGCCCATGGGGCATGCATCTCGCACCGCGAGCCACAGTCTCCAGCTTCCTGCGACTTTCTTTCCCTTCGGGTTGTTTCTGGATGCTTCCACGGCTTTGTCCAGCGCAGGGAGGCAGGGCTTTGCGCAGGGCGTACACGGATCGGGCGCCGGTTCGGGATCTCCCGATTCCCACGCGGTGTCCAGCACGATGACTGCACGCAAACCTATCCATGGACCATGCTTTGGATGGATGCTCAAATAGCTCGGCGATGTATGGGCGAGACCGGCCATCATGGCAGCCCGTTGCATCGCGACAGGGCTCGGCTCGGAAGCGTGAGCCCAGCGGATTTCGAAATCCACAGAGAAGGCATCCACGAGCTGAACGACTGTATCGGCTATGTACGCGTTCAGAGGATGCTTCGATTCGCGAAGAGCCTCGGATGCCTTCAGGGCTTCCAGGAACCTTGGCCAGAAGGCTCGACTGTTTGCCAGGATGATGCCGACGGGTCCTTCTCGGGCGAAGGTGGGGAGGACATAGGCCTCTTGTACAGAGCGGTTGTAGGAGGCTACCGGGAAGGGAGCCAACAGGTCCAGCCCGGCCTTTGCTGCCGGGCCTGCGATCCTGTCAACAAGACCGGCCGTTGTTCCCGTGGACACGAATCACCTCACGCGACGCACTTTCGCAACACATCAGACAGAGAGATTTTTCAATCCGTGAGTTTTCGAATCACGAAGTGGGATCGTGGTGATGGTACGTTGGGGGGGGCTGTCTGGTCAACCGATTTCGATGTTGCGTCGACATCCGTTGCGTGGAGAAGGTGGTGGGAGTCAAGTTTCGACAGTTGCCGGGGCGCCCAGCTGGAAGGGCGCCCCACCTGAAAAATGTTGGCTGTATAAGGATCCTCCAGTTCGAACCATCTAGATCGGGTCGAGCTGAGCCGTAGTCCCGTCCTGGAACTGGACGATCAAAAAGACATCATTGACCTGGTTCACAGCAAAGATGTTCAGAATGCTGCCTGCAGGTATCGGTCCGGTAGCGAAGGTCAGGTCGGGAACCGCATCGTTGTTCGTGTCGAATCCGATCGTATAGTCCGCAGCAGGGAGAATGAGATAGTCTCCGATATCCCGAAAGTTCACATTTTCGTAGAGAAGGATCGGATTCTGCAGATCGCTCACCTCCCAGATGTCCACCTGTCCTACGCCGGGTGCAACATGGATGGCCCGCGCACGGATGTTGCCCGGGCCGGGATCGCTGTTGTTATCCTCCATGGCGAGGCCCTCGATCGGTGCTGCGAGAAGATTGAAGGCGGCCGCCGTGTAGAAGGCACCACCCAGAAGATCCAGAGGTCCGACATCCAGGACACTCTGTGAGGGCGGAAAACCATTTGCAGATACGTTGAAAGTGTAGGCGCCTGCGTCCAATTCCAGGTAGCCCGTGCCGTCCTTGAAAGGTAGGGCCGTGACTGCCGGCGGCGGATTTCCATCTACGAAAACATCCACGCTAGGTGCCGTGGGGGAGAGATGAATTACACGCACGCGCGTAGGCGCAGGGTCGAGTCGCACGGTGGTGCCGTCCAAGAACTGAACGATCAAAAAGACGTCTGGTCCATCATTGACAGCAAAAATGTTCAGGATACTACCCGCGGGGATGTCCCCGGTTTCGAAACTCAGATCCGGAATAGCGTCGTCGTCTACATCAAATCCGATTGTGTAGGCGCCCGCCGGCACCACTGCGTATGCCCCTACATCTCGGAAATTTACGTTCGTGTACAGCGGAGCAGGATTGTCCGGGTCCGTAACATCCCATATATCCACTTCCCCCACGCCGGGCGCAGTGTGAATGGCCCTCAATCGGATGTTTCCTGTGCCGGTGCTGCTCAGATCGTCGATCAGAGCAAGCGCTTCGATGGACGCAAGCTCGTTGAACGCTACCGCTGTATAAGCCCGGTTCCTTTGCAGCTGCAGAGGCCCTATGTCCAAGACGCTTGGCGGAGGCGGCGCAGCTCCTGTTGCTGTAATGTTGAACGTATAGGTGCCTTCATTCAGATCAATGAAGCTAGTGGAGTCTCCGAAGGCCAGGTTCGTAACGGCCGGGGGAGGTTCCTCATCCGCGTAGATGTCTACATTGGGAGCGTCGGATGATAGGTGAATGGCCCGGATTCTGAGGCTTCCTACGGAGAATTCCACTTCGTCATCATCCCCGCATCCGTAGCCTACGATCATCATGGATGCCGCCATCAGCAGCAGAGTCGTCTTCGTGAAGATCGATTTATTTGTAACGATTGATTCCGATAGGTTCATTGTCCTTCCCTTTCTCGTCTGATTAGGATTTATATGATTTCACCCGTTGAGCGGCTTCAGGGTTGCCATCAATCAAAGATGCGTTGCGTATTCGAGTGTTGGACGTCCGTCGGGGGGGCCCAGATACAGGCAAAACTCTGTAGTCTATTGGCAGGGGAAAGCTACTATTATGCGGGTTATTCGGACCCGACGAGAACTCGCGGAAGGCGAGTTCTCGGACCCGACGAAAGCCAGACGAAAGTCTGCAGGATGCAGGCTTTCGGACCCAACGAAAACCCGAAGCATGAGGGTTATTCGGACCCGAGGAAAGCTCACAAGATGTGAGCTTTCGGACCCAGCGGAAGCCAGACGAAAACTCGCGGAACAAGAGTTTTCGGACCTAACGAAAACCCGAAGCATGAGGGTTATTCCGAAAGAGATATCAGGTAGGATCGCAGGTTGGCCTTCTTGGTCTTGAGACCGAGTTTCTTGCGGATGTTCTTGCGGTGGAAATCGACGGCACTCGTCGATACGTTCAGGATGTCGGCGATTTCCTTGGTCATTCTGCCTTCCTTCACCAGGCCTGCCACCTGAATTTCCTGAGGGGTAAGGTCGAAATAGCTCGACGAGAGTCGCTGCAGGAAGGGGGAGACGATCTCCTCGAGGTTCGTTTCCAGAATACGAGCAAACTCCTTTGCCTCCGGCCCCAGCCTCGTTCCCTTGAGACGATCCAGATAGGGGAGAACCCGCTGTTTCACATTGCCGAGCACCTGCTCCTCGAGCTCTCCTTTGTCCGCCTCCCGCCGTTCGAGAAGCACCTTCAGCGCCGTGTTGATCTCCTCCAGGTTCCGGCTCTTCTCCTCGAGCTCCCTCTCACGCTCCAGCAGACGCTCTTCGGCGAACTTGAGGGCCGTGATGTTCTCGTGCGAGACGATGACACGAAGCGGGCCCGGACCGTCCATTCGTACCGCCCGCATGAAGAACCAGCGCTTCTCATCCGGCGAGTGACACGGATATTCGAGCGAGTATTCCTCGGCTTCTCCGGCCAGGACCGCGCGGATCCCTCTCCCCACATCCGCGGCTTCATCAGAGTCCTCGCCCTCGGCCGCGTCGCACACCGCCAGGTAGTTCATGCCGATCGTATCCGGGGGGTCTCCCGGCGTGTTCGACTCGCCGTACTCCCTCCATCCGAAGTTGTTTCCGATGATCGTGCCCTCGGCATCGAGAAGAACCGCGTGGACGGACAGGGCATTGAGGACCGTGTTTCCGAGGTTCTCGAGAAGGGTCTCCTCCTCCTCTTTCGCCTCGGCGAGTTTCCTCTCCAGCCTCTCGACCTTCTTGAGCAGGTCCTCCTGCCCCGGCGAACGCTTCATTTCGGGTAGGCTCCTCACTGCCAGAGAGTATAGGGAAACCTTCGAATCCGCAACGTTTTCTATGGCTCCTGCCTCTAAGATACAAGAAGCACCCTTTTGGAATCAAGAAGACACCGAATACCGGTACCACCATGCACCTTCCCCGCAGAAATCCGAACAGGTTCTGGAGGAATGCCCATGGAGTCGGACGAGCGCAGACGAGAGAGGCTGAAGGCCCTGCTCGCTTCGCAGAAGCTGGCTGTCCTGGCCACCCACAGTGAAGGTCAGCCCTACGGGAGCCTCGTGTCATTCGTCTCCACGCCGGACATGAAGCAGCTCCTGTTCGCCACGACCCGGTCCACCCGAAAGTATGAGAACCTGACCTCGGACCCTCGCGTGGCCCTGCTCATCGACAACCGATCGCACCAGGACTCGGACATCCACGAAGCCACGGCGGCCACGGCGACAGGCCCGGCCGAGGAGCTGGCCGGCGAGGAACGGGAACGTTTCCAGAGGCTCTACCTGGAGAGGCACCCCTATCTGGAAGATTTTGTGAGCTCTCCTACCTGTGCGCTCCTGCGGGTGCAGGTGCGCACCTATTACCTAGTAAACCGATTCCAGGAAGTGACGGAACTGCACGCTGAAGAATGGGAATGATCCTGACACTTGACCGTCTGGCTGCTGAAGACAGCTCAAGGGCTGGAGGAAAGTCTCTCGCCCTCGCCCTGATGTTCCAGAACGGCTTCGAGGTCCCGGAAACGCTCTGCGTAAGCACCGAGGCGTATGAAGCCTTTGTTTCGCGAAACGGCCTGCGAGAGCGAATCCTGCTCGAGCTGAATCGGAAAGAGTTCCGGGACATGCGGTGGGAGGAGATCTGGGACGCCTCGCTGCGAATCCGCAATATGTTCCTGACCACCCCCATGTCGAAGGCCCTTGCCCAGGAGCTGGGGGGCGAGATCGGAAGCCGCTTCGGCGACCGGCCCGTGGTCGTAAGGTCCTCTGCGCCAGGGGAGGATTCGGTGAAAGCCTCTTTCGCAGGCCTCCACGATTCCTACGTGAATGTCCAGGGGATCGACTCGATCCTGGATCACGTCAAGAGGGTGTGGGCCTCCCTCTGGTCCGATGCGGCCCTGCTGTACAGGCAGGAACTGGGCCTGGATGTCGCAACGAGCTCGATGGCGGTGGCGATCCAGGAGATCGTCGCGGGGACCCGTTCCGGGGTCGCATTCGGCCTGAACCCGAACGAGCCTTCCCAGGGAGTCATCGAATCCGTGTACGGTCTGAACCAGGGGCTGGTGGACGGCGCCGTGGAACCGGACACGTGGATCCTGGACAGAAAGACCCAGAAAGTGCTCGAGCACCGGGCCGCTGTCAGAGAGTTGAGAATGGTCCCCGCCCAGGAGGGCGTTTGCAGCGAATCCTTGCCTCCGGACCTCTCGCGCAGACCTCCCCTCGATCGAGAGCAGGTCCTCCGTGTGTTCGGGCTCACCAGGGCGCTCGAGCAGCTGTTCGGAAGCCCACAGGACGTGGAGTGGACCTTCCGGGAGGATCGGCTCGTCATACTTCAGTCGCGGCCCGTGACCACTGGGATGGGAGCCCAAGAGGAAGATCAGCGATCCTGGTACCTGAGCCTTCGGAAGAGCTTCGAGAACCTGAAGGCCATGCGGGTGAAGATCGAGGAGAATCTCATCCCGGCAATGATCGAGGAGGCCGAGGCCCTCAGCAGGCAGGACCTCACGAGCCTTTCAGATGCCGCGCTGGCCGAGGAACTCGAGCGGAGGAGGCGAATTCTGGATGAATGGAAGGAAACCTACTGGACGGAGTTCATTCCGTTTGCCCACGGTGCGCGACTCTTCGGCCAGGTGTACAACGATACGGTCCGACCATCCGACACGTACGAATTTATGGATCTTCTCTCCGATTCGGGGTTGGTCAGCGTGGAACGAAACCGGATGCTCGAAGGCCTGGCCGACTCCATCCGAAGCAGCCCCGGCCTCCGGCGTGCCCTTGAAGCCGGGGAGGCGATCCCCGACAAGGGCTTTGCCGATCTCCTTGGCGTCTTCGTCGAGAGATTCGGTCCCTTGACAACGGTGCCCTCTGCGGGGGAAAAGGCAGGTGGCGCGGTTGTCCGACTTGCCCTCGAGATCGCTTCGCAACCCCCTTCAGAGTTCAAGGCAACCGACACACACCGAGAGCGACTCGAGGACGAATTCTTCTCCAAGTTCTCAGGAGAAAGAAAACAGGAGGCCGCGGAGCTCCTGGATCTGGCCCGGGTGAGCTATCGACTCCGAGACGATGACAACATCTACTTGGGCAGAATCGAAACTCGGCTTCGGGAGGCTGTGGATCTGGGAAAGAGCCGGCTTGCAGGCAGAGGACTCTCGGACCTGGAGGGACTTCCAGAAAGGGAAGTGATCGCATCTCTTGTGGATCCGGCCCACGTCCCGCAAACCTGCATCGCCGAGTTCAGAGGAGAAGAAGAACAGGTTCCGGATTTTGCCCTGCGGGCGAGGCAGTTGATCGGCCAGCCCGCCGGACCGGGCATATCCCGGGGACCGGCAAGGGTCATATGCGAATCGTCCGACCTGCTGGCGTTCAAATCGGGAGAAATCCTCGTGTGTGACGCGGTCGACCCGAACATGACCTTCGTCGTTCCACTGGCAGGTGGGATTGTGGAGCGAAGGGGAGGAATGCTGATCCACGGTGCGATCATCGCCCGGGAATACGGGCTGCCCTGCGTAACCGGGGTGCCCGAGGCCACCCAGCGGATCCGTAACGGTGATCCCCTTACCGTGGACGGATATCTAGGAATCGTCATCGTTGGGGAAAACGAGGCTCAATGAGTAACGACGCGGAGGGGTTCTCATGAACACGCGGAAGACCAAGATCGTCTGCACCATCGGTCCGGCCAGCGCGTCCAAGGACATGCTAAAGAAGCTGATCCTCGCTGGGATGAACGTTGCCCGTCTGAACTTCTCGCACGGCACGTACGAAGAGCACGGGAAGATGGTCCTCACCATACGCTCCCTTTCGGCCAGGCTGCGAAAGCCCGTCGCCATTCTCCAGGACCTGCAGGGCCCCAAGATCCGGACCGGCAGATTCGAAGGGGGCTCCGTGGTTCTGAGGGCCAGGGAGGAGTGGCTCGTCACACCAAGAAAGTTGATCGGGAAGCAGGGCATCATTCGGGTGAGTTACGGGCGAATCGCGGACGAGCTCCGAAAGGGGGACCGAATTCTGCTGGCGGACGGCGCGATGGAGCTCGAGGTGGTCTCCAGGAAGGCGGGAACGGATCTGGTCTGTCGTGTCATCACAGGCGGAACCCTTGGGGAGAGGAAAGGGGTCAATCTTCCGGGCGTGAAGACCAAGCTGCCCAGCATGACGAAGAAGGACAGGGAAGACCTGGCATTCGGAATCGAGGCGGGGGTCGACTATGTAGCCCTGTCCTTTGTCCGGAGTGGAAAGGACGTCCTGGCCCTGAAACGGGCCCTGAAATCCAGAGGGGCAGACATCCCCGTGATATCGAAAATCGAGAAGCCCCAGGCCCTGGAGGATCTCGAAGCGATCCTCGACGCTTCGGACGGCGTGATGGTTGCCCGAGGGGATCTCGGGGTAGAGCTTTCGCCGGAAAAGGTTCCGATCGCTCAGAAACAGATCATCCGGAGGGCGAACCGGAAGAACAAGTGGGTGATCACGGCCACGCAGATGCTCGAGTCCATGACCGACCACCCACGGCCGACACGCGCCGAGACCTCGGATGTGGCAAACGCCATCATCGACGGAACGGATGCGGTCATGCTTTCAGGCGAGACCTCCGTGGGCAGGTATCCGGTCGGATCCGTGCGGATGATGGACCGGATCGCCAAGGAGACCGAGAGGGAGTTCCCCGCCGGGGTGCACACGGCCCCCTCCCGCCACCGACCGGCTGTGGGTATCCCGGATGCCATCAGCCTTGCCGCCTGCACGGCTGCGGATAGCCTGGGAATGAAGGCGGTCTGCACCTTCACCAAATCGGGCTTCACCGCCGGCTTGGTGTCCAAGCACAGGCCCACGGTCCCGATCATCGCATTCACGCACGATCCGGTCGTACAGCGGCGACTCTGCCTGTACTGGGGAGTCAGCGCCCGCATCGTACCCCTCAAGAAGCACACAGAGTCCATGATCGAGGCGATGGAGGAACAGGTTCTAAAGGAGCGGCTGGTCCGGAAGGGGGATCAGGTCGCGGTCGTGGCCGGGATCCCGCTGATGATCGGCGGCATCTCCAACTTGCTGAAGCTGCATGTTGTCGGTGAATAAGGCGGAGGGCGCCTGAGTGGGAGGTCCGGCCGGCAGGCCCTCTTCAAGTGCCGCATTTGGCTCTTGACCTCATTCGTGGTATTCCTTCCTGGTGTTTGCACACCCCCACTTGCACCTCGCTCGAGGCCTCCTCAAGCTCTGCGATTGGGTCATTTGAGAAACTCGCATCAGCAGAGAGACGTTCGAAATGAATCCGGATACCGAGACCCGGCGCTTCTACGGCTGGTGGCTGCTCTTCTTCTTGTGGGCGATCTACACCCTGCCCATCGGCTTCTCCTTCTACAGCCCGGTCGTTCTGGCTCCCTACATGATTCAGGACCTGGGCTGGTCGCGGGGAGAGATCATGGTCGGGGTCACGGCCATCATGCTCATCTTTGGGGTCGCTTCACCCCTGACCGCCTGGATGATCAGTCGCATCGGTGCGAGAAGGACCATCGTCGTCGGAGGCAGCATCGCCGCCCTGTCTGCCTTTCTGATCAGCCGCTTGGGGCACATTTATCCCCTATTCGTATCCCTCGGCGTTGTCTTGGGGCTCGGGATCTCCATGTCGGCCATGATCCCGGTGCAGACGGTGGCGATCGCCTGGTTTCATACCCGACGAGCGCTGGCCCTGGGCCTCGTTCTGGGAGGCGGAGCAGTGGGGGGGTTCCTGGCTCCGCAACTCATCAATTGGGTGGTCCTGCGCGCCGACGGCAACTGGCGCATCGGCTTCCTTCTGATCACAATCGCCTCCATCGCCAGCGCTGTCCTGGGCCTGGTGGGCGTTCGAAACCGGCCCGGAGACATAGGCCAGCATCCTGACGGCGTCTCACCTGAGGCGCATTCCGAAACCATGGAGGGGCGGCAGGCGGCCGCACGCACCTACCGCACCCAGGAAGAGTGGACGGTTCGCGAGGCCCTGAGGACACCGGCTCTCTGGCTTCTCATCCTGGCGGTCACGGGCACTTTCTACATGTGGCAGATCATCGTGACCCAGGGGCCCCTGCATCTGCAGGACCGGGGATTCGAGCCTGCCATGAGCGCCTTTCTCTACAGCCTTGCCATCGGATTGAGCATTGTCGGCCGCTTCACGATTGCCGGGCTCGGGGACCGGATCGAACCGAGAGTCCTGTTTGCCACAGGGTCTCTCTGCGTGTTCACGGGGGGTGTTCTGTTCTGGTTCGTCTCGCCCGAGGCAATCTGGACTGCATACCTCTACCCGTTGCTCGCAGGATTCGGATTCGGCGCAGCCTATGTTTGCATTCCGACGATCACGGGCAACTACTGGGGCCCTGAGGCCTTCCCCGGGATCAGCGGGCTCGTCTCCCCCATCGCCATGTTGATCCAGGGGTCGGCGGCACCCCTGGCGGGTTTCTTCTACGACCGACAGGGCACGTACTTCACGATCCTGATCATCTCTTGGGTGGCCGTAGCGGTCGGCTTCACGGCGATGCTCTTCTGCCGTCCGCCGAAGCGCACAGAGTCGCCCTAGAGAAAACGCAGGATCATCAGGGAACTCACGACGATCAACACGAGGATCAGGGGAAGGTTCTCCCCGCCCCCCTTCTCCTTGGCGAACATCCCGTTCTGCAGGAAATAGGCGGTGTCGATCACGGTGAGAAAGAGCATCATGCCGCCGCACACGAGTGTCAGACGTTCGCCCAGCGGCTTTCCGAGGAACAGCAGAATCGCCGAGATCACCATGAGCGCGGCCAATACCGAATCGGGATAGACGAAGCATCGTTCGTGCTCGACGTATCCGGTGGGCAGCCAGGGTTCGTTGTGCTCCGTTTTCAACCACGTCATCCAGAACCGGGCGATCCCCAGCGCCGCCAGAATCTGGACTACGGCGATGATCCGTGGGTCGATGAAATCCAGCATCTTCATCCTCCTGTTCGTGCTTGGGCGCGCATGAGAAGGTGACCATTGGAAACTGTTTTCTATCACGATTCAGTGCATTCGCTCAACGCCGACGGGAAACGCATGTCCGTGAAATCAAGATCCTCTGCGTTCGGGACGATCTTCCCCTATGGAAAGAAGAAGAGGCCAACCCAGGACCCCGGGAACCCATGCAGACAAAACTCATTGAAATGAAAGTCTTGCAGCTGCGAACTCTCTTGCGCATCTCCTGTGCGACGCTCCTTGTCCTCATGGGCGTTGTTCTGCAGACCCCGGAGCCGGAGTGCGACGAGGCCCTGAAGAGATTCCTGTCCGACGCCATCTCAGCGAGGGGAGGGCTCGCGAAGCTGAAAGGCCTGAAGGACGACTACTCGGTAACGAACATCGTATACCATGACGTCTACAGAGCCGAGATCCTTCAGAAAGCATGGACGATGAAGCCCAACTTCTTCCGGCAGGACACGATTCGAGACGGCGCTATCGTCAAATCTCAGCAGTACGACGGAAAGAGCTTTGTGGAGGCCTACGGGCGACGTGTCCGCTTCGGCCTGGACAAGGACCTGAACACACTGCTGGAAAACATGGAACTGAACAGGATCTTCTCCCTGTTACCGATCGGCACCGAGCCGTATCCGGCGACCCTGGGCAAGAGGACCCGGCAGGATGGCAGGTGGCTGCAGGAGGTGGTCGTCGAAGCTCCATCCGGATTGGTCTACTACCTGTACTTTGATGATCGAACGCACCTGATCTCCAGGCTCGAATACCTGGAGCGTACGCAGTATGCCCAGGGCGAAGAATCCCATCCCATCGTCGCGCACATCGATTCTTACAGGAACGTGAACGGCGTGCTCGTTGCAGACAGGCTCCGTCTCTTCTCTCGGGGCGCTCTGAAGGCCGAGGTGCGCCTGATCGAGTACAAGTTCAACGTAGGGCTTGACGCCGACTTCTTCAGCACCGACAGGCTTCGGAAGGATATTGCAGCGACTCCCGTGAAAAGCCGGAAGGCTCCCACAGAGGAGAGGGTCGAACACGATTGGAAGGGTTCGGCATACCGCAAGATCGTCGAACGATTGCAGACGCACGATGACTGCCGTTTCAGAGAAGTGGCCTCCTACGGCGATACCGAGAGTTACCGGAAACGACTCTTCGAATCGGGTCTCTCGCTCGTGGTGGACCCGAAACACCTCGCCGACGACGTCCTCGCCTTTTACGCCGAACTCCTCACTGCGCCTTCCGGTTTCCTGGAGGACTGTATCGTGCTGGCAGCCCCCCCGGAGAGCCCTTCCGTGTCCGGTGAACTGCTTTTGCACGAAATGACTCACGCCATCATCCGCCTAGGCCAGGAGCAAGAGGCTCTCGCCGTCGCGGACGACGAGTACCTAGCGTATTACCAGGGCAGCCTCTTCGGGATCGGCAACCTTCTCGAAGCCTTTGAAAGACTCGTGTTCGACGAGAAGCGCGGGGCAGAGCCCCAAAACCCGAAAGACGCTGCGCGGATCTGGCGCGCCTTCCAGCGAAATCTGCAACGGAACCGCTCACACAACCGGATGACACCGAAAGCCCTGGAACAGTTACGAGAATGGTGCGGAGTGGATTTCGATGCGAGCAGGGTCAGGAGGCACTATCTCGACCTGGGTGTTGACCCGCAGTGTATGCCCATGGATCCCGGAACGGGCGCTCCGGATCCCCTCCCAAAGACCTCTTCCCCCTAGGAAACACCCCGCCGAACCGGCGCCCCAGCCCCCGCTATTTTTTTGACTATGACCCAATGCGTGATTACCTTGCCCTCTAAAACCGTGGAATCCATACATCTGATGGGGCAAAACATGTACAAGAACCCGCGAAGCTCGAGACCGCAGGACGACAGCGTACTCGACAAGATGAGGCCGACCATTCCCCCCAAGGGCGACCCGAACCGCCGCAAGTTCCAGTTTTCCATATGGTATTTCTTTCTGGCCATTCTGGTCTTTTCCCTGATCCACGACTACATGGCCGAGAAGCAGGTCGAGACGATCCGCTATTCGGAATTCAAGAGATACGTCATGGACAGCCAGGTCAAGGAACTCGTTCTGAGGCCGGAACAGATCACGGGAAAGCTCTTGAAGGACAAGCAGGGCCGGCCGGACCGACCTTTCGTGACGGTCCGCGTGGATGACCCGGAGCTGGTCAAGCTTTTGGATGAAAAGGGAATTGCCTATACCGGCCGCCGCGCCAGCAAATGGCTGGCCGGCTTGCTTTCATGGGTGTTCCCGCTGCTGATCTTTTTCCTGATCTGGAGATTTCTCATCGGCCGAATGGCGGGGGGGCCGCAGGGCGTGCTGTCGGTCGGCAAATCCCGAGCCAAGATCTTTGCCGAGCAAGAGGTGCCCGTAACGTTCAATGATGTGGCCGGCATCGATGAGGCGAAGGATGAGCTTGCGGAAATCGTCGAGTTCCTCAAGACCCCGGAGAAATTCACGCGCCTCGGTGGGAAGATCCCCAAAGGCGTTCTTCTGGTCGGTGCACCGGGAACCGGGAAGACCCTGCTCGCCAAGGCGGTGGCAGGCGAATCCGGAGTCCCCTTCTTCAGCATCAGCGGGTCGGATTTTGTGGAGATGTTTGTCGGTGTGGGCGCGGCACGCGTCCGGGATCTATTCGGTCAGGCAAAGGAGAACGCACCCTGCATCATCTTCATCGACGAGCTGGATGCTCTCGGAAAGGCAAGGGGCGTAGGCACCTTTGGAGGACATGACGAGCGTGAGCAGACCCTGAACCAGCTCCTGGTGGAAATGGACGGCTTCGATGTGAACGCTGGTGTAATCATCATGGCGGCGACGAACCGGCCCGAGATCCTCGACCCGGCCCTTCTGAGGCCTGGGCGATTCGACCGTCACGTGGCCATCGACCGGCCCGACGTTGCGGGTCGCGAATTCATCCTGAAGGTCCACACCAAGGAAGTGAAACTGGGCACGGATGTCGACCTGGCAAGGGTCGCGGCGCTGACACCCGGATTCGTCGGGGCGGATCTGGCGAATCTCGTGAACGAGGCTGCCCTGCTCTCAGCGAGGGCAAACAAGGACACGGTGCAAATGAAGGATTTCCAGGAGTCGATCGACCGGGTCATCGGTGGTCTGGAAAAGAAGAATCGAATGATCAACCAGAAGGAGAAGCGAATCGTAGCCTATCACGAGGCCGGCCATGCCTTGGTGGCCATGAGCCTTCCCACGGCAGACCCCGTCAACAAGGTCAGTATCATTCCCCGGGGGATCGCGGCGCTGGGATATACGCAGCAACTGCCCACCGAAGACCGCTACCTCATGACCCGTGAAGAGCTTCGTGACCGCCTCTGCGTTCTGCTGGGAGGCAGGGTGGCAGAGGAGATCGTCTTCGGAGACATTTCGACAGGAGCCCAGAATGACCTGCAGCGGGCCACGGACATCGCCAGAAGCATGGTCACCGAATACGGCATGAGCGAGCGACTCGGGCTCGTCACCTACAGCGAGCAGAAGCGCCCCATGTTTCTCAATGGCGGTCCCGGCGGTTCGACCCCGTCGAGGGAATACAGCGAGGAAACGGCCCGGGCCATCGACGAAGAAATCCTAAGCCTGGTAACCGAGGCCCACGGCCGGGTTCAGCAGATCCTCACAGACAAGCGCGAACAGCTGGAGACCCTTTCCGCGACCCTTTTGGAAAAGGAGACCCTTCAGGAGGAGGAGTTGAAGGAATTGCTCGATCGCCCCGCTGCCGAGGCAACCTCGGAAGCTCTGTGAGCCTCCTACCTCCGCCAGCGGAGAATCCTAAGGAAGATGACCCCGAGGACGGGCAAGAGAACAACTGCAGCCGAGTTCAACAATCCGGATCCGATGAGCGTGCTCCTGCCATGGGATGACGCAACGGTATTCGCTGCCTGCGGATACGAAGGCGTGAGAGGGTCGCAGTCGTCGTCCCAATTGTTGTTTGGGATTTCGGTCCTGCCGGGATTCACATTCTCGTTCGTGTCATGGCAATCCTGCCCTCCGCACGCTTCGGCGATGTAGCCGTCGCCGTCCAGGTCCCTGTCATCCAGGGCACCGCTGCAGTCATTGTCATAACCGTCGCCGCAGATCTCATCCGTTCCCTGCGGATAGGGTTCTCCACAGTCGCAGTATATGTTGGCGTTGCCAGGGTAGATGTTCGGGTTGAAATCGTGGCAGTCATCGCCCCCGCACGAGGCACTGATATATCCATCATTGTCATTGTCGTCATCATACGAGCAGGGCATGGCCAGGTAGTTCGAGTGGTCCCCCACGGATGACCCATGCCGCCTCTGCCAGACCACCCACCCCTCATCGTTTACCCGTGTGTACCAGTCATAGTCGGCATCATCCGTGAGCTGGGTCGTGGTCGTGCCGTCGTACAGGAAGACTTGAAGGCTTGAGCCGTCCCATCCATCCCAGACCACGTATCCGGTGTCGCCTACCTGGGGTCGGTAATCATCATGGCTGTTGTTCGTAAGCTGGGTCGTGCTCGTCCCATCGTGAAGAAAGATCTCATAGTCGTAGGTGGCCCCGTAGCCGCAGTCCACCCCCTCACATCCAACCCAGACCACCCAACCGTGATTGTTGATCCGGGCGGCTTTGTCCTCATAATCGTTATTCGTGAGTTGGATGGTACTCGAGCCGTCGTAAAGATAGATCTCATGGTCCCCGTCGCCGTAATAGGAACAGTCCGCCGTGTCGCATCGGGACCAGACCACATGCCCGTCATTGTTTATCTCGGGCAAGGATTCGTCCGCGTCGGTATCCGTAAGCTGTATCGTGGCCGTCCCGTTGTAGAGGAAGATCTCATAGTCTGAGCCGTCATCGTGTCTCCAGGCCACGTGCCCGACGTCGTTCACCCTGGCATACAGGTCATCGAGATCGTTGTTCGTGAGTTGTGTGGTGCCCGTCCCGTCGTAAAGGAAGATCTCATAGTCTCCGTCTCCGGACGAGCTGCAATCGTCCGTGTCACATCCGGACCAGACTATGTACCCGCCATTGCTGATCTGCGGGAGAACATCGGAGTTGTCGTTGTTCGTCAGCGGTGTCGTGCTCACGCCGCCGTACAGGTAGATTTCGTAGTCGTCGCCTCCCCCGTAGCAATCCGGACCGTCGCATTGCTGCCACACCACATGCCCGTCATTGTTCACATCCGGGGAAGAAAAACGGTAATCGTTCTGCGGGATCTGGACTTTGGCAGTGCCATCGTACATGAAGATCTCATCGCCCGAGCCGTCATGTCCCCGCCACACCACGTGTCCACTGGCAACCTCGGGAGGATAATCGTAGTAGCCGCCCCCGAGCCGAATAATCGTGTGCTGGGCAGAGGCCCCGCCTGCTCGAAGTAGAAGAATGACGATCACCCCTAAGCAGATTCCGATCCTGGTCCGTGAGTACATGCCTTCTGCCATCTCGTTCGGGGTACCGGGATTCGGCGGACGCAGCTTCGCCCCACAATTCATCTCTAGCAAGCATTTTATGGCATGTCAATTGATTTTTTACTATTTAGGCAAGACTCTAGGGGCCAGCTGCGTGAAGGGTCATGCGGATGCGGTCGTCCGTTCCAACCGGTCGGCTTCGGCCTCGGCCCGGCGGCGGAAGTCATCCATGTCGACGATCGTGTTCCGGATCCGGGCCTCTTCCGAGGCAAAGCAGAGCAGATGGCTGTCCAGGGCCGTGTCCGCCCGGGTCAGAACCTGCCGGCCCTGCGCGAAATCCTGCACGGATTTGGCGAACTCGATCAGCACGATACCGTCCGACCCGCCATGAAAGAGAGGGTTGAACCGGACGCGCTTCCTCTTCACCGTGTTTCCCGGATAGAAGTTCCGTACCTCGAGCCGGCCGGACAGATCCTTGGAGTAGATTTCGCCGGTGGTCCCGTTGATGTTCAGGGTACGTTCCCAGGTCAGGCTGAATGCAGACAGGGACAGGGTGGCGAGAAACCCGTCTTCATACTGGATGTTCACTACCTGGTGGTCCATCACGTCGTTGTCGCAGAAAAAGACGCAACGACCGTGAGGTCCGGTCTTCAATTCTTCGATGCGGCCCTCCCGGTCGACCGCGGTCAGGTTGTATGCGGACAGACTCCTCAGATGCGGGTAGCGAACATAGCCGTCCCAGAAGGTAACCGGAGTGATTCCGGTGAGCAGGGAATACGGGATCTCGGGGAATCCCGGCTTGATGTACTGCTTGTAGGCATGAAACGCGCAGGTATCTTCCGCCGGACAGCCGTCGAGGCATCGTCTGGGTGCACCGGGAGGTGCGTTTTCTTCACGGAAGAAGGTCAGGTCGCCGAAAGAGGAAACCTGGCGGGGGCGCTTGCCGCTCAACCAGGTGATCAGATCGAAGTCGTGGATCCCCTTGGCGGAGAGAAAGGAGATCACGTCCGCGCTTCGCCGGGCAAAGCCGCGCACATAGCTCATGATGAAGTGCCAGTAGCCCAGATTCTCCGTGGTTTGGAGCCCCATGATCCGGCCGATGGAGCCGCTGTCTATGAGCTGCCTGATCCGGTCGTAGAGGTCCAGGTACCGGCATTCGAGAAAGATCTGGAGAATCCGCCCTTGCCGCTCCGCCTCACGGACCAGGCTCACGCACTCTCCCGGCGACTGTGCCATGGGTTTCTCGAGCAGCACGTGGTAGCCCTTCTTGAGTGCGCCGATGGTGGAGGCGTAGTGGTGCATGTCGGGCATGGCATTGATGACCGCATCGGCCATCTGCGGTTTGTCCAGCAGTTCCTTCCAGTCGGAAAATGCGTTTTCCGGAGGAATCCGGAATCGTTCGAAAAACCGGGTACGCCGATCCTCGTTCGGTTCGGCTACGGCCACGTACTGAAACAGCTCCGGGTGCTTCTCCGCAAAGATCCCGAACATCACCTGCCCTCTTTCCCCTGCACCCAGGAGGGCCACTCGAACCGGTGCTTTCTTTGCCATACCGGAAGTTCCTCTTATCAATATCTGGATTGGACTGGACTAGGTTTCCCGGCCGACGCAGCGACATTATTGTCCAGGGCCGTCCCTGGAAGCAATAATCTTCAGAATTGCGGCCGAGGGCCTCTTGAATCTTTGGGGTCTTACACGGAGAATGGGGGCTCCAACGACCTCAATCCGCACCCGGCTCGAAAAGGGGGAATCGCCCATGGCAAAGATCCGCATCTCGGCCGTCCCGTTCAAGGCAGGCCCGGTCAGCTCCTTTGACGACTTTGCCGACCACGTGACCCGACTGGTGGAGCAGGCAGCGGCCGAGGAACCGGACATCGTCGTGTTTCCGGAGCTCTTTACCATGGAGCTTCTGAACTTTTTCGAAGAACCGGACCTCATCGACAAATTCGCCCGGCTCACGACATTTACCGGAGACTACGTCAGCCTGTTCAGCGGCCTATCCAAAAGCAAGGCCTGCTACATCGTGGCCGGTTCGCACCTCAAGGAGGTGGAAGGCAAGTTCTACAACACGGGCCATCTCTTCTCGCCGGAGGGCAAGGTCTGGGAACAGCAGAAGTGCCACCTCGTCCCGCTCGAGACGGCCTGGACCGCGCCGGGAGACGAGTTGAAGATATTCGAGACCGAGAAGGTCAAGTTCAGCATCCTGACCTGTTACGACCTCGAATTTCCAGAGACATCCCGGCTCATGACTCTGCGGGGCGCCGACATCCTGATCTCGCCCTCCGCCACCTTCGACGAGCAGGGGTACTGGCGGGTACGGCACTGCGGCCATGCACGCTGCGTCGAGGACCAGGTGTACGTAGTTCACTGCAGCCTCCTGGGGAACGCGGCCGGCATTCCTCTGTGGGGCATGGCCTCGATCCTGACCCCCTGCGACACCGGGTTTCCATTGAAAGGGATTGCCGCCGAGTCCCCACTCAACGAGGAAACAATAGCCACCGCCGACCTGGACACGGAACAGCTGTACGAGCACAGAAGCAAGGGCACCGTGACGACGCTCAAAGACCGGAGGTGGGACGTGCTCGAAGCCCTGCACGATTTCGAGAGCCGGGAGCCGACAGGATCCAAGGCGAAAGACGCATAGTCGCTCAATCAGGAGGGCTGCCCATGTGGAGCAACGGGAAGAAGTGTGCCGTCGTTCTCGGCTTCGACTTCGACGCCGAGTCGATGTGGACGAACGTGGGGCTGACTTCGCCGACGCCCCAGTCTCGCGGTCACTACGGGGCCCGGGTCGGTGTTCCGCGCGTCCTGGATCTGCTCGACAAGCACCAGGCCAGGGCCACGTTCTTCGTCCCAGGCGATACGGCTCGCCGCCACCCCGAGGCGGTCAAAGAGATCCACGCCCGGGGCCACGAGATCGGTCATCACGGCGATCTGCACGAAAGCCCGGCCAACCTGGACCGCGACGAGGAGAAAAGGGTCCTGGAGGTCGGCATCGAGACACTGGAGAAGACCGTCGGGGAGCGACCCATGGGCTACCGCTCACCTGCCTGGGACTTGAGCCCTCACTCGGTGGCCCTGTTCGAGGAATGCGGGTTTCGCTGGGACAGCAGCATGATGGGGGACGATTTCAATTTCTACCATCTCAAGGATGGAGACCGGGAGACGAACATCGTCGAGATACCCGTCTCGTGGGAGCTGGACGATGCCCCCCATTTCCTGTTCAACTTCTTTCCGGTCTATCTGGCAGGGATGGCCTCCCCCGGCAAGGTCTTCGATATCTGGGCCGCCGAATTCGATGGGGCCTACGAGAACCAGGGCGCCTTTGTCCT
>JANQFG010000231.1 GCA_028277985.1 bacterium | reverse complement strand
CCTCTCCACCCCCATTCGGCTTCTTGGCTGTCTCTTCGCACGCGCTCAGACACCTCTCAGGGGAAGGGCGTGGGGCCTGACCCCTGATCCCCGACCCCTGACCCCTTAAGCAAAGTGATTCCAGCCGGAAGGCTTGATTTTGCGTGTTGAGCCGTCACGGGCCGTGAGCCGGATGCCGGGTTCCTCGACGATTCTGCCGATCCGGTAGAACCCGCATCCGGCCGACTCGAGGGCCTTTTCGAGGGTGGCCGCCGAATTCTCAGGGACCGTCCCGAGCAGCACGTAGTCCTCCCCCACATGGGTCGCGAGCCTGGTCGCATCCAGCCCAAAACGCTCGCAATAGGCGCGGAAGAGCTCGGTCGTGGGGATCCTTGCCTCCTCGACGATCGCGCCGACCCCTGACCGGGCGCAGACGTGCCCCAGGTCTCCGGCCAGGCCGTCGGAAACGTCGATCATGGAATGTGCGGCCTTCTGTGTGGCGATGATCCGGCCCTCCTTCAGGTGGGGACGGGGGTTCAGATGAGTCTGCACAAGGGAATCCTTCCCGTCGAAGGATCGGTTCTCGAGAAGGATGTCGAGCCCTGCGGCCGAATCGCCGACCGGTCCTGTGAGAAAGACCACGTCGTCTTTCAACGCACCCGAACGATACAGGACCTCCTCTTCACGGGCCTCTCCCACGAGCGCGACATTGATCACCAGGTGTTCGGGAGAAGCGGTGGTGTCTCCCCCGACCAGGTTCACGTCGAACTCCCGGGCCATGGATTTCATGCCCTCGTAGATCGCGTCCAGGGTTTCGACCCGGGTCGTGTCAGGTATGGCGATCGAAACGAGTGCCTGCTTCGGGAATCCCCCCATGGCCGCGATATCGGACAGGTTCACGGCGATCGACTTCCGTCCGAGAAGGTCTGGGGGAATCTTCTCGAGGTGGAAATGCACACCCCCGACGAGCAGGTCGGTCGTGAGCAGGGTGACCCGATCGGGGGAGGATCTGCATACGGAGCAGTCGTCCCCGATTCCAAGGATGACGCTTTCGGGCCTCACCAGGGTTTCCGGCCGTATGCGATCGATAAAACCGAACTCTCCCAGGTCTTTCAGCTTCATGTCGACTCCTCTCTGTCATCTTAGAAGCGGAAAGACAAAGATGCAATCCGGCCGGGCCCTGGCCCGTTCATGCAGGATCAGAGCAACCTACTTCAAGGCTTCTGCAATTTCTTCCGCGGAGACGGCGCCCTCGCGCAGAATCGTGTACGGGTCGGCCGTAACATCCACCACCGTAGACCCGACCCCGCCGGTTACAGGGCCGGCGTCCAAGATACAGTCGATTCCCTCGGGGAAATAGACCAGTATGTCCTTTGCCATCGTCGCGTCCGGCCGGCCCGTGGGGTTGGCGCTCGTCGTGGTGATCGGTGAAGAGTACATCGCAAACAGGTGCTTCATCAGGGGATGGGCGGAAATACGGATCCCGATCTTCCCCGTATCCGAGATGAGCCGGGCGGGCAGACCCGGTTGTGCGCGAAGGACGAGGGTCAGGGGGCCGGGGAGCAGTGCTTCGATCAGGCGGTTCGCCGCTGCGGTCAGGTCGCCGGCAAACTCACGGAGCATGTCGGCGTCCTCGACCAGGATCGATACCGGCATGGAGGCGGGCCTTCCCTTCAGTACGTAGAGCCTCTCGAGGGCCTCTTCCTGGAAGGGATCCACGCCCAGCCCGTAGAGGGTTTCGGTCGGGTAGGCGACCACATTTCCCTTCCGGAGGGCGGATACGACCCGAGTCAACACCTCCGGGTCCGGGTCATGGGGGTTTATGGGAAGAATGAGCGACAAGGTATGGGTACTCCGATCATGCTTCTTGGTTAGCGAGCACAAGGGGAAGCTTGTTTGGGGGTCAGGGACCAGGGGTCAGGGGTCAGACCCGGCCACCCCACCCCGGGAAGCTGAAAATGGCCATACGTAAGCACGCCTTGCCGCCCAGAGGGGTTTGGGCGGTTGGGCCTGATCCCAGACCCCTGACCCCTGGCGGGACGGGGTTGGCGCTGGGCTATTTGTTCAAATCCTTCTGCAGAGCCTGGTCCTTTCGCTCGATCTCCTGCGCCATCTTCTTCTTGAACTGGAGGACCTTCCTGCGGATTTGAGGGTGTTTCAGGGCGAGAATCTGGGCGGCCAGGACTCCCGCATTCCGTGCACCGCCCTTGCCGATAGAAACGGTGGCAACCGGAACGCCCGGCGGCATTTGGACCGTCGAGAGCAGTGCGTCGAGGCCCTGGAGGGCCGAGGAGTCGATGGGCACCCCGATGACGGGCAAATGGGTTGCAGCGGCGACCGCACCGGCCAGGTGGGCGGCCCATCCCGCGCCCGCGATCATGACCTCGATGCCCCTCTTGTCTGCCCCCTTGACATAGGCCAGGGTCTTGTCCGGGCTTCTGTGTGCAGAGGAAACTCTGAGCTCCCAGGGGACACCCAGCTTGTCGAGAATCTTGCCCGTCTCTTCCATGACGGCCCTGTCCGAGTCGCTTCCCATCAGTATGCCTACAAGGGGCTTTTCCTTCGCCATAGTTCGTCCTTCTTGTTCGTTTACTGGTTTGAGGGTCGAGGCCGCGGCCGGGTGGGATCAGTCGCTCGCCTTGTGACGATGTTCGAGGGCCTTCCTGCCGATGTCCTTGCGATAGTGAACCCCTTCCCAGTGAATCTGCTCGGCAGCGCTGTACGCGAGATCGATCGCCTCGGCGATCGTATCGCCCACGCTCGTAACGCCGAGGACCCTACCGCCGTCGGTCAAGATCTTTCCCTCGGGATTCTTGGTTCCTGCATGAAAGACCACGGTATCCTGCATCTCCCCGGCCTTGTCGAGTCCGGAAATCTCCATTCCCTTCTTGTAGCTCTTCGGGTACCCCTTGGCAGCCATCACGACACAGACCGTGGCCCGGGGATCCCACTCCAGATCGATTCCGGAGAGGTCTCCGTCCGCGATCGCTTCGAGGACAGGCACGATGTCGCTCTTCAGACGCATCAGCAGAGGCTGGGCCTCCGGATCGCCGAATCGGCAGTTGAATTCCAGGACCTTTGCCTCGTCGTCCTCGATCATCAGGCCGGCATAGAGCACCCCCCGATAGGGATGTCCCTGCTCGGCCATCGCTTCAATCGTGGGCTTCATGACCTCTTCGATGACTCGCTCTTCCATCTCCGGCGTCACTACGGGAGCCGGCGAATAGGCGCCCATCCCCCCGGTGTTCGGCCCCTGATCCCCATCGTAGACCGGCTTATGGTCCTGCGAGGAAGGCATGGGCAGGATGTGCTTTCCGTCCGTGAATACCAGAAAGGAAGCCTCCTCCCCCACGAGGCATTCCTCCACCACGACCTTTTGGCCCGCATTGCCGAAGGCCTCATTGATCATGATCAGATTCACCGCATCCAGGGCCTCCTCCACGGTCTGACAGACGATGACCCCTTTGCCACCGCAGAGCCCGTCCGCCTTCACCACGATCGGCGCGCCCACCTCCTTGATGTAGCGGGTGGCGTCCTGCGCGTCCGTGAAGGTGGAGAAGAAGGCGGAGGGGATGCCTTTCTGTTTCATGAGCTCCTTTGTGAAGGCCTTGCTCGCCTCGAGCATGGCCGCATTCTTGTCCGGTCCGAAGATGCGCAGGCCCTCGGCCTGGAAGGCGTCAACGATGCCCAGCGTCAAGGGCAGCTCGGGCCCTACGACGGTCAGTCCGATCTGCTCTTTCTTGGCAAACCGGGCGAGCTCGTCGATGTCATCCACGGCAATGCCCACACATTCGGCAACCTGTTCGATGCCGGCGTTGCCCGGCGCACAGAAGAGTTTCTCAACCCTGGGGCTCTGCTTGATCTTCCAGGCAAGGCTATGCTCTCTTCCCCCGCCTCCTATCAACAAGACCTTCATCATTTCTCCTCGCGGCTGAAACCGAAAGTTCGAATAAAGAAATCTTGAACAACAATGATGACCCGTTTGCGATCAGAACAGGGCTGCCCCACCCACAGCGATGAAGGCGGAGATCGGGGCCTGCTCCCGCAGATCTTCGATCAGGTTCCTCATCTCTCTCAGGGTGCTTCGGGCCTCCACATACAGGGCATCGTCCTGAACCAGCTTGCCCAGGGTTCCTTCTCCCTCCCGGATCTGCCCGGATATCTGTTCCATGGCCTTCAAGGACGCCTCGAGCTGCAGGGAGGCGGCCCGGAGATTGGTCAGGGTCTCGGAGATGTCTTCATAGTGATCGTGGAGCAACCGGCGTGCGTCAGCCGTGATTTCGCGCACGTTTTCGGCTGTCTCCGGCATGGTTGCGAATGTCTCGTTCACGGCCTGCCGGTTCTCGGCGACCATCTCCTGCATATCGCGTGTCAACTGGGCAACCTGCTTGGTGATCTGACGGAAGTCGTCCTGGTTCTGCCTCACCGTCTCGACCAGCTCCTTGCTCAGATCCCTGGAATTCTCCAGAATCTCGCGAAGGGCCACCTCGCCCTCTTCTCCTCCGAGAACGTTCTTGAGGGTCTCGGTCACGGTCTTGATGTCGCTGGCCACTTCACTCAGCTTGCCGAATAGGGCATCGAGGGCCTCGGGAGAGATGGCCGAATGGATTTCTCCGCCGGGAGCCACCCGTGGCAGCTTCGAGTGGCCCGGGTCTATACTGATGTAGCGATCCCCCAGGAGTCCGTAGGTCTCCACCTGGGCCGATGCGTCCTCGTACAGTGGAACACGATGATCGATCGAGATGGTGACCCTTCCCAGGTTCTTCTGCAGGCTGATCGCCTCCACCTTGCCCACCTCCACGCCCGCAACCCGCACCGTATCCCCCACATCCAGGCCGGCAACGTCGGTGAAGTTCACCAGCACCTTGTAGCCGGGCTGGCGCTCCAGGCGCAGATCCCCGGTTCTGAAGACCATGTACAGGGCGATCAGGAGCGAAATCAGGGTGAAGAGCCCTACCCAGAATTCGGTGGTGTACTTGCGCATCCCCTTCGCCCTTCCCCTTTTGCCTGTCTTGAGGCCCATCTAGGGATCAGTGAACGCTGATCGGTCCTTCCGAGCTTCCGGAAAGAAATTGCTGCACGATCGGGTTCTCGCTCGCCTCGATCTCTTCGGGGGTCCCCTCTTCTATGATCCTTCCCTCGTACAGCATGGCGATCCGGTGGGCCATCTTCAACGCGCCCTTCACGTCATGGCTGATGATGAAGAAGGTGATACCGAGCTTTTGCTGGGTGCTCAGGATCAGGTCATTGATCACATCGCTCATGATCGGGTCCAGACCTGTGGTCGGCTCATCGAAGAGCACGATTTCCGGCTCCAGGGCGAGTGCGCGGGCAAGCCCGACACGCTTGCGCATGCCTCCGCTCAATTCGGAAGGATACTTGTCCTCGATCCCGTGGAGCCCGACTTCGTCCAGCCTCTCGCTCACCCTCACGGCGATCTCTTTCTCCTTGAGCTTTGTATGTTCCCGCATCGGGAACGCAACGTTTTCCGAGACCGTCAGGGAATCGAACAGGGCGGCGCCCTGAAAGAGCATGCCGAACTTCTTTCTCGTCTCCTTCAGCTCCCAGCTCCGAAGATGGCAGATGTCCACGCCTTCCACGAAGATGTGCCCCTTGTCCGGCCGCAACAGACCGATGAGATGCTTGAGAAGCACGGTTTTTCCCGTACCGCTGCCGCCGATGATCACCAAGATCTCGCCCCGCGGCACGTTCAGGGAGACGCCGTCGAGCACCTTCTGCTCGCGAAACCGCTTGTGGATGTCCAGGACCTGAATCATTAGAAGAGCCAGTCTGTCAGGAAGTAATCGCTCACCAGGATGAGCACTGCGGAGAGCACGACCGCCTGCATGGTGGCCTGACCGACGCCTTCCGCCCCTTCTCCGGCCGTGTAGCCTTTGTAGCAGCTTATAAAGGAGATTATTAAACCGAAAAAGCACGATTTTATCAATCCGTTGGTCAGGTCGTCGTAGTCGGTGAGATTCACGATGGAGCTGATGAAAGGCCCTGGAGGAACGCCCAAATAGTTGACGCCCACGAAGTATCCGCCCAGGATCCCCAGGAAGTTGAAATACACGGTCAGCACCGGAACCATGATCACCGCGGCCGAGATTCGCGGCACGAAGAGATACTCGATCGGGTCCACCGCCATGGTCTGCAGGGCGTCGATCTGCTCGGTCACGCGCATGGTGCCCAGTTGTGCAGCCATGGCGGAGCCTGCGCGGGCGGTGACCATCAGGGCGCTCAGGACCGGCCCGAGCTCCCGGGTCATGCTCAGGGCGACCGTGGCCCCGACCAGGCTTTCCGCGTTGAAGGTCACAAAGGCGTAGAAGGTCTGCAGGGCGAGGACCATTCCGGTAAAGGTGCCGGTGAGGGAGATGATGAAGAAGGACTTGACCCCCACGTACATCATCTGCCGGAAGGTCTCGTGAATCCGGTAGGGAGGGCGGAAGAACCAGTAAAGGGTTGCCAGGAGCACGACGATGAGACGGCCCAGGTCTTCCACTTGCGCGAAGAGCCAGCGTCCGAATCGAGTTACAGGGCCCACGAAGAATTCCTCGGTCTCGTAAGTGTTTGCCTTGCCACGCCCCTATGCTATTTGTGCCCCTGTCTCACTGCAAACCGGTTTTGCCGGCCGGCCGTGGTACACCCTCGAGGATCGGGTTGTCCCCCAGCACCCCAATGTCCCAGGGTTGCGTGAAATCGGGGTCCCTGGTCGATACGGCGGGCATTTCGAGCGACTCCGGCATTTCCCCGAGCCTTTCGGTTTCGCCCGGTGCGATCGAGAACCACCGGTACCAGAGAATCTTCTTCTCCTTCAGCCCGTTCTTCCAGCGCCTGGATTCATACAGCTTCCAGAAATCCGAGTAGTTTCTCTCGAAGCCCCCGGTCGGGCGCCAGAACCAGAGTGGGGAGAGCAAACGGAACTGTCTCTCCTGCTCGCCCTGCCAGGAGTAGTCGAAGAAAGGCCATCCCTTGGTGCGTCCCCGGACGCGCTCGCCATGCTCGGTTACACGCCACGACCAGTACAGCGGCAGAACGTAAAGGCGGCGTGTCAGCAGCTCGGGCTCCCCGTACAGGAAGTGGCGACCGATCGGGTAGAGCAGGAAAGTATTGGAATACCCAGGCTTCGTCCGTTTTCCCCACACCGGCCAGAATGAAGTCCGCCACTCTCGATCACCCCGGGTGAGCGTCAGAATGGGCCACGGAAGGTTCCATTCCTGGAATCGATTGCCGGCCCGCTCGTTCCGCTGGTAGCTGAAGAAAGGGTACAGGAAATAACGGATCCTGCCAAAGGGGGTCTGCTGATTCGCATAGAAGGGAAGGAAGAACCAGGAGTCGGTCGGCCGGTCCGTGCCGAGGTGTGTCTGGACGCGCGAAAAGAAGGGCCACAGCAGGAAGGCCTTCTTGTACCAGTCCTCCTTCTTCTTCCAGCCGAAGAGCGGCCAGAACCGGAACGAAGATCTCCCCCCACCGCTACTATACCGGAAGAAGGGCCACAGGATGTGCCGGGAGCGGTGTTCTCCCAATTTGGTGTCCGCATAGATGGGGAAAAGGGCGAACCGGATCCGTTCCCTGCCGAAAAAACCGCGAAGGGTACCGCCAAGAGGGAAGAGGGCGAAGTAGTTTTCTCCGTCTTCGGAGCGTCCGCTCAGGATGAACGGGAGAAGGTGCGTATCGACTTCCTCGGGCCCCTCCTCGTGCTGAAAGCGGCTGTGAAAGAAGACGGGCAACAAACGGATCTTCAGGCGGGTGGGGCCTTCTGTCCGTCGATACAGGAACAGGGGCCACAACGCCTGCACCTCGTGCATGTTGCCCCTAAGGTCCCGGCCCGTGTCTTCCGTACGAATGCTCACCAGAGGCCTGAAGGCGAACTGGCTGATCCTGGGGCTCTGGTACTTCTGGAAGAAGGGCCAGAGGACCGCGGATTCCGTGGTGTCGGGGACCGGGAGCTCACGGTGGTAGTAGAACGGGCCGAGCTCGGTCCTTTCCTTTGAGAGCATGCAACCCTGCAAGAGGGTGACGGCGGACAGCAGCAGCAGGAACAGGATGGCTCTAGAGGCCCAGGGGGATCTTTTCATGGGACATCCACGATCTTCCCCCCTCGGGTGTAGACACGAGGGACCCGCCTGCTGACTGCGCACAGCAGCTCGTAGGAGATCGTGCCGATCTCCTCGGCGAGGTCTTCCACAGGCAGGCACACCTGTTCCCCAGGGCCGAACAGTATCGCTTCATCGCCCTCGGAGACCTCCGGAAGGTCGGTCACGTCGACCATCGTAAGGTCCATGGTTACGGTTCCCACCACGGGCGCTTTCTGCCCGCGGATGAGGACCCATCCGCGGTTGGACAAGTCTCGTCGATAGCCGTCCGCGTAGCCCACGGCCAGGGTTGCGATCCGTGAAACCCGTTGCGTGTAGAACGTGCGGCTATAGCTGACCGGGCTGTCGGGCGGCAGCGTCTTCACCAGGAGCACGTTCGTTCTGAACGTCATGGCGGGTTTTACCGTGATCTTGTCCCTGAGGGACGGGTCCGGATAGGAGCCGTAGAGCAGCAGTCCGGGCCGGACCATCGTGAGAGCGCTCTCCGGGTGATTCACGATCCCCGCACTGTTGGCGGCGTGGATCCGGCTCGCGGGAGGATTGCGCATCCTCCCGGCCCGGTCGACCGCCTCCTGGAATCGACCCAGCTGGGTCAGGGTAAAATCTTTGTCCGTATCCGCGGAAGAAAAATGGGTTGCGATTCCCTCGACCTCGATCCAGGGGTTCTCCAGCAGGTCCTCGAGGATTTCCGGCCACTCGTCCTCCAGGAGCCCGATCCGCCCCATGCCCGTGTCGATTTTCAGGTGCACCGACAAAGGCTTCTCCATGCGTCGGGCGGCCTGGGAGATCCTCTCGGCGGAGCCCGGAGAGTAGACCACCGGTGCGAGCCCGTGTTCCTGAGCCGCCTCGATTCCTGAGAAGCCGACCCCCAGAACCAGGATGGGCCGCTCGATGCCGGCCTGCCGAAGCTCGATGCCTTCTTCCACGGTTGCGACGCCGAAGGTGTCGACACCCCGGGCCTGGAGCTCCCGGCTCACCGGGACCGCCCCGTGACCGTAAGCATTCGCCTTGACGATCGCGCAGACGGCCGCAGAGCGAGGCAGCAGGCTTCGAAGGGTGCGGAGGTTGTCGGCGATGGCATCCAGGTCGATGACCGCGAGGGTCGATCGATAGATCCCGTCGGGAACGGAAAGCGGCGAATTCATGCTTCCTGCTTAGTAGCATGGCGCCCCCGGATTGTAAAGAATGGTTCATAATCGCGGGTCTTGCTTGACCAGGGGGCGGGCGTTCGTCTATCTTTCCGGGACTCGATTTTGATGGTTCTCCGAGCCTTTTCAACCCTGCTGAGGATCTCAGACGAATGGAAGCATTGGAGGTATTCTTTGAAATTCACTCGGGTCTCGACCGCGAGGCTCCCGGAGGGGATCGCTACACGAGACAGGCTTTCGAGATGCTTCCGGAGATGGACCGACCCAGGATTCTGGACATCGGCTGTGGGCCGGGAGCGTCCACAATGGAACTCGCAAGGTTGAGCAACGGTCACGTGACCGGCCTGGACCTCCATCAGCCCTTCCTGGACCAGCTGAGCAAGAGGATCGACGAGGCCGGGCTCTCGGACCGGGTTGAGGCAGTGAACGGCTCCATGTTCGACTTGGACTTTCCGGCCGAGTCCCTGGATGTCCTCTGGGCGGAGGGCTCGATCTACATCATCGGCTTCGAAAAGGGGCTCAGGGAGTGGCGGTCCCTTCTCAGGCCGGGGGGCTGTCTCGTGGCTTCGGAGGCGACCTGGTTCCGGCCGGAACCGCCCAAGGAGATCCGGGATTTCTGGAAGGCGGGTTACCCCGGCATCGGAACCATCCCCGAGAATCTGGAGCGGGCCGCCGCCTGCGGCTACCGGCAGATCGGCCTCTTCACGCTGCCCGAGGATGCATGGTGGGTCGGATACTACAACCACGTCGAGAAGCGCGTCCAGGCTCTTCGAAAGAAGTATGCGGATGAACCGGAGGCCCTGGCGGTACTGGACGAAGAGATTATGGAAATCGAACTGTACCGCAAGTACAGCCAGTGGTACGGATACGTGTTCTTTGTCTTGCAGAAGACCTGAACAGTCTTGAACGTTCTAAGCACGGAGGACATATCGTGAAACCGGTCAAAACCGTGACGCTTGTCGGCGCCGGCAAGATGGGAGTGAAGATCGCGGCCCGGGCGGCCGCCTTCGGCTTTGAGGTCCATGTCTGCGACGTGTCGCAGGAGGTCCTCGAAAAGGCGAGAGGTCTGATACGGGCCGAGATTCAGGCGAACTGCGACGACGGGATGGGCAAGGAAACCCCGGAGGGTGCCTTCGAGAAGGTTGCCTTTCATGCTCAGCTGAGCGATGCGCTGGCAGAGACGGACCTGGTGATCGAGGCAATTCCGGAGATCCTGGATCTCAAGAAGAAGGTGTTCGCCGAAATGGATCGAGTCGCTCCGGAGCATGTGATCCTTGCCACGAACAGCTCATCAATCCCGGTATCCAAGATCGAGGATGCAGTGGGTCGCCGCGACAAGGTCGTGAACATTCACTTCTATGCGCGCTGGACCGGAGTCACCTCGATGGTGGACCTGATGGGAGGGACGGAAAGCAGCGAGGAGACGATGAGAAGGGCCCGAAAATGGGTCGAAGGCATAGGCTGTCTCCCCCTCGTGGTGAAGAAGGAATGCATGGGATTCGTGTTTAACCGGATCTGGCGGGCCGTGAAGAGGGAATGCCTCCGTTCCTGGGCAGAGGGGTGCGCTGACTACAAGGACATCGACCGGGCCTGGATGATCTGGTCCGACATGATCATCGGCCCCTTCGGCATGATGGACTTCGTCGGGCTGGACGTTGTCTATGATATCGAAATGTCCTACTACCTCGACAGCAACGACCCGAAGGACGAGCCTCCCAAGGCCCTGAAGGAGATGGTGGACCGGGGAGAGCTGGGGCCGAAGTCCGGCAAGGGATTCTATGACTGGAGCAACCCGGAATTCCTGAAGCCCGGGTTCGCCAAGCCCGGCAAGACAGAGTAGCCGGCTTCCTCGCCGCGGACAGGGGTCCGCTATCCCTTGAGCTTCCGGAACTGGGCCACCTGCCTGGACAGCGCCACGAGCTCCCCGTTCCCGTCCCAGACTTCACCGTCCTCTTCGAGGATCTCGTTGTCGATGTACCGCGTTCTAAAGGAACACTTGAGCCAGTCGGTGGTGGGTAAATTACGCACGTTGACCGAAAACTCGATGGTGGGCACCCATGCGATGGGACCGTAGGCCACGAACACGGGTGGAGGAAAGGCATCCGCAATCGTGAGCACGGAGATCATATCGTAGGGACGGGGTTCCTTGAACCTCGCCCAACCCTTCTGCTCCAGACGATTCCCCAGGTCTCCCTCGAGCCAGCCCGCACACTCGGGATCCAGCCGCACGTCCACCTGGTCGAAGAAGGTGAATCTGGGAAGGAAGGGCATGGGCACGCACTCCTCCAGGGCCGCTACTTCGGGCGGGGAGGAATCGTATCTCTTTTCAGTAGCGGCACTGCCGCGCTGAATGAATGTGCCAAGGGCCCGGACCCGCTCCTCTTCCTCCTGGGACAGGACGGCCTGCCATCGATCGAATCGCCGTGACGAGGCGATGTTCTTCACGACGATCTCAGCCTCCCCGATTTCACAACGGTGCAGATAGTTGGCCGTGACGATCAGGGTGTCCTTCTTGGTGCTTTCCTGGAGCATGGCATGGGCCAGCAGGGCCATCAGGTATCCGCCGTTCGGGATCCCGTTGATGGACCAGTTGTCCGTCACACTGCCTTGGAAGTGCAGGGCGGACAATCTCGTGAGCTTCAAATCCTGATCAAAAAGATGTGCTGTACCTGAGCGATTCATGACTCCCTCCCAACCGTATCGGCTGTTTGCTGAACCGGCTGGCTGTGATGTTCTGTGCATATGCGGGTATTCTGCCGGGCAACCTCTCCGGCCGCTCCTCAGCATGGCACGGATTGCACTCCGGAAACAATCTCTTCACAGGGCCTCCACGCTTCAAGAAATATTCGTTCTTTTAGTTGACACGAGATTATTAATTTCATATCCTCTTCCTGTCTCACAGGACATCTCCGCCTTCTTACCAGGGAGGAAGGGCCATGACGCACCTTCAGGAGAGCCCTGCCGGCCGCTTCTGGATGGTTCTCGTCTTTATCCTGATGGTCGGGATCCTCGGGGGCCGGCCGGTATCCGCCCAGACCGTGGTCAGGGACTGGGTCGCCGTCCACAACGGACCCGGGCAGAGCCGTGATACAGCCCGGGACGTGGTCGTGGACGGGGCGGGCAACGTGTACGTGACCGGAGACAGCGAATCGTTGCTGGAGGGGCCTCGCTACTCCGGCGAAGACTTCACGACGGTCAAGCTGGATCCTGATGGAAACCTGCTGTGGGCGGCAAGGTTCAACGGGGTAGAAGACTACGATGACATGGCCATGACGATTGCCTTGGACAGCACAGGCAACGTGATCGTTTCGGGAAACAGCTACGGCGGAACGGACACATATGACGATTTCACCACGGTGAAGTACGACTCCGAAGGGAACGAGCTCTGGGTAGCCCATTACGACGGTCCGGGGCATGGCTACGACCGCGTCAAGAAGGTCGTCACAGACGCTGCAGGGAATGTCTATGTTAAGGGCTCCTCTCAACTCGCCCCTGGGGCTGAGTATGAATGTGTTACCATCAAGTACGATCCGAGCGGCAACGAAATCTGGATCGACCGATCCTGCTGGTCCGCCGATCTGGCCGTGGACGCTTTGGGGAATGTCCACATGACCGGCAGTCGGGCCGGCGACGGGCTTCCTACGGAAATTGTAACGGTCAAGTACGACACGGACGGGGACGAGGTCTGGGTTGCCATCCATACAGACGCAACGGCCAGGGCCATGGCACTGGATACGGCGGGCAATGTCTATGTGCTCGGGGAAGAGTCTTTAGGCACGTACGTCACCGTCAAGTACGATGAGGACGGAAACGAACTCTGGTCGGATCGGTACGTGTGGCCGGACGCGTACTCCGTATCGACGAAACCCAAAGCAATCGCCGTGGACGGCGCCGGAAATGTTCACGTCACGGGCAACGTTGCACGGTATGATTACAGTCACGACGACTACTACATTGGAACCATCAAGTACGACTCGGAGGGCAACAAGCTCTGGGCCGTAGAATACAGCGGGTCGTCGTACTATGAAAATGACCAAGCGGTCTCGCTGGCCCTCGACGGGTCGGGCAATATCTACATCGCCGGCTCCGGAGTGAGGTATCAGAACCTAAACGATACCGGGACCTATAATGGGCACGCTTCGAGTCACTTTCTGCTGATCAAGTACAGCCCTGGAGGCACCCTCCTTGCCGAGAACAACTACAACGGTACCGCGAGCGGCTGGGACAGGGCCTCGGGCATCGGCATGGATGCGGCGGGCAACGTCTACGTGGCCGGTACCAGCATGGGTGCAGGCCTGGATCACCTCGAGGATTTCGCTGTGGTCAAGTACGACTCGGACGGCAACGAGCTCTGGGTGACGCGCTACCAGGGGCAGGGCAACGGTGTGGAGAGCCTCGACAGGGTCTCATCTGCTCAGTCGGACGGGGCGGGCAATGTCCTGGTAACCGGTTCCTGGGCGGGACATGGTTTCGTGACCATGAAGCATGCTCCCTCCGGAGCGCTACTTTGGGAGGCTCACTACCAAGGATCCGTGGATGAGCACCACCCGAATTCGGAGCTCGCCGTGGACGCCTCGGGTAACGCTTATGTGGCCTTCAGCACCTGCGGCACCGGACCCGGGTATGATTACGTGACCATCAAGTATGATACGGATGGCAACGAACAGTGGGTCGCACGGTTCGACGAAGCGTCGGACCAGGATGATTGGATTTCGGCACTGGCCGTGGACTCCTCGAGCAATGTCTATGTGACCGGGAAAAGTGATTACCATCCCGACTATGACCTGAAGGAGTTCGCCACGGTCAAGTACGATCCAGACGGCAACGAGTTGTGGGAAGCGCGCTACAGGAGCCCTCTCGGTGCCTCCTTCACCGGCGCCACTGCCTTGGCATTGGATGGGGCGGGCAATGCCTATGTCACGGGCACAAGCTATGCAGGTAATACGGGTACGGGGAGAGATTACGCAACCATCAAGTATGACACGTCGGGCAACGAGCTGTGGGTCGCGCACTACGACGGACCGGGCGGCGATACGGACGAGCCCACGGCTATCGGGATCGATTCCTCGGGCAACGTTTTCGTTACCGGCGGAAGCGTGGGCGGGGGCAACCAGTACAAGGACTACGCCACGGTCAAGTACGATCCAGATGGCAACGAGCTCTGGGTCGCGCGCTACGATGGAAGCGCCGAAGAGGAGGATGTGACCCTGGATCTCCTCGTCGACCCCTCCGGAAACGCCTACGTGACCGGCTACAGCACGGACAGCCTGACCGGCGTGGACTTCGCCACCTTCAAGTACGGTCCGGACGGAAGCGTGCGATGGTTCCATCGGTGGAGCCATGTCCTGTCCATGTGGGACGGCGCCCACGCCCTCGCCCTGGACGGCTCGGGTCATCTTTACGTGACGGGTAAGAGCCGGGGTTTCGGGGTGCTGGCGGACCCGTACTACGACGAGGTTACCATCAAGTACGATCTGAACGGCAACCCGATCTGGACCACCCGATACAACCGGGCGGACGGCTACGAATCGGGGGACTGCATCACCCTGGATGCGTTGAACAACGTGTATGTAGGAGGCTCGAGCTTCGGGGGAGAGGATCCGGACTTGGACTTCGTGTTGATCCGGTACAGCCAGCACGAGGATCAGCCGTGGGGAGCGGCCTCCGTTGCTAGTGCCAGGACAGTCGACTCCGCCTCGGGCACTCACGCCTGGTCGAGCCGCTTTGGCTTGCTAGGTATCCTCGCGACCCCGTTCCTATGCGTCCTGCTCATGCGTAGATTTCTACGCCGTGATCTGTGTCGTCGGTGAGGATCTCGAAGGCGGCCCGCGATCCGGTCTCGAGGACTTCAACGGCGCCTTCGCCCGTTCGCTCTTTGTGCCTGACCGTCAATCTACACGATGCGATCTTGGTGTTGAGGCAGTGCTTGGTGCCGCCGGGCGGGTTGTAGTACGTCAATCCGACGAAATCCTCACTGGATGCGGCCATGGTGCCTTCCAGCGCGATCGTATCGTTTTCTGATGAGAATCTCCATTCGAAATAGTCAAAAGAGGCCTTGGCCCGGATGCTCTGGATCAGGCCGTTGAGCTTGTACTCCATGCCCCTGTGCCGAAGCACGATGACCGTCATATAGGGGGTCGAGAAAGGACCGATCCTTATTCGTGCGGTGCCTAGTTCGAGAAAACTCTCCGTGCTGTTGTCGAACCCGGCAACCTGTCCCCATGCGTAGTGATCCGTGTGTTTCGAGCCCCAGTTGTGATTCTGGCTTCCCACCCAATCCTCTACGTGCACCTCCTGGTCCATGACCAAGAGCTTTCCGTTGAACCTCGCCATGGGAAGGCCCACGAGGGCCTTTGCCTTGGGGAGGCCGGCTTCGTACAGGCGCGGCGGAAGCAGCAGCAGCGGTTCGGCATCGCCCGAGCATCTCAGGTCCCACTCGATCTTGTCTCCCTTCGAGTGGGTGATACCCTGCGCCCTTTCGGAATCAAGGAATGCGTCAGCGATACTCACTTGAAATCGATTCGTTGCGAATCGACACTCTGAGATCGGCACTTCGTCCTTGCCTGCCGACTTGATTCCCTTTTCTCGGTCGAAATACACGGCCCACAGCTCACCGATCGCCTTGTCCGGCTCTTCGTGAGGATTGAAGACCGTGTAGCGGATCCAGAAAGCCATGGGCTTCGTGGGATGGTTTGCCCGAAGAAAAAAGCTTTCGTAGTGCCCCTTCGTCTGCCCAGCCTCGTACCGGGCGAAATTGGCGGTCTCCGTCAAACCCATGAAAACCCCTTTTCAATCTTCAGGAGTTCTGCTTGCAGGCCAGGTATCACGGGGCCGTTCCTTGTGTCAAGGAATCTGTTTCTTTCCAGTCACAGCATGTATACTGCCCATTTCGGCCGGATGAAGGGCTTGGATCGGAGAGGGCCATGAAGGACGGTGAACAAAGAGTCTTCTACGGGTGGTATGTGGTGGCCGTGGCCTTCATGACCAATTTCATGTCCACGGGGACGGGGTTCTATATCTTCAACGCCCTGATGAATCCTCTCTGCGACCAGAGGGGATGGACCCGAACGGAGCTGAACGCCGCCCCCGCGATCGGCATGGCCGTGGGGATTGCGAGTGCTGTCCTTTACGGAACCATCGTGACGCGCGTGGGCCCCCGCATTCTCATGTTCCTGGGATCGATCCTGTCCGGCATTGCCTTCGCGAGCCTCGGTCAGGTGGACCGGATCTCCCATTTCTATCTTCTCTGCATGCTTCTCTATATGGGCAACTCCGCCATGAGCGGTATCGTGGCGAACACGGCCGTGTCGAACTGGTTTGTCGAGAAAAGGGGAAGGGCCCTGGGGTTGGCCACTGCCGGGATCTCCCTTTCCGGGGCGATCCTCCCCCTCCTGGCGATGAGGATTCTTGACAAGACAGACCTGCCCAGCGTCTTTCTGTACACCGGCCTCATGTCTTGGACCATGGCCCCGGTGATCTGGCTCGTGGTGCGAGACTGGCCCGAGGAATGGGGCATGGTTCCGGACGGAACGGCGCCTGAGTCCCCGGCCCCTGACAAGGAGTCCTATGCAGATGAGAGGAAGGCAACGCGCTTCCCGAACCCGGCACTCGTCCGTTTGCCGAGCCACCGCCAAGAGATTCTCTGGAAGCCGTCCAAAGTGATCCGGACCCAAGCATTCTGGATGATCGGGTTTGCCTATGCCCTGGTCCTGATGGGGACGGTGGGCGTGATGTTCCAGCTCGGGCCGCGGTTCACGGACATCGGCTACGATCGGGGAACCGCGATGGTGCTCGTGTCGCTGACTGCGTTGATCGCCACGATCGGAAAGACGGTTTGGGGCGCACTCTGTGACCGTTACGATCCCAGACGGGTCGTGGCGGTGCTGATGGCCATGAACGGGTTCGGCTTGTGTCTGGCCCTCATCCCGGACTCGCCGTATGCCCTGTCCGCCTTCATCCTGCTCTTCGGCTTTGCCATGGGTGGGATCATGTCCACCCTTCCGATCCTGGTGGCGGATCTCTACGGCCGGGAGTCCTTTGCTGCGGTTTCCAGGTTCATGAGCCTGTTCATCATCCTGGAGGTGGGCGGATACATGCTCATGGGGCAGAGCTTCGACAGGACGGGGTCTTACAATACTGCCTACGCCGTCTTCGTTCTCCTGGACCTCGTGGCCGCAGGCCTCGTTTTCTCGGCAATGCGCCCGCCCGCCCCAACGTGGGAGAAGCCGCCAATGGGTCGTTCGGAAGGAGATCGAGGCCGAACTCTAGAAACCCGAAGAGAGATGGATAAATACCTAAAAAAGATTCGTTTTTGGTGATTTGTACCGGAAAAATGTCGACAAATGTCGGATAGATCGACATTTTTTATTGACATGTGGATGGCTTCGACGTATTGTCTGAATGTGTCGATATTTTGCGATTGCGTCGACATATATGTTTCGCTGGGGGACAGGAATGCCGTTTGACCGATCGAGGCCGTTCAACGATCTGCCGCCGCTACCGCCGCAGGCCGACATTGAAAGCAGGCCCGTTCTCAGGGCCGCCATCGCTGCGGCCCGAATGCTGGCAGAACTTAAGCAGGCCGGTGAACTGGTCCCGAACCAGGCGGTCCTTACCAATACGATCCCGCTGCTGGAGGCCCAGGTCAGTTCAGAAATCGAGAACATCGTAACCACTTCGGACAAGCTCTTTCGGCTGGCCTCGAACGAAAAGCTTGCGTCTGATCCGGCTACGAAGGAGGCGCTGCGCTACAGGACAGCCCTGAACCACGGATTCAAGGCTCTCCGGAAGCGGCCCCTCAGTACAAACACGGCTGTGGCGATCTTCCGGACCATCCGCAATGTAGACGTCGACATCCGCGAGACGCCGGGCACCTTCATTGGAAACTCCCGGACCAAGAAGATCCTTTACACGCCACCCGAGGGTCCGGATCGGATCCGTACCATGCTGGCCAACTGGGAACGCTTCATCAATGAAGCCACCGAGATCGACCCACTGATCCGGCTGGCGGTCATGCACTACCAGTTTGAGGCCATACACCCCTTCACCGACGGTAATGGCCGTACCGGCAGAGTGCTCAATATCTTGTTTCTGATACAGCAGGGCCTGCTGGAGATCCCGGTGCTGTACTTGAGCCGATACTTCCTCCGGAACAGGCCGCGCTACTACCGCCTGCTCTGGGGCGTCACGGAGGAGCGGGCCTGGGAACCGTGGATCCTGTTCATGCTGGAGGCCGTAGAAAAGACCGCCCAATGGACCACGAAAAAGGTCAGAGCCATACGACACCTGCTCGAAGAGACCACCGCATTTGTTCGGGCACGGCAGCCAAAGGTGTATTCCAGAGAGCTTGTGGAAATGACCTTTGTTCAGCCCTATTGTCGTATCGGCAACCTGACCGACGCCGGTATCGCCAAACGCCAAACCGCTTCGGTGTACCTGAAAGCTCTGGTTGACATCGGCGTGCTGGAGGAGGAGAAGGTCGGACGTGAAAAACTTTTCCTGCACCCCAAGTTCCTTCGCCTACTCACCGCGGACGACAACAGATTCGAGCCTTACACATGACGAAAGATCCCAACGAAAACAGACCGGGATACAAGAAGAGGTTCCGGAGCCTTTGCTGACAATCATGTCTTCAGGCACAAAACATAAATGGACCTTTCATTCCCGTTTCAGGCGGCATGCCTATGGGTGGCGTGGCTCGCGGCAGGCGATCAAGCGTATCAAGGAGGCAGTCGCAGAGATCAGGAGAGCGGCCCGCATTGACCCCGTTCTGGGGGGCGAGGGAGCTTTGTTGTTTCTGGAGAAGATCTCACCGGCTCTTGAGCAGGTGGACAGCTCATCCGGTGCAATCGGTACGGCGGTCTACCATGCGATCGATGCGCTGGTGCCGATCATCGCGGATGCGCCGGCCGACGACAAGCTGCGCGATAGATGGCTGGAACGTCTCTGGGAGGCGGTGCAAGCCGATGATATCCCCTACATCGAGAGGCTTCCCGATCATTGGGGAACGCTTTGCGTCAG
>JANQFG010000149.1 GCA_028277985.1 bacterium | reverse complement strand
ATGCTCGAGCAGGAGCACCAGGGTGTCCTTGAAATCCTTCAGGTTGATCTCGACGATTTGCATTTTCTCCAGCAGCAGATCGGTCGTCGAGATTGTCGGATAGTCGATATCGAGCCGGCCCTCGAAGGGGATGGGGTGGCAGAAGTAGAGCTCGTTGGCGAAGACGTCGACGTTCAAGTTGGTCTCGGGGTGAAGATAGATGTGGCGGGCGCCCTCGGAGGCCATGTAGACGCCTTCGTCGGGCTTATAGCCCTGGGCCAGGAAGAACTCGCGCACCTCTTGGTTCTGGCTCTTGAGGCCGGCGAAATCCACGTCGGTGAGCACCCGGGCCATGTCCTGGTTCCGCTGTCTGATTTCGGGCAGGATGGTGCTCCGATCATGTACAAGGCCTGGGTTTGCACGGATCCCGAATGCGGCTTTCACATAAGAATCGACCGTGGAGAGATCAGCATTGGGAAGTCGATCCGGCCATCCACGCGCTAGCGAGCCTTCCACGAGACCATTCCAGCCGGCAGGGAGGACGGTAATCCAACAATCGTGGCCCATGGACGATTCCGCGGGGGAGGAACGGATGCCTCCCCTTTTTCTTTCACCGGCTTTCCTATCCCTGGCCACACGTTCAAGTCGCGCACCAAGAAAAAGCATTCAGGGGGTGGGCCCATGACTGGGGCGAAGACCTACTTCGTTACAACTGCGATCGATTATGTAAACAACCTGCCACACATCGGCACGGCCTACGAGAAGATCTGTGCGGACGTAATCGCCCGGTTCAAGCGTCTGGAGGGCGAGCCCGTCTTTTTCCTGATGGGGAACGACGAACACAGCATCAATGTGAAAAGAGAGGCACAGGAAAGGGGTCTCGAGCCGCACGCCTACTGCGACCAGATGGCGGAACAATTCCGGCAGATATGGAAGAGCCTCGGAATCTCCTACGATGCATTCATTCGTACCACCGAGGAGCGGCACGCCCAGGCGGTCACGAAGCTCTTTCAGCGGATCCACGACAACGGGGACATCTATCCCTCCAAGTACTCGGGTCTGTATTGCGAATCCTGCGAGACCTTCTACCGGGAAAAGGACCTGGAGGACGGCAAGTGCCCCCAACACGGCAGCGAGCCGAAGTGGATCGAGGAGGACAACTACTTCTTCGCCCTTTCCAGGTATACGGACAGGATCTTGAAGCTCATCGAGGAGGATGAGCTTCTCGTTCTCCCGGAGATTCGAAAGAACGAGATCCTGAACATTCTCCACGGCGGCCTGGAGGACATCAGCATTTCCCGCTCCTCCTTTGACTGGGGGATTCCCCTGCCGATCCAGCCCGACCATGTGATCTACGTATGGTTCGACGCCCTGATCAACTATATATCGGCCATCGGATTCGGCTGGGACGAGGAGCTCTTCCCCCAGTTCTGGCCCGCGGATATGCACATCATCGGAAAGGACATCACTCGTTTTCATTGCATTATCTGGCCTGCCATGCTGCTTTCGGCGGGGCTGGAACTGCCGCGCATGGTGTTCGGCCACGGCTTCGTTTTCCTCAAGGGCGAGAAGATGAGCAAGACCCTGGGGAACGTGGTCACCCCCATGGATATCGTCGATGTGTACGGGCCCGACGCCCTGCGTTACTACCTGCTCAGGGACTGCAGCTTCGGCAAGGACGGAAACTTCACCTGGGAGAACTTCCTGGAGCGGTACAACGGCGACCTGGCAAATGATTTCGGGAACCTGCTGCAACGGGTTCTCACGATGATTCGCCGATATCGCTCCGGCGCGGTGCCGGCACCCCACGGCCTCGAAGGGGAAGACGAAACGCTCAAGAAGGATTGCCTGTCCCTCTGTTCCGATGTCCGGACCCTGCTGGACCCGTCGCGGGGGGATGTGGATTTCCACCTGGCCCTGGCCCGTATCTGGGAAACGATTCGCCATACGAACCAGTATATAGACCGTACGGCTCCCTGGACTCTTCAGAAAGAAGGGGCGGAGGAACGGCTGGATACGGTCCTCGCCTCGTCGGCAGAGTCCCTGCGGATCATCGGGACCGTGCTCTCTCCCTTCCTGCCGGACGCAGCGCGCGGCCTGTTCGAGCAACTGGGCCTGCCGGACCGGCCGGACAAGCTTCCCCCTGATGCTGCCACGACCTGGGGACTCCTTCAGGAGGGAACCAAGGTAAGGAAACCAAAACCCCTGTTCCCCCGCATTGTTGCGGAGGAGGAGAGCCCCGAGCCCGCAGCAAAACCGAAGGCGAAGGCGAAGAAGAAGGGGGAGTCGGGCAAGGACAAAGAGGTCACCATCGACGAATTCGACCGATTCGACCTTCGCGCGGGCAGGATCGTCGAGGCGGAGCAGGTCCAGAACACGGACAAGCTCGTAAAATTGACCGTTGACATCGGGGAAAAGCGGACCCTCGTGGCCTCCATCGGCAAGGCCTTTTCCCCGGAGGACCTCATCGACCGGACCGTGGTGGTGATCGCCAACCTGAAGCCGGTTCGCATCCACGGGATCCTTTCCGAAGGGATGCTTCTGGCTGCGGGTACGGACAAGGAACTCTCGCTGGTCACTCTGTCGGGGACGGTCTCCCCGGGAGAGAAGATTCGCTGACGCTCGAACCGTTGAACACGCGCGCGGAATCCTAGAACAGATACGGAAAACACCGGCTTGCTGGAGGATAAGTGCCAAATGACTCGTCGACTGCGGTCTTTCTGTGCTTGCTCCATTGTCTTCTTCTTTCTGTTCACCCTGATCTGTCCGGACGACGCCCTGTGCTTCGACACGGACGCGCTGAAGACGGCCGGGATCGTCACGGGCATCACCATAGGTGTTGCGCTGGTCGTGGTGCTCATCGCGGGCACGATGCGGGATTTCAAGAAAGACGGAGGTGAAGAGGAGGAAGACGACGAGATCTGGTCGCAGAGCCCTGTGCTCAGGACCTTGGGATACAACTACCTGGACGACCCCTTGTTCGGACCATCTTCCGTCCTTGCCGAAGGCGCCCATGAAAATGGGCAGACAGAGCGGCGTGACCTCGAGGCCTTCCTGCAAGGGAGGGTCGTCCTGGCCGACGGAGCGGCGCCTCCACCGCTCGATCATTGAGGCAGACCTCGGGGCAGGTTCTCGAAACGAACCCCGTCTCGTACTCGAACGGCGTGCTGGGCAACAAACTCACCGTTCACCTAGAGCACGTAATCACCGCTTCTCCCTCCTCGAGACGGCCGCGAAACATGAGGCCCAGGTTCCGCTCCGAACCGGTCGCGGCCGGCTCGAGAAGGACCCGTTGCAGGCCTCCGGGGGGCGAAAAAACGGCCGCGGGCCCCTTTCCGCCAAAATTCGCCAGAAGCCCGCCGATCCGCGAAGAACCGGTGAAATCGGAGTTATTCCTTGAAAATAAAAGAATTTTTAGAACCAACAGGGATTTCCGGCAGTCTAAATTCATCGAAAATCCTATCCAGAAAGTTGCTTGCATTTCGCGGAGCACCTTTTTATAATTGCACATCAAATATCTTTCAAAATAGAGATCTTTCAACCAATAGGCAAACAACTTCTCAAACAATTTAGACCTACGTCGGCCCTCTTATGTGGAAAAAGTACCTCTGGATCAAGAATCTGATCTTCTTGTGCTTTTTCGCCTACCTCATCGTCAAGATCGGGTACACGCTCGGGCTCCCCAGCCTGCTTCCCCCCGACACGAGCCTGAGCCAGGACACCCGTCCGCGCCAGACGGAGCGCAAGACGGCCCGGAAAAAATCCCAGCGCCTCTACAAGACGATCTCCCGGGACAATGTGTTCAACAGCGCGAGCAAGGGCGAGCCGGCAGGAAGCAAGAAGCCTGAAGCGGCCAAGACCACGGCCGAATTGAAGAAGACGGATTTGAACGTGGAGTTGATCGGAACGGTCGTGGGCACTCCCGAGACTTCCTTCGCCATCATCGAAGACCATCAAGCGCGCACACAAGAGCTCTACCAGGTGGACGACATGGTCCAGGACCAGGCCCGGGTGGTCTCCATTGCCCGGTGCAGCGTGGTGGTGCTGAGAAACGAGTCGCAAGAGATCCTCGAGTGCCCGGAACCGGACGCCAAAAGAAAGAAGAAGTCCTCCCCGGTCCGCTATACCGGTGCGACCAAGAAGAAGGGGGAGTACCAGGTCAAGAAGGTCTCGGATTCCGAGTTCGTGGTCGACGAGTCGGAGGTGGAGAACGCCCTCGCGAACATCAATCAACTGCTGACCCAGATCCGTGTCGTGCCGAACTTCCAGGACGGAAAGGCGGACGGCTTCAAGGTGTTTGCGATCAAGCCGGACAGCATCTTCGCCAAGGTCGGGCTTCAGAACGGCGACGTCATCCGGAAGGTCAACGACCAAGACATCACATCGCCTGAAAAGGCTTTCGGCCTGTTCCAGGAGCTGAGAAACGAGAAGAACCTGAGTGTAGAAATCTCCCGGAGAGGCCAGACCCAGAACTTCAGTTATGAGATCCGTTAGGGGAAACCCAAAGGCAGGGAGTTCTTGATGGACAGAAAAAGACTCGGGATACGATTTGCCATTCTCTTTTTCGCGGTGGCCTACCCTCTTCTCGCGGCACCGTCCCTCGTCTTCTCCCAGCAGGGAAAGCCCGACTATGGCGAGGCCATGATCACCATGGACTTCCAGGAGGTGGATCTGACGGTTCTGATCAAGTTCATCAGCGAGCTCACCGGCAAGAACTTCATTCTCGACGACAAGGTCAAGGGCAAGAAGGTCACCGTCATCTCGCCGACGAAGATCTCCAAGGAGGAGGCCTACCGGGTCTTCGAGTCGATCCTGGAGATCAAGGGGCTGGCCACGGTGCCGGCCGGCAGCGTGATCAAGATCGTGCCGGCCAAGGAAGCGATCGAGAAGAGCCTGAAGACCGTTGTGGGCAAGGAACGGGTCCCGATCAGCGACACCCTGATCACCCGCCTGGTAACGCTCGAATACGTGGACCCGGACGAAATGGTCAAGATCTTGAAGCCCCTGATGTCCAGGGAAAGCAAGATCGACGCGTACGCCCCGACCAACACCCTGATCCTGACGGACGTCTCCTCCAACATCTCGAGGCTGATGCGGATCGTGAAGCAGCTGGACATCCGCGCGGATGAAATGGTCATGGACGTCCTGCCCCTGGAATACGCCTCCGCCGAGGGCATGGCCCGACAGCTCCAGGAGATCCTCCAGACCCTCATCAGCTCCACCGCCACGGGGGGGTCGGCTGCGAGGGCGACCCCTGCCCAGAAGCGACGCACCACGAGGCGAAAGACCACGCAAAAGGCGGCCGCAGGGGGACAGGGCTTCGGCGGGAAGATCATCGCGGACGACCGGACCAATTCCCTGATCGTCCTGGCCACCGAAACACAGCTCGATGAGATCCGGGAGCTCGTCCACAAGCTCGATTATGACACTCCCCGGGCCTACGGCAACATCAACGTCTACTATCTCGAGTATTCGAACGCAGAAGACACGGCGACGGTCCTGAGCGATCTCGTGTCCGGCGCCAAATCCATGTCACGGAACGGCTCGGGGAACAAGGGGAAGCCGCCGGGCATCGCCCGAACCCTGGCGTCCTTCGAGGGAGAGGTCAGCATCACGGCGGACGTGGCCACCAATTCGCTCATCATCGTGGCAACCCCGAGGGATTTCCTCACCCTGAAGAACGTGATCCAGAAGCTCGACATCCGGAGAAAACAGGTCTACGTGGAAGCGGTCATCATGGAGATCCAGCCTTCGATATTGCAGGAGCTCGGTGTGGAGTACCGGGGCGCGATTCCGCTGGAGGGCGGCGATGATGTGAGCCAGGCGCTCCTGGGCGGCACGAACTTCGGTCTCGGTGCGGACGAGATGATCGCAGGTGCGACGGCCCTCAGCCAGGGAGCGATCGGCGAGACGGGCCTCTTCCCCCTGACACAGACCGGCTTCAGCGGCCTCAACCTGGGAGGGATCTTCGACCGGGTGCAGGTGGGGACGGATGCGAACAACAACCCAATCTACGTGCCCGCCAACACCCTCGTGATTCACGCCTTGAAGCAGAACACAAAGGCCAACCTGCTTTCCACCCCTCACCTGATCGCCATGGACAACGAAGAGGCGGAGATCATCGTCGGCCGGAATGTTCCCTTCATCACCTCCACGAGCCAGAGCACGGTGAGCACGGTCCAATCGGTTCAGCGGGAGAGCGTCGGCATTACCCTCAGGTTCACCCCCCAGATCACCGAGGGGGACTACATCCAGCTAGAGCTCTACCAGGAAATCTCTTCGCTCATAGACAGCCCGGTCGGCCAGGACCCGAACCGGGTCGGGCCCACGACCTCGGAGCGGAAGTCGACGAACACGGTCCTGGTCCGGGACGGTCAGACGATCATCGTGGGCGGGCTCATGGAGGACCGCATCCGAACGACCGTGACCAAGGTGCCCTGGCTGGGAGACATCCCCGTGCTCGGCTGGCTGTTCAGGAGCGAGAGCGATACGGTGGAGAAGCAGAATCTCCTGATCTTTCTCACACCCACGATCATCCGTGAGGATCAGGACGTGCAAAGGCTTTACGAAGAGAAGAAAGCCAAGATGCTCGAGTACAAGGACCGTCACAAACTGCCGGTCGAATACCTGGACGTGAGTCCCTTCGAAGGCAAGGCTTCGGACATGCCCGATGGCACGGTTGCCGAGCCGCAGTTGGAAGTGCTCGAACCGGAGGTGCTGGAAGAGATGCCCGACGAGGGGGTGCCCCCCGAGCTCATGCCTCGGGAGGAGGACACGAGTCAACTGGAATCGACCGAACCGAGTTACGAAGTCACGATCAAGGGGGCGGACCGGCTGGATTCGCCGGATCTGCCGGACCTGCCGGATGAATAGGATGCAGGAAGTATAGGAGCGGGAAGAAGACCGTCATGACCTGTGATCCCCGAGCCCTGGGACAGATTCTACTCGAGACGACCTCGCTCACAGAGGAGGCGCTCGAAACCGCCCTGGCCGTCCAGCAGGAGCGGGGCGGAAGAATCGGAGAGATCCTGATCAGCCAGAAGCTGGTCGCCGAAGAGGAGATCTTCAAGGCCCTGAGCCTGCAGCTGAACATCCCCTACTGGGAGGAGATCGCCGACGGAGGCGTGGATCTCGAAGTGCTGCGCACCGTTCCGATCAATTTCTGCAAGCGGCACATCCTCCTCCCCTTGAAAAGCGAAGGAGAAATCGTCCAGGTGGCGGTGGCCGAACCTCTGGATCTGGCCCCCATGGACGACCTTCAGCTCCTGCTCAAGAAGCCCGTGCAGGCGGTGCTGGCCAGGCCCTCCACGGTGATGCATGCGATCAACCGGTCCTATGACCTGATCTCCGAGACCACGGAGCAGATGGTGGAGGATCTGCACGAGGAGGAGCTGGACCTGCTGACCACGGAGCTCGAAGAGCCGAAAGACCTTCTCGATGCCTCGGACGAGGCCCCGATCATCCGGCTCGTCAACTCCATCCTGTACAATTCGGTCAAGCAGAGGGCCAGCGACATCCACATCGAGCCCTTTGAGAAGGAGCTGGTCGTCCGGTTCCGGATCGACGGCGTTCTCTACGACATGGTGCGTCCGCCCAAGCGTTTCCAGTCGAGCACCGTGTCGCGCATCAAGATCATGGCGGGCCTGAACATCGCGGAGAAGCGCCTGCCCCAGGACGGGCGCATCCGGATCAAGATCGGCGGCAAGGACGTGGACATCCGCGTCTCGGTGATCCCGACGGCCCACGGGGAAAGGATCGTCATGCGTCTTCTGGACCGGACGCAGGTCCTCCTCCGGCTGGAAGAGATCGGGTTGACCGGGCAGAAGCTCGAGCAGATGCGAAAGCTCATCCGCATGTCCTACGGAATCATGCTGGAGACCGGGCCGACAGGATCGGGCAAGACCACGACCCTCTACGCAGCCTTGAGCGAGATCAACACACCGGACAAGAACATCATAACGGTTGAGGATCCGATCGAATACCAGCTCAAGGGTATCGGCCAGATTCAGGTGAACCCGAAGATCGATCTGTCTTTCGCCCGCGGCCTCCGCGCCATCCTCCGCCAGGACCCGGATGTGATCATGGTCGGGGAGATTCGGGACCTCGAAACCGCGGAGATCGCGATCCAGGCATCTCTGACCGGACATCTCGTGCTGAGCACGCTCCACACGAATGATGCGCCCACGGCCATCACGCGGCTGGTGGATATGGGGATCGAGCCCTTCCTGGTCTCCTCCTCCTTGACCGGAGTGGTGGCGCAGCGCCTGATTCGAGTTCTCTGCCCGCGGTGCAAGGAGCCTTACGTTCCCACGGACGAAGAGCTCGAGGAGCTCGGGGTCGAACGCCACCAGCTCCAGAACGGTCACTTCTACCGACGGGGCAAGTGCCAGAAGTGCTCTGAAACAGGGTATCTGGGGCGGAGCGGCATCTACGAGCTCCTGATGGTGGATGACGAGATCCAGAACCTGATCCTCAAGGGCTCGGACGCCAATGTCATTCGCAGGGCGGCCATCGGCAAGGGCATGACCACTCTGCGGCAGGATGGCGCCGAGAAGGTAGTGGCCGGACAGACCACGGTGCAGGAAGTGGCAAGGGTAAGCCAGGATGTAGCGGTGTAGCGTCACCTTTTGCGACCCATCCTTGCGTCAGGCATTCCGCATTTGCACACGATGGAGCAAATTCTTGGCCGTATTCGAATACAAAGGGGTCAATGCAAGCGGCAAGTCCGTGGCCGGCATCATCGATGCCGAGAGCCCGCGGCTTGCCCGGCAGAAGCTACGCTCCGACGGCATCTTCCCCACCGAGGTGGCGGAGGAGAAGGAGCAGAAGAGCCGGTTGTCCCAGGACGTCTCCTTTCAGAACCTGTTCCAGAGGGTCAGCCCGCAGGACATCTCGGTGATGACCCGGCAGCTGGCCACCCTCCTCAAGGCAGGCCTGCCCCTTGTGGCCAGCCTGAACGCACTGGCCGATCAGATAGACAACCCGAAGCTCAAGAAGATCATCACCCAGATCCGGGAGCGTGTGAACGAGGGCAGCTCCCTCGCCGCGGCGATGGAGGAATTTCCAAAGGTGTTTCCGGATCTGTACGTCAACATGATCAGCGCAGGAGAGGCGAGCGGGGCTCTTGAGCTGGTCCTGTTCCGGCTCGCCGAGTACCTGGAGGGACAGGTGCGGATTCGAAACCGGATTCGGGCCGCTCTGATCTATCCCGCCGTCATGACCGTGGTCGGATTCGGGGTGCTCGGCATCCTGTTCACCTTCGTGGTCCCGAAGTTCGTGTCCATCTTCGAGGAGCTGGAACAGGCGCTGCCCCTGCCCACCGTCATCCTGATCGGAATCTCCGACTTCGTGCGGGCCTACTGGATCCTCCTGCTGATTCTCGCGGTCGTCCTCGGCTACGGCCTGGCCCGTTACAGACAAACGCCCAAGGGCAGAGAGCAATACGATCGACTCCTGCTCAATCTGCCGATCTTCGGCCGGTTGATCATGCTCGGGATTGTGATTCGCTTCACGCGCACCCTGAGCACCCTGTTGAGCAGTGGGGTCCCCCTGCTCAAGGCGCTGGACATCCTTACGGCCGTGGTGAACCATGCCGTGTTCGCCCAGGCGATCTCCTCGGCCCGCGAATCGGTCACCGAAGGGGCGTCTTTGTCACAACCGCTGAAACAGAGCGGGATCTTTCCGCCCATCGTCATCCACATGATGGCAAGCGGTGAGCAGAGCGGCGAGCTGGAAGAGATGCTCTCCAAGGTGGCGGAGATCTACGAAGAAGAGGCGGATACCCTTGCCTCAACCCTGATGAGCCTGCTCGAGCCCGTGTTGATCCTGGGCATGGCCCTGATCGTGGCCTTTATCGTCATCTCGATCCTGTTGCCCCTGTTGGAAATCAATCAGATTGTTCGATAGCGTTTCCGGAAGATACGCTGTCTTCAAGAAAGGAGAGCCCCAGATGAAACGAATCCTGACAAACCAGAAGGGGGTCACCCAAATCGACAGGAGTGCTCTTATGAGAAAGACCTTGACCAATCAAAAGGGGATCACTTTGATCGAAATGATGGTGGTCATCGTGATCCTTGGAATCCTTGCCACCGTCATCTTTACCCGCGTCGGCGACCGTCCCGAGCAGGCCCGGCGAACCAAGGCCCAGGTGGAAATCCGCGAGCTCCAGACGACCCTCGAGCTGTTCAAACTGGACAACGGCTTCTACCCCTCCACCGAGCAGGGGCTGGATGCCCTGGTCTCGCCACCGACTTCAGGGAAGACCCCGAAGAACTACCCGGAGTCCGGCTACCTGGACAAGGTTCCCACGGACCCGTGGGGTATCCCCTACGTGTACATCAGCCCGGGACTGCACGGCGAGTACGACCTCGAGAGCTACGGCTTTGACGAGGAAGACGGAGGCGAGGGGAAGAACGAGGACATCGAGAGTTGGAATCTGGAATAGGGATTTCGGATCGAACCGAGGCGAGGGCCCGGATCGAGAGAGCAACCGAGCAGGGCCTGACGCTCATCGAGCTCGGCATCGTCATGCTGCTCATGGCGATCCTCGCATCCTTTTCCATCCCGCGGCTCATGATGATCACGGAAGTCAACCTGAGGACCTCTGCGCGCCGTCTTGCCGAAACCCTTCAGCTCACCTCGACCATGGCGACCAACACCTCCCGGCCGCACGTTGTGGAATACGATCTGGACAAGGGAAGGTACTGCACCACCGCAGCCCAGTTCGACAGCGCCACCGGCAGGTGGGTCGCCCAGTTCGAAGACGAATCGGTAGAAACGGTGGGGCAGGATGCCCTGACCAAAGCCAAGTGCTTCGCCCTCAAGGACGGGGTCTACATCCGTGAGATCGAAACCTTCCGGCAAGACGAGGAGAAGCAGGAGAAGGGCAAGCTCTCGCACTGGTACTCCCCGCGGGGCATCACCGACCCGATGATGATTCGACTAGGAGACAAGCAGGGCCGGTTCTACACCCTGATCCTCAGCCGGTACGGAGGAGGGGTCGACATCCGCCAGGGCCGGTGGGAGCTCAGACAATACTACGAGGACCTCTTCGAATGAGGCAGGTTTGCGAAGAACGCCACAGAGTGGATGTTGCGAGCGAAGCGAAGCAATCCCCCGGCTTCCATACCGGGGCGGATTCGAGCGCACCACGTTCTTGGAAAGGAGTGTTCTGCAAACGCGACGGCTTCACCCTGCTCGAGATCATGGTGGCCGTGGCCATCCTCGGCATAGCGATGACCACCATCCACTACGGCCAGGCCCAGTCTCTTCGCGCGCAAGCCCGCACGCAGAACGTGACCCTGGCCACGATGATGGCGATGCAAAAGATGGATGAAGTGCTCACGGTGGGTCGTTTCGAGCTTCCATCGGTAGGATCCAGCGAGGAAGGCGTGTTCGAGCCTCCTTACGAGTTCCTTCATTGGTCCCTTCGGGTGGAAGAGAACGAGTTCCTCCCCCAGATGATCCGAGACATCTATCTCACCGTATCGTGGGACACCGACCCGGAGGGACGCTCGCGTTTCTCCCGCACAAAGGGAAGCGGAGGCAACAGCCTGGAAGTATGCATGTATCTGGCCAACCTGCAATAGGCTCGAACGAGCGGGGCCTGACGTTGATCGAGATCATGATCGGTCTGGCGATCACCGCGATCATCATGTCCGTGGTCTACGGCAGCCTGCGCACGGCCGGCAGTTCCCTGCAGACCCTTTCGGTCAGGAACCAGCTCTACCGGTCGGCCCACGCCCTTCTCGACGAGATGGGCCGGGAGCTTGCCAGTGCCTACCTCTCCCGTAACGAGGCTGTCGGAAACGTCAGCGCAGAAACCTATTTCTGGGTTGAAGACAGGGAATCCTACGACATGCCTCAGGACAGCCTCTACTTCACCACATACGGCCACGGCCGGTCTGCAACCGGGACGGGAGAGAGCGATCAGAGCGAGGTGTGCTATCTCGCACGGTACAGCCAGAAGAGGGAGGAGTTGATCCTGCTCAAGCGGGAAGACGTGACCCTGGACGATATTACTTGCAGGGAGGAGTCCCCCGAGGAATATGACGAACGCTACGACGAGCCCCCCACTCCCGTGGCAACCGGGATTCACCCGGAGAGGGGCGTGGGATACCGCCTCGTCGGATTCGATGTGGAGTGTTTCGTAAACCTCCAAGACGAAGACGGCGTGCCGGAGTGGAATTCGGAGCAGAGTCGCAATCTTCCGGCTCGCGCGATCGTAACCCTCACGTACCAGGACGGGAACGAGAATCTCGTCCCCTTTACCAGGGAAGTGATTTTCAGGCTGATGCGTACGCAGTGACAGGGCAGAGGGAGGAAGACGATCATTCGGGACCAGAGGCCTATGGCCTATCTTTCGTCAATCTCTTCCAGGATCCGGTCGACGCTCTCCGGCCAGGACGGGATCGCCCTGTTGATGGTCCTCGTGGTGATCACCATCCTGACGACACTCGTCGTTTCTTTTACAGACACAACCCAGAAACATCTGAAAGTCACCCAGTACTACAAGAACAAGCTGCAGGCCTACTGGGCCGCCCAGTCCGGCATCCAGGCGGCTGTCGCCATGCTGAGGATGACTGCTGTCCAGGGCGCGCCGAATTTCGACGGCGCGACCAGCGCCTGGCACTTTGAGTCAGACGCGTACCAGGAGGTCGTGCCCATCATGCTGGCGAATATCCTCTGCGAGTCCAGCACGATCGAGCCTGCCCTCCTCCTGAATGATCCGAGAAGGGGGGGCACGGACTTGAACCTGGGCCGCTATCCCGAGGCAGCACCGATCCTGGACGAAAACCGGAAGCTGAGCCTGTTTCACCTCATCAACGGGCAGGGAACGCCCCAAGAGCAAACGAACGATGCCCGCTTCTATCTTCTTCAATATCTGCTCCAGTTCCTGCTCTATGAGAGCGACTTCACACAGGAAGAGGAGCAGGAGGCTGGCTTCTCTCTCGGCATTGAGGAGGAGACCCGGATTACCATCGACCAGGCATATGACCTCGCAGGCTACCTGGTCGACTGGATGGACACCGACAATAACCAAAGCACCGAGTTCAACCCGGAAACAGCGGAACAGAGCTGCCCGGCGGACGGATTGCCCTATGAAGCGAAGAACGGCCGGCTCGATTCCGCAAGCGAAATAGGCCTGGTGTGCGGGTTTCGCCAATTGCCCAGCTCCACGATCGAGCTGCTGACCCGTCACCTGACCGCCTACAACCTGGAAACCAATATCAACACGGCGACGCTTCCGGTCCTCCACGCCCTCTGTGCGGCTCCTCCTGAGGGCGATGGTGTGAACGAAGAATTCTCGCAGCAGGTTCTCGAGTTGCTCCACTACGATTCAGAAGACACGGTTCCCACCGTCATTGAAAACGCTACGGACTACGACAACCCGCTGGCAGACGCCGGGCTTGGCTCGGGGTTAATCGGGCAACTCGAGGACAACACGGGAATCCAATCGAGCTACTTCCAGATCGCGGTCTACGGGGTGGTCACGAACATGAATACCATGACGGATCTCGCGAGAAGCCGGCTCCAGATGGACCTGCAGCGTGACGGCCAGAACCTCATCCTCCACTACTACCGGGAGGACTGAAAAGCAACAGAATCGAAGGCTTGCTCCTTCAACTTCGGGCATGGTAAGAATGGGCGAAAACAAACTCAGGGGAATAGACAACCCATGGCACAAACCGTCGTAGGCCTGGACATCGGGGCCACATCGATCAAGATGATCCGGCTCGAGGCGAGCCTGTTCCGCTTCGAATTCCTCGATTTCTCCGAGCATCCTCTTCCGGTGAACGTGGACCTTCCCTGGGAGCAGCTCGTCACCAATGTGCTGCAGGTCCTCTTCTCCGACCGGGGCATGAAGGCGGACAGGGTGGTCGCGTCGCTTCCCGGACGAAACGTGTCGGCCCGCATCCTGACCCTTCCCTTCTCCGACCGGAAGAAGATCGACCAGACCCTGCCCTTCGAGATCGAAGGCTTGATCCCTCTCCCCCTGGAGGACATCCTCCTGGACTATGAGGTGCTGGAGAAGACCCCGGAGGGGGCCAAGGTCCTCGTACTCTTCACGGAAAAGAGCATTCTGGAAGCCCATCTTGATCTTCTAAAAGAGGCGGGCATCGACCCGAACGTGATCCTCCCCTCTTCCGTGGCGCTGGCCAATCTGTGGAAGGAGGTCTCTGTCTACGAGCAGGAGCCTTTTGCCATCGTGGATTTCGGCGAGAGCGAAACGTCCCTGTGCGTGGTGAGCGAAGGGGGCCTCCGGTACGGCAGGGCTTGGGCACAGGGCTCTGCGGGGCTCACACAAGGGATCCGGGATGGTCTCCAGCTTTCCACGACGCTTGCGAGGGAGAAGAAGGAGAGGGAGGCGAACCTGCACCCGTCCCCCACACCGGGCGGCGACTCGGAGCAGGAATGGATCGCCACCATGCTCATCAAGGGTCTCGGGCCGGTGCTGAGCGGCATCCGGCAGAGCCTGTTGAGTGTTTCGAAATCCCTGGACATAACGGTCAGAAGAGTCTACCTGTGCGGCAAGGGCAGCCGACTGCAGGGCCTGGACCGCCTGCTTTCCGAGGAACTCCAGATCGACGTGCAACCCATCGTCCTGCGGGGACCCGTCGGCAGCCTTCTGGAAGCAGAAGGGCAGGATCCGGCATCCGCGGCTACGAGCGTGGGGCTTGCCTACCATTCGGTTCGCGAGATGGCCTGCTCCCGGCTCAACCTTCGCACAGGTGAATACACCTACGTGTCGGAACGTGCCGAACTGAAGAGACAGGCCTACTCGGTAGGCGTCATGGCGAGCATCCTGCTGGTCCTGTCCCTGGTCTTCTTCGGCCTCCAGTACCGGTATCGGAGCGCAGAACTCGACCGGGTCAACCAGTCCCTGGACAAGGTGGCCCTGGAAATCTTCCCTGAGCTTCGCAGGCTGCCTGCCGGGGCGCAGCGAACATCGGCCATCGAGGCCCGGCTCGAACGGGAGAAGAGGGAGCGAGATCTGTTCGCACCACTCTCGGCGGGGAGCCTGTCGGTTCTGGACATCATGCTGGAAATCACAAAAGCCGTTCCCAAAGGGGTGAAGATCGACGTCAGGGAGATGATCATGGAGGGCGGCAAGGTGCGGATCGAAGGGGAGACCGAATCCTACAACGCGGCCGAGCAGATCAAGGACAACCTGAAAGCCACAGGGACCTTTTCCGAAGGCGACCTGCCGGAGGTAAAGGCGAGCCTGGACCAGAAAACGGTGAAGTTCAAGATGGTGCTGGAGCTCAGCCAGAAGCTCCTTTAAGGAGGCCAAATCGTGGCACTGAAAATCAATCTCTCCCAGCGAGATCAAAGGTTGCTGATCGGCCTCGGGGCCTTCCTCCTGCTGCTCGTCGTCTACCTCACCGTGGAGTCGGTCGTTAAGGGATACGACGATCTCGCCAAAGACATCGAGAAGAAGACAGAAGAGGTGGGGAACCTGTCCCAGCTCCGAGAGGAGTACATGGAAGCCCACAAGCAGCTGGAAGAGATCAAAACGAAGCTCGACAGGATGGAAAAGGGCTTTTCCATGCTCTCCTTCATCGAGGACCTGGCCAAAAAACAGAACATCCGGGAAAACATCGGCTCCGTCAAGCCGAAAGACCTCCCCCTGAACGACGACTACGACGAGGACATCGTCGAGTTGAAGCTGGACAACGTGTCCCTGCCCGATCTGGTCGATTTCATCTACAAGATCGAGAACTCCGGACACCTGCTCAAGGTGAAGAGGCTGCGCGTCAAGACGCGGTTCGACAACCGTGATCTCCTGAACGTGACCATGCAGGTAACCACCTATAAGCGTAAGGGCTGACGCGGCTTACGCCGCAAAGTGAAGAACGAAAGGGGTCAGGGATCAGGGGTCGGGGGTCAGGCCCCGCCCAAAGCTGCCAAGATCATCTTCTCACAGCATCCACCGGTGAACCGCGGATGCCACGGCGAAGGAGTCAGATAGGAGAACTCATTCCAATGGCCTCACTGTTCAAGAAGTACGGGAAATACCTGGGCTACGGACTGTTCACCCTCGTGATGATGGTCTATTTCTCGTTTCTCTGTTTTCCCTACGATCAGGTCAAGGACCGGTATCTTGCGCAGCAGACCCGGGGGATCCCCTACAAGGTCACCATCGACAAGGTCCGTGCCACCCCGTTCTTCTGGGTCCGCGCCACCGGGGTCGGCGTGACCACGGCGAAAAAGGACAAGGCCTCGGTTTTGAAGGTGCGCGAAGTCCGGCTGCGCCCTTCCCTTCTTCGAATGGTACTGGGAAAGCTGTCGGTCAAGTTCAAGGCCTCTGTCTACGGGGGCAAGGTGCACGGAAGGGCGACAAAGGGCGGGAACAATGTCGACCTCAATCTGCACTGGAAGAACATCGCGCTGGCAAAACTGCCGGTGGAAGCCCAGCTGCCCGGGGCAAAACTGGCGGGCGAGCTCCAGGGCGATATGGATCTCGAGATGGAGATCCAGCAGGGGAGGCGCCTGGTTCCCAAAGGCGGGGATTTGACTGTGAACCTGACGGGGGCTTCCGCCAAGAACCTCCAGGTTCAGGGCTTCGCCCTGCCCGCACTAGAAGGAATCACCGGCAAGGGCAAGATCACACTGGGTGAGAAGCAGGCCTCGGTGGACCACTTCCTGCTGCAGGCCGACGTGCTCACCTTCGGCCTGGAAGGAAAGGTAGACCTCGCAAGGCGACTCGCCCGGAGCCGTCTCGACCTCAAGGGAAAGATCAAGCTCTCAGGGGACCTGGCCAGCCAGTACCAGCCCATGCTCGCCGGTTTTCTTCGGAAGCAGGACAAGGATGGGTTCTACACCTTCTCGATCAAGGGCCTCCTGAACAAACCCAGCCCGCAGTTGTAGCCCCAATCCCCTGCGGCATTGCTTCGTTCCTCCTTGACCCTGCGCCCTCGTCGGGCAACACATGTTTTTCCCGGCTCACTCCCCTGGCAATTGGACCGTTTTCGCTCTAAGTCTGTTTTCGTCCCAACTGTACCCGTCCTCTAACCTGGAGACGGTGATGACAGTACGGCACCCATGCGGTCAGGAGAAGCTGTTCTTCAAGCCAGTGCCACGAGCCCAGCCAAGTCAAAGGACTAGCGATTCAGCTCGAAGCTTAGCCTGCTACAGGTTTCGATTGATGGCTTGAGAGAAGATATGAGCAAGGAAACATATTCTCAATCCCCGCACCCCAGCAGGCAGGGGTCCGTGGATTGGCAAGATAGTTAGGGGCGAATAAACCCTGTTAGTTCTAATGACGTCTTAGGGTTCAATTTACACACACTAGAAACTAGAACTTGCCCCTTGACACACAGTGTTGATTCTCTATAGAGTTCTCAGTACTATAAAGCTATTTTCTCTTGACCTTTGTGAGGTGAAAGTGAAGCAGGGTAAATTATTCGGTACAGACGGAATACGTGGAATTGCAGAGCCTTTTTCTCAGCAATTTGTTTATCGAATAGGTAACGCAATCGGTAAATACTTGAGGCGAGAGTATGCCAATCCTTGCGTCTCAATTGGCCGTGATACACGTGCCTCGGGAAAACCTATCCAGGACACCTTAGTATCAGCAATTCTCGCGTCTGATGTGAAACCGTCTCTCCTGGGTGTCGTACCCACTCCCGGCGTGTCCTACTTGACAAGGACTGGCAATTTCCACATGGGCCTCGTTATAACCGGTTCCCATAACTCCGCAGCCGATAACGGAATTAAGATATTCAACCGTGATGGCTTCAAACTTCCCCGAACTGCTGAAACAGAGATTGAGAGACTTCTTGAAGAAGAACCTAATTCATCCACTAGCCCTATGAAGACTTCTCTTTCCCAATGTTTGGACCAGAGCAAGTCTGCTCGGGAGTACATCGACTACTTAATCGCATCTTGGAAATCTGCAAATCGTCTATCTTCCTCCTTCAAAATTGTACTAGACTGCTCCAATGGAGCTACATGCGGGATTGCACCTGAAGTTATTGGGTCCTTTGGCGCCAAACTGCTATTGTCGAATGTTGACCCAAATGGGATAAATATCAACCCACATTATCATCCTACTAGCGACGATTCACATAAGTCCAGCCGAATTAAGGAAGTCGTCCTCACGGAAAAGGCAAACATAGGGATATTCCTTGACGGAGACGGAGATAGAGTACTGTTCGCTGATGAGGCAGGTAGCTTTGTGGACGGCGATCACATCCTTGCTCTGCTTGGCTCAGACTTGAAGAAGAGAGGTGCCCTTCGTCACAACACTGTAGTCTCAACAATTATGTCCAACATCGGTCTTGAGGTTGCACTCAAGGAATTAGGTATAGATATGATGGTCACTGATGTAGGGGATAGACATGTTCTAGAGGCGATGTCTAACAATGAGTATGTACTTGGGGGTGAGCAGTCAGGTCATATCATACTATTTGAAGATGAGAACACCACTGGAGATGGGCTTTTCATAGCTGTACGAATCCTTTCAATGATTGCTGAAAAAGGAAAGCCGCTCTCTTCTTTGATTCCGGAATATGTTACATACCCTCAAATCATTCGTAACGTGAGTCATGTACGGTACGTTGAAGAGATAAGTTCTATTCCGAGTATACGTCATCAAATTGAGGAATCGAAATCTCGTCTCTTAGAATATGGACCGTGTTTCGTCAACGTTCGTTTCTCTGGAACTGAGGAAGGACTCGTTAGAATTACAATAAAGGGCCTTGATAGACAACAAGTTGATGTAGAGGCAACCAAGATTAGACATGTGATAAGAAAAGAACTGAAAGCAACCAACCCTAGATCAACTCTTTAGAACTAAATTGTATAAGGAACATCTCACGAATAACTCATTAGCAAAAAGTTCTTCGCAAAATATTCTGTTCTATTTGTTTTCCCCTCGCAGAGACGATGGGATCTTATGACCCCACCGAGACAAGGAGATCAAAATGAAGAAGGTTCTCATTGTAGGGGATTGGCTTGTTGATGAGCACTGGGTTGTTGGTCTTCATAGATCGGAATCTGCTAGCAGAGCTGGGCGCCGGCATTCTAGGGCGTTGCATGAAAGCAACTGTAGCGTAAGGTCCCTCTGCGGAGCGGGTCAAGTTGGCACAATCCTCTACAATGCCAGACGCCAAAATGAACACTTATTTTCGATCGCAGGCATCGGTTTATGGCGTAAAAGAGATGAACGAGAACTGGTGTTTATGCTCGATCCGGCCAACAACATTGGCAACACGCCACATAGACTTCTTCAGCTGGATAGGGGATCGCCTGACGAAATGGATCGTGCCAAACTCTATAACCTTGCAGGGGAATCACTAGGGTCAGAGATTGGGACTACAACAGTCATTCGTGTCTATGAACAACAGGGACAGAAAGTATATCTGCGGGACCGGCTAGACTGGGAATTACGTGTGAACCACCACATGCATGAACGACTTCAAAAACAGGCGTCTACTTCCTTGAACGGTATACCAGACCTTGATTCGATTGAAATGGTGGTTGTAAAGGACCTTGGAAAAGGAGTTGTAACACCTAATCTTATAGAGGTTCTCGGCAGGAAGATAAAGCATGCCTCTTGGTATGTCTCTACAAAGAGTTTCTGCCCTGATTGGTATAACAATCTTCCAAAGGAAAGAGTTCGCCTCATACTAATCCCACAACTTGCTGCAACCAGGGCGATTAGAACCGGGAAAGTTTCTTCCTCTTCATGGATCACAATCGGGAAGACCGGATCTAAGGGAGCTTTTGAAGCGCTCGATGAATTGGTGAACAAATTTCCAGAGGCAAACATGGTCGTATTGCCGGAGGGTATGACTATCCTTGCACGTGATAAAGGGACAAATCATAACGTGCAAGGTTATCGGCAGACAGAAAAGGGCGATTTAGAACGGTGTAGTGTTGTACCGATGGCTAGCGTATTCTTTGCTTCTCTAGTCTCCTATCTGCATGAACAAGAACCTCGAACAAAACTAGGTGAGTGTCTAGATAAGGCTCTCAGCTTTACTGATGAATGGATGAGACTTGAATACCGGAGGCTACTGGAAGTAGGTTGGAAGCCTTCTCAGGAACAGCACCTAGACTTAAACAAGAATTACACATATCGCTTCGAGAAACAGAATCCGGTTGGCTGGTACAACGCACTTCGCCATTGGGATGAATCAGCTAGAGATCTCGGGATCGTTCACTACCAAACCCGTGACGTAAGAAAATTGCAGTTATGGAGGGCGATGACCGAAGTGGGGGGGTATATAGCATGTGTTCCCTCTATACGCAAAGCGCTGATGTCTCTTATGGAGCAATGTAACCATTTCAAGAGAGAACGAGCCAGACACATGGCGGTAATGCTGCTCGACGTTCCAGGTTCTGGGAAGAGCTATTTGGCGAGTTGTCTCGCCAGACAAATGAAAATGCGATTTCTCCCATTCAATATTACACAGATGTTAAGTCGTAAGGATCTCATGAAAGCCTTCGACAAGATTGTAACGAGCCAGGCGCAGAACCCACAAGAGAGCCTTCTAGTCTTTGTTGACGAAATTAATGCCACTCTCGACGGACAACATGTATATGATGCATTCTTGGCTCCGTTAGAGGAAGGAGTTTATGCCAGAGACGGCAACTCTTTCCATATTGCACCGTGCTTTTGGCTATTTGCCGGGACACGGAATCCACAATCTGAAGAAAGTGGAGGTAGTGGAACACTAAGCAACAAGGGGAGTGATTTTGTTTCAAGATTGACCCTTCCGCCCTTCACTTTGTCCATTAACGAGAGAGATCCAAGGGAAGTGGATGCGAGAAGACTTGAGAAGATCTATATTGGAGCGATGAGCATCCAGAACAATTTTCCTGATGTCAGCCGCGCAACAAAGAGAGTCATTGATGCGATTGATATGCTGCCGCCGGATATTTCTCCTCGGGAACTGAACCAGTTCATTAAGCGGTTCCAAGACGTCCAGTACGGTATGGTAAACGCATCAAATCTTCCACCTGACATGCAAGATGGAAGTCGTCGTGCCTCCGCTAAAGAAAAGTACATGATTCACTTTGAAAACAGCCCGGATGACGATCTGCATCGAGAAGTTGGGCGTTCACTCTCTCCTGTTGAAACGGCAGTTAGAAAGAATACTAGCAGAAAGAAATCTGTCGCATCTTCCTCGTCAAGTAGGAAGGTCGTAAAAGGGAAGGGGAGGAAGGTTTCGTCGGGGCAGCGACTACGAAAACGCTAGTAACAGCCTCAGTGAGCCTGTATTTTCAGTGGACAGACCCTTCTTCTTATCCCTCGAGGGGTCACAACTTATCATCTAAGGTCTATACTGAGGGTAAGAAGGACTACACTCACTTTCGAACATTCTGGAGGACACACGTCCCGTCATTTGGGACCGTGACCATTGTGGTATATAGCTCGAATCACCCAAAGACTTCGCTCGAACATATGAAGGAAATCCTGTCTTCGCAATTTTCGGATCTCTTCTACCGTGTCGCCCAATCGGGCGCTTAAGGTATTGTCTTCAAATGTTGTCTCACTATAGGCCGGCCTTCACTCAGCATTCTGCTATGAAGGCTACCAAGAGGTTAGATTCAAGAATTAGTACTAGGTAGAATTACTCATTTCTTGGTAGTTGCGATTGCTCCCATTGATTTGGTTTTCACTGAACGCCTGCCATTTGAGCAAGAAGTCTTGACATCGACCAGCATTGGATTAGAGCAAGATTTCGATTCGAAACATGACAAACGAGAAGATCTTCGATCCCTGGCGAAAGATTTTGGCCGCCAAGATGCATGGACGAGTATTCGAAATATTCGAAATTCTGGATCGCACCTCGCGGTAGTGCAACGATTATTTCGCACTTTTTTCTGTAGCAGTTCCTCGATCCGGTTCCTCTTGTTTCAACCTGCAGCGGCCAACGATATCTGGGCTTCTTC
>JANQFG010000139.1 GCA_028277985.1 bacterium | reverse complement strand
CCCCTTCGCCCGCGAACCGTTCGATGATCCGGTTCCTCAGATCCTTGATGGCCCGCTGCAGGGGCTGCTTCTCCATGGCCGCTCGCAGGATGCCATCCAACTCGGGCCTGGCCGCCTCACAAATCTCTTCCACCCATTTCGGGTCCTCGGGAGTAGGCTCCTCGAGCACGATCTTCGTCTTGCCGACCTGCTCGCGCATACGTTCCATGCCCGACAGAAGAGGCTGGGCCGCTTCCTGGGCAAACAGCAGCGCTTCCACGACGACGGCCTCCGGCGCCTCCTGGCACGTCCCCTCCACCATCGCCAGGCCATCCTTCGTGACCGCGACGATCAGGTCCAGGGTCGCTCTCTCCTTCTCCTCGAAACTGGGGTTGACCATGAGCTGCCCGTCCACCTGGGCCACACGAACCCCGGCTACAGGGCCGTTCCAGGGCATGTCCGAGATATGCGTCGCCGCGGAAGCTCCCGTAATGGCGAGCACCCCGGGGTCCGCATCCGGGTCGAAACTCAATATGGTGGTCATGATCATCGTCTCATCTTTGAATGCCTTCGGAAAGAGTGGCCTGAGACAACGGTCCACGAGCCGGGCCGTCAGGGTCTCCCTGTCCGCCGGCCGCATCTCCCGCTTGAAAAAGCCACCCGGAAGTCGTCCGGCGGCAGCGGTTCTCTCCCGGTACTCGACCGTCATGGGGAAGAAATCCAGCCCGGTGCGCTGGGGCTTCTCGTGCACCGCCGTGACCAGGATTACCGTATCTCCCTCGCGACACAGAACCGCTCCTTGTGCCTGTCTTGCGACTCTGCCCGTTTCGAGATGAATCTCCTTGCCATTGATCGCAATCGTCTCTTGAAACATACAATTCCTTTCGTGAGCAGGAACAGCGAGCTTCACCCGACCTGCAGGGCCCTGCCAGCCCTAGTTCAGATATCCTTCCCGGCGAAGCTCTTCGATGGTTTCCGGGATCCCCGAACGCGGGTCCGGGAAGACGAACCGGAAATCCAATGATTTGATTTTACTGTTGGATGGAACAAAATCAACGGTCAGCCAGGCTCCTCCTTTCAAGAGAGACCTCGAGGCCGGAACCGGCACGGATCTCTTGCCCAAAGCCTCGGCCAGCAGCGCGAGGAAGGCACGGGTCGTGTATCGACCGTCATCGGTAAGGTTGTATTCCTCACCCAGTGTATCTTGCCTCTGCGCCACGAACGAGGCTGCTCTTGCTACGTCCTTCACGTGTACGCTCATCGCCCTCCGGGTACGGTTCATCGGGACGGGCACCACCGGCAGCCGGCTCACGCGGCGAATCACTCCGGCGAATCCCCCACGGGCCCGTGGGCCGTAGGGCATGCTGGGTCGCAGGACCGTCGCCGGCAGACCTGCCTCGTGATACCGCCAGACAACCGCGTCTTGCATGGCCATGGAGCGTCCGAGAGCCTCGCTGGGTCGAACCGGCCGGGTTTCGTCCAAGGGCCTGAGATCCTTCTTGATCTTCCCATAGACGCCGTAACTCGACCAGCTCACGATCCGCTCCACACCCGCCCCGCGAGCCGCCTCCAGGAGATACTCCGTTCCGAGCACATTTGCCTCGTAGAGCAGCTCCCACGGCTCGGAGGCATCGGTGACACCGGCCGTGTGGAAGACCACGTCCATTCCCTGGACGACCGGGGCCATCGTCTCCCGCCGGCTAAGATCCGCAGGCTTCCAGGCGGCATCTGCCGACAACCGGCTCCTGTCCGCCTTGGGCAGGTCCGTGGCCCGTACCTCCCATCCATCCTCCAACAAGCGTTCAACGAGGTGGCCGCCGATAAAGCCACAGGCGCCCGTCACCAAGGCTCGTCGCTTCATAGGGTCGGCAACCTCTTTGGGGGAAAAGCACGGGTGCACTCAGAGATCAGAGGAAGGCTTCCTTCAGGATCGCTCACACGTCCGCTCTATTTGGGCGGGGGCATCTTCCCCGGTTTTGCGCCGAGCTTCGGGATGGCCGGCGCCTCGGTACGCTTGTAATCCTTGGGAGGTAAAAACAGCCCCGGGTCCAGCGACTTCTCCTCGGCTTTCAGAATCTCCCGATTGAAGGAGACCTTGCCGGCGATCGGCTTGACTCGCGTCACCTTGATCGGGAATCCCTTGTCCCGAATATGCTCCCACTCCCGCAGGCGATTGGCTCCCAACGGCCCCATTCCCTCCAACCAAATGCTCAACTCCTTCTGGTAGGCGTCAAAGGCCTTGGTAGACACCGAGGGGGCCAACCAGTATCGGGTGGTCAGTTCTCCATCCTCATAGACCACGTATTCCTTGCAGGCGTAGCCGTTGATCGTCTCTTTCTTGCCGGTCGCCTTGACCTCGACCTTGGCCGGCTGTTCCTGTTCCCCGAACATCCCCTCGGGCAGGGATTCGAGCTTCTTCTTCATGGCCGCCTGCTGCTCGGGAGGCATGGACTTCATCTTCTCTTCCATTTGGGCCCGCAGACCCTTCATCCACTCCATCGCTTGCTTCTGGGCCTCTTTGAGATCCTTCAGACCCATCTCTGTGTAGGTCTTGGCGTTCGGATTGATGGTGATGAGCATTCCCTTTTCAAAGTCCAGCACCCAGACATGGCCCTGTGTCTCGGTACGGATTCGCTTGCCCTGAAGGTATGTGGTTGACTCGCGCGCACGCGTGCCGGCCTGCGTCTGCCCCTGCATGGGCGGTCCTCCGACGATTTCGGTACGTTCGCTCAGGACCATGTCGGCAGATACCACGGAGGGGTGAAGGCCGAACAGGACGATCGTGACCGGAAGGATCCAGAGGGCTGCAAGGATCACGGGTGCAGACAAGAAAGGAATGCGCGCCGCCTTCATTTTCTCTCTCCCCTTCGTTTCCCTGAGTATCTGTCGTACAACACTTCTCCCTTCTTGTGCATCAAAGGCATTGTAAAGGATAAACACGATATTTTAAATGACTTCCGATCGGAAAGCAATCTGACCGAAATCAATCGAGAAACAGGTACCGTCAAATTGAATCGATGTCGAAACTGAAAGGAGGGAACCATGGCAAGAGCATCCGCTTCCCAGCTCCACGTGTGCAGAACCTGCGGAAAGAGCACGACCCAGAAAGGGCACCTGTGCAGACCGGCAAAGGCAGAGAATCTGACGATGGCTGCCTGTGAGTACTGCGGAAAGACAGCATCGGATCCCCGGCACGTCTGCTTCCCCAAGCGGCTGGAACTGAAATATTTCTGCGACAGCTGCGGCCGTCTGGCCACAACCCGGTCCCTGCTCTGCAAACCCAAGGCGATTCCCAAGGCCAAGGCCGCGCCCAAGAAGAAGGCCGCCGCGCGGACGAAGGCGAAGAAAGCCGCACCAAGGAAGAAAGCCCCTGCAAAGGCAAAGGCGAAGAAGGCTGCGCCCACAAGGAAGGCGGCCGCCAAGCCCAAGCCCAGGAAGGCGGCTGCGACAAAGGCCAAGAAGAGAAGATAACAGGGGTCAGGGGACGGGGGTCAGGGGTCAGGGCCCCTCCCCCCGCAGCCCCGGAGAAACCTGCGACCCGCTGGCCCTCCCATCTTTCCATCACTCTTCACGCCAAGCGTGCAAGAGCTTCTTCCAGTTCCTCACATCCAGAAAAGCGGTTCGCGACAGATCACCGATGATCATGCGTGCCAGAGCCCTGGCCATCCTGGGATTCCCCTGTGCCTTTTCCACGAAGGCGTCCAGGATGCGTTCCGTCGAGCCGAATGGCGGTCGGAGCAGGATCGACTGCACAAGACCCGCCAGGGCCAGGTTCCAGACGAGCTCCTTGTGACAGGACGATGCATATGCGATGGAAGCCCATTTGGACGGGATTCCCTGTTGCAGCGTATTCGCGATTCTTTCGGCGGCCATCCAGCCGCTCTGCATGGCTGTGCCGATCCCTTCCCCGCTCAGAGGGTCGGCGAAGCCGGCTGCATCGCCCGTAAGCAACAGACGGCCGCGGCCAACCGGAAGGCGAGCCGTTCGAAAAGGGATCAGGGCGCCCCTCGCCGGCGAAACGCGCCTGCCCTTCTCGAGGTAACGGCGCACCGAGGGATGGGTCTGCAGGAAACCTTCAAATAGGCTGCGCAGAGAGATCCCCTTCTTGATCAGGAAGTCCTGGCGTAGGCCGTATCCGATGTTGGCGCTGTTCGGGCCCGTGGGAAAGACCCAGCCGTATCCCGGGACCAGCCCCGGGTCGAAGTGTATCTCCAGGTAGGGCCGAATCCCCTGTATGCCCTCGAAGTATGCACGCATCGCGACCACGGCGAGCCGGCCGTCCCCGACCGGGGCAAGGTACGGCTCGGCAACCCTGCCGGCCATGGCACCCCACGCCCCGACGGCAAAGCGGGCCCTCACCGAACACTGGCGCCCGTCCCTGATTCCGGATACCTGCACCCCCTCTTTCTGATTATCCAGCCTGCGGACGGCCGTCCCTTCCCAGACTTGCGCGCCCTTCTTCACGGCCTGGTCGAGCAGCCACCCGTCGAACCGTTCACGAGGGATTACGTATCCCGCCTTCGCCTCCGGATCGCCATCTCCGACCGGCACCTCGAGGATTCTTCGGTTCGGGGAGCCGACTCGGACACCCTCGAGACGGTAGGTCCCCGGGAATCCCTCGGAAGGATGGAGCCCCAGTTTCTCCAGCACCCGGACCGCCCTCGGGCCCACCCCGTCCCCGCACACCTTGTCCCGGGGAAAGCGGGCACGATCCAGCAGGAGCGCGTCGATCCCTCTTTCGGCGAGCCGGCAGGCGGCCGTTGCTCCGGCCGGCCCGGCCCCAATGATGCAGACTTCACAGCTCTTTCGACCCATTTCGAACCCTTTCGGGCGCAGGATAGTCGCTCTTGCTCCGGCAATGCAAACCAAACACCCCCTCCCCCCCAATTTCTTCAATTTCTTTCAAACCGGACGCACCCTTGCCCCCGAATTGGTGGAGGAGTGACAGATCCGGCTCAGACCGGTAGACTTTTCCTGAAGGAAGAGCATCTGAGTGAGAAAAGGAGAAGACCGGAATGCGAACGCCTGAAGCACTGATCATTCGACCCCCGAGCGAGGCGGGGAGCTTGTTGCTCCGAGTGGTGCGTGGCTGCCACTGGAACCGATGCATGTTCTGCGGGATCTACGAGGCCTATGGCCAACCCTTTGAGACCCGTCCCGTGGATGACGTCCTGGAAGACATCGATCTTCTGAAAGAATACTGGGGAGACCACCCGCGAACAGGGTTCCTGGGCGATGCGGATCCCCTGGAAAGACCGGTTGAGGAACTCGTGCCGATCATCAAAAGGCTGAGGGAGCGATTCCCCAGCCTCGAGCGGGTTACGGCCTACGCCCGTGCAAGCAGCCTCTACACCAAATCACTCGAGGACCTTGAGCCGCTCAGAGAAGCCGGGCTCGACAGGGTCCACGTGGGGCTGGAGACCGGGAGCGACGCCCTGCTCCGTTTTCACAAGAAGGGAATCAGCCAGAAGGTGCTCATCCAATCCGGGAACAGGGTCCGCAAGGCAGGGATCGAGCTGAGCTACTATGTCCTGCTCGGCCTGGGCGGAACCGACCGGTGGGAAGAGCACATGACCGAGACCGCCAAGGTCATCAACCAGACCTGCCCGGAGTTCGTCCGGATCCGCAGGCTGTGGATTCACCCCCACACAAAGCTCGCAGGCCAGATACAGGAGGGCAACTTTCAGGAACAATCTCCTGAAGGCACGGTTATGGAGTTGCGGCTCCTGGTCGACGAGATCACCGTGGACGGCCCTCACCTGACTTGCGATCACGCAAACAACTATGTTTCCCTCCACGGGGCCCTGCTCAAAGACAAACAGGCTATGCTCGACCAGATCGACGAGTTCCTCGGCATGCCGGATGATACCCGGGAGAGGCATTACCGGGCCGTCGGCTCCGTCATTTAGCGGCTCCGTCTCTCCTCCACCGCGTTTTCCCCGGCTTGACACAGGTCAAGGAAAACCCGCCGGAAGTGCGTATCCTTTCAGGTAAGATGGCGTGCTGTGTGGCTCGAGCAGCGAAGCATCCGTCCGAAGGACGGCATCAGAGATCTAGGTGCGCACAACCATTGAACATCCAATCCGGAGATCACGATGAAACTGGAAACCCTCTGTTTGCATGCGGGACAGGAGACGGAACCAACGACCAAGAGCCGGGCTGTACCGGTCTATCGCACGAGCTCGTATCTGTTCGACAATACGGAACATGCGGCCGATCTCTTCGCCTTGAGGGAGATGGGAAACATCTACACTCGTCTCATGAATCCCACGCAGGACGTGCTGGAGAAGCGGGTAGCCGCCATGGAAGGGGGTGCCGCCGCCCTGGCCCTGGCGTCCGGCACGAGCGCCATCTTTTACAGCATCATCAACATCTGCCAGGACGGAGACGAGATCGTGTCCGCGGCGAACCTGTACGGCGGCACATACACGATGTTCAACAACATCCTGCCTCAGTTCGGAATCAAGGTGCGCTTTGTCGATCCCCGCGACCCGGAGAGCTTTGCGAAGGCGGTCACTGCAAAGACGAAGCTCTTCTTCTGTGAGACGATCGGAAATCCAGCCCTGGAGGTCGCGGATCTGGAGGCAATCGCCCGCATCGCCCACGCCGAGGGCGTGCCCCTGATCGTGGACAGTACGTTCACCACCCCGTATCTCCTTCGACCCCTGGAGCACGGTGCGGACATCGTCGTGCATTCCCTGACGAAATGGCTCGGAGGGCACGGCACCGGTATCGGCGGCATCGTGGTGGATTCCGGAAAATTCGACTGGACCACCGGGAAATTCCCGCTCCTGTCCGAGCCGGACGAGAGCTACCACGGGATTCGGTATGCATCCGATCTCGGTGACCTCTGCCCGGTCGCCTACATCCTCCGGATGCGGCTCGTACCCCTGCGAAATCTGGGGGCCTGCATTTCTCCGGACAACGCCTGGATCTTCCTGCAGGGCATCGAGACGCTGCCCCTCAGAATGGAACGTCACTCCGAGAATGCTCTCGCCGTCGCCCGGCATCTAAGAGAACACCACCTTGTGGAGTGGGTGAGGTATCCGGGCCTCGAGGATGACCCTGCCCACGGGGTCGCAAGCCGGTACTTGAACAAAGGGTTTGGGGCCATGGTCGTCTTCGGCATCAAGGGCGGCAGCGAGTCCGGATCGAAGTTCATCGACAGCCTGGAGCTCTTTTCACACTTGGCCAATGTGGGAGACGCAAAGAGCCTGGCCATTCATCCGGCCACCACGACCCATTCTCAGCTCGATGAGGCGCAACAGCTGGAAGGGGGCATCAAGCCCGAGCTCGTCCGGCTTTCGATCGGACTCGAGCACATTGACGATATCCTGTCGGACGTGGATCAGGCCCTGGAGAGATCGGCGCAGGGATAGTCTATTTTTGGGGACGGGCACTGAACATGAATCTCGAAGCAGCATCGATCACAGAAAGGACGCCGGTGGCCCAGACGGAGTTTCTCACCCTTGGCGGGCCCGGAAGCGAACCTCTTCAACTCCAGAACGGAGAATGTCTGGACCCGGTTACCGTGGCATACCAGACCTACGGCACGCTTTCACCCGATCGCGACAACGCGATCCTGCTCTTTCACGCCCTGTCCGGCAGCCAGAACGCCGCAGGGTACAACCCGTCGGTCCCGGGTGTAGAGGATCTCTGGACCGAAGAGTGCAGGATCGGTTGGTGGGACGACTTCATCGGCCCGGGCAGAGCCCTGGACACGGAGCGCTTCTTCGTGGTGTGCGCGAACTACCTGGGAGGGTGTTACGGTTCGACAGGACCGAGTTCGATCGAACCCGCCACAGGCAAGCCCTACGGCAGTCGCTTCCCGAGAATCTCTCTCTGTGACATCGTCGACGCCCAGATGCGACTGGTGGACTCTCTCGGCATCGGGCGCCTCCATGCAACCATCGGAGGGTCCCTCGGCGGACTGCTGGCCTTGACCATGTCGACCCGGTACCCGGACAGAGTGAGAATCGTCATCCCCATCGCCTGCTCCCACGAGGTGACCATCCTTCAGCGCATTCACAACTTCGAGCAGGTCTACGCGATCGAATCGGATCCCTGCTTCCTGGGTGGAGACTACTACGACGGCCCCCCTCCGCGGAAGGGCCTTGCCCTCGCAAGGATGATCGCCCACAAGACGTACATCTCCCTGAAGGTGATGGAAAACAGGGCCCGCGGCGAAGTGGTCCGCAGAGAGGAGGACCTGAAGCGCTACGAGATCACCCATCCCGTGGAATCCTACATGCTTCATCAAGGGCAGAAGTTTGTCGACCGGTTCGACGCGAATACCTACATTCGCATCATGGAGGCCTGGCAAAGGGCGGATCTGGTGGCCGATACGGGAGCAAAGGACATCGTAGAGGTCTTCTCCCAATGTCGGGATCAGCGGTTCATGATCTTCAGCATCGACTCGGACGTCTGCTCCTATCCGGAAGAGCAGGACTCTCTCGAGAGGATACTGAAGAGATCCGAGATCCCTGTCCAGCATATTACCGTGCATTCCGAGAAGGGGCACGACGCATTCCTGCTCGAGCCCGAGCTGTTCACCCCTTACCTGTCCTACACCCTGAAGGAGAAGTGACCGAGGAAGCGTGCCCCTGACAACTGCGAAGAGGAACGAGGTGCTCCATGGCAACCAAGAAGCAGAACTGCTGGGAACACAGCCGTTGCGGCAGGCAGCCGGGAGGCCACAAGGTCGCTGAGTTGGGGGTTTGCCCCGCGTCGACAGACATCTCCTTCGACGGGATCAACAGCGGGACCGCAGGCGGCAGGATTTGCTGGGCCGTGGCGGGCACGTTCTGCGGGGGCAGGGTCCAGGGTTCCTTTGCGGAAAAGCGCGATTCCTGCACGGACTGCGACTTCTTCCGGCAGGTTCGCGAGGAAGAGGGAACCGCGAATTTCAGCACCAAGTTCCTGAACTTCATCTCTTCCCGGGACGGCAAGGAATCGGTCTTCAAGCACGAGACCTACACGTACATCAAGGCCGGAGAGAGATTCATCACCCAGGGGGAAGTCGGGGACACCGCCTACATCATTCAGCGCGGAACGTGCCTCGTCATTGTCGAGAAGGACGGCGAGCTCCACCCGGTCGCTCACTACGGGGTGGGTGACATCGTGGGCGGCGTCGGCCTCCTCACGGGAGAGCCGCACATTGCCCATGTGGAGGCGGAAACGGATCTCGAGGCGTGGGCCCTGAACCGGGCGGACTTCGACCGAATCTCCGAGAAAGACCCGGAGATGCTCAACTTCCTGACCGAGTTCGTTGCCAACCGGTTCGATTCCAGGAGACCGACTGCGTACCGAACGATCGGGAAGTATGTGGCAACCGACGTGATCGGACGGGGCGGGTTCAGCATCGTCTACAAGGGCCTCCACTCGAGCCTGAGCATGCCGGTCGCGATCAAGATGATGCGACACAATCTGGCCATGGACGATGATTTTCTGGCCAACTTCCATCACGAAGCGAAGACGATCGCCGGCCTGAACCACGAGAACATCATCAAGATCTACGACATCGAGGAACGCTACAAGACGGTCTTCATCATCATGGAGTTGCTCGAGGGCGAGGGGCTGAGCGAGATGCTGGATCGGCTGAGACGCCTGCCTCTGTCCCTTTCGGTGGACATCATTGCCCAGACCTGCCGCGGTCTGGACTATGCCCACCGGCGGGGGATCATCCATCGTGACGTAACCCCGGACAACATCTACCTGCTCCCGGGCGACCGTGTGAAGCTACTGGACTTCGGGCTTTCCTGTCAGGTAGGCACCGAAGACATCAACTTCTCCGGTACGGCAGCCTATATCTCGCCCGAGCAGATCGAGGGGGATCCCGTGGATGAGAGGACCGACATCTATGGGCTGGGCATGGTGGCATACGAGATGATTGCGGGTGAAAAGCCCTTCCAGGCGGAGACCGTCAAGGACCTGCTCGATCTGCACCTTCAGAAGGACATCCCCGACCCGGCGGAACGGGTGCCCGACCTGCCGGTCGAGCTGCGACGTTTCATCATGAAGGCATCGCGCGCAGATCCGGAACAGAGATACCAGAACGTGGGGGAGGTGCTGAAAGAGATCGGACCCCTCGCTGCAGAGATCAGTACGCCCGAAAAGCACGAAACCCTTGAAAAGAAGAAGATGACGAACATCCTGCTCATGTACAGGGACAGGGACCAGCAGGCGCTGGCCAGGCTGATGGAGGAATTCAGCGCCAGGGCCTCCGAGCTCGGGGTCGTACTAAAGGTTTCCGATTTACATGACCTGTAGCCGACCTACTGGCGGTCGATGAAGACGTGCTCCTTGGCAACCCACAGCGCGGACCGCTTGAAGTCCACGAACTTCGACTCGTCCTCCACGAGCATTTCCATGGCGCGTGCTCCCTCGGGTGTGGTCGTCGCACCGGCCAGCTCCAGCCGGTCCCACCAGAGCTCGGCGTGCCCCATGAAGGGCTCCTCCATTTCGCCACGCGTCGCCCGGACGGCTTCGTTCAGAGGCGTTTCAATGCCGTGAACCTGTATGTAGCGCTTGATGCGGGCCGCCGGGGCAAGGGACCGCACCAGCGGGCCGTGATGCATCCGCCAGTAGAGACCCGCCTCCTCTGAAGTCAGGTCCGCCTTGTGGAATCCGAAGAAGCAGACCTTGATGATCGGGGTCTCCACCCGGGCCACGATGTTCTCGGGCGTGGGGTTGATCTGCGGCACCTCGGTAGCCCAGTACATGGAGGAGCGCGAGAAATCGATGAAATTCTTCTCGTCTTCGAGCAACTCCTCTGCAGCCTTCATCCCTTCCGGCCCGCTTATCCCTTCGATCACGTCGTTCTCGTGGTTCCACCACAGCTCGGCGACTCCGTCGTAAGGATCCATCGTGCCGCGAGGGGCCTGCAACAGCTCGTTGATCGGATCGTCCAGGGTGTGGGTCTGCACGTACCGACGAATCCCCATGGTTGTCGAGTGCTTGGCCACGATCGGGCCGTGAGTGTTTCGCCAGTAGGCCTGGAACTCCTCGCGTGACAGGTTGGGAAGCCTGCGCAGGACATACACCAGTCGGATCATGAGGGCCCCTCCTTTCGATGAATGGTCAACCCTTGTGGAGTCGGTTGGGCAGCTCGTCCACGTCGTCGGGCTGGATCGGGAATTCGTGGGCAAGGATCTCGCCGCACCGATCGATGGCGTCGCAGAGCCCCTGGCAGAGATCGCCTCGCTTGATGCCCGCCAGCACGATCTCCACGACTTCGTCCCATGTGCCGGGTTTGACGCGCGCGTTGATCCCCGAGTCGGCCAGAACCTGGACCCGGTGCTCGAGCAGGGAGACGAGGATGAGGATCCCGGTCCGCTCGGTCGTGCGGCTCAACGCCATTTCCCGGAACGCGCGGAGGGCCCTCTCGAACACTTCTTCCTCCGCGATTCTGGGAGACAGGCAGATACGCTTCAGTGGACTCAGGTGCCGGAATGCGAAGAAGCCCACCACCAGGCCCAGAACCTGCACCGCAAGAATCCACAGGTAGTCAAACACCGGCAGGAGCCAGACCGCTGCCAGGAACGCGGAGAATTGCACGATCAGGGCGCCCATGAAGTCCACGTGGAGGTAAGCGTCCGATTGATCCACCACCATGGGCACGATCTCGCCCGAGGTCATGGCCTCGGCACGGCCGATCGCCTCTTCGACCTGCTTTTCTCTTTCGGGTGTAAAGATTCTCTTTACCTTCATCGCTTCCTTCCCGTCGGATCACCAGCTACCCGAAGCGCCGCCACCGCCGAAACCACCGCCGCCGCCGCTGAACCCACCAAACCCTCCACCGAAGCCTCCCCGGCTCATGCCTCCCCGACCTCCGAACATCCCCCCCATGAGCCCTCCCAGAAGGAAGAACCGGCCCCCCCGGGAGAAAAGGAGGAGGAAGAGGATCAGGGGGAACAACAGGCCGCTGGCCCGGGTCTGTGCCCGTCGATTCGGGGCCGCCCTCCTGCCCGGGGGCGCGGAGAACTCCCCTTGAATGCTCTGCAGGATCCCGACCAGCCCGGCCTGGATTCCGCTCGAGTAGGCGCCCTGTCGAAAGGCAGGGAACACGAGATTTCGGAGGATCAGCCCGGATTGGGCGTCGGTCAGGGCGCCCTCGAGCCCGTAGCCCACCTCGATTCGCGCCTTGCGGTCCTCGACTGCGACCAGGAAGATCACGCCGTTGTCTTTGCCCTTCTGGCCGGGCTTCCACGACTCGGCAACCCGGATGCTGAAGTCCTCCAGGCTGTCCCCTTCCAGGGAGGGCACGACCAGCAGAACAACCTGGTTGGTCGTCTCCGCCTCGAAGCGTCCCAGCAGGGATTCGAGGCCGGCCTTCTCCCTTTCGGACAGGAGGTTCGCGTGATCGTTCACATAGCCCTCCACCCGGGGAACGTCCAGGCCCCAGGCTGCCGCGTTGGGACAGAGCAACAACGCGGCGAGAAGGAGCCAACCCACTTTGCTGGAAACAAACGGCTTCGTTGTCATCACAGATACTCTTGCTGGAACGTCCAGGCCTCTTGCGGAGATGTTGTAAGAGGCTCTTGTTGGCAGGGCGGCACGGAGAGGGGACTGCCCCCTGCTCCCTGACCCCTGATCCCTCGCGGCGCAAGCCGCATCAGAAACTGACCTCCGGCGCCTTCTTCACGGCCTGCTCGTCGTCGGGTTGGAAGGTCTCCCGTGTCTCCACTTTCAGGATGTACTTGGCGGTCAGGTTGGTGGGGAAGAATCGTACCGCCTTGTTGTATTCCTTGACCCTTTCGATGTACCTCTTCCTCGCAACCGTGATGCGGTTCTCGGTGCCCTCCAGCTGGTCCTGAAGAGCCAGGAAGTTCTGGTTCGCCTTCAAATCCGGATAGCGCTCCACCACGACCATCAAACGCTGGAGCGCGCCTGCCAGGCCTGCCTGGGCGCTCTGGAAGCTCTTGAACGCCTCCGCGTTGTCGATGGTGGATGCGTCGACCTGCATCTGCCCGACCTTGGCGCGGGCCTCGGTGACCGCCTGCAGGGTCTCTTTTTCGTGACTCGCATACCCCTTGACCGTGCTCACGAGATTTGGAATCAGGTCGAATCGCCTCTGGTACTGGTTGAGGACCTCGGCCCAGGCGGATTTGACCTCCTCGTCGAGCCCCTGAATCTTGTTGTAGCCGCATCCGGCCAGGGTCGTCAGGACGACGATCCCCATGGAAAGGGCCAGGATTTGTCTCAACATATTTCCTCCTCATTGCTAGAGGGTTTCGCACGGTCAAGAGGCTAACAAATGGCCCGGGGCAAGTCAAAAAAATCGCCTCCCTTGACCAGAATCGAATGATTCCATATACTTTGTCAGTTAACAATAAATCGAAAGTACCTTTTGTGAAGAAAGGGTTCTCATGTCTTCCAACTCGAAGCAGACCAAAAGCATCCGCAGCCGGAAGCTGGCCAAGTCCGGAAAGGCGCGAAAGAGGCGCCTGCGCCGTGAAGGCTCGACCCCGAGCCTGAAGAAGCTCCTGGACGGCGACAGCACACCCACCACCTCCTAGCACGACCCAAATCGGACCGGGGAGCACATGTACGAAGCAGCAGATCTTCGCAAGGGCTTGAAGCTCCAGATCGACGGCGAGCCCTATATCATCACCGACTTTTCCTTTGTGAAGCCGGGCAAGGGCCAGGCCCTGTACAAGTGCAAGCTGAAGAACCTGATCACAGGCTCTCAGTTCGATCGCACCTTTCGCTCCGGGGACAAGTTCCAGGAGGCGGATCTGGACGACCAGGAGATGGAGTTCCTGTACCAGGAGGGCAGCCAGTACTGCTTCATGAACACCTCCACCTACGAGCAGGTCTACATGGAAGAGGACCAGGTGGGGGATGCGAAGAACTACCTGACCAACAACATCAAGGTCTCGGTCTCGTTCTTTCAGGCAAAGCCGATGGCCATCACCCTGCCGACCTTCGTCGACTTGAAGGTCGTCAAGGCGGATCCGGGCGTAAAGGGCGATACGGCCACCGGCGCAACCAAGCCGGTCACCCTGGAGACCGGGTACGAGATCAACGTTCCCCTGTTCATCGAGCAAGGGGAGACCCTCCGCCTGGATACACGCACCGGCCAGTATGCTTCCCGAGTAAAGGAATAGACAAGGTTCCGCCTCTCGGCCTTTCCCTATGATGGACCTGGCACGACTCGCCTCCAAACGCAAGAATATCGTCCTTCGGGAACGATCTCTCGGGGCCATGAGAAGGTTCTTCCGAGAGCAGGGCTTTCTCGAGGTGGCCACACCGCTCCTGAACCCTTCCGTGATTCCTGAGGACCACATCCACCCGGTCGAAACAGAGGCGGGCTTTCTGCTCCCTTCCCCGGAAATCCACATGAAACGCTTCCTGGCGGCGGGGTACGAAAAGATCTTTCAGATCGGGCCATGCTTTCGCAGCGGAGAGAGGGGCGAACAGCACCTCCCCGAATTCACCATGCTCGAATGGTACCGGGCTGAAGAGGACTACCGCGCCCTGGCGGAGGATTGCGAACGGCTCCTCCAGGCAGTGAGCCAGGATCTGATCGGCGGGGCCAGGATAGAGTATAGGGGGGATACGATCGACCTTGAGCCCACATGGCAAAGGATGACCGTGCGGGATGCATTCCTCGAACATGCGGGATGGGATCCCTTGGCGGAACAGGATCCGCAACGGTTCGAGCAGGACCTGGCCGAGAAGGTGGTCCCGGCTCTGGACAGGGGAAAGCCTGTCTTTCTCATCGACTTCCCGGCTTACGAAGCGTCACTGGCCAGGAAGAAATCCGAGGATCCAAGGGCCGCGGAACGCATCGAGCTTTTCGCCGGAGGGCTGGAGCTGGCGAACGGCTTCTCCGAGCTGATCGACCCGGAAGAACAGAGGCAGCGGTTCGAGGAGACGAACGCAAGGAGAAGCGCCCGCGGCGAGCGTTCCTTCCCCCTTCCCGAGAAATTCCTCTCCTTCCTGTCCGATCTGCCGCCCAGCGCGGGCATCGCCCTGGGAATCGACCGCATGGTGATGCTTTTCGCCGGGGCTGCCCACATCGACGAAGTTATCGCCTTGGTCCCGGAAGACCTGTAAGTAGACCAACACTCAGCGGTAGCTGTCGAGCTCGGGTTTCGCCAACGCCACGATCATGGCCACGCCCGTGTAGAGCCCGACCAGCAGAACCAGTTCAACCAGCTCGGCCTCGCTGAAATGGCTTCGAGCTTCATCGAACACCGGCTGAGTGACTTCGATCCTGTTGACCAATCCGTCGATCAGATGTATGAGCGCCCGTTCCTGGTCCGACCAGAGTTCCTCGCTCACCTTTTTCTCTTTCAAGTCCTCGATCTGGGCCTTGGTGAGCCCCATGATCTCGGAGATGGTTTGAACGTGAAGGTTGAACTCGTAGTCGTTTCGGGCGATGACGCAAGTCCGCAATATCAGAAGCTCTCTGAGATTGGACGGAATGGTCTTGCGGTTCAACAGGCCTGTCCGGCCGATCAGTCTCCTGTCGATCATATCAATGAACAGGGATTCGTTTCGGGCCATGGTTCGATACAGGTTGGGTGATGGAATCTCCTCAGGGAATATCTTGGCCATCTTGGATTTCAGCGGCTCCTCAAGCTCGGCACTGATCGGTTCGATTCGAGGTGCACTCTTCGTCATGACATCTCCCTTGCGGTTTCCTGTTGTATGTTGTCCGGGGTTTTGCTACATTATTTGTAGTAATTCTACCACTACACAAAATGTAGCGCAAGGGATTTCGTGAAAAAGACCGCCCCCAAGCCCGGTCTGCCCGCAAGGGGCTCCCGAAGCGGACGGCCGATCATGGCCCTTCTCGATCTTATGGGCCGCCGATGGACGCTGCGAATCCTGTGGGAACTGCGCGAAGGCCCCCTGCGGTTCCGCGCCCTCCGTGAACGGTGTGAGAATCCGTCCCCAACGATCCTCAACCAGCGTCTGAAGGATCTGCGCGAAGCCGATATCGTCATGCTCGCGGAGAAAGGCTATTCCCTGACCCCGGAGGGCAAGGATCTCCTCACCAGCCTGGCCCCAATTAGAGGGCGCGCGAATCTACTGCGACGCTCAGTTTCTTGGGTAGCTCCTTCCAGTCAAATGCCTGGGTCTCTCGGGCGAACTGCCGCGTTCGCTCCAGCAGGCGCTGATCCATGTCCGCGGCTATCAGTCGCTCTC
>JANQFG010000132.1 GCA_028277985.1 bacterium | reverse complement strand
CCCATCCAGCGAGAGCTCCCCCACAAAGAGAAGCTCCCGCAAGGCATCATGGTCCCACTCGTTCATGGCACAGAGGATACCGAGCGCAATGGGAAGGTCAAAGGCCGTGCCCTCTTTCTTGCGATTTGCCGGCGCAAGGTTCACCGTGATCCGGCGCGCCGGGAAAGAAAACCCCGCATTGATGATCGCGGTCCGGACCCGCTCCTTGCTCTCCTTGACCGCTACCTCGGGGAGGCCCACGATCGAGAATTTCGGGATTCCACGGGAGGCCACGTCCACCTCGACCTGCACCAGGTAGGCCTCGATCCCGAGGAGGGCACCGCTTTTCACTGTGGCGATCATGGAGTCCTGTTCATCAAGGCGTTCGCATGCAACACGGAAATGTGTTCATATTCGCCATGGGCAAGCTTCTGCGTGCATCACAGGAATTGCGAGGAGCACCGGCGGCGAAGCGGTCCGCCAGCACCCCCCGCTAAGCGTGGCGAAGCAGGACACAGCTAACTGCAAGAAGCTTACCATCGAGGCTTTGGATACGAGCGGGAAGCGTCGGAGGCGAGCCATTCATTCTAATGGACGCACGGTTAGCATCGCTCAGGGAAATGCGGGCGAACGATCTAATAAGGGGCGGTTACTTGGAAAATGCGGAAGGTCGTTCACACAATCAGGTGACAGGATCGACCGGTTCGAGGAAGGGAAACCTGTGGAAGTCGGTATCCCGGGTGTAGATCCGCTTGATGCCGTGCTCGCGCATCAGTGCTGCGGTCTGCAGATCGTGCATGAGGTTGCCGCTCAGATGGGGCAGCTCCCCGATCAACTCAGAGACGACATCGGCATGCCGTTCTGTTGCGATCAAGATCCCCAGAAAAGGAGAGGCTGTCAGTGCTTCGACGAAACTCCAAGCCTGGGAGGCGGACCAAGGCTTGCGAAACACGCGGGGGTGAGTCGTCACGCGCAGGAACTCGTAAAGCACGCCCCACGTCAGATACCAGGCAGCCGCTTTGTGCCGCCATTCGTCGAGAAGCTCACGGCAGCGATCGTGGAATGCCGAATCTCTGTCCGCAGCGTAGATGAGGATGTTCGTATCCACTACGAACATTATCGGCCCTCCATGGCCTGATAGAGCGCGTCGCGGTCCGCGATGTCGACGAGTGGGCCGCCGCTCTCAAAGGTCGGTAGAGGTCCTTGTGAAACCATGCTCTTCTTGGACTGAAGCAGGAGCCGGAGAGCAGACTCCACCAGTTCGGACATGGTGCAATTCCGTCGGGCTGCCTCCTGCTTAAGAAGCGCCATCACAGAATCATCAATGTTCAGCGTTGTCTTCATGCCCGGCCTCGCAACAGATGTCCGGAATGAATTCGCCCCTATTCTCAGGGACAGACCCGAAGTGTATGGTTTACCATATAATATATATGGGAATATGTCAAGATGAACCATATCGCCACTCAATGGGTCATGGATTCAATCGTTCTCGAAAGCAATATGCTTGACAGACCATATCTAGGTGGATATTACCAACCTTGGCCGGCAAACAGCTGGTCTTCTTTCCTGCTGATGCTTCCAGACCCGCCCTTCACAGACGCCGGAGACCCCCGATGGCAACAGACATCTATGAACGGCTGAGATCCCACCTGGACAGCCTTCCCGTGGGCTACCCGTCCACTGAAAGTGGTGTGGAGCTGAGAATCTTGAGGAGGCTGTTCACCGAAGATGAAGCGGAAGTGGCATGCAACCTGTCCCTGAAGCCGGAACGTCCGGAGAAGATTGCCGACCGGATCGGGCGAGACCCCGAAGAAACCGCCGCGATGTTGGACGAAATGTCCAGGAAGGGCCAGATCTTCAGGATTTCCAAGGGCGAGGTGGTCCGGTACGGTGCTGCCATGTTCGTGATCGGCATCTACGAGTACAACCTCAACAACGTGGACGCAGAGCTTGCTCAGGACATAGAGGAATACCTGGACCAGGGCTTCTCCTGGGAGCTCATGAGAGGGGAGACCCCTCAACTCCGTACCATCCCGGTGGAGGCGAGCCTGGACGGCTCCCTGAACGTTCAGCCCTATGACAACATCCGGGAGATCGTGGATCGCCAGAACCTGATCGCACTCGCAGACTGCATTTGCAGAAAGGAGCAGGCCGTGCTCGGGCATGCCTGCGAGTACCCCCGGGAGGCATGCCTCTTGTTCGAGTCGGCCGCCCAATACTACATTGAAAACGGACTTGCCCGGGAGGTCAGCAAGGAGAAGGCCTTCGAGGTGCTGCGTGCCAATGAGGAGGCGGGCCTCGTGCCGAATGCCGCGAACTCGCAGGACGTCGGTGCGGTTTGCAGTTGCTGCGGTTGCTGCTGCGGCGTGCTTCGCAACCTGAAGAAGCAGTCTCATCCGTCTGCATTGATCAAGTCCAATTACGTTGCCGAGATCGACACAGAGGAATGCACGGCCTGCGAGGACTGCATCGCCCGTTGCCACATGGATGCGGTTCGCGTGGACGACACGGCCGTGGTCGACACCAACCGGTGTATCGGGTGCGGGCTCTGTGTGAGCAACTGCCCCACCCAGGCGATCAGGATGAAGGCAAAGGCGGACGCCTACCTGCCTCCTGCAAACCCCGTCGAGACCTACATACGGATCGCCTCGGAGAGAGGGAAGATCTGATCAACCCATTCGGAAGACCTATGGGGGAGAACAGCCGTGGCCAAGGAGCTCTCTTACCAGACGTATGACGATTCATGGGGCGCAGAGCCCATTCCGCCCACTCCGGATGAGTCCCTGCTCCATATGCTTGCCTCGTCCGTGCAGAAGAACCCGGACAAGGCAGCCTCCATCCTGTTCCAACGGGTTACCACCTATCAGGAAGTCGATCGATTGAGCGACCGGTTGGCCATGTTCCTGGTCGAGGCGGGCATCAAGAAGGGGGACCGGGTGGCGACCATGTTGCCCAACTGCACCCAGCATCTGATCACGTTCTTCGCCATTCTCAAGGCGGGCGCGATCGTCGTGCCCTTCAACATCATGCTCAAGAGTGAAGAGGCAGGCTACATCCTCGAGGATTCAGGAGCCAAGGCCCTGTTCGTACTGGACCTGGTCTATCCCGGGATACAGCCACGAGTCGAAGAACTCGGGATCAAGCATACGATTACCGTGCACATCAAGGATTTCTCGGAACCCTCGGCAACGATCCCGGCCCTGCTCGGCGGGGAGAAGACCCTGTTCGAGAGCACCACGGATTTCATGGCAGCCATCGCCGAGGACAGAGGGGCCTTGCCCGAGGTAACGTTTCAACCCAGGGAAGATCTCGCCCTGATCCTCTATACCTCCGGAACCACCGGGTTTCCGAAGGGC
>JANQFG010000113.1 GCA_028277985.1 bacterium | reverse complement strand
CCCAAACCAGTGACGAGTAATGGAAAGGAGGCAGCCATGCATGCCTTCGTGGAGCCATTGTGTCCACTGGCCACTGACCATCCCGACCGTGATGAACAGGTCGCCATCGCCGAGGACAGCCTTGATAGCCTGGTGATCGCCAAGTTCGTCTCGGAAACGGGATGCCGTTTCTACGCCGTCGAACTGGAGTCCGAAACCGGCATCTGTTACGGCTACATCGACGGTGACGTGAACGCGTGGGGCTACTTCTCGCCCCACGAGTTCGACGAACTCGGCTTTCCGGTGAAGCAGGACCACACCTTCACGCCAAAGCCGCTTTTCCAAGCACTTGATGACGTCCGTCATCTTTCATGTCTTGAAGGACCAACCAACCGTCCCAGGGATGTCTGTCCAAGCGTCGCGTGACGAGTGGACAGGTTTCCCCAAACCGCCTGGCATAGCCAGGCCATCTTCTCTCGAAAGGAGGCATCCAATGCCTACTGCTGTTGATTCAAGACAATCCGTCAAACTCACCATCACCAGGGACCATCTCAAAGAGGTCCACGAAGCGGTGAAGCGCTTCACCACGAGCGAATGGACGCACGTCTTCATCCAGAGCGGACCCGAGTGCGCGGTTGTGCGGACCACGAATGGATCGGAGATCCTGATCGCGCAGTTCGAGACGCGCGAGAACCAGGAGGGATCCGGAGTGGTGAAGTTGACCGCGGGACATCTCAAGGAGCTGTGTTCGACCCACTCACGGCTGGTCCACTTCAATGCCTCTCCCGATCAGCAAGAGGTGACGGTGCTTGCCCAGAACGGGGAAGTGGCCGTGGATAAACCCGTTGCACGCTGCCCGCAGGGAGAACTCCCTGGGAGCGGTCTGCTCAAGGGAACCCGGTTCAAGTCCGTGACAGATGAGAAGTTCCTGGACAAGCTCCGCGAGGGGCGTGCCTTCGTCAAAGCCAATGACTACCGGTTCCAGTACATCCTGCTGGACTTCCCGTCGCAGACCATCATGTCCACGGACGGATGCAGGCTCTATGCGGGCACTTCCGCATTTCCCGGAAAAGGCCGTCTACTTCTGGAGGGTACGTCATTCTGGGCCTGGAAGAAGCTCAAGGGCAAGGTCGAGATGGCAAGCACCACCAAGCATGTGGCGTTCAGGATCGGCCCCTTCCACATAATCATTCCGAGGAATGACCAGCAGATGCCTGATTGGAAGGCTGTGCTGGCCCGCAATCCGCCGTACGACCATGAAGAGGACAGAAGGCTCGAGTACCTGTTCCTGCGGCATACTGCCGAACTCCTTCAGCCCGGAGGCGTGCTGGTCTTCCTGGTCCAGGAGAGGCAGCTCAGGACGCTTGAGGGATACCTCACGAGCCGGTTCGAGCACATCTCGTGGCAGCGTTTCCCTGAGAAGGAATACGAGATGTTCGGGCAGGTCATGCTCATGGCCGTGAAACGGAAGCGCACCGAGAATCCCTCGTCCCTGCCGGACGCCGGTGAGCTTCAGTCATATGCCGTTCCTCCGGGAAAGAGGGTGAAGGTATTCCGCTCGGACGAGGTTCCGCCCGAGGAGTTGGACAGGCTGATCAAGGGCTCTGTGCTCTGGGAGCGGCTGTTGAGCAGGACGCTTGCCTCGGTGGAACGTCGCGCCCCTCTGCCATTGCACCGCGGACACCTCGGTCTGCTTCTGGCAGCCGGCAAGCTCGACGGCATGCACGGCGATGGCCGCGACAGGCATATCGTCCGGGGCAAGGTCACCAAACGGGAGTCCACGACCCAGACCGTCAACGAGGAGCAGTGGGATGAGCGCATGCGTCTGCTACTGCGCCAGCCCTTCCAGGCTCAGGGCTACACGATCATGGGCATCGTGCGCTGTCTGGAAAAGGAGAGGAGCGTCTTTGTCGTCGGTGAGATGGGTGTAGGCAAGACGCTCATCGGAGCCTCGGCGCCCTTCCTGGCTTCCAAGAAACCATGCCGAACCCTTGTCATGTGCCCGGGGCATCTGGTCGGGAAATGGGACCGGGAGGTCCGCGAAACCGTTCCTGATGCGCGTTGCTATACGATCAGGAGCTTCAGGGACCTTGTCCCGCTCAGGACCAGACTCGGAGAACCACCCTTGGCACCCGAGTACCATGTGATCTCGCGTGACCGGGCCAAGCTAGGGTGCTTCTGGAAACCCGTGTTTCTCAAACAGCATGGGTTCCTGTGCTGTCCACAGTGCTTCTCGCATCTTCACGACAGGGATGACGTGCCTGTACGCGAGGAGTGGTTCAGCAAGAAGCGCTCCTGTCCGGAATGCGGAAGCCCGCTGTGGCAGGCTGACGGATCCAGATGCAGAAGATACGCGCCCTCGGAGTACATCAAGCGGCATCTCAAGGGCCACTGGGATTTCTTCATCTGCGATGAATGCCACGAGGAGAAGGGCGGCAACACCGCGCAGGGCAATGCGCTCGGCATGATCGCCTCTTCATGCTCAAAGACCATTGCCATGACCGGAACGCTGAGT
>JANQFG010000238.1 GCA_028277985.1 bacterium | reverse complement strand
TCCCCGCCTGGGTGGGCTGGGGTGAGTTAAATCAATCGGGCTGCGAGCGCAGGAAGCGGAGGACGGTCCTCCGGCCGCAGCCCGAGCACGCAGACCCTCCACCTCTGACTAGATTCCTTTTCTCACGCGGTAGGCTCGCACAGCTGCCAGTCGCTCCAGGATCCGGAACTCCTCCTCGTCCAAATCCCGAACAAACGCCTCAATCAAATCCAGATCCTCTTCATCAAACGACACGTGCTCGAACCGCAGTAGACCGTCCAGTAGGCGGAGAAGATCGCTAAACCCATGTGCGCCATCGCCCCGCAGCTCCGTTTTGGCGGTATCCAGTGCAAGATCGAGTGCGTGCACTCTGAACAGCACAAACAGGCAGAAGTATCCGACCGGTGCATACTCCGTGGTGCGATCCATGCGATTTGCGATTGCTGCAATAAAGCGCTGCCGGTCCTCGCCGCTTAGGCTTTCAAAGTAGTGAAAAAGAGCGAGACCGTTGTCGGACGTTACGGCCCATGGCTGAGGGTCTTCGACAATCGATTGGTTTGTCGCGCGGCCAGGTGTCCTTGAGTCATTACCAACACCGGTGCCGGTGCGCTCTTTGTGCTTGGTCTCGATGCTGCCAAGACCGCCGGTTCGTCGACCACAGTCACGATACCGGGTGCACTCATCTTTCAGGACAGATACCACATGCCTCTCGACGCCGTCCTGGATGAGGTGGACGGCTTCGGTTGTATCCGGAGATTTCTTCTCACGTGGAGTTCTGATCGTCCCTCTCACGACGATCTTTTCTTTGTATCGATTTCCCAGGTGATCAAATAGGAAGACCTTGCACTGGTAGTCATCACCCTCTTTACGAATCATCGGGCAGATGAAGAAGCTGACCTCGATCTCGGTGTGGTCATTTGCCGGTATCGGAAAACTGCCCCAGATTCGTCTGCCGCGGGCCAACACCGAAACACCGGTCTCAGTCTTTGATTTCCTGTCATACGCGCGAACCAAAGAAATGTCGGCATCCCCGGTATTCGCCACAGACCATTCTGCGCGCACGTGCATCGCATCCTTGCCGTTGCGTTTGCCCACTCCCCAGCGACTCTTTCTTGGCTGGGCAACGAAACGCAAAGGTCTTGCTTTGTCGCGCTGAAACACGCTCCGCAGGCGCCAAAGATGTGGAAGTGCCCACTTCCCAAGCGCTGCTACCCAGCTCTCCTCGCCTGGCATCCAATCTCCTTTCTGTCGTTATAGCAGGTATGAACGGTACCTGCGCCCCTTAGATCCCTGTACTAGAATCGGCAGCAGCTAAATGAAGAATGTATTTCGATTAGCTGCTGCTCTCGTGCTCGCCGTCCTGGCGATCGCGCCCGCCGTCGACGCGTCTAGATACATCCCCTCGCTGGATCCACCGCTCGAGCCTTAGATCTCCGCGCTCGACCTCCTGGCTGAGTACGAGCCTCCGGAGCCGTCGCCCTTCGAGCTCCTCGGATTTGAAGAGCACCTCGTCTTTACGCTCGGCATCTTCCTCGAGGAGAGCGAGCTCGAGGCCCTCAATGCAGAGAGATCCCTGCGTCCGCTGACCTCCGATCGGCCGCTCGAGAACGCGCTCGGAGGCGTGTGGGCTCGAAAACTCGCGTCTGGGGTCATAAGCGGCGAAACTATGATTAAACCTCTGGAGGTAAAGCTACTTAGCCCGGATTTGCAGTGGACCCATCAAATGGCCACTTTGGATGGACGTTTCCCAGGTGGGCAGAACCTGCTCTTCCAGGGTTTGTGGACAGACCCCGTCACCGGCCTGTCGTACGCACGGAACCGATGGTACGACGCGAGAAATGCATCGTGGCTGAGTGAGGATCCCAAGGGTGCGATCGATTCCACCAACCTATATGCGTTCGTCGGGTGGGGGCCGCATGTGTTTGTTGATCCGCTCGGTCGAAGCAAAGTAAAGAACACAAGAAGGACGTGTGAGGCAGTTAAGGAGGCAATTAAGAAGGGCGACTACAAGGTCGCTGGGAGAACTATGACTCACCATCCGGAGTTCAAGAGCCAACGGGTGACCACGAGGACACTCGCTGACTCGAGGAAGGTGAAGGTGAATCCGGAGCGACTCAGAAGAATAGACGAGAAGTTCCCGGATCTTGAGGTACCGTACGATGATGTCTCCGCGGTTGACTTCAGGAGTGCCACCCACGAAGGAAGCGAAAAACTCATTGGGGGGGAAACCAAGCTTGAGAAACTCTCCGGCAACTCCGCCAAAGATAGAAGAGATGCCTGGGCGAAGTTCCAGGATGAAGAGGGACTAACGCCCAAGCAGGTGGCTGACCTGAAAGAGAAATACAGAATGCATCACCATGGGGCTGAAGGGGAAATGCTCTTGGTCGAGAAGGACGTTCATATGGCGTTTACCCATACCGGGCCAGATGCTTGGGAACGGGCCAGGATCATAGCAGAAGCTACAGCTGAGATAGGTGGCGCTTTCGTCGTCGGTTGCGTTGTGCCTGAGACGTGTGAAGCCCTGCAACAGGGCGAGTGTTCGGGTGACGAAATAGTGGAAGCCCTAACGAGAGATCTTGCCTACAAGACCGTCCTAAGTCCGATAGACGCCGGTCGGGAAGCCTACGATGTGTATATGATCGTCTTCGATTCTGCCGTGGAAAAGGCGTATGAAGTTGAGGATTCGCGAAAGATGAACCTCGATCAGCTATATAGAGACCTGATCAAGCTTCCGTGGTGAGGAAGGCAATGGTGAGAATCGACAATCTCTACGGTCGAGCGACCCTTGAAGATGTTGCAGACTTCGAGAGAAGGAACAACCTTGTTCTGCCGGCTTCATATAAATCGTTCATAGTCAAGAACAACGGCGGGTCACCATCGCCTTCACTCTTCGTCGATCGAATCCGAGGGTTTACTGCAAACATCGCGCTGTTCTTTCCGATCAACAGTGGCGCCATTGAACGGGAGATAGCGGATTTTCCGTTCTGTGTTGAAGAAGGGCTATTGCCGATCGCCCTGGACGGCGGCGGCGACTATTTCTTTCTAGAGCTTCGGACTGGCGCTGTGTACTACTGGAATCATGAACTTCATCCCCAACATCGGTTTTCCATCGAGAACCTTGACTGGGTCGCAGAGAACATGAGCCGGCTCGTATCTCAACTCGAGGGTGACGAACGGGAGGAGCCGGGAGAGATCGAGAGGATTGGTGAATCCGGCGATGAGAAGGCCTTGGGTGTTTTCCTCATGCGGCACGGGATAGATGATGTCAACGAGTCTTCCAGAACCGTAGCGATGGAAGCGGCGCGATATGGCAACCTCACGTTGCTTAAGGGCTGTGTTAAGAGGGGAGCAGGTACACGGTATCTGATTCACTATGCGGCACGAAACGATAGGATCGACGTGATCGAATATCTTCTCTCCCTAGGGGTTGAAATCAACGAACGCGATGAGAGGGGAAGAACCGCCTTGAGCTACGCGATCGTATACGATCATGTTCGAAGATTCCTGACTGAAAATGGCGCAGTCGAGTAGGTGTGGCCGCCAGGATCCAAGATTCTTGTAGGTACCTGGCGTGCGCCGAGCAAAGCTCGGGGAAGGGGGAAGAGATGACGTGAGATGAGTCACTTGGAAACCTTCCGAACAGACCCTGCGGGTCGAGTCCCGCTCGGGGAAGGTTGGCCACCATCCGAAAGCGAGTCTTGCGTAGTGACCGGGTAACCGCCACTGCGAAGCGTAGACAGCGAAGATGCAGGCCGTGTGATTGAGCCTCGAAATCTTAGAAGTCGTGGGAGCCGACGCCGTGCCAGGCGCGGAAGGCAATATCGCGGACGCTGAAAGGCCTGGCGTCCCGGTCCCGCCGGGGTCTGGTGAGAGCAGGGCATGCATCGAGAGGGTCTGACGGGAACTCGGGAGATCCTGTCGTTTCCGTACTTGAGGAGCCGGTTGGGGAAGCCGGGAGAACAAAACCCTGGCCCGTCATAGGTAGTGCTGGCCGATAGCGGGAGCGAAACAAGCAGCACAGATACGGTACCGGCGGACAAGGTAACGAGTCCCCCGGGATGGATGGCAGGAAGTCGGAGCACCTCATAGTACCGAGGAGGCCGGGGAACCGACCTCAAAGGGACCCGGTGGAGGGAAGGGGGTGCCGGGGCATGGAGCCGATGGAGGGAAAGATGGCGAGGGCATTGGACCTCGGAAG
>JANQFG010000225.1 GCA_028277985.1 bacterium | reverse complement strand
GGACATCGTCTGCACCACGGTCAACGGAACCATGTACAAGGACGGGACGTTCTATGACCTGCTCTCCATGACCATCGGCGGGTCGGACTGGTCGCACGTTATCCCCGAGGCCATCAACGATGCAGGCCAGATTACGGGACACGGCTACTTGAGCGGAGACTCCCTCACCCGCGCGTTCCTACTCAATCCGGTGAACACACACACCATCTCCGGGCAGGTGGCCGACGAGATGGGAACCCCGGTGGCGGACGTGACCGTTTCCGCCGATTCCGGTGACAGCGCAGCCACGGATGCGTCCGGCAACTACACCCTCACAGTGTCCGAAGACGGTTCGTACACGATCACACCTGGAAAAGCTGGGTATTCCTTCGAGCCGCCGTCACGGGAGGTCACGCTACCTCCCGACGCCGAGAATCAGGACTTCACGGCAACCGCAGAACCTCTCACCTATTCCATCTCCGGCCAGGTGCTGGATCAGGAAGGTGCTCCGGTGGCCGATGTGTTCATAGGATGCGACTCCGGGGACAGCGCGGTCACGGACGCCAGCGGCGCCTACAGTCTGACCGTGGACGAGGAAGGCGCCTACTCGATTACACCCAGCAGGGACGGATATACCTTCTCTCCACCATCGCGGGTGGTCACCTTGCCGCCCGATGCAACGAGCCAGGACTTCACGGCTACGGCCGGACCCCAGGAGTTCACCATTTCAGGATGGGTAACCGAAGAGGACGGCACCCCGGTGGGCGAGGTGACCGTCTCGGCCGACACCGGGGAAAGCGCTCTCACGGATGAGGGTGGTTCCTATTCCCTAACGGTCGCCGACGAAGGCCCGTACACCCTTACCCCGGAGAAGCCGGGCTACATCTTCGATCCGCCGGATCGCACCGTCACGGTTCCTCCGGACGCCGAGGGTGAGAACTTCGAGGCTTCACCGGTCGGGCTGGAGGTTCTCGGGATCGATGTGAACCAGGCCGTGCAGGACTGGAACAACAGTGTCCCTCTGGTAGAATCGAAATCCACTCGCGTCAACGTGGCCGTCAGGCACCGCGGGTCGGAGCCCAGGAAAGCCGTGGCCTGTCTCCGCGTATATCGGGATGGGCAGCCGTTGCACAACTCCTTCATGCGTCCCGACAACGGTGGAGGTTATCTGAAGCATCCGGACCAGGTCCACTGGCGCGGAAGCCAGGGCACCTTCTTCTACATAATTCCCAAGTCATGGCTCACCGGGACGTTGGATTTCCGCGTCGAAAAAGCGGCGATCGAAGGTGTGAGCGAGGAGCTGAGCTGCGATGCGGCGGACCCGGATCTCCTCGTGTGCAATGAAGCTGCAGGCCCGGTTGCAAATGACTGCAGAGTGGAGGTCACTTTCGAGCCGGTACCGTCTCTCAAGGCAAGGCTTCTGAGCGTGAAGCTTGCTCGGGCACAGGGAAAGGCTGCGGCTGGTCCGACCGGCGCGGACTTGGTCGAAGCGGCCAGGCGTATCGGAACCATCTATCCGGTTCACAATGTCGCCACCGCGACGGGCTCTCTCCTGTGGGAGGGAGACATTCCCCCGGACTGTATTGCCCTAAACAAACGAATAGAGGACATGGCCGCCCAGGACGGCTCGGACTTCTTCCACGTGGGGCTTCTCTGGGAGTCGAATTGCACTCATGAGGGAAAGGAATGGGGCGGCATGGCCGACCATGTCCCGGGAACAGCGGCTTCTGTCAAGATCGTTGCAGACCCCGACTCGTGGACCCGCAACAATCCGGCCCACGAACTCGGCCACCTGTTCGGACTTCAGCACGTGGCTCACTCAGGGAACACTGCAAATCCAGCATGTCGTGACAATCCCGACCTCAACTGCGGCTGGTGTGGTTCACTGGCGATGTCGTTCACAGACGAGTGGCCCTACTACGGCCCCGTACCCGACTGGCCTTTTGGCTATGCGTACATCGGGCCCATGGCGGTGGAAGGCTTTGACGTGGAGGATGAGATATGGGGAGAAGACACATATCTCAAGAATACTGTAGAGCCATCGGAACACTTCGCGCTCATGAGCTATTGCCCCCCAACCAGGCAACGGAACGAATGGACATGGATCTCCAGAATCAACTACGAACTCTTAAGGTCAAGGATCCTCGAGACCGGGGGCGGCAATCCTCGACGACCGGGAGTGGCCCGCGCGGTCCCGCCGGACGAAGGGTACCGGGCCGTGCGCGGGATCGTGGACCTGGATGGGAACACTGCCGACCTGCTGCCCGTCGGCTGGAGCCAAGTGCCGCTTCAGGGACCACCTCCGGGTGAGTACGTGCTCCAGCTCCTGGACGCCTCGTCGAATGTGGTCGAGGAGGTAGCTTTCCGACCGAACGAAAACGTGGGCGACACCTTTGAGGAGAGCGATGATGCTGCGACCTTCCCCCGCATAGGCACGTTCTTCATCCCCGTGTCTGCGGATCCTAGCATCACTGCGCTTTCGATCCTGCACGAGGGACTCGAGATTGCTCGTCTCTCTGCAAGCCCCAGCCCACCTACGGTGGAGGTGCTCTACCCGAACGGCGGGGAGACCCTGGAGAGTGAAACGGTTCTCATGGGATGGACAGGCGACGACCCCGACGGAGATCCGCTCACGTATACCCTGCGCTACAGCAGTGACGGCGGCGCCACGTGGGAGACCCTGACCGTGGACTGGCCTGAAGAGAGCTACGAGATCGAAAGGAGTTTTCTCACAGGAACCGCTGCAGGCCTCATTCGCGTGACGGCGAGCGATGGATTCCACACGGCGACCTACGATTCCGACGCCCCCTTCGCCGTGGCGAACAACGCTCCGAACGTGTACATTTCTCAGCCTGAAAACGGAAGACTCTATGTAAGCCGTCAGCTCATCCTGTTCGAGGCCCTGGCGCCCGACCGCGAGGACGGGGATCTCACCGGAGAAGCGATCGAGTGGAGTTCCAGCCTCGACGGCGTGCTCGGCAATGGTACTGATCTCGCAATGGAGGCGGCAGAGCTCTCCGAAGGCGAGCACGTGATCACGGCAACGGTAACGGACAGTGGAGGACTCCAGGGAAGCGATTCGGTCACCATCCGCGTGATGGAAGAGGCCCCGTCCGACCTCGCGGACCTCGCCGTTTCCAAGACGGCCTCCGCGGACACTGTCTATGTCAGCGATCCGGTGACCTACACGATTGCCGTAACGAACGAGGGACCGGAAGACGCCGGCGAAGTGGCTCTGATCGACACGCTTCCGGAAGGGCTCACCTTCGAGGAGGCGACTCCGGACCTTGGAGTGTGTGACGAAGACGAGGGGGAGATCGCCTGCGACCTGGGGCCCCTGGCAATGGGGGAAACCGCGTCGGTCACAGTTGAAGTGATGACCACCGCCGCGGGAACCTTCGAGAACACGGCCCACGTGTTCGGACAGGGAACGGACCCGGCATTGAGCAACAACGACGACAGTGCATTCACACGGGTGCTGCCACCGGATGAGGATGGTGACGGCGTACCGGATGAACAAGACAACTGTCCCGTCGTGGAAAACCCGGATCAGTCGGACCTGGACGAAGACGACGCAGGAGATGCCTGCGACGGATGCCCCGAGGATGCGGACAAGGTGGAACCAGGCGTTTGCGGCTGCGGTGCTCCGGATATCGACTCGGATGGAGATGAAGCCCCGGACTGCGTGGACGGTTGCCCCGAAGATCCGAACAAGGTGGGTCCGGGCATTTGCGACTGCGGTGTTCCGGACATCGACACGGACAGCGACGCAACGCCGGACTGCTTGGACGACTGCCCCGAGGATCCGAACAAGACCGAGCCCGGCATCTGTGGATGCGGCGAACCCGAGACAGACTCGGACGACGACGGCACTCCGGACTGCGTAGACGGCTGTCCCGAGGATCCTGCCAAAGTCGCACCTGGAGTCTGCGGCTGCGGCGTTCCGGACATCGACACGGACGGCGACGGTCCTCTGGACTGCGAGGACAACTGCCCGGACACACCGAACCCCGCCCAGACGGACTCGGACGGAAACGGCGTAGGGGATGCATGTGAGATCGTCGGGCCGGACCTGGACGGTGACGGTGATGTCGATATCTACGACGTCTTCATCATCCTTGCTCTGAGGAATCGCCCTGCGGAGTCGGCACCGGAATGCGACCTCGACGGTGACGGTTGGATCACGGTCCTTGACGCCCGGCTCTGTGTGCTGAGTTGCACCCGGCCTCGCTGCGGACCTTAGTGCTCACACTCCCATGTGTTTGAACGAACCCGGCTCGTGCCCGGATACCAGTCATGATCTTGCGGCCACCGGCTCGACAGCCCTGTCGAGCCGGTTCCGCGAGCCCCTCCCGAACGATTATCGCTTGACATCGTTCCCGGAATTTATTATTTTGCCCCAAAATTCATACAAAACGATTTTTTACGATTTTTCGCCGACTTACGGCTTCGAATTTTGTTTTGCGTTTGTCGGGTCTTTCAGGGTCGCTGTTCATGTAGAGGTTCAGGCTTGCCTGTACGTCGTTCGTGAAGTGCCCTGTACATGCCCCGTGATGCATCTCTCGACGAAAAAACTTAAGGGGAAATCAGGCCAAACAGAGAAGGAGACGCATGATGATCACGATGAAGTCACTGAAGCGTGGCGCGATAGCCCTGCTCCTCGTTGCAACGTTCATTGCGGCCGGGGTGTTCGAAGCTGCAGCAGTTCCAGCCCTACTGGGCACGTACGGCAAGGGCGAATACACATCCAGCACACTGGTCGAGATCAACCCGACCACAGGCGGGATCATCCGGATCATAGGCCAGGTCGGCCATGGGATCAACGGGCTTGCCTGGGACCCGACGACACAGACGCTTTACGGTTCGGCAAGAGAAAGCAATCGTAACTCGCTCGAAAGCGGAAACCACGATGGTGACAGCGGGAGCCCGATCCTTGTCGACAGCGGCGAGAACTTTATCGCAGACGGCATCATGGTCGGGATGCAGGTAGAAAACCACACGGACAACAGCTGGGGAACGATCACGGCCGTTTCTGCAACGACCATCACGGCCTCTCTGATGGGCGGGTCGGAAAACGATTGGGACAACGGTGACAGCTACACGGTCTACAAGCTTACCTTCAACGGTTTGGTCCAAATCGACCTCGCCACGGGCGAAGGTACACCGGTAGGTGTTCAAGGGTGGGGTTTGGGTCCCACTGCCGTCGTCACCAACATCGCCGTGAACGTATTCGGCCACATGTACGGCTGGACCGAAGATGGCGATGACCTGGTCAGAATCAACAAGGCCACGGGCGTTGCGACCGTGGTAGGAGACTCAGGAATAAGCACCTATGCAAACAGCCTCGCCTTCGACAATTTCGCCATCCTGTACATGATCAATGGCGACGGCAGGTACTACGACATGAACCCCGACACGGGACAAGCTTTTCTCATGGGCGATTTCGAGCCCGGGGTCGAGTTGCCGCTGCATCACGGTGTCTTCGAACCGGATACAAACATCTTCTACGGACTCCGGAACAACCCGTGGCCGTGGGAAGATTCGACAACAAACCTCCTGACAGCCAACCTTACCTCCGGGTTGGTCACCTCTACGGCTCCAACGGCTTATGATCTGCACACCCTCGCCTTTGTGGACCTCCCCTGTGTCCTGGAGTTGAATCTGACTTACGACAGCGTCAACGATGAACTCGAGGCAGCGTTCAAAGTGGGTACAGAGGAGCAGGCAGTGTTGTCCGTCTGGCTCCATGTGTACCATCAGGAGTATTTCCTTGGGGCGGCCGCCGTTCCGGTCACGGATCCGCGGGAGCCCTTCGATGCCTCCATACCATTCCCGGACGTTGGCAATGTCGGAATCCTGGCGACGCTCTCGGTCCCGGGCGAAGGGATTGCCTGTTCGGTGTGGAAAACCGTGGATACGGGGCGCTGAGTTCCTCCAGTGCCCGATCTCCAGATGGACGGGCAGGAGACTCTTGTAGAACTAGATTGAGATTCAATGAAAGGCAGGGCCCACCGGGCCCTGCCTTTTTTTTCGAGAGGGGCAAGGGGCGGTGCATGACGAAACAAGGGGCTGCGGCAACCACCGCAACCCCTTGTTTTTGTGAGTGGAGCGGGCAACGGGACTCGAACCCGTGACGGCCAGCTTGGGAAGCTGGAACTCTACCAACTGAGTTATGCCCGCGTACGGAAAGAGGAAGGAAGCCTTCCTCTTTGCACCCTTTGTTCCTACTTGATTTGTTCACTATTGTCAAGGGGATAGGGTTTCTTCGAGGGAGAAGGGGTCGGGCAGATCCTCACGCATTTCCGTTCCGTGTCCAGTTCGAGTCGGACCCCGTCTCGCAGCCCCTCCACGGCTCCCCCAACCCGAATCAAGGCAGGAATACCGTACTCCCTGGCGACAATCGCCCCGTGAGAAAGGAGCCCCCCCACCTCCAGCACGAGGCCTGCCGCCAACGGCAGAACGGGTGCCCAGCTCGGGTCCGTGCAGTGCGCCACCAGAATATCCCCCTTACGGAATCCAGCCAGGTCTTTCGGCTCACGTATGATCCGGGCAGGGCCCGTCGCGTGCCCCGGACTGGCCACCTCCCCCTCTAGCATGGGCGTCGCTTCCCCCGTCGACGGAGATGCCGACCTCTGGTCTTCTCCCCCTTCGATCTCTTCGGGTGGTTCGACTCGCCGGGCCTGCTCGTACTCTTCCTTTCGCTGAGCGATCTTTTCCGCGCAATTCTTGCGCGTCTGCCCGACCTGTTCGATCTCTTCCCGCTCCAGGAAGAGGATGTCTTCCCCGCTCTCAAGCATACCCTCGAGCGCCCATCTTCTTCCGATCTCGAGGTAGATTCTACGGAATTGCTCCAGATAGATGTCCGCGAAGTAACGCATGTTCTCGCGCAGGACAAAGTACTTCTTGTCCAGGAAGAGAAGCAGCGAGAAGAGAACTTTCCTGGGCAGGCCGAATGCACCCCGGCCGATTCTCCTCTTCAGCGCTCTCTCCGCCTCTTCCCTTTTTCGCCTTTGAAGCGCGAAGGTGTTTCGGCAAGAGTCTCTGTCTCGATTCAACCCTATCATTTCGACCACGGTCTCGGGCCGTTCGCGCCACGTGGCCTGACGAATGTCCCGCCCCAGAAAGCGATGACCGTAGCTCTCGAGGAAGGTTTGCAGGCGTTCCAGGAAACCCGTTGCCTCCCCGTCCTTTCGGAAACGGGCGAGCATCTCCCTTGGCTCGGAAGAGTCGAACCATTCCTTCAACCGCGGATCTCCCTCCACGAGGTCCGCAAGGTTCTCGATCTCCCGGTTGATCTCGAAGGTCTTGACCCCATCGAGGGCGACGCGGAGACAGCCGGCCAGATCTCCTTCGCGGTCCTCCCCCCAGTCCTTTGCCAACCGCTCGATCAGGGGCCGCGTCAGGTAGGCGAACAACACTCCCCAGATGACGATCTCGAGATAGTCCCCCATTTGCCCATAAAGCCTCCGACTCTGATCGATCAGGGCAGGTTCGCTGAAATCCTCGATGTTCGAGAGGGTCTGCGCCCTGCCCGCCTTCTCGATCCGATCGGTTGCCCTGTCAAAGGCCTTGTAGTTCGTGAAAGGGTTCCAATCCCTCTCCAGGAAAACGATGCGCAACAGGATGCGCAGGAACCCGGGAGAAAACAGGGATACACGAACCTGGGACAGGGCTTCTCGACTCGTCTTCGGCAGGAAACGAAGAACTTCCGGTGTAACGAAAACCGAAGGGATTCTTCTCACCACCTCTTCGAGGATGTGCGAGTTCAGGTAGACCCGCCCATGGAAGAGCCTGAGGAAAGGATCCTTCTGGAGCCGCTGCAGCCCGGCGATCCGCAAGCCCTTCTTTGCCATCCGCCCCTGGATCAGTCCGCCTGCGATCGAGTACATGAGCGGACTCACGATGCCCGCCCAGAACTCCTGGCTGAGTGTCCTCGTCCAAACGAACCTGATGTCCATCCTGTCCATCCCGCTCTACGGGCCTGCATTGAGTGGAGAAACCGATAGAAAGGGCGGAGCGGCTGGGATGTCTTGTGCCCGGCGGGCCGAAGAAGCTATTGCGTGGCAACGGCCCTGAGGAGGTCGAGCTCTTCGAGAATCTTTCCGCAACCCAGGGCTACGCATGAGAGCGGGTCCTCGGCCACGATCACGGGCAGGCCGGTTTCTTCACGAAGCAGATCATCGATATTCGTCAACAGCGCGCCGCCCCCTGCCAGGACGATGCCCTTGTCTATGATGTCGGCCGAAAGCTCCGGCGGGGTCCTTTCCAGGGTCATGCGAACCGCTTCGACGATGGAGTTGATCGGGTCACCAAGGGCCTTTCGAATCTCTTCGGAGCTGATCTCGATCGTCTTCGGGATGCCCGCAACCAAATCCCGGCCCTTCACCAGCATGGTCTCATCGTCACTGGCCGGTGATGCGGATCCGATGGAGATCTTGATCAACTCGGCCGTGCGCTCGCCAATCAGCAGATTGTACTTCCGCTTCAGGTGCTGGATGATCGCCTCATCCATCTTGTCTCCGGCCACCCGGATCGATGTGCTGTAGACGATGCCCGCAAGGCTGATGATGGCCACCTCGGTGGTACCGCCCCCGATGTCGACGATCATGTTTCCTGAGGGCTCTGTGATCGGAAGGCCCGCTCCGATGGCCGCCGCAATCGGTTCTTCGACAAGATAGACTTCTCGTGCCCCGGCAGAGGCGGCAGACTCCCTGACGGCTCGCTTCTCCACCTGGGTGATGCCGAAGGGGACCGCCACGATGATGCGGGGTCGAACAAAGGCCTTTCGGTTGTGAACCTTCCGGATGAAATAGCTGAGCATCGCCTCGGTCACTTCAAAATCGGAGATCACACCATCTTTGAGGGGCCGTATGGCCACGATGTTCCCGGGAGTGCGGCCCAGCATCTCTTTCGCCTCTTTGCCGACCGCCAGCACCCGATTCGTGTTCCGGCTGCCCTTGTGGACAGCCACCACGGAGGGCTCGCAACAGACGATCCCTTTACCCCGCACGTAGACCAACGTGTTGGCCGTGCCGAGGTCGATGGAAAGATCGTTCGAAAAGAGCCCGTAAAGATAGTTGATCACGTCCACGATCCCCTTCAAGTGACCATTCAGATTTCGGCGATATCATACTGAAATACAATAGGCAACGCAACTGGACAATCCAACGCTTTTTCGATAGCCTTGAGACCGCGATTTTCGTCTTGTGCCCAACACCGAATTCTGCCCCTTTCCCTGTGAGGGCGGACAAACTCCGGAGACCCGAGAAGATGCGGCATCTCACAATCCTTCTTCTGCTGGCCTTGTGTACGACCAGCTGTGCCGGCCCCAACCTCTTCCGAAAGGATCCGACCGAAGGCTCTCCGTCGGGCGCAACCGGCAGGACCGAATTCTACACCGAAAAGGGTATTGCGTCCTGGTACGGTAAGGAATTCCACCAGAAACCCACCGCGACCGGCGAGGTCTACGACATGTATGCCATGACCGCCGCTCACAAGACCCTGCCCCTGGGAACGTGGGTCGAAGTCATCGATCTGGACACCCAGCGCTCCGTACAGGTCCGAATCAACGACAGGGGCCCCTTTGTGAAGGACCGAATCATCGACCTGTCCTTCGGAGCCGCCAATGCTCTCGGTATTGTCGAGCAGGGCACGGCTCAGGTCGAGGTACGCTGCTCCTATTCGGAAGAAACCCTCCGGGACCAGCTGGGCTACTGGGTCCAGCTCGGTGCCTATCAGGACGGCAATCTTGCCGGGGATCTGGCCGTCCGTCTGGAGGAAGAATACCCGAACGTGCGGGTATTGTCCTCTGAAACCTACCATCACGTCCGGATCGGCCCCTTCCAGACCGAGCCGGAGGCGAACCAGCTCAAGGAGCTCCTCTTGGAGAAGGGAGAAACCGCGTTTGTCGTCAGGGACTTGCTCTCCCTGTCTCCGACGGACGATCCGAGCTGATGGAGAGTCCCGAAAAGTCGTGGCAGCACACGGCTGCCATGGATTCAACTCGCTCAGGAAAAGCGGGAACTCGCCGTCCCGCACGACGACGAACTCCCTTCGCCACCCTTCCTTACAGAGCCGATTCGGGATAACACTCGCTCGGACCTTTCCGATCCGCATTCCGGGCAGGTCTCGAGTCGTTCGCTCTGGCTCGATGACCGGCACAGCTTTTCGAACCCTGCTCCACACTCCGGGCACTTGTACTCATAGATCGGCACTTTTTCACCTCCTCTGCCTTGAAGACCTTTTACCACAAATTCCTCTTGACATCTATCGGGGGAACCATTAGTTTAGCATCCGATTTCCGAGGAAATTCGGATGCTTAATGGCGCAGCAACCACCCCCCTGTAGAATCCGGAGCCCTGAGGGGGGACCATCCGCCCTTTTCTTGACAAGGTTCGTTCCTTAGGCAACACGCGCGCAGAGGGATGCAATGGCCAAGAAGAAACTCGGAAAGAAGTACGCATGTTACCAGTGCGGCTGCAAATTCTATGATTTGAGCAAGCCCAAGCCGATCTGCCCAAAGTGCGGAGCCGACCAGACCGAGGCTCCTACAAAAGAGTCACCCTCGCCCCCCAAGGCCGGGGCCACTGCCTCGGCTCCACCCAGGCCCCGCGGCCGGAGGCGCAGGGATGACGAGGGCTCTATAGGGCAGTCGGAATCCTATTCAGAGGACGACGCAGAGACCGGATCCGGGCTCGAAGACGGTCTTTCCCTCATCGATGACGAGGAACTCATTGGCGGCGGTACAGAAGAATTCTCGGAGGAGGACTGAGGAGGCGGGCACCCGGCTCCCCCTGCTCGAGTCCGGAAAAAAACCTCCCATTCTGTTGCATATCTGCTGCGGACCCTGTTCCACCCACGTCATCGATCTTCTCAAGGAGACCTATCAGCCCATCGGATTCTTCTATAACCCCAACCTGTTCCCCAGAGACGAGTATTTCAAAAGGCTGGAAGCAACCGCCAAGGTCTCCAGAAGGCAAGGAACGGCCTTGTGGATTCCCCCAGTTGTGCCGGACCCTTGGCTTGACGCGGTCAAGGGGCATGAAAGTGATCCGGAGGGCGGCAGAAGATGCGAAATCTGCATTCGATTGCGGCTCGAGGTCACTGCCTGGATGGCGAAATCCGCCTGTTTGGGGACCTTCGGAACCACCCTCACCATCAGTCCAAGAAAAAACAGCAAAAAGATTAACCAGTTAGGATCTGATCTCGCTGGAAAGGCGGGCCTTTCCTTCCTGGAGGCTGATTTCAAAAAGAAAGATGGTTTCCTGAAGAGCGTTCAGAAGAGCAAGGACCTGGAGCTGTACAGACAGGACTACTGCGGATGTTGCTTCAGCATGGCAGCGCGTTAACAGGGTTGCTTCCGGTTTGCTTCTAGGTCGTATTCGTGCCCTCGCGCGAACCCGCGTCCGAGCAGTACCTACTCCGCCAGAAGCTCATCCCGCGTGAACAGGGAATCGAGTACGAGGGATTCCGCCTCGATGGCCTCTCTTCCCCCCTCCTGCCGATCGATCAGCGTGTAGACGTGGCTCACCTCGAACCCCGCCTCACGTGTATGCCTTACCCCCTCGAGGAGGGTTCCGCCCGTGGTCAGCACATCCTCCACAACAGCCACATGACTGCCGGGCTCGATGTTCTTCAGGCCTTCGATCCACCGCTCCGTACCGTGCCCCTTCGGCTCTTTGCGAATGATAAAGGCCGGAATGGGACTCCCCTCCAGGTAACTGACCATGGAGACCGCGGTCACGATCGGGTCCGCCCCTAGCGTAACACCGCCGATTCCGCGTGGATTCGCCCCGGACACCCCGATCCTGGCGTACAGGAGCTTTCCGATCAGATAGCTGCCTTCCGCGTCCAGGGTCGTCTGCTTGCCGTCCACGTAATAGTCGCTCCACCTTCCCGACCGAAGCTGGAACCTGCCCCTTTCCACCGACTTCTCCTGCAGGATCTTCAGGAGTCGCCTTCTCACGTCCTCGGTGTTCTCCATTCCTGTGCCCCCACCTTCCGGCCGATCCGGGTTCGAATGTGTCCGTCCTTCTGGAATCCGTCCTACTCAGGGCTGAAGATTCGGTCGAATATCCGGTCCACATGGCGCGTGTACCGATCCACGCGAAAGACGTCCCGGATCTCTTCCTCCTCCATGCATTCACGAATCCGTGGGTCCTCGAGCACCCGCGACAGCAAATCTCCCTTTCCGCCCCACACCTCCATGGCATGCCCCTGGACCAGGGCATACGCTTCCTCCCGGGATTTCCCCTTCCTGGCGAGGCAGAGGAGCAATTCCTGAGAGAAGAAGAGGCCGCCCGTCATCTCCAGGTTCTCTTTCATCCTGCCGGGATCGACCTGAAGGTTCTTCACGAGTCCGATCATCCTGTTGAGCATGAAGTCGACGAGGATCGTGCTGTCCGGCGCAATCACTCTTTCCACGGAAGAATGGCTGATGTCTCTCTCATGCCACAGGGGAATGTTCTCCAGGGAAGCCGCCGCATAGGAGCGTACCATGCGGGCCAGGCCGCACAGGTTTTCCGACCCGATCGGATTCCGCTTATGGGGCATCGCCGAGGACCCCTTCTGTCCCTTTGAGAAGAACTCCCCTGCCTCACGAACCTCTGTACGCTGGAGATGGCGTATTTCCAGCGCGAACTTCTCGATAGACGAGGCCAGGATGGCCAGCGCGCCGAAGAACTCCGCGTGCCGGTCGCGCTGGACGATCTGTGTGGAGACCGGCGCAGGTTGAAGCCGGAGCTTCTCGCAAACGTACGTCTCGACCTCGGGGGGAAGGGTGGCATAGGTGCCGACGGCCCCGGAAAGCTTCCCGACGGCGATCATCTCTCTGGCGTGAACCAGACGTGTCCGGCTTCGCAGGACCTCCTCGTACCAGACCGCCATTTTCAGCCCAAAGGTAATCGGTTCCGCATGCACGCCATGGGTGCGGCCGATCATCAGGGTATGCTTGTGCTCGAGGGCCCGCTTCTTGATTTCGGCGAGGAGGCGGTCCACCCCTTCGAGGATGAGATCCGCCGCATCCCGAAGTTGCACGGCCAGTGCCGTGTCCAGCACATCCGAGGATGTCATCCCCATATGAACGAAACGAGCGTCTTCCCCGATCGTCTCCCCTACGGTGGTCAGGAATGCGATCACGTCGTGCTGGGTGATCTCCTCCAACTCTTCCATGCGTTTCAGCGAGAAAGAGCCCTTCTGGATCGCCCTGAGAGATTCCGCCGGGATCTGTCCCAGCTCTGAATATGCCTCGCACGCGAGTTTTTCGATCTGAAGCCAGATACCGTACTTGTTCTCCAGATCCCAGATCCGTTCCATTTCCGGTCGGCTGTACCGAGAAATCATCGGGAGGTCCGCTCCTCTTTGTCGACTCTAGCAATCGATTTTGATCGAGGCCAGCGCGTCGCGGTCAATGTCGCCCAACACGGTGAGCCCCATGTATTCGGATCGAAACAGGTCCTCGGAGATGGCGCGTACATCGGCCGCATCCACCCGCTCGATTTCTGCGATCACGTCGTCCAGCTCGAGTTGCTTTCCGAAGTAGATCTCGTTCATCGCGAGCTTGCTCATGCGACTGCTCGTGCTCTCCGTGCTCAGGAGGAGATTGCCCTTCAGCTGCTCTTTCGCCGTCAGGATTTCATCCTCGGAAACATCCTCTGTCTTGAGCCGGGAGAAGTTCTCGATGATCAGATCGACCACTTCTCTTACCGCGTCCCGACCGGTCCCCACGTACACGCCGAGCATCCCGGTATCCAGGTAGGCGGCCTGGAAGGAATAGACCGAATAGGCGAGCCCCCGCTTCTCTCGTACCTCCTGGAAGAGCCGGGAGCTCATCCCGCCTCCCAGGAGCGTGTTCAGCACGTGATACCCGTACCTCTTCGGATGGGAATAGGGAACGCCAAGCGTCCCGAGACAGATGTGCGCCTGCCCCAGATCCTTGAGGTGAAGATTCAGCCCGCGGTGAGGATCCGGCTTCTCGATCGAGAGCTCCCCGGTCCCGTTCGAGGAAAAATCGAGGAATTGCTCCGCCACCTTCACCACTTCATCATGATCGAGTCTTCCGGAAAGGGTCACAAGGACACGATCCGGGTCCTGAAGAAGACGTGAGTATTCGACCAGGCTCTCCCTGGTAATATCGCCGATGATCTCTTTCGTTCCCAGCGTGGAGCGTCCGAGGGGATGCCCCCTCCAGTAGGAGCCCGCGAACAGCTCGTGAATCAGCTCTTCCGGCGAGTCGTCCACCATGCTGATCTCTTGAAGAATGACCTGCCGCTCCCGCTCGATTTCCTCTTCCGGTAGACTGGATCGAAGAAAGATGTCGGAGAGCAGTTCCATGATCAGGGGCAGATGGTTGTGAAGGGCTCGGGCGTGAAGGCAGGTGAACTCCTTGCCGGTGAAGGCGTTCAAAGAACCTCCCACAGACTCTATTTCTCTCGAGATGTCGAGGGCCGTTCGTGTCTCCGTGCCCTTGAAGAGAAGGTGCTCTACGAAATGGGTGATCCCGCTCCGTTCGGAAGGCTCGTTCCGGGAGCCACGAAGGATCCAGATGCCTGCGGAGATCGATATGGCGTGGGGGATGTCTTCCGTCAGGATCCGCACACCGTTGCGCAGCCGGCTCGCTTGTACCATTCGCTTCCTCTTTCAAGTGTCAGGAAGCAAGGCACCATGCGCTCACGGTCGCCACTTGCCACCCGCCACTTGTCACCAGCTCTTGTGACTATTTTCGCAGGCCCAGTTGTTCGATGAGCGTCTTGTAGCGCTCGGCGTTTTCCCGCTTCAGGTAGTTCAGCAGTCGCCTGCGCAGGCTCACGAGGTGGAGAAGACCGCGGCGCGAGTGATGATCCTTCTTGTGCGTCTTGAAATGCTCCGTCAGATTGACGATTCGCTCGGTCAGCAAAGCGATTTGCACTTCCGGAGATCCGGTGTCCTTGTCGTGCCGCCTGTACTCCTGCAGGATCTCCTGCGTTTTCGCTCGCTCAATGCTCATGAGTTCCTCCTGGTTGTTTCTAAACAGAATTGGGGGCCCGTGCCTTCACCTCCGGTTCGCCCCCCTCCTTTGCTCTCCTGACGGGATGATCAGGCAGCGTGACGCAGGACCCGAAGGGGCTGAAGAAAGGCTCCCTGCGGATCGCTCCTTACTTCCGCGACCGCGGCAAGCTTGCCCTGGATCATGATCCGAAACTTCTCTCCCATGCGTTCCCGGAGAGCCGTTCCCCGCCTCAAGTCCCCATCCCGCAAGGGACTCCCGTGTCGCACCTTCTTCTCACTGCCTTCCCGTACTTCACAAGCGTTCAGGTGGTCCAACACCTGGGACGGCGTGATCAGAACCTCACCCTGCTGCCTTCCTTCCACAAACGCCTCCAGCTCCTCCAGGGAGTAGGCGTCTTCGATCCTGAACCTTCCACACTCGGTCCTGCGAAGAGACTCGAGGCAAGCGCCGCATCCGAGCCGCTGTCCCATGGCGTGGACAACGGCACGCACGTAGGTGCCTCGGCTGCAGGTCAACTCGAAGGCGAGATGATCGCCCTCTCTCCCGAGCAGCCGGAAGGCTTCGATAAACGTTGCCCTCGGCGGCGCCTCCACCACCACACCTTCCCTCGCATACTTGTAGAGCGGCCGCCCCTTGTGCTTGATCGCCGAGAACTGGGGAGGCGCAAGGTACTGCAACCCTTCCAACTCCTCGAAGGCCCGTGTGAGCGTCTCCCCTGAGAGCGAAGGGACCGCGTTGTTCTCGACAACCCTGCCCGTTATATCCCAGCTGTCCGTCACCCGTCCGAGTTGCAGCCTGCCCTGGTATTTCTTCGGTTCCAGACGCATGTAGGGCACGAGTTTCGTCGCCTCCCCGACACAGACGGCCAGTACGCCGGTCGCCATCGGGTCAAGCGTTCCCGTGTGCCCCATACGAGCCGGGGAAAGCAACCTCTTCAGTCTTCGAACCGCATCGAGGGACGTGATCCCGGCGGGCTTGTCCACCAAATACACCCCGGCCTCGTGCCCCTCGGCCCGCTCGTCCAAAAAGACTTTCCCCCTGTGCAAACCAACCCTAGCTCTCGGTATCTTGAATCTTTCGAAGGAGGTTCTCTATGTGCTCGGCGTGTTCGAAGGAATCATCAAAGAAGAACTCCATGTCCGGCACGTAGCGCAGCGGCAGATTTCGACCCACTTCCCTCCTGATCACTCCCCTGGCGCTCTGCAAGCCTTCGCGCACCTCTTTCTTTCGCTCTTCCTCACCGATCACGCTGTAGTAGACCCGCGCATACCGGAGATCTTTGGAGAGCTTGACGTCGGTAACGGTCACCCCGCGGATCCGCGGATCCTTCACGATGCGCTGCACCACACGGGAAATCTCTTCGCGCAGTTGACCGCCCACTCTCTCTGATCTGCGTGAACCCGCCATCTATTTCTTGTTTCGCCTCACGGAATCCACGTTCGCTTCAGGGGGCAGAACAGGCGAAGACCTCTAGAGGTTGATGATTTCCACCGATTCAGAGAGGACCTCCGCGACGGCCAGCCCCTCCACGAAATCCAGTATTTTGTCCAGCGCACCGTTCACGTACCGTTGGTCCGACCCGACCATGGCGTAGCCGATCACGGCGCGGCCATACACATCCTGCTTGTCCACCTCGGCAACGGTCACATTGAAGCGGGATCGTGTTCTCTCGATGACCTTCTTGACCACACTCCGCTTCGCCTTCAACGAAGTGCTGCCGGGAATCCACAACTCGAGCTTGATGATGCCCACCACCATGGCGGGACCTTCCTCACAGCCATCAACCCTTCAAGGGTTCAGGTAGGTCGTTTCTCGGGGGACCTGTCGATGCTTCGCTGCACCACCTGTTCGAGCGTGTACGATTCGAGAACATCGCCCGTCTTCACATCGTTGTAGTTCTCCATACGGATACCGCACTCGTATCCGGCCACCACTTCCTTCACGTCTTCCTTGAAGCGTCGCAGACTCGCAATGCGTCCGTCATGGACTACCACATTATCGCGAAGCAATCGGGCTCTGGCATTTCTTTCCATCTTCCCGTCTACGATGTAGCTTCCGGCGATCGTCCCCACACGCTGCATGTTGAAGGTCTCGCGGATCTCTGCGTGTCCAAGAAGGACTTCCTTGTAGACCGGCTTCAACATGCCGAGAATCGCATCTTCCACGTCTGAGACCGCGTCGTAGATGACGGTGTAGAACCGGATATCGACCTTCTCCTGCTCGGCGAGGCTCAGCGCCTTCGACTCGCCCCGCACGTTGAAGCCGATGATCAGGGCGTTGGACGCGGAAGCGAGCAGGATGTCCGTTTCCGTGACACCCCCCACGCCGCTGTGGAGAACCTTGATTCTCACTTCCTCGTTGCTCAATCGTTCCAGCGACTCTGCCAGCGCCTCGGCAGAACCCTGTACGTCCGCTTTCAGGATGAGGTTGAGCTCCTCGATCTCATCCTGACGTATCTTCTCGTACAGGTCTTCCAGGGACATCTTGGTCTGCGCCGCAGCACCCGCCTGTCTGCTCTTCTCCATCCGCATAGCACTGAGCGTTTTCGCCTTCTTCTCGTCCTCCACCACGAAGAACGGATCTCCCGCCTCGGGGACACCCGAACATCCGAGCACTTCGACGGGAATCGAGGGTCCGGCCTCCTCGACCCGGTTGCCCCGGTCGTCGATGAGAGCCCTCACCTTCCCATGGTAGAGCCCCGTCACGAAGGGATCTCCGGCTCTCAGGGTCCCGTCCTGGACGAGCACAGCGGCCACGGTTCCGAGGTTTCGATCGAGCCGCGCTTCGATAATCAGGCCTTTCGCCTCCCGGCTCGGATCGGACTTCAATTCCAGCATCTCCGCCTGGAGGAGGATGAGTTCCAGGAGTTCCTGAATCCCCATGCCTTCTTTTGCGGATATGTTGGAAAACAGGGTGTCTCCGCCCCACTCTTCCGAGATCAGGCCATGCTCCGAGAGTTCCTGCTTGACTCGGTCCGGGTTCGCGTTCGGCAGGTCGATCTTGTTGATGGCAACGATGATCGGAACCTCGGCCGCCTTCGCATGGTCGATCGCCTCCACGGTCTGAGGCATGACGCCGTCGTCCCCTGCCACGACCAGGATCACGATGTCCGTCACCTTTGCCCCGCGGGCTCGCATCTTGGTGAACGCCTCGTGACCCGGTGTGTCGAGGAAGGAAATCGTCTTCTCCCCCAGGTTCACCTTGTATGCACCGATGTGCTGGGTGATCCCCCCTGCCTCCTTCTCCATCACGTTCGTCTTCCGGATCGTATCCAGCAGCCGGGTCTTCCCGTGGTTGACGTGCCCCATGATCGTCACGACAGGGGGCCGCAAGACCTTCCCCTCGGGCCGATCCGTTTCCGTAGGCAACAGCTGGGCCTCTTCCTGCACCGTGTTCTCGACCTCGTATTCGTAGTCGTGGGCAATCAAGCTTGCCGTGTCAAAATCGATGGACTGGTTGATGTTGGCCACGATCTGGTTTTCCATCAACTTCTTGATGATCTCCGCGGCCTTCACGCTGAGCCGTTTCGCGAGCTCCCCCACCGTGATCGAGCCTGCCATCCGGATCTTGCGTTTGATCGGCTTCGGAACGGTAAGAACCGGCTTCAGCGCCGCACGCTTCGGGCCACGCCTTTCTCTGCGAACGTCCACCCTTCTTCTCGGGGGGCCTTCACGGTCCTCCTCAAGATCCGTGGTATAGTCCCGCTTCTTCCGTCCCTTGTACTCGACAACCTTCTTGCCGGGGAGGGGACGCTTCTTCTTGCCGGGCCGCTCCTCCGGAGCTTCCTCTTCCTGGACGACCTTCTTGCTCGGAACTTCCGCCGGCTTGGCTGCCGGCTTGCGAGCTTCCACGCCTTCAGGTGCTTCCGCCGCAGCTTTGGCTGCCCGCGCCCTTGCAGCCGGTTTCTCCTCTACGACCGGCGCCGTTTCAACGGTCTCCACAGGTGGCGGTATCTGCTCCGGCGCCGCCGGTTTCGTTTCCGCCGGGGCTTCCGCAGCAGGCACAACTTCCTTGGCCTCGGCCTCAGCCGTCACAGCTTCGGCGGGAACCTCCGGTTCAGCTACCGCGGGCTCCGCACCCGTCTCGGCCGCCGCCGCGGCAGGGGGAGCCTCCTCCGCCACTTCCCCTTCGGGAACAGGCTCTTCCGCTTCCGGAGCGGGCGCCTCCACCTCTTCCACAACCTCCGGGGCCTTCGCTTTCCTCCGCCTACGGATGATCCCCGGCTTGATCCGGATCTCGTCGACCTTGACTTCCTTTTTCTCCGAGTAATCGGACCGGACCCGATCGACTTCCCCTTCGGAGAGGGTGCTCATATGATTCTTCACCTCAAAGCCCAGGGCCTTGAGCTTGTCGATCAGCTCGACGTTTTCCACTCCGAGCTCTTTGGCCAGCTGATAGACTCTTACTTTGGCCATCCGGAACTACCCCCTCCGAGCTGCTCGTGAACACTCTTCATCAAGGAATGTGGGTCCATGCGCACATCCCTGCGGAATCGGACGGAGAGTCGACGCTTCTTGGTCGCTCGATCGAAACAGGCCTGCTTCCGACAGAAGTAGCCCCCCCTGCCCGGCGCGCGTTGCTCCGGATCGAGAAGCAGCCCCCCTTCCGGATCTGCGACGAATCGCAGAAGTTCGGATTTGTGAGCCTTGCGACCGCACCCGATACAACTCCTCTGCCCTATGTTCTTCTTGCCCATGTCGATTCCATCGTGAATCACACGCCCCGTATCGCGGCCTCGCCTCTGCCGAGAGCCGCATCCCGGGCAGTAAACCGTGCCGTCAGGCTCGGTCCTTCGTATTCGAAGGTCCTCCCCCCTCTTCCCCGTCCTCACCTTGAGCCGAATCCGAAGACGAGGCCTCTTCCTCGACCGACTCCTCCTCCGCCCCTTCCACACTCTCTTCTCCAGAAGGCTCAGACTCGGCCGAAGCCGTCCCTTCCTCGGCAGGTTCCTCTTCCTCGGCCCCTGCTTCCTCCGTCTCTTCACCCGCGCCCGACTCGATGTACTCCCGTGCAAGATCTTTCAACTTCTCCGCTTTCTTTAGCCCGATCTGTGTTGCCTGGGCGATATTCTCCGCCTCCCACTCGTCGATGTCTTCCACGGAGTAGATTCCTGCGTTGATCAGACTCCTTGCGATGACATCCCCCACACCGTGAAGATCCTCCAGTTTCGCCTTGGCCACCTGAAAGGACTGCTCAGCGTCGGTTTCCCCATGAATCTCGATCTTCCATCCCAGCAACTTGGAGGCGAGCCTCACGTTCTGGCCCTTCTTGCCGATCGCAAGCGAGAGCTGATTGTCCGGCACGATGACCTCGATCGCGTGCTCCCTCTCATCGATGATGACCTTGGAAATCTCGGCCGGGGCCAGGCCGTTGCAAACGTAGGTGGCGATATCGTGTGACCAGGGCACGATGTCGATCTTCTCTCCGCGCAGTTCGTAGACGATCGCCTGCACCCGCGATCCTTTCATCCCGACACAGGCACCAACCGGGTCCACGTCGATATCCCGTGAATAGACGGCGATCTTCGCCCTCCCGCCCGGCTCGCGCGCAGCACCTTTGATCTCAACGATTCCGTCGTAGATCTCCGGCACCTCCAACTCGAACAGCTTGACCAGCATTTCCGGCCGCACGCGGGAGAGTTTGATCAACGGGCCCTTGGCGTTCTTGTCCACGTCAAAAATATAGGCCCGAATTCGGTCTCCGATCCGGTAGCTCTCCCTGGGGATCTGTTCCTTGAAGGGCAGAACCGCCTCGGCCCTCCCCAGGTTCACGAGCATGTCCCCTTTTTCGAAACGCTGCACCGTACCGTGTACCAGCTCTCCCTTCTGGTCCTTGTACAGGTCGTAGACCATCTCTCGCTCGGCATCCCGCACCTTCTGCATGATCACCTGTTTCGCGGTCTGCGCTGCGATCCTGCCAAAAGACTCGGTGGGAATCTTCTGCCCGAGACTGTCCCCCTCCTCCGCCTCCGGGTCCGTCTTCTGCGCCTCTTCGAGCGAAATCTCGACGTTCGGGTTCGTCACCGTTTCCACGACGGTCTTGAACTCGAACAGCTCCACTTCACCGATCTCGGGATTGTATTGTGCCTCCAGGTCCCTCTGAGGCCCGAACTTCTTCTTGGCTGCACTGATCATCGCGGCCTGCAAAGCGTCGATGAGGATCTCCTTCTGGATTCCCTTGTCTTTGCCTACCTGCTCGATGATCCTATCGAGCTCTGAGGACATCGGAAAAACCTCCTCTTATCCAGGGGAACAGAATGCC
>JANQFG010000219.1 GCA_028277985.1 bacterium | reverse complement strand
CAGACAGGGAAATCAGGTTTTCGAGCTTCTTGAGCTTCCGGAAGATGAGCGTCCTGTGGGCCCAGGGGCACGCAAGGGATACATAAAGGTGATACCGGTTCGGCTCGGCCTCGAAGCCTGACGACCCGTCCGCGGTGACCCAGTTGCGGAAGGCGGCGTCCTGCCGTACGAAGCGGCCGTCCGTGGATTTCGTGTCATACCACTGGTCATGCCACTTCCCATCGATTAAGAGTCCCATATCTCACTCCTCACGTATAGATTCAGGTAATACTATAGGATGCCGGGATCGATGGTGGGGTTTTCCGGCGGAAGCCCGCTCCTGGCCGCTGAACCGTTTGAAAAGGTTGACAAATCAGCTCCCGTGTACTATTTGGTCTTGAATTTTGCCGGTTTTCAGCTCAACACTCGAAAGGAGGGGGGAAAGAGATGGAACGAATCAGAAGATGGACATGGGTACTCACCTTCATGGCAACCGTGGCGGTTCTCGGGTTGTGCCCGCCCCAGGCCGGGGCGCTGAACCAGCCGCCGTACAACCTGGGCCTGACCAACGCCCTCGACGGCGCCATCCCCGGGCCCGGGGTCTACATGATGGCCTATTCCCAGTTCTACTTCGGCAACAAGATCAAGCTGAACGACGATGTCCCGGAGCCGGTGAATTCGATCCTCGGGGATACGAACCTCACTACCATGGCTGCCGTCTGGCAGATCGCCTACATCTCCAAGCTGGAGATTCCCGGCGGCGGCTTTTTCGGGTGGAACATAGTCATCCCGGTGGTGGTCATCGATTCGGACGGCCCCATCAACGCGCTGACCACCAGGGGCCAGATCGAGAACACGGGGGGCATCGGCGACATCATCACGGGACCGGTGTTTCAGTGGAGCGGTAAGAGCCTTTTCGGAAAGCCTTATTTCCACAGGGTCGAGCTGGATGTCATCTTCCCCTCGGGCAAGTACTGCGATGAATTCATCCTCAACCCGGGCTCCAATATCGTGACCATCAACCCCTACTATGCCTTCACGATGTTCCCGACGCCGAAGACCGATTTCAGCATGCGGATCCACTACGCCTGGAATTCCAAGAACAAGGATCCTTATGTGGATCTGTACGGTCCCGACGCCGAGCTGAGGCCGGGCCAGAACATCCATTTCAACTACACCCTGCAGCACAACGTCTACAAAACGCTCTGGGCAGGCATTTCCGGGTATTGCATGTTCCAGCTCAATGACGACAGTCTGGACAACCCCGGCGGGCTTACCGCGGCCTTCAACATGGCCGATGCCATCGTCCAGAAGGAGCGGGTCTTTGCGATCGGCCCGATCTTCAGCATGACGCCGCTCAAGAATCTGCTCATCAGCTGGGCCTCCGCCTGGGAGATGGGCGCGAAGATGCGGCCGGAAGGGTTCAAGACGACCTTCAAGATTCTGTACGGCTTCTAGAGCTCAAAACTTCCACTGGACCGGGTTGTCGTCCAGGGGATCCGTGACCCTGCGCCCGATCTCGTCCATCCGGGCCAGATCGGGCGCAGGGAGCCGGACCTCGGCCGCTTTGGCATTCTCCAGAACCTGCTCTGCGTTTCTCGCGCCCGCGATCGCACACGTGCCGGGTTGTGCGATGACCCACGCGAGTGCGAGCTGCCCCAATGTGATCCCCCGCTCCTCTGCAATGGGACGGAGTTCCTTCAGAGCCCGCTGGACCCGACCGGCGTTCTCGGGCATGAAGAGCCTGTTCTTTTTCCGGTGATCCCCTTTGCCAAACCTGTGACCCGGGCTGAATCTCCCGGTGAGCAGCCCCTGCGCCATGGGTGAGTAGGCGAGCACGGTGATGTCCTTCTCCCGGCAGAAAGGCATCGCGTCCTCTTCCACCTGCCTCCAGAAAAGGGAGTAGGGCGGCTGCAGGCTCTCGATGCGGGCGTGCTTGCCCGCTTCTTCCAGCTGGGCCCGGGAGAAGTTGGACACGCCGATGGCGCGGATCTTTCCCTGCTCCTTCAGATCGTTCATGGCCTGCATGGTTTCCCCGATCGGAACGACCTCGCTCTTCCAGGATCCGGAGGGCCAGTGGATCTGGTAGAGATCGATGGTTCCGGTTCTCAGGTTCTCAAGGGAGCGATGGCAGGACTCGATGACCTGGTCGTATTTCAGTTCATGGGCAGGGACCTTGGTGGCGAGAACGACCTTGTCCCGAACCTGGGCAAGCGCCTCTCCGAGGAGTCTCTCGGAGTGCCCCTTTCCGTAAGACGCGGCCGTGTCAAAGGTGGTGATGCCCGCCTCGTAGGCGGCCCGAATCGCCTGGGTGGTATCCTTGTCATCGATGTTCGCCCACATGTGCTTTCCGGCCTGCCAGGTGCCCATGATGATCGGCGTGATCTCGATGTCCGTTGTCCCTAGTCTTCGCTTTTCCATGAGAGTATCCTCGCTTCAGAATCGACAGTCTCGGCCAATGCCCATTCGCCTTCGCGGAAGATACCGCCCTGGCCATGGATGGCCAAAGACGAATCCTGCGAGTTTGCTTTCTCTTGCTTCGGCGTGATGTCGCCCCAGGGCTTCACCCGCGGGGCTTCATTCTACCCGAAATACAAGCTGGAATCAGGCAGTTGCCGGGTGGAGTGGTTGTCGGGAACCATGCCCGTACGCGTGCCCGTGCCCAAGAAGGCCTGGCCAAGAACAGGGATCGCACTTGTTGACAGAAACCCGGGCGGTCTCATACTGTGATTTCATGGGAGATCGCTGCATGGTTGAGGATTCAGGGTCCGGGGTCGTAGAGGTCCGGTTTTTCGGCTTCCTCAGGGCCCTCGTGAAGGAGATGGGCCTGCCGGATCGCTTCGAAGAAGGCGTCCCCGCCGAGGGGAAGTCCGGGCTCGAGCTTGCGGCCGGGTTCGGCCTGCCGACGGACAGAATCGAGGCCGTCTTCCGAAACGGGGTGATTCAACCTCTCGACGAAATGATCTATCCCGGAGACCGTGTGGCCTTTGTTCCGCCCGGCACGCCCGGGCCTTACCGCGTTCTTCTGGGGATGGTCAAGGGAAGGTGATATGAGCAAAAAGACCTATTCGCTGCGAGTGGTGGAAGCCCTCAAGAAGGACGTGGGCCTCCACGTGGTCCGGATCGACAAGAAGGACATGGGCAAGCTGGGAATCAAGCCCGGGGACGTGGTGCTGATGAAGGGGCAGAGGAGGACGCTGGCCCGGGCGATGCACTCCCTCATGTATGACCGGGGCACTTCACAGATCCAGATGGACGGTGTGCTTCGCGAGAACGCGGGGGTCGGTCTGGATGACAACGTGGAGGTGGCCAGGGCTGCGCCCCAAAACGCCACCCAGATACGTCTGTCCCTTGTCCATCCCGACGCCGCCACGAGGACGCAGGACCCGGAGTACATCCGCCGGGTGATTCAGGGCATGCCCCTGGTGGTGGGCAATCAATTCCGGGTGCGCTTCATGGGCTCCGGTTTCCGTCTCTACAGGCTCGTCGAGGCGCAACCCGCCCAGGAGGTCGTCATCGGCCCGCAGACCGAGATCGAGATCGAGCAGGAGGGCCCCGCCGAGGGGCTCGACGAGCGCAAGACGGGCATCACCTACGAGGACATCGGTGGGCTCTGGGATGAGATCCAGCGAATCCGCGAGATGATCGAGCTCCCGTTGAAACATCCCCAGGTCTTTCAACGGCTCGGGATCGATCCCCCGAAAGGGGTCCTTCTTCACGGTCCGCCGGGCACGGGCAAGACCCTGATCGCCAAGGCGGTGGCGAACGAGGCAAACATTCATTTCATCAGCGTGAACGGTCCGGAGATCGTCAACAAGTTCTATGGCGAGAGCGAGGCCCAGATCCGAGGCCTCTTCGAAGAGGCCGCCGAAAAGGCACCCAGCATCCTTTTCATCGACGAGATCGACGCCATTTCCCCGAAACGGACCGAGGTGACCGGCGAGGTGGAGAAGAGGATCGTGGCCCAGCTGCTGGCCCTGATGGACGGCCTGAAGTCGCGAGGGGAGGTCATCGTGATCGGGGCCACGAACATCCCGAACGTGATCGATCCTGCTCTGCGAAGGCCGGGTCGTTTCGATCGCGAGATCGCCACAAAAATCCCGGACAAGCAGGCCCGACTGGAAATCCTCCAGATCCACACCCTGGGAATGCCCCTCGGGGAGGACGTGCAGCTCGAGAAGTTCGCGGAGATCACCCACGGATTCGTGGGCGCGGATCTGGAGGCCCTCTGCCGGGAGGCGGCCCTGTACCGGCTCCGGACCCTCATGGAAACGACCAACATGCTTCAAGAGGGGCTCCCCTTGGAGTTTATGGAGGAGCTGACTCTTTCGATGGATGACTTTCTGAACGCCCTGAAGATGGTCGACCCTTCGGCCATCCGGGAGATCTTCGTGGAGATCCCGGAGGTTCGATGGGACGACATCGGCGGCCTGGAGGATGTCAAGGCGAGGCTTCAGCAGATTGTCGAGTGGCCCATCCAGTATCGGGAGCTTTTCAAGGAGATGGATTGCCCTCCACCCCGGGGTATCCTGCTGACGGGACCGCCCGGCACCGGCAAGACAATGCTCGGAAAAGCGCTGGCCACCGAGACCCAGCGCAACTTCATCGCCATCAAGGGGCCGGAGCTCATCTCCAAATGGGTGGGGGAGAGCGAGAAGGGGGTCCGCGAGGTCTTTAGGAAGGCAAGGCTCGCCGCGCCCAGCATCCTGTTCTTCGACGAGATCGACGCTCTGCTTCCGGTCCGTGGACCCGGGGACTCGGACGCCCGGGTCACCGAGAAGGTGATCAGCCAGTTCCTGACAGAGATGGACGGCGTCGAGGTGGTTGGGGACGTCATCGTCCTTGCCGCCACGAACCGGGCGGATCTGCTCGATCCGGCGATCCTGCGGGCAGGCAGGTTCGACGTGATTCTGGATCTCGATGTGCCGGGCCTGGACGCTAGAAAGAAGATCCTGGCCGTGCAGAACGAAGCCCGCCCTGTGAACCGCAAGGTGGATATGGACGAGATCGCCCTGCTGACCGAAGGCTTTGTCGGCTCGGAAATCGCCTGGGTGTGCGACCGTGCCCTGGGGCTCGCGATCGGGGAATTCATTCGTGACAACCCGGACAAGTGCGAGATCCCTCCTTTTGACATCGAGATACGAAAGAGACACTTTCTCGAGTCTCTCGACGAATTCAAGAGTAGAAAAAAGGGCTGGGCTCAATAGCGAGATCGGACCCCTCGCGCGTGAGTAGTGCAAATTGGGGGGTCAGGGATCAGGGGTCGGGGGTCAGACCCGGTCGCCCGTATCCGGAAAGATTCCTTCCATGAGGGCCAGCGACGCAGAGGCGTAAGCTGCGAGGTGTCGAAGAGGAAGAAGCAACCCCGAAGCATCCTTCCTGCTGTGCCAAGAGTGTCCGTAAAGGCCACGGCGCCGACAGATTGCCCGGTCTCGTGCGCAGTGTCTTCAATGAGGACCGAAGGCAATTGCAGCAAGAGTGGAATCAAGAGCTGACCCCTGATCCCTGACCCCTGATCCCTGAATCGGGGATCTTCTGCAGATAGACGAGCGTGAGGGTCTCTGATATCTTCTGTTGCTTGAAGGGGTGATAGCCGAGCCTTGCATAGAGCCGGAGATTCCCCTCGCTCCTGTGGCCGGTGAAGAGCTCGAACCTTTCGGCTTCGGGGAAGCGCTTTTCGATCGAATCCATCAGTGATGTGCCGAGCCCTCTGCCCTGATGTGCCGGGTCTACGATCAGCCGGCCCACGAAACAGGTTCCCCGGTTGAGCTGCCCGCGAACCGAGCCGATGATTCTTTCTTCCACGGAGGTCTTCAGAAAGAGACTGCCGCCGAACTCGGCCTCGATCTCTTCCAGGGTTTGGGTCAGAGGCGGAATCGCAAAATCATTGTAAATGGCCGCTTCGCTCTGGTAGGCGAGCTTCTGCAAATCGAGGATTTCTCTTGCGTCCCGAACATCCGCAGTCTCTACGGTCACTGTCTTCATAACGCTGCTCCGCTCACGCTATGGGAAAGAAGGAGAACGATCATGACGAACACACAAGACCTGCAAGTGCCGCAGGTCTCCGAGACCCTTCGAAAAAAGCTCCGGTTGCCGGCCACCAGCCAACTCGGATTCGTGGTCCGCGATACGGACGAGACGGCCCGCTACTACGAGCGGGTATTCGGCCTGGGCCCGTGGTCGATCATGGACGGCGAGACGTCGTCGTGCACGAACCGCGGCAAGCCGGTCACGGTGCGCGGAAAGATCGGGGTCACCCAGGTGGGCCCGGTTCAGTTCGAGCTGATTCAGATCCTGGAGGGCGAAAGCATCCACGCGGAATTTCTCGAGGAACGGGGTGAGGGCCTCCATCATGTCGGGTTCCATGTTCGGGATCTCGATGCCCGGCTCGAGGCCTGCAGGGAAGCGGGCATCGAAGTCCTGCAGCGGGGGACGATCAAGCAGGGCCCCATCACAATCGATTATGCCTACCTGGACACCGTCTCGATCGGGGGCGTTGTTTTCGAATATATCCAGTACAGCGTGGGGCCGGTCCCGGTCGTGTTCCCGCCCCTGCTGATGAAAGGGCTCTCCCTCCTGGGCGCAAAGGCGATGAAGTAGACGTTAAGGTATCCGCTTCCTCTGTCCAACGGAAAAATCGTGCAGGGGAAGCAGGATGTCCGCCATCTCCCTGAACCGCTGGATCGAATCGTAGGCCGCCAGCGCGTCGGTGTGCACCCCCGGGGTCACCGCAGGCCCTTTCTCGGGAAAGTTGCCCTCGTTGCAGCAGAACCCGGCGATACCGACTTTGCCCTGACGGGTCTGGATGAGAACGGACTGGGTCCCCGGAGTGTGTCCGGGAGACGGTACCACCTGGATTCCGTCGGCGATCTCCGCCTCGCCCTCCAGCGTGACCAGCTGCACGTCGTCGAGCAGGTCGGGATAGTACCGATGGTCGATCGGATGGGGCTCCTCGAAGAATTCGAGCTCCGTCTTCTGAACGTAAACCTTTGCGTTCGTGCACTTGTAATCGTTTTCGCAGTGGTCGTTGTGAAGATGGGTGTGGATGATGACATCGATGTCTTCCGGTTCTAGATCCACGGTCGAAAGCGCGTCCTCGAACTCGAGGATCTCAACACCGTGCTCTGCTCCGATCTCGGGAGGCACGACAAACTGCTCGAGCCCCGTGTCGACGAGGATCTTCCGGTCGCCCCCCTCCAGATAGAAGACATAGATGGGGATCCATATCCTGCGCCCATATCCCTTCAAATAGGTCATGACCCCCTGGTCCGTTTCGTTGGCTCCAACGACCAGGGGATGGATCGTGTATTCGGTCATTTCCTCCTCCTTTGGCTTTTGTGGCCGTGCGCGTGCCAGTGCCCGAACGCGAAAGTGCTTCGCGTGCCTGGGGCGTTCCGCTTGGCGGCCCACACAGCTCTCTGCAGTCCAGCAACTCCGAGTATAGCGCAGTCGGAGGTTGCCCGTAAACGCCACGAGGCGGGTCGGTTTTTGCAGAGCCGGGACAGGTAGGATACATTCATTCGGGAAACGCCCGGGCATGACGCTCCGCGCGCCAAGGGAGGAGATACATGGAAAAGCAAGTGGGGCCCATTCGGAGCCTCGAAGACGTGGAAGAGATCGAAACGGTCCCTCTAGCCGAATGGGTCAAGGAAACGAACGTTTACGAAATCCTGGTGAAGGGGAGCGAGATTGCTCCCGACAAGATCGCCCTGAACTTTCTTCTGTCCGGGGATCTCTACGAAGAGCCGGTTCAGGTTTCCTACCGGGATCTGATCGGAAGGATCCGACAGTGCGCCGGACTGTTCAACGATATGGGGATCGGCCCCTCGGATGTGGTCACCTACCTGTTGCCCAACATCCCCCAGACCCACTACGTGCTCTGGGGCGCCGAGACCGCCGGCATCGTGAATCCGATCAATCCCCTGCTCGAGCCCGCCACCATTCGCGACATATGCACAGCGGCCCGGACGAAAGTGCTCGTCGCGCTCGGAGAGGTGCCCGGCTCCGAGATCTGGCAGAAGGTCGACTCCATCCGCAAAGAGATACCGACCCTCGAGCACGTGGTCCGGGTCATGGGCCCGTCGGACGAGAAGGAGGGCATCACCTCCCTGGATGAGAAGATGGATGCCTATCCGGCGGACAAGCTCGGGTTTGCCCGCCATATCGGGCCTGACGAGATCTCCTCCCTTTACCACACCGGAGGGACGACCGGCACGCCAAAGCTGGCCATGAGGACCCACTTCAACGAGGTTCACATGGCGTGGGCGATTCGCGTCATGGGGGGGATCGGTCTGGAGGACACCCTTCTCTGCGGGCTGCCGCTCTTCCACGTGAACGGCACCATCGTGACCGGGCTTGCGCCCTTTTCGTCCGGGGGGCAGATCGTTCTGCTCTCGCCGATGGGCTACAGGGACCCGTCGATCATGAAGAACTTCTACAAAATCGTCGAGCGGTACCGGGCCACCACGTTTTCGAGCGTTCCCACGATTCTTTCGGTCCTGTTGGAGACCCCCAAAGGCGATTCGGACATTTCGTCCCTCCGCTATGCCGTTTGCGGAGCGGCCCCGCTGAGCGTGGAGCTCTTCCGGCGGTTCGAGGAGCATACGGGGATGAAGATCCTGGAGGGCTACGGGCTTACCGAGGGGGCCGCGGCGTCGGCGATCAATCCGAAAGACGGCGAACGGAAGGTTGGAAGCATCGGCATCCGCATGCCCTTCCAGGAGGCGAAGGTGGTGCTGGTGGACGAGGAGGGCGCCTACCAGAGGGAAGCCCGGACCGGGGAATCCGGATCCATCGTCATTCGTGGGCCGAACGTGTTCAAAGAGTATGTGGAGGAGGCACACAACGAAGGGATCTGGATCGAAGGAGGCTGGTTGAATACGGGCGATCTGGGCCGGATGGACGAAGACGGCTACTTCTGGCTCACCGGGAGGAAGAAGGAGTTGATCATCCGGGGCGGACACAATATCGATCCCGCCACCATCGAGGAACCCCTCTATCAGATGCCTGATATCACCCTGGCCGCGGCCGTGGGGAGACCGGATCCTTACGCCGGAGAGGTGCCTGTCGCCTATGTGGAGATCCGTGAGGGCAGTACGGCCTCACCCGAAGAAATCCTCGAGTTTGCTCGGGGCCGCATAGGGGAGCGGGCGGCCGTGCCGAAAGAGATCTATGTGATGGACGAAATCCCTCTCACCCCGGTGGGGAAGATCTTCAAGCCGAGCCTGCGCTGGGATGCGACCCGGCGCGCGTATTCGAGGGAACTCGAGGCCCTCGGCGATTTGGCGCTCGCCGTCGAGGTCGAGGTGGGGGAGGACAAGGTTCACGGATCGATTGCCAGGATCCGCGTGAAGGCCGCCTCCAGTGTAGAACCGGAGACGATCCTGGACCGCATCGCGGAGATCCTTGCCAGGTATACGGTGCGCTACGAGGTGATCATGGAGTGAGAGGGCTCCGCTATCGCTTGTGACCGACGGGCATGACGAGCAGAGGCTCGTGCGTACTTGGCAGTTGAAGGACCCTGGCAAGCCCGGCGTCGTCAAAAGCGCCGACGATCCCCGCGCCCAACCCGAGGGCCTCTGCCTGCAGGAAGATGTTCTGCCCCGCGTGGCCGGCCTCCATCACCGCGTACGTGCGGCCCATCGAGCCGTACTTCACCTCTATCCGACTGTACTCTGCTGTCAGGACAAGCGATACGGGAGCGTCCGCCATCCACATCTGCCCCAGGCTGGCCCTTGCCGTCTCTTTCCTCAGATCGGTGGTTGCGATTCGCTCCAGGCCATGCCGCGAGGGCAGGTAGTGGTAGACGCCTGCGTCCAGCCCTTGGATCGACGCCTCGCCCACCACCGCGTAGACGTCCAGGGGATAGAGGGCACCCGCAGATGGAGCGGCCCGGAAGCGGCCCCCGGCGCCGGTGATTCCCTGCGCGGCCCAGAGAACCTGGGCGAGATCTTCGAGCTGGAGCGGTTTCGCCTGAAAGGCGCGGTGTGTCCTTCTGGAGGCAAGGGTTTCTTCCAGAGAGATCGGGCCCTTGGTCTTCGGATCGGGCAAGAGAATCATGCTCTTCTCCCCGCACAGGGTTCCCGGCACGGCGAGTACCAGCAGCGAGCACAGAAGGGCCCGGAGGGGGGACACATTCACGGCTCGACCTCGACTTTCCCTTTGGCGCCGGTGAACGGCGTGAGGGGACGGCGGGCGGTCGATCTCCCGGAAGGACCCGGACTTGCACCACTTTCGCGACGAAGTGTCGCGCCTAGGGTCTAGTGGTAGTCGTGGGTCCCTTCGACGACCTCGACATCAAATTTCTCTTCGAGCATGGCCCGAAGGTCTTCGACCTTTCGATTGGGGCATTCCGGTTTTGCCTTCACCATGCAGGTGCTCAGATAGACCTTGTCCGGCTTGATCTCGGAGAGCTTCATGGCCATCCCCATATTGGGTACCGTCGGCCTGCCGGGGCACTCGCATTTGACAAAGGCCACGACCTGGGAAGGCTCTTCGAACTCTCCCTCTCCCAACGCGGCAGCCTTCAAGCATCGCCACTCACCAGGACAGCCGTAGCCCGCGTCCATATAGGATCCGCAACCGATGATCGCGATCTTCTTCATCCTCAAAGCCTCCTTCCTGGTATGGAACCCGTCTTTCTTCGAAAGGCTGGAGTTTTCCCTACCCTATAGGTCTGATTCCGCACGATAATCCGAAAGACAGGATATCCGGGGACCCTGCCAAAAGCAACCGGGAAGGCGGCCCGGCGGGACGAGCCGAATAGCCTGAAAAAAGTTCATAGTCAACAATTATTTCTAACCCGCACCGGCGAGGCGGCCCACCCGGCACAAGGGCCGAAGTCGATTCATCGGGAAAAAACAAAGCAAAACCAGTGGGTTCAAAGGGCTGTGTTCTTGGCCTGGCCGCGGCACTGAAATTGCATTTTCCCAATCGTCGCAACCATCTGGACGACGCCTTGAACCCTTTAGACCCAGCGCGGGACCACATGTCATCCACCGAATCCACAGTCAGGCATCTTTCGTGCGAGGCCCAGTCAGCACCCGAGTCCGGTGCCGAGCCCTCCGCCGGGGGTACACAGCAACAGTATCAATACCTACGCACCCGGACGGTCCAGATCTCCACCCTGGCCAACGTGCTCATCATGGTCTTGACCGGATTCGTGGCCGGGTTCGTCCTGCTATCGGATTCTTCCGCCATCGACTCCCGCATCTCTTCACAGATCGGGGTCCCGGTGCGCTTTCTTCTGCTCGGGTTCTGGATCCTTGCGTGCCTGTCCGTGGCCTACATCATGCGCAGCCAGATCCATCTCGAAAGGATGAAGGAGGACGTCTTTCAACAACAGGCGCATCTTCACCACACGGAGAGATATGTCGAGGAGTTGGACAAGCTTCTCGAGGCGTGCCGGGCCATTCATGAGGAAAAGGACCCTGAGAAGATCCTGCAGGGAATCCTCGACACCACGATCCGCGCCTTCCAGCTCGACGAGTGTTCCATCCTGCTCTCCGATCCGACGACGAATCGGTTCCGCGTTTACAACCTGAGCACCCTCCGAACGGGCACGCCCGGGAACGAAGCCGCCGGGAGAGAAGGGGATGACGTGGAAGTGGCGCTGAGCCAGGACGAGGGGCGCCTCCTGCCCGGTAGCCTGGACAATCCGGACGAGCCTCCGGTCCGGGAGGGAGGCCGTGCCGTATCGACCGCCATCTCCGTGCCTCTCTATCTGAGGAACGAGATGATCGGTGTACTGAATGCCGACAAGCGCCGATCGGGGGGAAGATTCGACGCGCCCCAGTTGAAGCTGCTGTACATCTTTGCGAGCCAGGTGGCCGTATCCGTGGAAAACGTCCGGCTCCACGAAAACCTGAAAGAGAAGCTTCTCAACGCTGTTTCTACTCTGGCCATGGCCCTGGAGGCGAAGGACGCGTACACACGGGGTCATTCCCAGCGCGTGAGCCACTATTCGGTACAGATTGCCCGGGAGATGGGCCTCGACGATCAGGAGATCGAGACCATACGCCTCGCCGGAATCCTTCACGACATCGGTAAGATCGGGATTCGAGATGAGATCCTTCACAAGAAGGGCAGGCTGACCGATGAAGAATGGAAGCAGATCCGGAAGCACCCGGAGGTTTCTGTGAGCATCCTCTCACGCATCCCGGACCTCAAGGACATCATGAAGATCATCCGCCACCACCATGAGCACTACAACGGCAAGGGCTATCCGAGCGGGCTGTCGGGCGAGCAGATTCCCTTGGGTGCTCGAATTCTCGCGGTGACCGACATGCTGGATGCGCTGATCAGCGATCGACCCTACCGGGAGAAGATCACCTTCATGGAAGCGGTCGAGGAGATTCGAAAGGTGTCCGGCACCCAACTGGACCCCCGGATCGTCAAGGCCCTCGAAGGGATCGTCGAAAGCCTCTCCCTGGACCCCTCCGACATCCTGGTGCCGGCCGCGGTAGCTTGATCGGTACAAACGGAAACGGGCGCCATCAGAGATGACACCCGTTCGCTCGAAGCGTGCCCCCGAGAATCCTCGAAAGGGCGAAAACCTTTACTGCAGGCAACCTACTCCTTGCCGATGTACTTGAACGATACCTTCACCCTCGCCCGAAATGCGGCAACTTTCCCTTTCTCGAGCTTCATGTCGAGTTCAGAGATCTCGGCGATCCGAAGGTCCTTGAGGCTCTTGGATGCCGTTTCCACGGCTGTCTTCGCAGCATCTTCCCAGGATTTCGTGCTCGTTCCAACGAGTTCGATGATCTTGTAGGTGCTCTCTGCCATGATTCCTCTCCTTTTCTCTTGAGTTTACCGTATTGTGCTTGTCCCTTGCGGCCAGCTCTACCCCTTCAAGGACCTGCAATCTTCATGGTGAAACTCTCGTCGAGGATGGTTGAACTCTAACAGCATTGTATTCCCGACACAAGCATTTTTTCTACGTTGAGGGCAACGCGGATCGGCACCTCCACTCTCTGCTCTCGGGCCTCCTCGCTGTTTGTTGCTCTGTGCTCCCATTGCGGCTATAAGGTAGATGCACAAGGGGTTGTGAATGTTCCTGATTTCATGGTCGGCCCGGGCGGTGGATTGCAGAGAGGGGTGACGAAATTCGGCAAAGCAGGCGGGGAATGGGTAAGAAGAGCGCGAGTTGCCGGCCTGTTCTGCACGGAACAGGCCGCGACCGAGGGCCGCACTTTTCGGATCTGTGGGCGGTAAGGTTGGAGAATAAAACACTTCTGGCTGGATGAACTCAGGGGTTCGGAGAAGAATCAGGCGAATGGCACGCCCTTTGCTGCTTTCGATGGTCTTGGTGCAGCTGCGGGAATTGAACAACAACGAGGGTCGCCAAGCAGAAACGTGAAAGCAAAGGAAGGATTCATGAGAAAGCTGCTTCTGCAGTGGACGCTCATCGTGCTTTTCCTGATGACCGCATGGAACGCATATGCGACGAGGCCCCTGGAAGAGATCCTTGACGAGATCGAGGCGAACGGCTGGAACTTCACGGTGGATCATAACTGGGTCTATGACCTTCCTGACGAAACGAAGGGGAGGATGTTCGCCCCCAGGCGGCTGGGGCATGGACGCGCCCTTCCCATGCTGTCGATCCCGGCGCTCCCCAAATCCGCGCTGCCCCCCATCTGGGATTGGCGCGACGTGACGGGGCGCTCCTATGTGTCTCCGATTCGCAATCAGGGGGCGTGTGGCAGTTGCTATGCCTTCTCCGCTACAGGAGTTGCCGAGAGCCTGTTCATGATCGGCGAGGACCTGCCCGACACGAACTTGGACCTGTCCGAATCGAACCTGATGTTCTGCCTCTCCCAGTACTACAGCGGCTTCTACGGGTGCGTAGGGGCATCGTATGACTATGATGAGATGGACGCGCTGGTCAGCTACGGGACGATCGACGAGGCGTGCTATCCGTACGACCAGGGTCTGACCTCGGACTGCGCGGCTGCCTGCGACACGCCTGCCCTGGAGGTCCAGCTGTCGAGCTGGGGCCGGATCCCGTGTAACGATATCGATTCGATCAAGACGGCCATCCAGACCTACGGCCCGGTCAACGCGGCGGTCTACGTGGGCGATTCCTTCCAGGCTTACAGCGGGGGCATCTACAACGATCTCAGGACCACCTGCCCGGCCATTCCCTGCTACGATACGACCACGAACCATGCGATCATGCTGGTCGGCTGGAACGACGTGGATCAGGCATGGATCCTGAGGAACAGCTGGGGCGAGAGTTGGGGCGAAGACGGATACATGCGGATCTCCTACAAGGCGGCGAACGTGGCCTGCGCGGCAGTCTACGCCACCTACGATCAACCCGCCCCGTTCCAAGTGCTTCGTCCTGCAAACGGGGCGCTCAGCCGACAGCCGCCCACCTTCTATTGGACAAAGGGCGACTACGACCTCTTCAGGCTCTACCTGGGTCTGCCCTTCTACGGCCTGTCAGGCCCCGTGGCGGTTCCCCTGGACTGGACCACCGAGAACTTCAATGATTTTCCCGCTTCATTGTGGGCCTACCTGAAGCTCTTTGCCTGGTCGGGCTCGTGGGTACTGGGGGTAAACACGGACACCCTGGACTACGAAGTGTTGGGTCCGAACTGCTTCATGCGAATGCCCTGACGACCCCGCTCCCCGGATCGAGGTCTTCGCGGCCTGGGTCCTCATAGGAGAAGACCTCTCCCGCATGGTTGCGGAGGAACACGCGGCTCCCCTGTCTGGACACGAAGGAGTCGGCCTGGAGAGAGACCTTCCCGCCTCTTCCCGGAAGATCGACCATGAACCTCGGCACGGCAAGGCCCGAGGTGGTTCCCTGAAGGCCGGAGAGGATTTCGATTCCCTTGTACAGGGGCGTTCGGAAGTGTTCTGTCCCGGACACCGGATCGCACTGGTGCAGATAGTAAGGCCGGACGCGGATGCGCAACAGTCCGCGGCATAGCTCCCTGATCGAGTCCACCTGATCGTTCACGCCCCGCAGAAGGACCGTCTGGTTGTTGACCGGAACACCACACCGCGTGAGTTGTTCACAGGCCCGGGCCGCCTCCGGCGTGATCTCCCGAGGGTGGTTGAACTGGGTGACGAGCCAGATGGGCCCGTGGTCCTCGAAGATCCGACAGAGACTCGGCGTGATACGTTGCGGCATGGCGACCGGCACCCTGCTTCCGATGCGGAGGATCTCTATGTGTCGAATACGGCGGATCCTACACAGGATCTCGTCCAGTCGATCGTCGGTCAGGGTGAGTGGGTCGCCCCCGGAGAGCAGAACATCCCGGACCTCCTCGTGGCGTTCGAGGTAGTCGATTACCTTGTTCCATCGGATGGCGTCGTCGCCCGGGGGCGGTTCCTTCCACAGTCGTTTTCGAAAGCAATGTCTGCAGTACACGGCACAGCGATGCGTCGTAAGAACGACCACCCTGTCCCGGTACCGGTGAATCAGGCCCGGGGCTTCGGTGTGCGACTTTTCACAGAGGGGGTCCAGCGAACCCGAGTCGGCCGAAGGGGTTTCCGCCGGGTTCGGTATGACCTGACGACGGAGTGGGTCCTCCGGGTCGTCCCATCGGATGAGAGAAAGAAAGTAGGGTGTGACGGCAAAGGGGTAGATACGGGCGACCCGGTCTATCCGGTCGATTTCATCCCTCATGAGCCACGGGATCCTTTCAAGATCCACGGGCCGGTGTATGCGGTGTGTGAATTGCCATTCCCAGCGGTTCCACTCGGCGGCGGACGCCCCGAAGTCGGCCGGTTCGAGGCGAAAGCAGGCGGCGGAAGAGGCGGGTTGTCTGGTCATCTCGATATTCCTCCTTCATCAGGAATTATGAGACATAACCAGGCCGCTGTCACCTTTCCGGCAAGGGATGCGACGGGTTTGATCAGCGGTCTCTGTCCGTCCTATACTGCGTTCTCGGCTCGACGCCGGCAAGACCGCTATTGCCGGTTCTTCGCAACCGGGCGTGCTTTGTGGCTAGTGGCGGGTGACAAGTGGCTTTCGTGCCCTTGCCCGTGCCCGACGGCCCTTGGCCCATACTTGATGGCCCCTTTCGGATGACAGAGTCATGTCTGCCACAGCAAAGAGACAACCAGAGCGATATCCCGTGATCGTCGTCGGGGGAGGGGGGACCGGCGGGGCCATTCTCCACGACCTGACCCTGAGGGGCATCGAAGCCGTCCTGGTGGAAAGGGGCGAGCTGACCTCGGGCACCACGGGAAGACATCACGGGCAGCTGCACAGCGGGGCCCGATACGCCTTCAACGATCCGGAGTCCGCGGTTGAATGTGTAGAAGAGAACGAGATTCTCCGCAGGATCGCCCGCCCGGCCCTGGAGCTGAATGACGGGCTCTTCGTCGCCCTCTCCGAAGCGGAGGAGGCCTTCAGTGAACCGTTCCTCGAGCGCTGCCGTGCGTGCGGCATACCCACGCGTTTGGTCGATGGGAAGACGGCACTGGCCCTGGAGCCGAAGCTCAACCCGCGAGTTCGCCTTGCCATACAGGTGCCGGACGGCACGATAGATGCGTGGCGACTTCCCATGATGTTCTTCGCTACTGCGCGTACCAACGGGGCCGATGTCCGTACCTTTACGGAGGCGATCGGTCTCGAGAGCGCAGCAGGCAGGGTCACGGGTGTGCAGGTCCTCGATCGGCGAACAGACCGACAGTACACGATCCAGGGTGATCTTGTCGTGAACGCGGCCGGCCCCTGGGCCGGTCAGGTCGCTGGGATGGCCGGTGCGACGGTTCCGATCCAGCCGACCCCTGGGGTGATGGTGGCGGTGCGGGGAAGGCTTGCGAACATGGTGATCAACCGCCTTTCCCCTCCGGGAGATGCAGACATCATCGTGCCTCAGCGAAACCTGTCGGTTGTGGGGACGACCTCCTGGTTCGTCGACACCCCGGAGGAAGCGCTCGTCTGCCCGGAAGGACATATCGAAAGGATGATCGAGAAGGGATCCGAGATGATCCCGGCTCTGACGGCCGCTCCTGTGAGGGCCGCATGGGTCGCGGCGCGCCCTTTGATTGGGGGGAAGAACGGAGAAGGCGGCAGGGCCATGAGTCGCGCCTTCCGCTGTTATGACCACCAGGCCGAGGACGGGGTAGACGGCCTCGTGAGCGTTGCCGGCGGCAAGGCCACCACCCTGCGTGGCATGGCGGAGACAGTGGTGGATCTCGTTTGTACAAAGCTGGGTCTGGAAGCCCCGTGCCGGACCCGGGAGACGGTGCTCCTGCCCCACAAGGCCTTCTTCTCGAAGGGATGAATCGATGGAGTCACGACGGATTCAATTCAAGCTTTTCCGGTACCGACCCGGAGAGGAGGGCCCCCCTCGATTCCAGGTCTTCGATCTCGATGTGGGGCCCCGGGACACCGTGCTCGATGCCCTGGAGATGCTGCGCACCCGGAATGATCCCTCTCTTCTCTACCGGCACTCCTGTCATCACTCCTCCTGCGGAACCTGCGCCTGCAGGGTCAACGGGACCGAGCGGCTCGCGTGTGTGACCGTCGTGTGGGATCTCGAAACCGAGGAAGTTGTCCTGGAGCCGCTGGCCGGTTTCCCGCGACTGGGAGACCTGGTCGTCGATATGCGGCCCTTCTACGAGCAGATCCCCCCGGGGATGACCTATTTGAGAGAGAGTGAATGGAATCGGGAGGCTTCCACGGCCCATGGGCTGACACGCTACGAACGGTTCGAGAGCTGCATCGAATGCGGGTCCTGCGAGTCGGCCTGTCCGGTTCCGCGGACACCTGAGGAGTTCATCGGGCCGGCCGGGCTGGCCGCAACCTCCAGGGAGATCGAGAAAGACTCTTCGCAGATGACCGGTCTGCTCGACGTGGCGGGTTCGGAAAACGGGGTCGGCCGCTGCCGGCGGGCCCTGCTTTGCAGCAGGGTATGCCCCACCGAGGTCTACCCGGCCGGGCACATCGACAAGCTTCGGAAACGTCTGAAAAACGAGGGATAGCCCTCTCTAGACGCGTCCGAGCTCGATCGCTTCGATCGCCTCCTTCGCTTCCGCGAAATCCGGGTCCAGGGAGAGGGCTTTGTTGAAATTCGCCTTTGCCTGCTCCAGATCCTTCAGGTCCACGTGCAGGCGTCCAATATTGTAGTACAGCTTCGGCTGGTCCGGATGGATCTTCAGTCCCTTGCGATACTGGTCGAGGGCCGCCTGATAATCCCCTCTCTTCCGGTAAAGGACACCGAGGGTGTTGTAGATGTTGATGGTATCCGGGTTCTCTTCGAGGATTTCGTTCAGGATCCCCTCTGCCTGCTCCTCCTTCTCGTCGCTCATGTAGATGTCGGCAGCCTTCTTCAGGGTCGCCGCCGACTCCTTTGTCTTTCCCATGGCCTTGAAGGCGCGGCCCATGGCTTCGTATGCTTTGGCAAAGTACCGGTCCAGCTTGGTCGCCTTGCGGAACGCCTCGATGGCTCCTGCGTACTCCCCCTTCACGGTCTTGATGTAGCCTATGTTGTAGTAGATCTCCGCGCTCTCGCCCTGGTCGAGCATCTGTTCGAACCGATCAAGCGCATCCTCGTACTTTCCGTTCTCGAGCAGCTTCATACCCTCGAGGAAGGGCAGCCGCACCTCATCCGGAACGCAGATCTCCATGATCTGCGACATGGTCTCGATTTTCTTCTTCAGGGTATCCACCTGGAAGGGCTTCACGATCAGGCCGGTGACCCCGGCACGGCCCGCATCGATAACCTTTGCCTGTGTGAACGCGTGGTCGGTCAGGAAGAAGGGCAGATTGATGTACCGGTCGTCGTTCCGAAGGACCTTCAGCAACCCGAGGCCTGACATCTCGGGCATGTCCCATGCGGAGATTACGCAGTCATAGTTCCTGATCTTGAGGACGCTCCACGCCTCGCTGCCGTTTCGGGCCTCCTGGACTTCCTTGTATCCGAGGTATTGGAGGCCGTCGCTGAGTTCTCGGACGGCGATCGAATTGTTGTCGACCACAAGAAACGAGAGCTTGGTCATGGCACGGGCTTCCCGGAGTCATCGTCACGAACGGTTTCGATGAACTCTTCGATGTTTTTCGCGGCCTGGGTGCCCTCGATTGTGCGGGAATGGTGAATCAGGTACTCCCATCCAGCAGCCGCGGCTCCCCCCTGGTATTGCCGCACCCGAGTGGCTATTTCATAGCATCTGAGCAGATTGTTTTCAACTTGACCCAGATCCAGGGGGACATGGAACAGGCCGCCCCATGTGTCCTGGATCAGGAAATCCGCGGAGGAGAGGTCCTGCCGGCCCCCGCCGAGGTCGGGCCTCAGGATGACCAGGAGCTTCTGCCAGGCATGATCGGAGTGAAGAACCTCGGCAGAGGGCTGCAGGGGAAAGAACCGCAGGAGGTCCAGGAGGAAGACCTCTGCACGCTTCGCGAATGTGGCGCTCCCGGCATGGGTGAAGACCACAGAGGTGCGCTTCGGATCGTACAGACCGTTCAGCACGATCCAACCCAGGACCCGGGCCAGGTGGACGTCCGAGAAAAGGGGGGAGCCGTCCTTGCGGGAAGCAGGGCTCCAGTGATCGTGGACGACCCAACGCTCTCCGCCCGCAGAATCCTTTCCGGGCTCGACGCGTACGGTAAGTGAACCCCGTCTGGCACGAAGGGGGGCCGAGGCGTACGGGATGCGGTCCGGGCGGCTCGCCAGCCTTTCTTCCACCCTTTTTCGCAATCGATCCAGGTCTCGGGGCCTTCTCACCCCTTTCTCCTTCGGTCCCTCTCCGGCTTTGTCCACCAGGTCGAAAAGAAGCCAGAGCTTGTGAAGGATGCGAGCCTCCAGGCCGAGTCGCTCCGCTTCGGTCCAGTCCGTGTAGGCCTCATTGTGGCGCGCCTCGTCCGACGACCAGGCCCACTCTCTTCGGAATCGATCCAAGGCATCCCGGGAGGGGTGGCTATCCTCCGACGGAGGCGGGCCGGGGTAGCCTGCCATCCGGAGATACGCACATCTTCTGATCAGATGAACCCCTTCCTCGTCGTCGAGGCCCTCGTGGAGCCGGACCGCCCGCTCGAAACCGTATGTGGAGGGGGCCGGAGGCTCGCCCTTCGACTTCGGTGTGCTGAACGAACGCTTGATGCTGTCGCAGAGCAGGCCTTCGTGCTCCTGGAAGAAAGAATGGTGGGCCACGAGCGATGCCTTGATCAGCGATCGGACCGGATCCTCTTGAAACCGGTAGATTTGGGTCAGCAGCGCAGGGGCGCATTCCCCCCGGGGGATGGAGCTGACAGGCCCCAGGTCCACATAGTCCTCTGCGAGGAAATCCGGATCCGACAATCGGCGGGCCTCCTCGGTCCAGCGTGCGTACGTATCATCTTTCAGTCCGTCGGGGAGTACCGCCCAGAAAGGAATCTGTCCGCCGATCAGGAGGGAGGTTCGGTAGAATTCCTCTTTCAACAAGTGCCCATGGGGAAGCATTCGATAGGGATCTCCCAGGGAGGAGAAATCGTTCTTTCGGATCTGGTCGAAATCCAGGACCAGGAAGGTCAAGGCCTGACCATGGTTTTCGAGCGCCCACTCCCTGATCCCGTCGAGTTTCTTCAACAGGAGCTCTCGTTGTTGCTCGTCCACGGATTCCGGGTCGAGGACGATCCAGTAGTTGAGGTCTGAGACCGTGGTCTGTCCGAGGGTTCCTGCGCTCCCCGCGAGGTAGATGCCACGGACATAGTACCTCTTCAGCAGAAAGGTGGACGAGGACGCCTCATCGATCCCCAGGCGTTTCCTGCCGATCTTCCAGAAGCCGGACTCGTAGAACCGGTAGATACCATGTGGGGTGCGTGGGTGGTCCACATAGCCGGGCAGGCCCTCGGCATTCAGGTGAACCAAGATGGGTACGGTCTCGAAGGCCTTCCGCCTCTCACTCGAAATGCGTCGAATCAGCTCACCCAATCGGGCCACGTTGAGGGTCCCGAAGGAACCTCGCCTGTCCAGGATCAGCTTCTTGAAGGATGGGGCATCCGGTATGGTGTGGTCTGTGTCCGCTTTCATGGATCACGAATTGGGTTCAAGTGGGTGGGGCGGTTTCCGGGACTGAACCTCGAGCACGTATGCCACGACGGACACTGGGCAAAGTACCATTTCGTGTGTAGAATGTGAAGCGATCTTTCGACGCAGCCCATCATTCCGGGAGACTCGATGAAGGAAGAAAAGGAAGAGCCGATCGCTGAGGCGAAGGAAGAGGAGGAGCCGAAGATCGAGGCGGTGGAGGAGCCTGAGGCGGAAGCACGGGAAGCGCCAAAGATCGAGGCGGTAGAGGAGCCCGCGGCCGAGCAAGAGGAAGTGCCGAAGATCGAGGCCGTGGGGGAGCCCCAGCCTGACGACATCGACGACCGTCTCGAGTTGGACCGGATGGAGGTCAAGCCCGAGGAGGAGCCAAAGGAGGAGTCCGTCGAACCGGCCGTGGCGGAACCGGCCGTGGTGGAGCCTGAGGAACCCGAGGAAGAGCAGCCGGCCCGGCCGGGACTACTTGCGCTTCTGGCCGGGTATTGGATATGGATCCTCGCCGCCCTGGTCGGCCTGTCTGTCGTGTCGGCCGTGCTGCTGTTCCTGATGGCCCCGGAAGGAACGGTCAGGAAGGAAACGAAGCTTGGGAAGCGTGTACACGTGATCACCGCTTCCCTCGGGGGGGAGCACTACGTTCGTTTCAATCTCTATGGCCCGTTTCGACATCCGAAAGGGCAGGAGGCCCTCCGTCGCGGCATGCCGAAGATCAAGCATGATCTGATCGTTTCGGGAGCGGACCCTCGAGTGGTCGTATCGATCGAGGAGAGGGATCTGTACTTCCTCGAAGGCCACATCCTGGAAATTGTCGGCGATGCCACAGGCATAGCGGTTGAGGAATTGGACCTCAAAGGGTTGTCCATAACCCGATATTCGGATGAGACAGAGGTTGGGGGAGAGGGTTGATCGTGGGCAGCAATCTGGCCGTAGAGGCCGTCGACCTGGTGAAACATTTCGGACCGATCAGGGCCGTGGACGGGATCTCCTGTGAAGTGCCGTACGGCGTCTCCTTCGGGTTCCTGGGGCCGAACGGTGCCGGGAAGACCACGGTCATGAGAATGATCTGCTGTCTTTCCGTACCTACCCGGGGTTCGCTTCGGGTGCTCGGAATGGACCCGGGCAGGGACGAGAGGAAGATCAAGCAGAGCATCGGGATCGTACCGCAGCACAGCAGCCTCGATGAGGACCTCACCGTTCACGAGAACCTGATGCTCTTCGCGCGCTATCACTCGATTCCGAGTGCCGAGGCAAGGAGGCGGGCCGAAGAACTCCTGGACTTCGTCAAGCTCGCGGACCGAAAGAGCGCACGGGTGCCGGAGCTTTCCGGAGGGATGCAACGGCGGCTCCTGATCGCCCGCGCGCTGATCAACGGCCCGCGCATTCTCGTGCTCGACGAACCGACGACCGGTCTGGACCCGCAGGTGCGACATCTCATCTGGAGACGCCTGCGGGCATTGAAGAGGCAGGGCATCACGCTGTTGATGACGACTCACTACATGGACGAGGCCGAGAGCCTCTGCGATGAAATCGTGATCATGAATGCGGGAAAGATCATCGAGCGAGGCGCCCCGCAGGACCTGGTGAGGCGGCACATCGGGCGATTCACCCTCGAGGTTCCGGTCAATGGGGGCGATGCGGAGGGAGCGGTCCGATCCGGCTTCGATGGTTCCGCCTGCAGGGTCGAACGTTACGGAGACCGGGTCTACGTATACGCCGACCGGAGCGAGACGCTCACAGGCGGTATCGAGTCCGTGGCGGCGTACGACCCGATCATGAGGCCTTCCACGCTAGAGGACGTCTTTCTGAAGCTTACCGGAAGAGAACTCTCCCAGGATGCGTGAAATGCGAGGTGTTAGCCGTAAGCTTTGAGGTGTCGGCCACCCCTCAAGCCTCCTCGTTGGGTGGTGACGCTGGGAGCTGATACCTAACAGCTAAGACCTTATACCTCATACCTGACTGCCACTCGGACGTCCGGGGATGGGTGGAGAAGGGACGAGAATGCACATAGCCAAGTTGAATCGGTCCTGGGTGTACGTGTGGCTGCGCAATTTTACGGTTTACCGACGAGGGTGGAAGACGAACGTGCTGCCCCCTTTTGTTCAGCCGATCAGCCTGCTGCTCATCATGGGGCTTGGCGTGGGTCACTACGTGGGAGAGATCGACGGGATGCCGTATCTGATCTTCGTCACGGCGGGCATTCTCGTCACCGAATCGATGCTGCGGGCAGCCTTTGAGTGTACCTACTCGAGCTTCTACAGAATGAAGTACCAGAACACCTTCGATGCAATCATCAGTACACCGGTCACGCCCGATGAGGTGGCCTTTGGGGAGGTAATGTGGGGTGCCACCAAGTCCCTGATCAGCTCGGCCGTGCTCTTCGTCGTGATGTTCGTGATCGGCGTCTTCGATCATCCCCTCGCCCTGGCGGCATTCCCGATCATCGTGGTCGGGGGCGTCAACTTCGCCGCGGTCTCCCTGATCGTATGCTCCCGGGCGAAGGAATTCGAGCACTTCCAATTCTTTTTTGCGATCCTATTCCCCTTGATCTTCCTTTGCGGCACCTACTTTCCTCTCGACCGTCTGCCCTTTGCCATGCAGTGCATCCTCTGGGCGATTCCGCTCACCTCGGTCGTGGACGTCATCCGAGCGATCGTTTCCGGCACAGGCTCGCCGTACTTTGTCTGGAAGCTTCTCTATGTCCTCGGGACCACGATCCTGCTCGTAGAGATCGCCATGCGCTCGCTGGCCAGGAGACTCATCAACTAGCACACATCCACGCTTTGCGGTTCGCACTTTTATGTGTACAATAGAATAATGTGTGATTTCCGTGCCGCTCATATTCTTCTCACTGCCGTTCTGGGCCTGATGTGCCTGTCCGCCACATCCTGCGTGCCCCCTCCTCCCACCTACGCGGGATACGGATATCTGATCATCGCGCCCGAGGCCGTGATCCAGGAAATGGAGGACTTCGCCGACTACAAGGCCGCCAGGGGATTCCTCGTCGAGCAGGTCACCCTGGAGGAGGTTCTCTCCGACACCCCTGGAAGCGACGATCCGGAGAGAATCCGCAACTACCTGCAGGGGTATGCGACCCTGACCCCGGAGAGAGAATTCGTCCTGCTTGTCGGGTCCATCGATTCGATGCCCATGCGGATCGCTCACCCGATGTATTTCGATCACAGCGAGGAGACGAACGTGCCGACCGACTTCTACTACGAAGCGCTCAGCGCGGAGTGGGACGCGGACGGGGACGGCTTTTTCGGTGAATACGGCGACGACATGACGCCTGCGACAGATGATTACAACGCCGAATTGTACGTTGGCAGGATTCCGTGGGACGGGCCCGACGAGATCCGCTCCATCTGCGAAACGATCATGCGTTACGAGGAAGACACGTCGCCGAGGATGAGCAGGGCTTTGCTGGGTGCAGGCACCATCATCGAGCCGTGTGATACCCCTCTGCTTGCGACGCTCGGGGACGAGCTGGCCCTTACCCCGTTGGGCTATCGAACCACCCGGCTCTGTGAAGAGTGTCCCGGTGTCAACCCGGACTTCGAGCTCACCGAGACGAGCTTTGTGGAGCAATGGGAGGCTGTCGAGCCCGCCTTTGCCCTCACCCTGTCCCACGGGGTGCCGAGCGCATCCGTCCTTGGGGACAAGGAGACACCGTTCCTGGGTACGGGACGTCTGCCGGAGGGTGTCGAGCCGGCAGTGATGACCTCCACGGCCTGCTCGATCGGTTCACCCGACTCCCCCGAGCCGAGTTTGGGGCGGGTCCTGGTGCGGGAAGGCGTCTGCGCGGGAGCGCTGGTGGCGAGCCGATGGACCTGGTACGGCGCAGACCCATGGCCGGTTCTACTCGCCGGCGTTGAGCTCGTCGCGACCCTTGTCGCGGAGAAGCGTTGCCTCGCAGAGGCGAAGATGAGCTTCGTGGAGTCCTACAGAAAGAACGAGCGGGTCCCGGAGAACATGCCGGGCCACTATTTCCACCAGGACCTGTTTCTCTTCATGCTCTACGGAGATCCCTCCATCCAGCTCAGATGAGGGGTCAGGGGTCAGGGATCAGGGCCCTCCCCCAAACCCCGATAGCGTGCCCATTTTCCAGTGGCCACCCGATGTCGAATGTGAGGCTATGCAGTTCGCGTTCTCGGTCTGTTGCCGAGTGTCTTTTCTGCGCCGTTGAGTTGGCGGAGGGAAACGGGGGGGCTTACGGGGTCATGTCCCAAGGACGAGTCATAGCCCGCCAACAACGGACTTCGTCGTTGACAAGTGGCCAGCCATGAGGTGCAAGGCTCTTGGAGAGGCATATGGGTGGGGCCTGACCCCTGACCCCCGATCCCTAACCCCTGATCTTTTCGGTTAACTCCTTGACCGCTTCCATGTACGGCTTGATTCCCCGCGCGAAGATGTCGTTGTGGTTCGCCCTGGGAATCATGAGCATCCGTTTGTCGTCGGCCGGGCAGGCTTCGTACAGGGCCTGGCCGTCGGAAAAGGGGATGATGTGGTCGTGCTCGGCGTGGATGACGAGCGTGGGCTTCGGGAAGGTCCGCATCTTGTCCACGTTCCGGAAGCCCTCCTCCTCGGTGACGCCCAGGGCCTTCATGTCGATGCCCAGAAGGTGCAGCAGGGGCTCCGCGTAGGCGACCCCGCTCTCCACGATCAGGCCGTCGATCTCCCTTGCGTAGCAGGAGATGAGCTCGAGTACCGAGGCACTGCCGAGGGATCTGCCCATCACGACGAAGGGCCCGGTGTAGCCGTTTTCGGCGAGCCAGTTCCTCGTGTACTCGAAGATCACATGGCAGTCCTTCATCATCCCCGATACGGTGGGCCTCCCGGTGGACCGGCCGTATCCCCGGTAGTCGACGGGCAGGAAGTTGATGCCCTTTTCGATGTAAAGGGGCGCAAGGTCTTCGTAATCGGCCACGATCTCGCCGTTGCCGTGGAAGAACAGGATGTTCGGCGCCTCCTTGCCGGCAAGGTAGTAGCGGCCGCCGATCACCACATCTTGCTCGACCGGGATCTGGACATCCACCGCCCCCTCCACGGGCCGTGGTTCGCCCCACTCGGGTCGGGGGTGGAACAGAAACATCAGGATCTCCGGCCGATCGAGCGGGGAGTAATCGGTTCTGGTTCCCTTGGCCATTCGATGACCTCCTGTGAGGGGGGTTGTCCCTTTCAAAGCTAGACGTGAGACCGGGATTTGTAAAGCAGTAGCATTGAACGTGCCGGCAGAACGAGTAGAATGGGATCGATGAAACGAGAACCAAGCCTGCGGGAACAGCTCGACGCGGCCCTGGCGGAGTGCTCCCGCCTTCAGGAGGAGAACGCGCGCCTCGAGGCGCGCTTGCGCGCACTGGGAGAACCTCCCTGCCCGGAGGCGGGAGCAGATGCCGAGCCCGTCCAAGCCGTGACCCAGGAGTCGTCTACACAATCGAAGATCGCCCTTTTTCGCCAGGTCTTCCGAGGCAGACAGGATCTCTACGCGCTCAGGTGGGAGACCAAGAAAACCGGCAGAACGGGTTACTCTCCCGTCTGTTCGAACGAGTGGCGAAGGCCCCGCTGCCGCAAGCCGAAGGTGAGGTGCGGGGAGTGCTCGTACCAGAAGTTTCCGGCCGTCACGGATGAAGTGCTCCGGGACCACTTGTCCGGCAGGCACACGATCGCCATTTATCCCCTCCTTCGGGACGAGACCTGCTGGTTTCTCACGGTCGGTATCGAACGAGAGGCCTGGCAGGAGGAGGTCGAAGCTTTCGTCCGCACTTGCAGGGCAGAGGGGATCCCGGCAGCGGTCGAGCGCGTCGGATCCGGCGAGGGAGCACACGTCTGGATCTTCTTCGAGACCCCGATCACCCCCCGCAAGGCCCGGCAGCTCGGCTGTGCGCTCCTGACCCGAACGATGGACCGAGGTCAGGTGATGGGTATGGACGTCTACGATCGTCTCTGCCCCGATCAGGACACCCTGCCCAGGGGAGGTTTCGGAGGCTGCATCCCGTTGCCGCTTCAGCGGATCCCGAGAGAAGAAGGCAACACGGTCTTTGTGGACGATGATTTCCAGCCCCATGCGGACCAATGGCGGTTTCTGTCCGCTCTCGAGAGGGTGCCCGCCGAAAGGGTCGATGCGATCGTCCGGGAAGCCGAGCAGCAGGGGAAGATCATGGGCGTTCGAATGAGCCTCACCCAGGAGGAGGGGGAACAGGACCCCTGGACTGCGCCTCCGTCCGAAAGAGGCTCCGCAGAGCCGCTCGAGGATCCCTTGCCGGAGAAGATCCGAATCCTCCGGGACAGCAGGATCTCCCTGGACAAGGAGGGACTGACACCTGCGCTGCTGAGCCGGCTGAGACGTTTGGCAGCCTTTCAAAACCCGGAATACTATCGGGCACAGGCCATGGGCCTCTCCACCTTTGACAAGCCCCGGGTCATCGCTTGTGCCCACGACACGCCGGAACGGCTCGCTCTACCCAGGGGATGTCTGGAAGAGGTCGTCGATCTGCTCGAGAGCAACGGGGTCCGAACCGAAATCGAGGATCAGAGACACGACGGTATCACGATCGAAGCGGATTTTCACGGTTCCCTCCGGCCGCTTCAACAGGAGGCCGCCGATGCCCTGCTGGCCCACGAGAACGGAGTGCTCCACGCCGGGACCGCCTTTGGCAAGACCGTCGTGGCGTCCTGGATGATTGCCGCCCGCAAGGTGAATACCCTGGTGTTGGTCCATCGGAGACAGCTCATGGATCAATGGCAGGAACGGCTGGCTTCCTTCCTGGGGCTGCCGCAGAAATCGATCGGTCGGATCGGAGGCGGCACGAACAGCCCGACCGGGTCGATCGACATCGCCATCCTGCAGAGCCTGAACCGGAAGGGAGCGGTCAAGGGCCTGATCGCCGAATACGGCCACGTGATCGTGGACGAGTGCCACCACGTCCCTGCCTTCACCTTCGAGCAGGTGCTCGACCGGGCAAAGGCCCGGTATCTGCTCGGCCTGACGGCAACGCCGGTGCGAAAGGACGGGCATCACCCGATCGTGATGATGCAGTGCGGGCCGATCCGGTTCCGGATGAGTGCGCGGAGCCAGGCCGCCTCAAGACCTTTCGACCACGTGGTCATCCCGCGGCCCACCGGGTTCCGAATGCCCAGGAGCAACTCCAAGGTCGGCATCCAGGGGGTCTACTCCGCCCTGATCACGGACGAGGCGAGAAACGAGCTGATCTTTCGTGATCTGGTCCGGGCGGTCGAACAGGGCAGGTCGCCCTTGCTGTTGTCGGAGCGGACGGACCATGTTGAAGCATTCGCCAAGAGGTGCGAGGGCGTGGTACGACATGTGGTCGTGCTTCGGGGGGGCATGAGCAAGACCCGGCGCGAGGCCCTGGCCGAGCAGATGAGACGGATTCCGGAAGGGGAAGAGCGGGTTCTGATTGCGACAGGACGATACATCGGAGAGGGCTTCGACGACGCCCGGCTGGACACGCTGTTCCTGGCCACGCCGGTCTCCTGGCGAGGCACCCTGCAGCAGTACGCCGGACGCCTTCACCGCCGACACGATTCGAAATCGGTCGTCCAGATCTATGACTACGTGGACGGCCGCGTACCGATGCTCATGCGGATGCATGAGCGAAGGCTTGCCGGCTACCGGTCCATCGGATACCGGATCGGAGAGACGACTGCCAAACAAAGAGGAGCTGCGGCAAAATGAGCACTACCGAGACAGAACGTACCACCGACTTCATACGGACCATCGTTGCCGAAGACGGACGCACGAACAAGTGGGAAGGGCGTGTGGTGACCCGGTTCCCGCCCGAACCGAACGGCTACCTCCACATCGGGCATGCCAAATCGATCTGCCTGAACTTCGGGATCGCAGGCGAGAACCAGGGGGGCGTGTGCCACCTGCGTTTCGACGATACGAACCCGAGCAAGGAGGAAGTCGAGTATATCGAGTCGATCCAGGAGGACGTCAGGTGGCTCGGATTCGACTGGGGCGAGAACCTCTTCTACGCATCCGACTATTTCGACCGGCTCTACGACCATGCGGTAGAGCTGATCAAGACGGGAAAGGCCTACGTCTGTGACCTGAGTCAGGACGAGATCCGGGAGTACCGGGGCACACTGACCGAGCCCGGGAAGGAGAGCCCCTACCGAAACCGGACCGTAGAGGAGAACCTGGACCTCTTCGAGCGGATGCAGGCCGGCGAATTCGCTGATGGCTCGCGGGTCCTCCGGGCGAAGATCGATATGGCCTCTGGGAATCTGAACATGCGCGATCCGGTCCTCTACCGGATCCTGACGGCCACCCACCACCGAACGGGCGACAAATGGCGCATCTATCCGATGTACGACTACACCCACTGCCTTTCCGATTCGATCGAGGGCATTACCCACTCGATCTGCACCCTTGAATTCGAGGATCATCGCCCATTGTACGACTGGGTCCTGGACGAGCTCGATGTCTACCATCCCCAGCAGATCGAGTTCGCGCGCCTGAACCTGACCTACACCGTGATGAGCAAACGGAAGCTTCTGGAACTGGTCGAAGCGGGTCTCGTCGGCGGCTGGGACGACCCACGGATGCCGACCCTGTCCGGATTTCGCCGGAGGGGGTACACCCCGGAAGCGATCCGCAATTTCTGCGAGCGGATCGGCGTTGCCAAAAGGGACAGCACCGTTGATCTTGCCCTGCTCGAGCACACCCTGCGGGAAGACCTGAACAAGAGCTCGCCGCGGGTGATGGCGGTCCTGCGTCCTCTGCGGGTCGTGATCGAGAACTATCCCGAGGGACAGGTCGAGGAGATGGACTGCGTGAACAACCCGGAGGACCCGGAAATGGGCACGCGGAAGGTACCCTTCTCCCGCGTGATCTACGTCGAGCAGGAGGATTTCCGCGAGGAGCCGCCCAAGAAGTTTTTCCGGCTCGCGCCCGGACGGGAGGTGAGGCTCCGGTACGCGTACTACATCAAATGCGTGGACGTGGTAAAGGACGAGAACACCGGCGAAGTGATCGAGCTTCGCTGCACCTACGACCCGGAGACGAAAGGCGGGGACTCGCCGGACGGCCGCAAGGTGAAGGCGACCCTTCACTGGGTGTCGGCCGAGCAGTCGATCGAGGCGGAGGTGAGGCTGTACGATCATCTCTTTACGAAACCGGATCCGGCTGAAGGCAAGGATGGTGCGGATTTCAAGACCCACCTGAACCCGAACTCGCTGGAGACACTCGCCTCCTGCCGGGTGGAGCCGAGTCTGAAGGAGGCGGCGCCAGGAAGCCGGGTCCAGTTCGAGCGGCAGGGCTACTTCTGTGTCGATTCCCAGGACTCGAAGCCGGGAGCGCTCGTGTTCAACCGAACGGTCACCCTGAGGGATACCTGGGCCAAGATCGAGAAGGCACAGAAGAAGAAGGGGTGAAGGAAGACATCCATTCGCTTTAGGAGGGCTACCCTTGGAAGAGAGGAATATGGACCCGGATCTCGTCCGAATCGAGCGATCAGGCGAGGTTGCCCTGGTGACCCTGGACAAGCCGCCCGTGAACGCCCTGTTCATCGACCTCTTCGATGCCCTCGGCCGGGCCCTCCAAACCCTGGAACAGGACGATCAGATCCGCGTCGTCATCCTGACGGGCGACGACAAGACATTCAGCGCGGGGATGGACCTGAAAGCCGTAGGGCGGGCGGACCCGGAGGAACTGCTTCACCTCATGGAGGCCGGATACGCCTTCTTTCAGGAGCTGGAGAAATACCCGAAGCCGACGATCGCGGCGATTCGCGGTCACGCCCTCGGAGGTGGACTTGCCCTTGCGATCGCCTGCGATTTTCGGATCGCCGGCGAAAGCGTGGTTTTCGGGCTGCCCGAGGCAAGAATCGGATTCCCGCTGATGTGGGGCGTTACCAGCCTCTACATGCGGGCCATGAACCGGGGGCCTGCCCTGGATCTGCTGCTCACGGGAAGGAACATCGACGCCGCGGAAGCGCTGGGGATGAACATCGTCCGGAGCGTGGTGCCGGACGAAAAGGTGTTGGACGAGGCACGTGCTCTGGCCGATCAGATCATCCGGAGCGTTCCCCCCTTTGCGCCCAGGAACATCAAGGCGATTCTGCACGAGGCCTCGAAGGAAACGTCCCCCCGGAAGATCTTCGATATCGAGAACAAGTATATCGCCGAGACGGTGTCGAGGATCGACCTTGCATCCTGGCTCAAGGATTACCTTGGCAGGAAGTAGGGATGCGGGCTAGCCCCAGATTTCTCGATCGCTCACCTTGACCGGCTTCGCCAGGATGAAGTTCGCGATCATTCGCAGATACCGCTCCGCCCGCCAGAAGGCCACGGCCGCCAGACCGTGGGCCAGCACGGAAAAGGGGGGTGGGGTCTGGCCGGTGTAGTAATTCCAGCAGTGCCGCGTCGTGCCCCATCGCTCGAAGAAGTAGCCCAGCCCGGTACCGGCGATGAAGATCAGAACCGCCAGCCGGTAATTCGTGGGCGTGAACATGATGAAGGTGACCGCCATGAGCGCGAGGACGGTAAAGGACTTGTCCAGGGTCGGCGAAACAAAGTGGATCATCATGGCAAGGAATACTGCGAAGATGGCCCAGTAAAGGCCGCGATACAGGAGCGGTCGATCCTCCGGGGCCACAACGCTCAGGAACTTGACCAGGCGGAAGATCGAAAGGTTTGCCAGCCCCCAGGCCGGGATGATCCAGAGGGGCGGCCGCTCATGGGTGAAATAGGTCCAGATCTGGGTCTGTGTTCCCCAGGCCTCGATCACCAGGCCGCCGGCGAGACCCACGCCGAACAGGACGGCGTCTTTCCGCAGATCCGCCCCGAGCATGATCAGGAAGGATATGAAGGAGAAGATCCCGATGAGCAGCCAATCCATTCTTGCCCAGATGTTTCCTCCCGCCGCAATGTAGGAGAAGTAGTTCTTGGCCAGGGGCCACCACACATACCCGATCACCAGGGCGAGCAGCGCGAAAGCGCTCAGCATGTAGCCGCTGGAACTGTTGAAACGCATGCTGGCGAGCAATGCGCGCCATCGGTTCGGCTTGGTATCCATCGATGTGTTCCCCCCGGGGGCGGCTTCACGGAAAATGCTGGGTCAGACCTAATATTATATCCAGACAAACGCTCCCGCGTCAACAACAATGTGCCGGGATGCCGGGTCGGGCCGGCGGGCCCCGCGAGAAGGCCTTCCTACTTCAACTTCTTCTTGACTGTTTAAGCAAAGGCAAAATGTCCTACTAACTGCAACGCGAAAATGTCCTATTGGCTAAGGCACTGGATTTGGTGCCGAAGCAGCATAGACCCAGTGA